>JAFGIP010000097.1 GCA_016929525.1 Bacteroidales bacterium
ACAGTATAAAGCTTAACCTGGATCATTCTCATTATGCAAGTCAGATTTACATAATCAGCATAATAACCAGGAATGGCCTGCACTATAATTCAAAGTTTTTATATCGTAAGTAGTAAGATGTTGGTCTGTTTAGTGAAAGATTAGCAATGTACAGCAGGTTTATAAATGAGAAGGTGTAGTGAATTGGAAAAACTGATTAATTAATGAATATACAACGTTAATAAAACTGGATGTTATGTGAAATACAAACCTTATTTCTGTTTAAAAACCTTAGTAGACAAGATTTAGCGACAAATTATAAACCTTATTAGCTTATTAATTTTTGGATGAATGCCAGAATAAATAATGTAATAAGGTTAGGATTGTATTCATTATTCGGGCTATTAAGATTATAATTTAATTGAAATATGATTTAATACTAACATCACTACGGGGAGGATAAACGGTGATGCAGCAATCTCAATTACTTACGGTCAGAGTATCACTAGTTATGGAAATTGGAGTTTATGTTTTAGTATATGTCCGTCTATTCCCTACAAATTCTCAGGCAGGTATTTCTTTTCCAGAATGGCATACTGTGACGGGTAATACAATCTGAGCATTGATACATAATAATTATAAGGTTTATGCTGATAACCCCAGGGTTCTTTTTTATAAAGTTCATCATTAATAAAATGCCCGTTATCACCAATCTTATAAATTGCCATTAATGAATCGTTCTGCAATATTGAAGAATCATTAAGCATTTTAGGATACACAACCGGTTCAATCTTAATTAAATTTCCGGTTCTGCGGTAACTGATATCCTGAACATATTCAGGCATCTCTACAGGGCCAACTTCTTTTGATATCTGATCTGATGCAGAGTGCCCAAGTTTTATTACCGATTCCATGATATTATCTTCAAATAAACTAAATAATCCGGCGTAAAGCATTTGTTTCGGATCAAAGTTATCCGGGTCTTCCAGCAGTATCTTTAACTGGTCGGAAAAGTCAGAGCCTGCATTACCCAAAGGAAAATCAGGGATCGGATCTTCCGGATTGATAATGGTAAAACTTGTTTGATCATCACAAAAGCGTCTGTCGTATTCATCGATAAAAATATCATTACCAATCATCGGTGCAGCGAATGCATATGTTTTAAACCTGTTTTTTTCTGATATTTCATTGTCGGATAAATTTTCCAAACAGGCACGCATCATATTGGCAAGTGACCCTCCCTGGCTGTGTCCTGTAAGTATTATATCATAAATACCTTCCCGGTTTAAATTATTAATATGAAATATGATATCATTTGATAAAAATGCAACGGCAAGCGCAAAACCGCTGTGCACTGCTGCTGCCGTGTCCTGTGCGAAACAATAGTTGAAAATATCCCCTGCTGTTTTCATCGTTCCCCTGGCCGGGATCATGGCTGCATAAACGTTTTCCAGCCAGCTCTCTTTTTTAGCTGTAGATCCCCTGAAGTTTATCACCGCAACTGAACCTTTTTGATAAATCTGAAACTTATTATCCATCCCGAAAACTCCCGATGTATATTTCTTCTGATAATCTTCAGGCAGTATCTCGGCGTCAGAATTGTACAGGTCTATGAAAGTAAAGCTGTTACATATGGCAATCATATCCATGGTTTCTTTCTTATCATAACCGGGTTTTATCTGGGCAAACAATTGTAAGCTTATAACAGTTGATAAAATAATTAATGCTGGTCTCATTTATTGTAATGTATCTTTTTTACGATATCTTGTTTTTGTAAATAATAAGAAAGGAAACTTATTGTTTGAAATTATTAACCGCAATAATATCTCAATTATTGTATTCTCAGGCAACAGATTGAACTTTATTTTATCCTTCTGAACATTATAAAATATGTTACGTTAAACATTTCGCCAATTTAATTGTTAATGGTTTGGGAAAGGAAATTGAACAGTATGGATTTAGCAGATTCAAGGCGTGTAAACGTTTACAGCGGTAAAAAATCATTTTCAGTAAACAAGTTTCTTCATAGTGAAGTAATGATTATTGCCATAAGCATATGGTCAGTAATGGCAACCTTTTATCTGATCATAAAGTTTTTTAAGGATTCAAATGTAATTCGGGTCTTAAAACAGGAATGGATCTTAGTTGCCATATATTCACTGGTAGTGATTATGCTGATTAAAATAATATCAGATGTTATCAGGAGGAAAAAGAATATCGCCGGAATATTAAAACATATTGAAAAAATAATCCCGGATAATGAGAAAGATAAAACTGATTTACTGATTGATAATTTAAAAAGTCTTTCTCTGGCATCTTATAAAAAAAATATCTTTTTAAGCAATCTGTCCGGGTTAAAAGATGTTGAATTAAAGGGAATTCGACTTTCTGTCTCATTACAGAAAGTCAGGTTTAAATTAAGCAGAATTATCGATTCAGTGTTTGGCAACAGGAATCCGTTTGAATTTCGAAATGTAAAGCTGAATTCAGGAGAAATTCTTCGATCGGCATTTGTCAAAGGAATATTTACTCATGTATATTTTATTAAAACATTGATACGTGACACCTTATTTGACAAGATCTCATTTACCGACACTCAGTTTGACCACACAAAAATATGGAATATAAGGTTTACTAATTGCGTTTTTAATAATCCGGTAAGGTTGAATGTTAAAAATGAAAGCGTTGAAAGTTTCAATGTAATGGTTACCCCGGGCTTTGTATGTTCCAGGCTTGATAAGGTTGAGTTTGACAACGTTATCTTCAACGATATCGATTTCACGGGAACAGGACTTTTAAACTGTAAGTTCACAAATGTCAGCGGACTCACGCCTGAACATTTTCATTTCGTTGCTACTTTATATAATACAGAGTTGCCGGAGGAAATAGCAAAAAGTTTACGAAACACGCATCCCGAATTGTTTAATAAATCTTCAAAAGCAAAACTATCCAAAGTAGATAACCGTTAAGCAACATAGATTAAGTGATTTTCGGTAAGAGGTTGTCTGAAAAATCCTTTGTGTACTTTGAGATTCTTCTTCTAGTACTTTGTGGTTAATATAAATAACTGAACCACAGAGAACACTGAGTAACTATTAAGTTCACTGAGAAATAGCAGTTAGATTTGGATTCTTTTTATTTTTCTGTTAGCCATTATAAATTTAAATCAACAATAGGTACTGAAATTTTACTTCATATACCTTAATAAATAAGCTAAAATACATTTCTCCGGATCAGGCACTATTTCAAAAATTATAAATATTCTTTCGTTTTAATCTGCCGTTAATCGTTTATTAATTCTTTTTTAAGGGCGGGCGTGTAATTTGCTTCGGTTTTCAATGCTGATTGAAAAATTTAATGAATCAACACAGTATTAAACAAACTTCCGGAAGCAAATGAAAAGATACATATTCATAATAGCGTGTTTCATAGTACTGAGTCTGGTTGCATCGTCGCAAAGTGTTAGGAATTATCCGCTGTATCCAACCTACAAGGGACTGGTGATGTGTGGCTATCAGGGGTGGTTCAGGGCCGAAGGCGATGCAACCGATCAGGGATGGGTTCACTATGGATCAGAAAATAAATTTGACACGGCTCATCTTACCATCGACTTATGGCCTGATATGTCGGAGTATGAAAAAAGCTACCCTGCAAGTTTTATTGAAAGTGACGGATCTCCTGCCAGGGTCTTTAGTTCTGCTGATGAATCTACAACTGATGTTCATTTTCGCTGGATGAAAGAGTATGGTATCGACGGTGTATTTGTACAGCGCTTTTATAGTTACTGCCGAAATGAAAAAGCGAGAAAAATCCCTGATATAGTGCTGGGTAATGCCCTTAAAGCATCACAGAAATATGAACGGGCAATTGCTGTTATGTACGATTTGTCAGGACTAAGACCCAACGATGATGACTGTTCTCTGATCATAGAGGACTGGAAACATCTGTGCGATGACCTTAAGGTTAAAAATTACGGGGCAAAACAAACTTATCTTTATCATAACCAAAAACCGTTGGTTGCAATCTGGGGCCTCGGATTCCCGGACAGACCCTATAACATTCGGGATATAGGTATCGATAAACTTATTGATTTTTTAAAGAATGATCCGGAATACGGGGGTTGTTCTTTAATGCTGGGGGTTCCTACATATTTCAGAGAACTTGATTCCGACTGTCTTCCCGATACTTATCTGCATGATCTGATCCGCTCGGCAGATATTGTTATGCCCTGGATGGTTGGCCGGTTCACCCTCAATATTTATAATGAAATGAACATGTATGCCACACATATTAAAAAAGACATTGCATGGTGCAAGGAAAACGGTGTTGATTATTCTCCTTGTGTTTATCCCGGCTTCAGTTGGTATAACATGCATAAAGGAAGCACTCCTCTTGATCAGATACCCCGGTACAAAGGAAAATTCATATGGTCACAGATAAGTACTGCAATTGATAAGGGTGCTGACATGCTTTATGTCGCCATGTTCGATGAGATCGACGAAGGAACTGCCATATTTAAATGCACGAATAATCCGCCGGTGAATGCAGCCTTCGTAACATATGAAGGTTTACCAACCGATTATTACCTGAAGCTTGTCGGAATGGCTGGTAAAATGCTGAGGAAGGAGATACCTTTTTCAGATGAACTGTATAAAGAACTTTATGGTGATTGTTCGGCAGAAGGTAAAAAATGAAGATTCTCAAATGAGTTACAGAAGATATATTTGCTAACTTCTGGTAAATATTTAAAAGGTTAATAAATTTTATCAGTTATGAATGTGAAGAAAATAAGTAAATGTTATGTGATAGCAGTAATATTTATTGCTTCTGTAATTCAGTATACCTGTAATAATGGTTATGAGTATCCTTTTCAGAATCCCGGGCTTTCTTTTGAATACAGGGTCGATGACCTGGTAAACCGGTTGACGCTGGAAGAAAAGGTATCTCAAATGATGAACCATTCACCTGCAATTGATCGGCTGGGTATTCCTGCCTACGATTGGTGGAACGAGTGTCTGCACGGTGTTGGAAGGTCAGGACTGAATGTAACTGTATTCCCGCAGGCAATTGGTCTGGCAGCAACTTTCGACAGTGATGCACTGCGAAAAACAGCTTCATATATTTCTGATGAAGCAAGGGCTGTGTATCACGAATCATTGCGATTGGATCTTGCAGGAGAACGTTACCGCGGACTTACGTTCTGGACTCCTAACATTAACATTGTACGTGACCCTCGCTGGGGGCGCGGACAGGAAACTTACGGTGAAGATCCTTACCTGACTTCGGTAATGGGAGCGGCCATGGTTCATGGGCTCCAGGGTGATGATCCGAAATATCTGAAAACATCGGCATGTGCAAAACATTATGCTGTGCACAGTGGTCCCGAGCTTTTACGTCATGAATTCGATGTTACTGTCAGCAATTATGACTTGTGGGATACTTACTTGCCGGCTTTTAAACATCTTGTGGTCGATGCAAAGGTATCAGCCGTTATGTGTGCTTATAACAGGTATGCCGGGCAGCCTTGTTGTGGAAACGATTTTTTAATGAACGACTTTCTGAGAAACCAGTGGGGTTTTACAGGGTATGCCACCTCCGATTGCGGGGCAGTCGACGATTTTTATACCAGACATAAAACTCATCTCGATGCAGCTTCAGCTTCTGCAGATGCTGTCTTGCACGGTACCGACCTGGAATGCGGAGGGTCGTACCAGGCACTTCTCGACGCGGTTAAAAACAATTTCATCAGTGAAAAAGATATTGATGTTTCTGTAAAGAGGCTGTTCATGATCAGGTTCCGTCTTGGTATGTTTGATCCCGATAACCTGGTAAAATATAGTCAACTGGAACCGGTAATTATTGAAAGTGATTCGAATAAAATCCAGTCATTGGAAATGGCACAGAAGTCCATTGTTCTTCTAAAGAATGAAAACAATCTCCTCCCCCTTGATGAAGATATTAAAACAATAGCAGTTGTTGGTCCAAATGCCGATAACAGAGGGGCACAGCTGGGAAATTATAATGGCTTCCCAACGCATATTGTATCAGTTCTGGAAGGAATAAAAGCCACAGCTGGCAGCAATGCCGATGTAATTTATGAGAAAGGTCTTAATTACGATAATGATAATCTTTTTAAAACCATTGATCTGAGTCAAAATTTCTTTTTTGAAGATGAAAAGGGATGGCTTGCAGAATATTACGCTAATCGAAATCTGGAAGGAGAACCATTGGTTTCGGTACTGCAGACTTCCATCGATTTGAATTCGCCACAGGAGAGCCAGATTATTAAAGGAATAGAAAATACTAATATATCGATCAGATATAAAACAATATTCAAACCCTCAAAAACTGATAATTACGCAATACAGATTGAATCGGAACATGGATACAAATTATATATCGATGACAGGGAATGTCTCAATGAATGGTGGGATCATGGAAACCTTACGCGCCAATATAATTTTAAAGGAGTAGCCGGCAGCAGCTATGAGATAAAGATTGAATACTTCCAGATAGGTGGTCGTTCGGCATTTAAGTTTAAAACAGGAGTCATTGAAAAAAGCAATCCTGAAAACCTGGTAAATAAAGTCAAGGATGCCGATGTAATTGTTTTTGTTGGCGGTATTTCCAATGCCCTGGAAGGTGAAGATGCCGATAAAAGCTGCATCGACATTCCCGCTATTCAGACAGAATATATGAAAGCACTAAAAAATACAGGGAAACCTGTTGTACTTGTTCTTTTCACAGGTAGCGCAATGAATTTCAACTGGGAAACTGAAAATATTCCGGCCATTTTAAATGCGTGGTATGCCGGCCAGGATGGAGGCACTGCCATTGCTAAAGTGCTGTTTGGTGATTATAATCCTGCCGGACGACTGCCGGTTACTTTTTATAAGTCGCTAAATGATCTGCCACCTTTTGAAGACTATAAAATGGCAGAACGTACATATCGATATTTTAAGAAAGAACCGCTTTATCCTTTTGGCTTCGGACTTAGCTATACCCGATTCGACTACAACTGGCAAAGCAAACCTGCTGAAAATTATAAAGTAAATGAGATAATCTCTTTTTCTGTAGATATAACAAATTCCGGCGATATGGACGGCGATGAGGTGGCTCAGGCATATCTCGTTTATCCTGAAGGTAAAAATCTTCCGTTGAAAGAGCTGAGATATTTTAAGCGGGTAACAATTGAAAAAGGAAATAAAAAGACACTGGAAATAACGATACCTGTTAACGATCTTAAAAAGTGGGATGAAGCAAAGCAGTCGCCGGATGTACCAAAAGGTGAGTATAGGATCTTTTTAGGTGGAAGTTCATCTGATGAGAAGATTACAACCGGCTTTAATATTGCGGATTAACTTTTATAGTCTTATGAATCTTAAACTTAAACCGGTCGACCTATTAATTCTTGTTGCATCCTTGTCTGTATCATGCAATAAGAATGTTCCCGATAAGGAGTTGCAAACGATATGTAATCCTGTGGATATTAGTTACAGATTTCAGTTGGAAGAACCTTCCAGAAGGGAAGCGGCAGATCCTGTGATAATTCTGTTTAAGGATATGTATTACCTGTTTGCTTCCAAGTCGGGGGGCTACTGGAGTTCGCCCGATCTTATCAGTTGGAATTTTATTGCCACCGACCAGATTCCTGTTGAAGATTATGCTCCGACTGCTGTTGTAATTGAAGACACTGTATACTTCATGGCAGGCTCAGTAAAGAACACAATTTTTAAATCGACCGGTCCGGAAACAGGTAAATGGGAGATTGCCAGGGAGTCTCTGCCTTTAGCTGCAGCTGACCCTGTACTCTTTCTCGATGATGATGGCAGGTTATATTTTTTCTGGGGCTGTTCTAATGTAAATCCTATTTATTGCATTGAACTCGATTACCAAAATAATTTTGAACCGGTCGGTGAACCGGTTATACTTATGAATTCCATTCGTGATAAATATGGATGGGAAGTACCGGGTGATTATAATACTCTATATAATAATTCACCATGGATTGAAGGTTCCTGGATGAATAAAATAAATGGTCGGTATTATTTGCAATATGCAGGTCCGGGTACAGAATTCAAAAGCTATTCCGACGGGGTTTATATTTCTGATAAACCACTTGGTCCGTATGTGTCGGCTGAACATAATCCGTTTGCATATAAACCCGAAGGCTTTGCATGTGGTGCCGGCCATGGAAGTACATTCACGGATAAATACGGTAATTACTGGCATGTTGGTACTGTTACCATATCGGTAAAACATATCTTTGAAAGACGCCTGGCACTTTACCCTGCATTTGTCGATCAAGATTCAGTTCTGTATACCGTCACAAAATTTGGAGATTATCCCATTATAGTTCCTCAAAAAAAAGTTGAAGGTTTCGACGATATATTTCCCGGATGGATGATTTTATCATTTAAAAAAGCTGTAACAGCTTCTTCTTTTATCGACTCGTTGCCTCCCGAAAATATGACGGACGAAAATATACGTACGTACTGGTCCGCACATACAGGGAATGACAATGAATGGGCTGTCCTTGATTTAGATGATGTTTATGATGTTTATGCGATTCAGCTGAATTTTGCAGAACACAATACCGGTATATCAGGAAGGTTAAAGGACATCGCTTTTCAGTATACTGTCGAATCTTCCGTAGAGGGCAACAATTGGAAACTTCTTATCAATAAATCGGAAAACCAGACTGATAATTCACACGATTATACTCAACTCGACCATAAAATTAGCTGCAGGTATTTAAGAGTGAAGAACAAACATATTCCCGGTGGAAATTTTGCTCTTTCGGGTTTTCGTGTTTTTGGTCTTGGCAATGGTGAGAAGCCTTCTCCGGTTAAAGACTTTAAAGTTGAAAGAGACCCTCGAAATGGAAGGAGTGTTATGTTAACATGGAACAAGGTAGACAATGCTACCGGTTACAACATAAATTATGGGAGCCGTGAAAACAAGCTGTATCATAACTATATTTTCTACAGCGATACTACGATTACTATAAATACTCTGAATAAAGGACAAGACTACTATTTCAACATTGAATCATTTAATGAAAATGGCATAACTACAGGTAAAACGATTAAACCGGCTTTTAAATGAAACTACATATCAATAAAGTACTGAAAAGAAAGAAATCAATAGTTTTCGGGATTGTTATACTACCTATTTTGTATTCGTGCAATTCAGTTCAGAAGGAATATTCCCATCCTTATCAAGATCCGGGTATACCGGTCGAAAAGCGTGTAGCCAGTTTGTTGGATTTAATGACTGTTGAAGAAAAGATCATGCAGCTCGATATGTTCTGGGGCAGGGAAGTAGCAAATATGGATGGCCATGAAGCAGTATCTTTCTCGCTTGAAAAAACCAGGCTGGCTATGGGTACCACAGGCATTGGTTCTGTCCACGATCTGTATCCTTTAAGTTCTGAAATCAGTAACCAGATACAAAAATATGCAGTTGAAGAAACGCGATTGGGTATTCCCGTACTTTTTATTGAAGAGGGTTTACATGGCTATTGTGGGTTGGGAAGTACATCATTCCCGATACCGCTTCAGTTGGCTGCGGCTTGGGATACCGCACTGGTAAAACAGGTTGGCAGGGCCATAGCTACTGATACTCGTTGCCACGGCACCAGCATGATCCTGGCGCCGGTTCTCGGATTGGCACGTGATCCCCGTTGGGGAAGGGTGGAAGAAACATTTGGAGAAGATCCGTATCTCTCAGCAATGAATGCTGTTGCTATTGTCCGGGGAATGCAGGGTGATACGCTTTCGGAACATAATACGGTAATTGCAGAACCAAAGCACTTCGCAGTGCATTCAGTTCCTGAAGCCGGCAGCAACATTGCTCCCGTTTATATGGGTGAACGTGAGGCACGGAATTCCTTTTTATTTCCGTTCGAAAAAGCCGTGAAAATAGGTAAGGCCAAAGGTATTATGGCAGCATATCATGAACTGGATGGCATTCCCTGTGTGCACAACAAATGGTTACTTACGGATTTACTTCGTGATGAATGGGGTTTCAGCGGTTTCGTCCTTGCCGATCTCGGATCGATAAGGATGACCGTGAACAGTCACCGTACTGTTACAGATACTGCAGAGGCGATGGCGAAAACCCTGAAAGCAGGATTGAATATGCAGTTCTACGATTTTAAGCATCTATCATTTAAAGCATCGGTCCTGGAAGCTTTGGAGAAAAATATGCTGACGGAAAAAGATTTGAATAACGCTGTAGCCGATATTCTCCGGGTTAAATTCCTGCTGGGTTTATTTGAAGATCCTTATATCGATCCGGCATTACGTGAGAATATTTTCCATTCACAGGAAAGTCAGAAACTTGCCCTGAAGGCTGCTCAGCAGGGTATTGTTTTATTGAAGAATGATAATAATGTTTTACCATTAACAGATAATTATAAAAAAATTGCTCTCATCGGATCACTGGCTGAAAGCAGGTACCTTGGAGGTTATACCAATCCCGCAGATAAGGGCATATCCATTCTTGATGCTCTGAAACAGCGTGCACCTGATTCCTACGAAATTAATTACGAAAAAGGATATGGTTCAGGTACAGATAATTCTGAACTGATAACAAAGGCTGTTGCGCTGGCCAAAAGATCAGATGTTGCAGTGGTGGTTCTTGGAGAAAATGTTGAAGTCGTTGGCGAAGGGAAAGATCGTGCAAAACTTGATCTGGATGAAAACCAGATGTCACTGATAAGGGCAATCAAAGAAACAGGTAAACCGGTTGTTGTAGTATTTTTTAATGGTCGTCCGCTTACTATCAACTGGGTGTCTGAAAATATTCCGGCTATTATCGAAGCATGGTTTGGAGGTGAGAAAGGAGGACTGGCAGTTGCCGATATTTTGCTGGGTAATGTAAATCCTTCGGGCAAGCTGCCCGTTTCATTTCCACGCTCGGTTGGACAAGTACCTTTTTATTATAATCACAAGCCTTCTTCAAAACATATTTATGTCGATGAGAAGAATACTCCGCTGTACGCATTTGGTCACGGTTTAAGCTATACGAAGTTCGAATACTCCGATTTAAAGCTTTCTGAAGAAGTAATTACTCCCGACGGAAGTGTTGAAGTAAATGTCAAAATAAAGAATACTGGTGATGTTGCAGGCACTGAGGTTGTGCAGCTGTATATACGGGATAAGATAAGTTCAGTCACTACACCGGTAAAATCACTCCGGGGATTTCAACGTATTGTTCTTAAACCTGGTGAGGAAGGAACTGTAGCATTTAAACTGGGATTCGAAGAACTGGCTCTTTGGAATAGTGAAATGAACAGGGAAGTGGAAGAAGGTGAATTTACAATTATGGTGGGCAGTGCCTCTGATGATATCAGACTCGAAACGGCTCTGTGGGTAAAGAATAATTAAACTAAAATGAAATTAGGTATTGAATTACAACACACCTCCTTTAATCCCCCTCTCGAGAGGTGGACAGAGGGGGTGTGTAATTTAAGGACTGAAGAATTATAAAACTATTCCCTGCTGATAGGTAAAAACTGTTAAGAACATAAAATATCAAATTATTAAAACCGAATTACATTAACTATTAGACACTACCAAAACTAAGCACTATGAAAATCCTTCAATTATTTCTTGCATTGCAGCTGGCACTTATATCGACTGCTTTTAGCCAAAGCCAAACCGATATGAAGCTTTGGTACAACCAACCGGCTTCAACATGGAACGAGGCACTGCCCATTGGTAACGGACGAATCGCAGCAATGGTATTTGGAGACCCTGAACAGGAAAGATTGCAGTTGAATGAAGAATCAGTATGGGCCGGGGGTCCGTCACGAAATGATAACCCGAACGCTCTTGAAGCAATCCCACAGATAAGGGAATATATATTTAATGATAATTATGAAGCAGCACACAACCTTACAAATCAAAGTGTAATTGCTACCTCATTGCATGGTGCACCCTATCAGACTGTGGGAAATCTTTACCTTGATTTCCCCGGGCATGAAGAATATAGCTATTACTATCGTGAACTCGATATCGAAAGAGCTGTGTTTTCATGCCACTATACTGTCGATGGGGTTGAATACCAGCGTGAAATAATCTCGTCACTGTCCGACCAGGTTATTGCTATTCATTTGACGGCAAGCGAAGCAGGAAGCATATCTTTCAATACAGCATTTGATGGAGAACTGATAGACAGCATAGAAGCTGAAGGTAATAGTAAGATCATCGCAAAAGGGACTTCGGGGAATTACGGGTATGTTGCCGGACAGGTTGATTTCGATACACACATTCAGGTGGTAAACGAAGGGGGAACGATCTCTGCAAGCAATGATACAATTATGGTTGTTGGCTCCGATGCAGTTACAATTTATGTTTCGGTGGCAACCAATTTCGTAGATTACCTGACACTTACCGACGATCCTGAAGTTAAAGCAGATAATTATCTGACGGATGCTTTGGCTTTCGATTTTGAGACTTTAAAAGATGCTCATGTTGCAGCATACCAGGAATACTTTAAAAGGGTTAACCTCGATTTGGGAAAGACCGATGCCGTTAACCTTTCTACCAGTTCGCGGATTAATAACTTCAGTGCGGGTAACGATCCGCAACTGGTTAGTTTGTATTTTCAGTTTGGAAGATATCTGCTGATCTCAAGTTCGCAACCAGGTGGTCAACCGGCAAACCTGCAGGGAATATGGAATGAGTATATCTCACCACCCTGGGGTAGTAAGTATACTATCAATATAAATACTGAAATGAATTACTGGCCTGCCGAGGTTACCAATCTGACCGAGATGCACGAACCCCTGATTCAGATGGTCAGGGAACTGTCGGTAGCAGGTCAGGAAACAGCGGAAACCATGTATGGTGCCGATGGCTGGGTTACACACCATAACACCGATCTGTGGCGCATGTGTGGTCCTATCGACGGAGCATTCTATGGCATATGGCCGATGGGCGGTGCATGGCTGTCGCAGCATTTGTGGGAGAAATATGCTTTCAGTGGTGATGAGGACTATCTCGCAGAAATATATCCTGTTCTTAAAAGCTCATGTGAATTCTACCTGAGCACTTTAGTGCACGAACCCGACAGCAACTGGCTGGTGGTATGTCCTTCAATATCTCCTGAAAATGCACCTTCTGTTCATCCCAACTACAGCATTGCAGCAGGTACCACTATGGACAATCAGATAATTTTCGATCTGTTTACCAAAACAGGTAAAGCAGCTGAAATATTGGGTCTGGACAGCGATTTCAGGATACAATTGCAGGAAACTCTCGATCAGATGCCTCCTATGCAGATCGGTAAGTACAGTCAGCTGCAGGAGTGGTTGGATGACTGGGACAGCCCGGGTGATCATCATCGTCATGTATCTCATTTGTATGGAGCTTTCCCGGGCAACCATATTTCACCGGTACATTCTCCCGAATTATTGGATGCAGCACGCACATCACTGATATATCGCGGAGATGAATCAACAGGCTGGTCGATGGGATGGAAGCTTAATTTATGGGCTCGTTTTCTTGATGGAAATCATGCTTACAACATGCTTAACAGCCAGATCAGGCCTGCTTCCGGCCTTGGTGAATCGGGAGGTACATACCCAAACCTGCTTGATGCACACCCGCCTTTCCAGATCGATGGTAATTTCGGCTGTACATCAGGTATTGCAGAGATGTTAATGCAAAGTCACGATGGTGCTATTCATCTTCTGCCGGCACTGCCTGATAACTGGGAGGAGGGAAGCTTTGAAGGCTTGCGTGCACGCGGTGGTTTCGAAGTAGATGCTGAATGGGAAAATGGTGTCATCACCAGGATTACCGTTTATTCATCACTTGGTGGTAACTGCCGCCTGAGATTATTTAATTCTGTCAAACTTGAAGGTGAGGGAATACTTCAACCGGCAGAAGGAGATAATCCGAATCCGTTCTATTCAATTCCAGAGATTAAAACTCCATTAATTTCACCTCTTGCCGATTTGGATCCGGTTGTTATAAATGATACAATGCTTTATGATCTTACCACGGAAGAGGGACATACATATTTATTGGTTGCGGTCAATCCACCGGAACTGGAAACGGCTAAGATTGAAACAGATGCCGGACAAGTCGATTTAAGTTTTTCCGATATATTGGAAGATCAGGAAACTTTCACGGGATTCTCGGTTGATGTTAATCAGTCGGAAGATGTTTCCATCGATAGTATTGTATACGATGATACTGAGGAGATTATATCAGTCTACCTTACCGATGAAGTAACCAAAGATGATACAATATACATTTCATACTCCGGTGGTAATGTTGTTTCGGTTGAGGAACTCGGACTGGTTGAATTCAGTCATTTTCCGGTTGATAATCTCCTTCCGAGATCAAGTCCGCGACTACTAACGACAACAACAAGCACCGAAGGTGATAGTATAGTGATGGTATTTAATAAGAAGATGCTCTTACCAATTTCAGCGGACACGTCTTTTTTTTTAGTCAACCAGACTCTTTCCGATACGATAGATATCGTTGAAGTAACCCTTGATGATATTGATTCAACAAAAATGTACCTGACAACCACCGAGCAGGTATTTGCCGATTACTCCCTGTTTTTGAATTTCAACGGTAACATGGTATATTCATCTGATTCAGGATCACTTGGGCATATAGTTGATTTTCCCGTAATAAATCAATCACTTGGTTTACCTCCTGTTGTGAATGAAACCAGTATTGATTCACAGGGTGAGATTATTATACTTACCTGCGATAAACCAATGGTAAACAGTCTGGGACAGCTCTATGCTTTTAGTCTTACCATTAACGATGAAGCAGCATTTCTGAGCGATGTTTCATGCAACGGGGAAGACATATTGCTGACAACAGCTAAAGCAATACGTGCCGGCGATGTTGTAGAATTATCATATTCGGGAAACCTGCTTAAATCGACTGATGGTGGTATGATCGAAGCATTCAGTGATCTTTTGATAGAAAATACAATACCTGTTACACCGTTTTATCCCATACCCGGAAAAGTTGAGGCTGAAAATGCAGTAAGGATCTTTGGTACTGAGGTTGAAAGTACGAGTGATGTTGGCGGCGGACTGAATGCTTCATGGATTGATAGTAATGACTGGTTGGAGTTTGCAGTTGATGTTGATGAAACAGCTAGATACCTTGCATATTACCGCGTTGCTTCACCACATACCGGAGGACGAATGGCTATTCAACAGGAAGACGGGACTTATATCGATACCATCAGTATTCCCGGAACCGGTGCGTGGCAAACCTGGACCACGGTTGCATCGGGAATAAACTTTGATGAGGGGGAACAATATTTTAAGATCTTCATTATTCAGGGAGGTTTCAATATTAACTGGATGCGATACGATCCCTGGCTGGCACCTGTGGCAGTAACGAATGTATCTCCTGCAGATGAATCGACAGGACATTTAAGCTCTGTGCAGGTTTACTGGAATAGTGCCATGTATGCCACCAGTTATAAATTCTACATGGGTAACGATCCTGGGTCATTATATTTCTATGAAGAAGTAAGCGACACTACATACACAGTGATCAATCTGAGGGCAAACAGGCAGTATTACTGGCGCGTTGATGCTGTGAATCCTGCCGGTGAGACCGAAGGCCTGGTATGGAGTTTCTACACTGATGACTTTGTCGGATTAAATGATGAATCATCGGGTATAAACGGTTTTTTAATCTACCCGAATCCAATAACAAATGGTAATCTGATCGTTGAGATAATGGATGAAAGAACAGATGATACACTTGTATCACTATCAGATACGCGGGGAAGATTACTGCTTCAGGAGAAAATTGAAAATAGAAGAACAGAAATATGTGTTAATGATCTTAAAAAAGGAATATACTTCATATCTATCCGCACAGGTAGTTGTAATGTTATGCAAAAACTTATAATTGAATGAATATTTGCTTAAAGAAATAGATAATAGATATCATTTAACAATTATATCATGATGAAATTGATAAAATCCGTAATAAAGAAAATAATCCCGGCGATGGTTGTGATTTCATTCTTTGGTTTGGGAACCATCGAAGCACAGATTACATCATTTAAAGAGAATACGGTGGGGGTAACCTTCAAAATGGAAAGCGAAATATTACGAATTAATGTTTACGATGATGATATCATTCAGATTAAATACTGTGCTGATACGGTTTTACCCGAAAAGAATTCTCTTGTGGTAATCCGGGAATGGGAACTTTCCGATTTCAGTGTTGCTGAAAATGATACTACTGTTGTAGTAAATACATCAGATTTAAAGATTATTGTTAATAAAATAACTGCACTGGTCAGCTTTTACACAACAGGTGATGAATTGATATTGTCTGAAGATTCCAGGTCGGTTACGGAAACAATTGTCTCAGATGTTAATACATATAAGTGCGTTGCTACTTTCAATTCTCCGGCAGATGAAGCATTGTATGGTCTTGGCCAGCATCAGCAAAGTATAATGAATTATAAAGGAAGAATACAGTGGCTCGATCAGCATAATACAGAAGTCGCTTTGCCAATTATCGTATCGAACAGGGGATATGGTATCATGTGGGATAACTATGCAAAGACCCTGTTTAACGCAAATCTCAATTCAAATACGCAATATAAATTCGACTCCGAAGCAGGTGATATGGTCGACTATTATTTCTTCTATGGCCCCGATATCGACTCTGTGATTTCTGCATATCGCAGGACTACGGGAACTGCACCCATGTTTCCCAAATGGGCTTATGGTTTATTTCAGTCAATGGATAAGTATCAAAACGATGAGGAATTATATCGTGTAAGTGGTATGTACAGGAAGAAAGGAATTCCATTGGATGTAATTGTCCAGGACTGGGATTACTGGAACCCATATCCATGGGGTTCACACAGGATGAACGAAACAAGGTACCCCGATCCGGAAGCTATGATCGATTCTCTGCACGAAAACAATATTCATACAATGATCTCTATCTGGCCAATCCATTCAGAGGGGGATGATTATTTCAATGAGTTCGAAGCCATTGGTGCCAATTACCCAAGCAGTGGTACGCGCCATTACTATGATCCTCATAACGAAGAAGCACGCGATATTTACTGGAGACAGTTACACGAAAGTCTGTTTGCTAACTATGGCTGGGATGCATGGTGGTCGGATGGCTGTGAACCCGATAACTGGCCGGATTCTTTCGACAGGAAATCGTACATGACTGCCTTGGGGCCGGGAAGCATATATTATAACACATATCCTTTGATGCATACCTCAGCAGTGAGTGATAACTGGAGAAATGATATTGAAGGAAAAAGGCTGTTTACTCTGGCCCGCTCGGCATTTTTAGGTCAGCAGCGTAATTCTGCGGCCGTATGGTCGGGTGATATTCAAAGTAACTGGATCGATTTTAGAAAGCAGCTGTCGGCAGGATTGAATTTCAGTCTGAGCGGAATGCCTTATTGGACAACTGATATTGGTGGGTATTGGGGTACTGACTGGACAACAACTTCGAACAGGGAACTTTTCATTAGGTGGTTTCAGTACGGAACATTTTGCCCGATGTTCAGAATTCATGGTAAGCTCGAACGGACACTTTATTCTGATTTCGCATGGGATGCCAATACCAGAAATATTTTACTGAACTACGACAAGTTGCGCTATAGACTAATGCCATACATTTATTCGCTTGCACGGAAAGTAACAAGTGAAAACTACACTGTTATGCGGCATCTCATTTTCGATTACAGAACCGATGTCAATGTGAATAATATAGACGATCAGTTTATGTTCGGTCCGTTCATGATGATAAATCCCGTTGCTTCGGAAGGTATTACCAGTCGCGATGTTTATCTCCCTGCTGGTCAGTGGTACGACTTCTGGACAGGTGAACTTATAGAGGGAGCACAGACTATTAATACCAGTGCACCACTGGATAGAATTCCCATTTTCATAAAAGCAGGATCAATAATTCCCATGGGTCCGGAGATTCAATATGCAATGGAATCTGTAGATCCTCTTGAGATAAGGGTTTACAAAGGAAGCGATGGTAGCTTCAACCTTTATGAAGATGAAGGAGATTCTTATAATTATGAAACCGGTCAGTATTCGATAATACCTTTAGGTTATAATGAAAGTACAACCCGGTTAACCATCGGGTCACGGCAAGGCAATTATACCGGTATGCCTGAAAACAGGACCTTTAAAATTATATGGGTTGATGAGGGTTATGGAACCGGCATTAATTATCCGGTAACTTACGATACAATTGTCAGCTATAATGGTTCTGAGGTTATTGTTCAGTTAAATAGTGAAAGAATAGTTCCTGCTACTCACTATGAGGCTGAAGAAGCTTTCTTATCAGGAGGTGCAATAGTATCTTCAGATAATTCGGGATTTTCGGGAATGGGATATATTACCGGAAATGAAAGTTCCGAAGAAGCCGTAACGGATTTTACAGTAAACGTGCCTGAAATGAAGTCATATCTTGTGAAACTAAGGTATTCAGCTGCCAATGACAATGCAAACAGAGATCTTGAACTATATGTTAACAATGTGAATATTGCGTTGTTGGAGTGTAATGCTACTGCCGGCTGGCATAAATGGGGTGAAGTATCTTACCTGGTTTATCTCGATGAGGGAGAAAATTCGATTCAGTATATTGCTGATTCGGCATCAGTAAACCTTGATTGCATAGATATCTTTGCTCCGTCAGATCCATCCACATTGAATATAGGTGAAAAGAAAATAACAAGGTTAAAGCTGCAAAACACAAATCTCTGTCTGGAGGAAAATGAAGGAAATTTAAGTCTTGAAGAAAAGAATGTCGATTCAGAAAATCAATTCTGGACTATTGAAAGTATTGACATGGATAAATTCAGGATTTCATCATTTATCAATGGTCAGTTTTTAACTGTTCGGGATTCTTTACTTGCTGACAGTGCAGAAGTAATATTAGGTGATTATAAT
Organism: Bacteroidales bacterium; assembly: GCA_016929525.1. Taxonomy (GTDB): domain Bacteria; phylum Bacteroidota; class Bacteroidia; order Bacteroidales; family UBA10428; genus UBA10428. The sequence continues at coordinate 18,932 of JAFGIP010000097.1, forward strand.
TCCGGTGATAATCAACAATGGATTATTGATGCCTTTGGATTTGGGATCTGCAGGTTTACTGCCAGTCACTCATTAAAATGCATGAGTCTAAGTACGGAAGATACCATAATGCAGTTAGACGACACAGGTGTTCCATCCCAAAGATGGGTGATGGAAGATATTGCCGAAAAAGGAAATGGAAATGGGCTTTTGGGTGAGTATTATGAAGGCAATAATTTCAGCAACCTGGTTTTCAGAAGAACCGATGAAGAGATTAATTTTAACTGGGGTCTTAACAGGCCAATAGAATTACTATCGGAAAATCATTTTTCAGTCCGATGGACGGGAGAAATACAACCGCAGTATCCCGAAGTTTACACATTCTATGCTACCTCGGATGACGGTGTGAAACTGTGGATCAACGACTCGCTGATAATTAACGACTGGACTGCCAGAGCGGTTAAAGAACTGTCGGGAGAAATAGAATTGCAGGCTAATGAGCTTTTTGATTTTAAATTTGAGTACTTCGATAATGAGTATGACGCAGTAGTGGTGCTGGAGTGGGAAAGTAATAGCCATGAGAGGGAAGTTATCCCGAAGTCTCAGTTATACAGTGATCCGGATTATGAACAGCCGGTTGGTGTTATCAATTCATATGAACATAAGGATGAATTTATTGTATTTCCAAATCCGGCATCTGATCTTGTGTATATACAGATAACATCAGAACAAAGCGGTTCTGCAATGTTGAGTATAAGCGATTTATCCGGAAGACTTATTTTTAATACAAGTTTATTTGTTATCGCCGGTCAGAATAATTTTGAAGTAAGTATTAACGAAAATGGTTTCGATAGCGGAAATTACCTCATTGCATATAAATCAAATAAGGATATTTTTACGGATAAATTGATCATTCGGTAATATTTCTGCATTTAATAGCTTAATTAATTTATTATTAATTGATTTTTAATAGGTGTCTGGTATTTTTATGGTGATAATGCTGACTATATAAATACATATTAGAAGAATAATTAAGGAATGATTAAACAATTTTCAAAACAAAAGTCAATGAATAGAATATTATGGCAATCAAAAAGAAAATCAGTTGGTTTTATAATGATTTTAATAATTCTGTCAACAATAACCAATGCACAAAATCCTTTTATAAGACATATGTTTACGGCAGACCCTTCAGCTCATGTCTGGGACGATGGCAGGCTCTACGTATATCCGTCGCATGATATTGCTCCGCCGCAGGGATGCGACCTGATGGACAGATACCATGTTTTTTCAACGGACGATATGGTAACCTGGGTCGATCATGGTGAAATTTTAAATTCCGACAGCGTCGAATGGGGACGTCCTGATGGAGGCTTTATGTGGGCCCCGGACTGTGCTTTTAAAAACGATACGTTCTATTTTTATTTTCCGCACCCAAGCGAAACCGAATGGAATTCTTCCTGGAAAATTGGTATTGCAACCAGTACATGTCCTGCAAGCGATTTTAAGGTCAGAGGTTATATTGAAGGTCTGGAGTCATATATTGATCCATGTGTTTTCATTGACGATGATGGTCAGGCATATTTTTACTATGGCGGAGGCGGTGTTTGCAAAGGGGGCATGCTAAAGGACAATATGATGGAAATAGAAGGTGAAATGCAAAATATGACAGGACTGGTAGACTTTCACGAAGCGACATGGGTGCATAAAAGAAATGATATCTACTACCTTTCTTATTCTGATAATCATGATGTAGGAGATTCGCATAACCAGATGAGATATGCAACCAGCGATAATCCTTTGGGGCCATGGACACACCAGGGTATCTATATGGATCCTACGGATAGCTATACAAATCATGGTTCTATTGTTGAATATAAAGGTCAGTGGTATGCGTTTTATCACAACAGTATGCTTTCCAACCACGACTGGTTAAGGTCGATTTGCGTTGACTCACTTTTCTACAACGAGGATGGCACAATTCAAAAAGTGTTGCAGACAAGAGGTCACGGTACGCCTTATGGAGGAACTCCTCACACAATACCCGGGATAATTGAAGCCGAAGATTATAATGAAGGAGGACAGGCCTTTGCATACAGCGATAATGATACCCTGAATAGCGGATATGCATATCGTGAGGAAGGCGTTGATATTGAAACATGCAGTGTCGGAGGGTTCAATGTTGGCTGGACCAATGCCGGTGAATGGCTTGAGTTTACTGTAAATGTAGAGGAATCTCGCGATTACGATGTTCAGGCATATGTTGCATCCCCCGGAGGAGCAAGCATTCATCTTAAACTTGATGGAGAAAATATAACAGGTTCCATGACTATTCCTTCTACCGGTGGCTGGCAAAACTGGGATACAATTACTATATATGATATTTATTTTGAAGCAGGAATGCACTATTTACAGTTATATGAGGAAACAGCGGGTTTTAATATTGATAAAATTGTCATCCTTGAAGAAGCACCGGTGACATCTGTCAGGAACTTTGAAACAGGATCGGACGAACTTGTAATATATCCCAACCCGACTACCTCGATTATAAATATTTCATTTCAGTCATTAATTTCAGTGTCTGCTCATTTTGAAATTTACGATCTGCAGGGAAGACTGATGTTATCTTTCAAAGAATTAGCTGTGCAGGGTGCAAATCATACGGGAATTAACATCGGGAATATTTCAGCAGGGAATTATTTAATGAAATATGTTGCAGGGAATGGAATTAAGAATGCTAGATTTATCATAGAATAACTGACTTTCTTTAACAGTGAAAAATTTTAATTTATACTACTAATTATCAAGATATGAATAAATTGAAGATCAGTATTTCCATAATTGTTACAATCATTATAACATCATACTTTTCGTATAATATATGTGCCGGCGATGTGGTTGGTAAAGTTACGGTTGGATACCAGGGTTGGTTTGCATGTCCCGACGACGGATCACCGATAGATATGTGGTGGCACTGGTCAACAAGCTGGTCACAACCGCCATCACCAAGCACCAATGGTATGATATCGTGGCCGGAAGTAAGCGGTTATACCACAACTTTTCAGACTAACTTTTCAAACCTTGGGAATGGCCAACCGGCAACAGTTTTTTCATCTTACACAGACCAGACAATTAACACACATTTCTTATGGATGGCACAGAACGAGATCGACTGTGCTGCACTGCAGCGATTTAGTCCTTATGGAATCGAAGGTCCCACTCGTGATGATATGGCTGAGAAAGTAAAGGATGCAGCCGAAACCAATGGCGTTAAATTCTATATTATGTATGATGTGACCGGGTGGACAAATATGCAGTCGGAAATTAAAGAAGACTGGACCAATAAGATGAGTGCCTACACTTCTTCTACTGCATATGCATATGAAGACGGGAAACCGGTTGTTGTTATATGGGGATTTGGATTTAGCGATCCAAATCGTCCTTGGGATGCGGAAACCTGCCTTGACGTGATAGCATGGTTTAAGGGTCAGGGTTGTTATGTCGGAGGTGGTGTCCCTACTCACTGGAGAACTGAAACAAGTGATTCCAGACCGGACTTTTTAGAAGTTTATCATGCATTTGATATGATCTCTCCATGGATGGTAGGAAGAATAGGTAATATCAGCGGATCGGACTGGTTCTATGAGAATATTAACCTTCCTGATCAGGCGGATTGTGATGCTCATGGAATAGACTATCAGCCTTGTGTTCTGCCCGGCGATTTACAGCAAGAACACAGGGACAATGGTGATTTCATGTGGCGACAGTTTTATAATATGATCAGTGTTGGCTGTCAGGGAATATACATATCGATGTTCGATGAATATAATGAAGCGAACCAGATACTGAATACATCAGACAGTTATTTAAGCAATCCGACAAACTCGGATTTTAAAACTACAAGCTCCGAAGGTGTGTATGTTTCTTCTGATTTCTACATGCGTTTGACCGGAGAAGGCGGAAGAATGCTTAAAGGAATAATTACTTTGGCCGATACCCATTCAATTCCATTACAGTCGGCACCTATGTGGTACCGATCAAGCTTTGAACCAGGTTTCGATGCGTTACCCGCCTGGACAAGTACAATTGATGATGAAGAAACTATTACAAATGTAAGCTCGCCGGTTTGTGAACTGAGCGAAGATAAATTTTATGTAGGGACAACTGCTATTGAAATAAGTGGAGACGACAATTCTTCAACGGGAGGGTCATCTGCTTATTTCAAAGTAATTGATGTTGATATTCTGGTAAGCTCAAATACAAATCTGACATATCTGTTCTACCCGCTTAACGATTTGGGAAGATATATCTCTGTTGATCTCATCATGGAAGATGCTACCAATCTTCGGGATTCAGATGCAGAAGATCATAACAGCGTTTCTATGCACCCGTCTGCAGGAAGGGGGACTGTTGGAACCTGGAATAAAGTAAGCTGCAATATCGGGTCGTGGTTGGAAGGCAAAACGATTGACAGAATACTGATTTGTTATGATCATGAACCGGAGACAGGAACATTTACGGCTTATATCGATAATGTTATTGTCTACGACGGTGATATGGATACAGAAGCCCTTTTACCGGCATTTCCATATGATCCCGTTCCTTATAATGAACAGGTCTTTACCAATTCAGCTCCTGAACAGCTGGCATGGAGTGCCGATGATCTCTCTCAGACTTTTACAATTTATCTGGACGATGATATTGTACTCACTGATGATGACCTTATTAACACGCAGACAGATACTTTTTATATATTACCACGTCTGAAAGGAAATGAAACTTACTACTGGCGCGTTGATCAGACAACCCCCGACGGAACAACCATGGGACCCGTATGGTCTTTTGTCACCCCCGATCCATATACAGATCCGGTTAATCCGTCTCCTGCTCATTTATCTGCCGATGTCGATACCAACGTAACATTTGCCTGGCAGGCAGAAATTATCGACCAGACATTTAATATATACCTGGGCACAGAAGCAGTATTAACATTTACCGATTTACTCAGCTCACAAACTGATACGTTTATATATTATCCGTTGTTAAACACGAATAAAACATACTACTGGAGAGTTGACCAGACCAGTGCTTACGGGACTACAACAGGGCCGGTCTGGAGATTCTCAACCAGGAATAAACCTCTGCAGGCAAGGTATCCGCGACCGATAGACGGATCACTCAACAGGGATATTAACCTTGAGTTATCATGGCAGATTGGATCTTATGTCGACAGTCAGAATTTATATCTGGGTACATCTGATAATCTGGATGCCGAAGATCTGATTGGTAGTCCTGCCGATGGTTCTTATGAACTTACAGATTTGGAATACAGTACAACTTATTACTGGCGTGTTGATGGTATTAATGATGTTGGCACAACCAAAGGTGAGGTTTGGAACTTTACAACAAAGGATGACCCCGATGGAATACATACGGCTGAAGAAGGAATTCTGATTACGGAAGTGTACCCAAATCCGGTTACTGATGGAGTTTTCTATATCGATTTTCAGGATACATTCAACGGGAATATAAGATTGTCGGATATTCACGGAAAATTACTGATGTCTGAAGAAGTTGCCGGAAAGTCGATCATTGAAATTTCAGTAGCTGATATTCCACCGGGATTATATTTTATTTCCATTTTTGATAAAGAATATATTTTGGTCAGAAAGATATTCATTGAATAAATCTTATTTACAGTTTAAAACCTCAGAAGAATTTATTCAGTTACGACGTATCAACCTTATTTTACCAGAAATAAAATTGAATAACATTTAACCTGATTCTGATAAAAATATATACTTTCTGACTTAACAAAGATGGGGAAATGAGTGTCTGAAAGGTTATTATAATAGATCCATCCTGTCTGCCATTCTTTTTACCGATTTTTTAAAAGTGTATTAATAACATTTTAATGCATGATTTTTTGATATATCATAAACCAACTGCGTAAGAATGATATGGATAAACAATTGAAAATAAGATAAAACAGAAAAATATTATTAAAAGATGGCTTTTAATTTTCTATTAAGCATTTTTTAATTAATTATTAATTGGCAGGCCATTAATTTGTTTCAAAAATTAACTCTATCGTACTAATTAAATTTCATTAACTATGAAAAAACTAATACTCTTATTTGTGGCGTTTGTGCCAATCTGTTTATTCTCCCAGGTAAGAATCGGAGGAACAGAATATGAATCTTTACAAGCAGCGTGTGATGCAGCAGTTGAAGACGACGTTGTTACTATAGAAGGTGAAATAACACTTACTGGTGTTTACGGTATTTCAAAAAGCATTACAGTAAGAGGTATATCCTCCGATGCAAAAATTGTATTTGGTTCGGAAGGTGATAACCGTCTGGGTTTTGGTGGTGACACAGAAATCATTGTTGAAAATCTTACAATTGTTGGTTATCCAAGAAGTCAGAGACAGATGTGGGTATCAGACAACTGTCACGTAATATTCAAGAATGACACCATAAGGGATTGTCACAATACCGGTCCTAACGATGAGCATGGAGGAGCATTCCTGAATGTAGGAACAAGTACCTTTGAAGCACATAACTGTGTTTTTAAAAATAATAAAAGTAGTAAGAATGGAGGTGTTTTCTGGGCTGTTGACCAATGCAGTGTATTATTGTACGATTGCCTCTTCACAGGAAATATAGCTCAGTATGAAAATGAGGACGGGAAAGGCGGTGTACTTGCCAGTGTTGGAGAAGGCCATACCTACTATGCTGAAAACTGTGCATTTATTGAAAATGGAAGTGAAGGTCATGGCGGAGTAATCTGGATTGAACATAATCAGTCAATGACCTGCGTAAACTGCACATTTTCCGGTAACTGGGCCGGTGGTCATGGCGGAGCTATTGGTTTCTGGGAAAATGCATCTATTGATCTGATCAATTGTACAGTATACCAGAACAGTGTATTATATGAAGGTGGTGGTGGTGCTGTATTCCTGAACTGGGGCAGCAATACCGTAAATATGCAGAATACAGTACTTACTGGTAACGGATACGATGACGGTGAAGGTACAAGCGGAGCAAGTAATATTGAAGGTGAAGCCGAAAATGCTCCCTTCACAGTTACTGCAGACAATAGCTACTATACGCTGACAGAGGATGGTACCATTGTAACAGAAGGTAGTAATTCACTGAATACAGGAGCAATATTACTGGAAGATGTCGATCTTGAAAGCGGGATCTATTGGAATAAGATCGCTCTTGAAACAAGTGTTTTGGTAGGATTAGGCGATCCTGTTTACCTTGAACCTTACAGTTCAACTGACCAGCGAGGCTGGGACAGGGATATGGAATCAGCCATCTGTGCAGGTGCATACGATATAGATGCTGAAGCCTATGATTCAGTAGTCGTTAAAATGCAGATCCCCGATCAGGAGATGGATGAAATCGATGAATTAAATGTTTCCTATGCAGGTGTGATGGAAGTATATCTTATTCCTCCTTCTGATATAATGGGTGAGGTTGAATATGAAGTTGAATCTTCCGACGAAGATCTGCTTACTGTTGACCTTGATACCGATACAGAAGAAATTATCCTTTCGAAGGAGACCGAAGAGGTAACAATTGCAACAGTTACACTTAGAGGTTATAGTCCTAAAGTAGCATATAATGAAATAACATTCGATGTTTACCTGAATCAGTCTTTAGTATCGATCTCTAATGTCAGGATCAAAGAAATAGATCTGTATCCTAATCCTGCAGCCGACTATATCTTATTCCCGGATTTATTTGAATCAGATTTAAATATATCTGTATTCAATGTGACAGGAGAGGTTGTATTAAATGCTGAACTTCAAAATTCAGCAAACAGACTCGATGTATCTTCACTGACATCAGGTTTATATTTTATAAAAATTACCGATGAAAGCGGAGCAGTATATTCACAGCGCTTTATAAAAGAATAATTGGAACTCATAAATTGATTGTTCCGGAAGTATAAGCACTTCCGGGACAATCTCAGGTTTATATTAAAAAACAGCTGGTAAAATTCACACTTGACCGGCTATATTAAAAAAAGTAATATCTGTGAATGATTTGTGCAGAAAGAATACTGAAACTTAAAACCTGATCAGAATACTACTATTACCTTGTTTAATCATGTTTTTAATACTTACAACTGAATATTGGAACCTAAAACCAGATATACTCCGGTAGACCCTTTGCATATACATCAGGTAAAGAATTCCGGACCTGGAAATTAATATTTCCTGACAATAATAACTAACCCAAAATACCTGTATATGAATAGAATATTAACCTTCCTCCTTTTGGTATTTTTATGTATCACGGGAGCATTTGCACAACAACAAATTACAGGAAATGTAAAAGATGAGGATAACAACCCGTTGCCTGGGGCAAATGTGTTTAATAAAACCACCAAAGAAGGGGTAATAACCGATGTGGGTGGTAATTTCACAATTCAGGCCGGTCCCGCCGACTCAATCATGATCTCATTTGTAGGCTACTTAACAGAAGATGTTACACCGGGGAATGAGACTTATATAGATATCAATCTTATTCCCAATATAACTTCACTGGATGAGGTAGTTGTAACTGCTCTGGGTATTTCCAGGGAAGTAAAATCGATTGGATTCGCCCAGCAATCGGTATCAGCCCAGGAACTGACCGAAGCAAGAGACCCTAATATTACCACAGCACTTGCCGGTAAGGTTTCCGGTTTACAGGTAATTTCCAACGGTGGCCCGACTTCTTCTGCCACAATAGTTATCAGGGGAATGGCATCGCTGAGTAACAGGAACGATCCAATCTGGGTAATCGATGGTGTACCTATTATCAACAATTCCGGCCAACAGGCTGATGATCGTGAAATTGACTATGGTAATGATGCTGCCGACTTAAACCCGGATATGATAGAAAGCATTGAAGTACTTAAAGGACCAAATGCAGCTGCACTGTATGGATCGATTGCCCAGAATGGTGCGATATTGATTACTACTAAAAAAGGAACATCACAAAACAGGCTTGGAGTTACTTTGAGCTCAAATATTATGTTTCACCAGGTAAGGGAGTACCCCGATTATCAAAATGTTTATGGTGCCGGGCACGTACTGCAGATAGGCAGGGAAGAAACACAAAGGGATGATTCAACAGGATACCCTATTGTTGGAAGTTATATGCGTTCATGGGGAGCGCCGATGCTTGGGCAAAACGTCGTTAACTACAATGGCGAACTGACAACTTACGATCCTGAACCGGATAACGTAAAAGACTTTTACCAGACAGGGAAAGTGTATACAAATACAATAACTCTCGACAGAGCCTACGAAAAAGGTTCCTTCCGCTTTACTTATACAAACGTTTCAGGAACAGATATCGTACCTGATCATAACGTGCAAAAGTCTCATAATGTAAACCTGAGAGCAGTTAAGGAATTTAGCACATTCCTGAATGTTAACGCGGGTGTGATCTGGATGGATGAAAAAGTTAAAAACAGAATGTATAGGAACTGGAACCCCAGGAATCCCATGAATACATTTATTTATATGCACAGGAACAATTCCCTGGAAGATCTTGATCCCTGGAAGGGCGAAGACGGAAGGGCAATTAATCAGTTTGAAGGGGACCAGTACGATAATCCTTTATGGCTTTTAAATGAGATATGGAATGAAGATTCCAAAAACAGGTTTATAGGTGATATAACCCTATACGGTGAAATACTGAAAAATTTTTCTTACAGGATAAGATTTAACCAGGATTATATTCAAAGGGAAGGATGTGATTTTAATAACTGGGGCGCCGATTATGACGATGACGGTTCATATAGCAACTTTATTTCAACGAATTCTCAAAGGAACTACGAAGGTATCTTAACGTACAGTTCTGATATCAACGATGTTCTGACATATAGCGTCAACTTAGGTTTAAATCAGAGAGAAAGTGACGGTTTAAGAAGATGGGCCTCAATTTCATCTTTAATTATGCCGGATGAAGCAAGTATATACAATTCTCTTGATGATCCTCAAACAGGAGAAAGCCGGTGGAGTAAAGTGACACAGTCGGTATTTGGGTTTATTAACCTGGGCTTTAAAGATTTAATATTTCTGGATCTGACTGCCCGCAACGACTGGTCATCAACACTGCCCGATGATAACAACAGCTATTTTTATCCTTCGGTGAGTACGAGTATTGTTTACAGCGATATATTTAATATAAGGGAAAACATTTTGCCATTTGGTAAACTGAGGTTTTCATGGGCTAAGGTAGGAAACGATACAGATCCATATCAAACTCAAAATGCTTACGAATACGGAGGTATGTATAATGAAAATCCATGGATGTTTCTGAACCGGGTAAGAAGAAATGAAGAATTAAAACCTGAAGAAACAACATCTTTCGAAATCGGTTTGGACAACAGGTTTTTTAATAACAGATTATCATTCGATATTACTTTATATAAACAGTATACGGTAAATCAGATCGTATCGATTAAAGTACCGGCACCGTCGGGATATTCCGATAAAGTTGTCAATGTGGGACGGATCGATAACAAAGGAATTGAACTAAGCTTTGGAGTAAAACCCATTGATAGAAAAAACTTTGATTGGGAGATTTTGCTTAACTGGTCAAAGAATGATAATGAAGTCGTAGAACTGGATTCTACGGGAGCTCCGTTCTGGTTGAATTCTATGATTGGGGTTAATATTTTTGCCGAGGTTGGTAGACCTTATGGTGTATTGAGAGGTACAACACAACTCCATACATCGGATGGCAGACCTTTAATCGATCCTAATAGCCTGGAACCAATTTATATTGACGATGGTTATCTTGGAAATGCTTTCCCCGAATGGATCGGTTCGGTCAGAAATTCATTCAGATATAAAAACTTTGATTTAGGAATCTTAATAGATTTTCAAAAAGGAGGAACATTATACTCTGTTGGAAACCACAAAGCACAGGTATGGGGTAATACAACAAGGTCCTTGGAAGGACGTGAAGAATGGAGGTTTAGTGCATGGATCCTTGGTGAAAGTGATGATGAAAGAAGGGGAATCGGAATTGACGGATCAGAATATAACGATAGCGACAGGAGCAAAGGTATCTGGGTTGAAGGCTGGTTTCCGCTGCTTGATGAAGAAGGAAATTATGTATATGACGAGAATGGAAACATAGTAGCCGATGAATGGGGCGGAGGTTACGTACTCCCGCAAAACTGGTGGCAGCTGGCCGATAAGCACATGATCCAGAATACATTCGACAGATCGTTTGTAAAACTCAGGGAGGTGACACTCGGGTATACAGTACCATACTCCAAACTGAAGAACTTACCGTTTGAAAGGATCAGAGTTGCTGCTGTTGGCAGAAATCTATGGACCATATTTAAAAATACTCCGAATGGTATCGATCCGGAATCTACCTCAACAGTTGGTAACGGTCAGGGAGTAGAATTTGGATCAGTGCTTCCGACAGCATATTATGGTTTCGATGTAAAAATTTCATTTTAAAGACTGACTATCATGAAAAAAATAATTCCGATAATATTATTCTTATTTATCATTTCGTGTGAAAGGGATTTCAAGGAAATTAATACCAATCCTGATACCTTTTCGTCACTCGAACCGGAATATATCTTTGGTGGTGTAGTACTCAGGACCATAGATCTCATTGCAGATATGAACAAGAGGGTCTTCTGGAGCTATTCGCACTATCTGTCTATTGAGGGTGGGCCTTTTCCAAGGTATTCTGCTACACCGGTTTCTATGAATGGCTGGTGGGACAGGTTTTATATCGATATACTTTCAAATCTTAACCAGATTAAAGTAATGTATGGAGAAGATCCGGATTATGCCAACAGAATTCAAATCGTTAATATATGGCAGTCATACATATATTCCATTATGGTATCTATGTGGGGGCCGGTGCCATATTTTGAAACCTTTGATCAATCGAGCAGGAGCTATAGCTACGATTCCGAGCCGGACATCTATACGGATATATTAAGTACCCTGAAAACTGCCTCGGAATTACTGGATGAGGAAGGTGATGTATTTACACCTGATGTTATATTTGGAGATGATGAAATTCAGGGCTGGAAGAAATTTGCAAATACTTTAAGATTAAAACTCGCTCTTCGTATTTCTGATGTTAATCCGACACTGGCCGGGCAGCACATAACCGAGTTAATGGCGAATGAAGAAATGCTGGTATCCGGTGAAGATGAAGATGTTAGAGCATATTGGGGAACATCTGTTCTGGATTATTCTCCGTATTATGAGGAATATATCTTTAATGCAGCTTCTCCGGGTGTTTATCCGTATCTAAGTCATTTTCTGTTTCTCTATTTGAGATCGTACGGTGATCCTCGAACCGAGACATTTGCAAATCCCTCGTTATTGCCCTATGTAGTTGCAGATACCATCTGGGTAATGGACCTGATACCTGAACCCGATCCGAATGATACTGTTGCATACCTTATTAACTATCCGATACCATACTATGGGAGGCCAAAAACCGGAAGAGTGCCGGATGTATGGCATATTGAAGATCCCCTTCCATTACCGCCGTCAGATTATTCATATTCAGATGTGCATTCACAGTTTCTTGTTGCCGATTATTACCATTCAATAATTTCTCATGTAGATGTTCTCTTTATGAAAGCAGAAGCTGCACTGAAAGGATATGGTGGTTCTCGAACTGCCGAAGAATATTATTATGAAGGAATTGAGGCATCATTCACTCAGTACGGCTTCTCAGGTGATTATAACAATTATATCCTGCAGGATGGAATTGCATGGGAAACTTCTGCTATCGGCTTTGAAGATTTCCGTGGTATCGTTAACTCTGATATTGATGGTGACCCTTTGAAGCAGATAGCTTTACAAAGATGGATTTCAAATTATTTTCATGGTGCTCACGATGCATGGTGCTTACAACGAAGATTAAGGTTCTTAGATCTTCCTCCTCACTTTAATCCCGAATCGCCAACAACAACAAATGTTCTTGCTGCCGATTTACCGGAAAGATTGCCTTATCCTGCTAATGAGGACTATCTTAATCATGATGAGTTCGCTGAAGCAATAGATGTTTATTTCGATGGAGATAACGATATGAATGGCTTACTGTATTTCTCAAAGGAGTATGAACATACGGACTGGCTGAACATAGTACCCAGGATTAATAACGATGTTGTAAGATATATGTATGGTGAGACTTTTGAAGAACTTGATGCCGCAGGCGTAGAATACGAGATAATTAAAGCCATAAAGTACAGAAGCATAGATTGATTTATTATACCAATTAAAATTTAAATTTATGAGGACCATAAAACAACTATATTATTTATTACTACTTACAGCATTAATTCTTGTTTCATCCTGTAAAGATGATGAAATGACCCCGTGGGATACCATGATCGCTTTTGAGATTGAAGATGTTCCTGTAACGGAAGATTACCTTGTAGGTGCAGTGTATTACAATGTTAACGACTGGAGTGCATTTAACTATGAGGAACCCCAGATGGGAACTTATGGGGCAGGTCAGCCGGTATCCGATACTGCTGCTATGCAGCAGCATGTAGAATGGGGTGCAGAATATGGCTTAGATTTCTTTCTGTTCGATTTTTCACCGGGTTATAACGAAGATATTGAGGTTGTACATACCGATTCGGGAACGTACGCAGATATATTCACGGGTTTACCCAATGCAGGTTCAATGAATTTTGCACTAAAATTTCATCTGGGGTATATGGGATTGAATGTAAATAACAGGATGTATGTAAACGATAGCATTTTTGATATGTTTGTAGAGGGCTTCAAATTCATGATCCCATATTTCGAAAATGAGAATTACCAGATGGTTGATGGTCGTTATCTGGTTTATTTAAGTGGTGCCGCTGATTTATACTCCGACAGCACGCTCGGTAACTCACCGGTTTATGATGAATTGAGAGCGCAACTACTTGACGAAGGAATTGAAGTATACATTGTAGGAGAGCAGGGACGATGGACACCTCCCGCACGTTATGAATTGAGAATGAGAGACTGTGTTGACGCAGTCACACACAGAGAGATGATCCTTACAACAGAGTATGAGGGATCAATATATTTTCACCAGTGGGTGTATCTGAACTGGGAATATTCGAGCGAATACTTTGCAGGATGGGGGACGGAGTTTGTCCCTCAAATCTCTCCGGCATTTACCGACCGGGTAGAGAATCCGAGTTCAGGGGCATACGAGTTTGACGGCGGCGATGAGGATTTTTTCAGGGATTTCTGTGATGTAGCAAAAGCGAATTGCCATAACTCGGGCAGACTGATAATTATTGATTCATTCAATAACTGGGTAAAGAATACACAGATAGAACCGTCGGTTGGCTTTGGAACCATGTGCCTGGAAGTTGTAAATAATGAATTTAAAGTAAACTAAGTGTTAATTCGAGTATATAAATGTTAGTATTTAAGGATGTAGTATAGAAGAAAAGGTTACTACCAAGTTAAAACTTAGCCTGTTAGTTTAGGCAAAGGGGGGACCCTGGTTTTTTGCTGAAAAGCTTTAAATCAGGGTTTATCCTTTTTGGCAACTTTTAGAGAATTTAATGCTGCGATGCGATTAATCGCGTCGCTATGTAAAAGTAAGAGGAAAGGTTAAACTGTGTAATTGTTTAATTGAACTGTTAACTGAAGATTTGATTAACAGATGAATTGAAAAGACCTTTCGTCATTGCGAGCGAAATGTAATGGAGCGTGGCAATCTAAATCCCAATGGCAAATACTCAGTGTTTAACTATTTAATGTAATTGTTTATTGATGAAATGATGAACTGAGGAATTGATGAATCGAATTTTATCGGCAGTTATTTGTGCATCATGTTCTTTATTCTCTTCTATTCAATAATCTCATTGAAATTTTTTAGGTAGTCTTCGTCATAAAGGGTTCTGTACTCATTGCAGAATTTGGTGAAAGCATTTTTTGCCAGGCTGTGTTTACCCAGTTTCGCCAATACCCGGCACTTGATGATCATCGATTCCTCGTTAAGTGTATCAAAAATGAGTATTACATCGGCAATGTGGATCAGAAAGTTGGGTTCTACCTTATTAATATTCTTCTCAGCAAACTGAAGCAATGTATCGATGATCATATTGGAGACATCCGATTTGTAATCGTCAAGCCATTCATAATCGAGATTTAACAGCAACGCACCATTCTTCACGATATTAAGAAGTTTAAAGATTTGAGCAGGTGAAAGCTGCTTATTATTTACAATCTGGTGATAATCATAGAAATCGATGCACACATCTTTTGAGTTGATCTCAATCTTCCAGTAACCGGTTTCTTTAGAAACTTCAATATCACCGATCTTCTTTAAGATCACCTTCAGCCTTGCTATATTCACTGCCCTGTTGTTCCTGGCATCTTTATCCGATTTATCGAACCACAGTATCTCTTTTAATTTCTGCGATGATATACCACGTTTACCTGGCAATGAATTAAGTAAAATGAGTAAGAACAGCTCTTTGATTAACGGGGTAAAATGCGAGGTTATATCGCTGCCATATTTATCAATAGCCTGGAATCCTCCAAATAAGGTAATACAGCTTTTTTGATCTCTAATCTCCTCCGGAAACTGAGAAATATCAAGAGATTCAATTCCAGAATCGACTATACTTTCACTTGCGGGTACAGTTTTTAATTCCGGTTTTTCAACCTTTCTTCCAAAAGCATGTATCAATTTCTTTCTGAAAACCAAAAGTGCAAACAGTAACAATACAACTAACCCTGCAATTACTCTGTTGCGTAACTTTATGTTTTGCGGTTTACTGGCAATACTCAGATCCTTTCCGGGTGCCGGCGGAAACATCAGGGAATAGATCTTTATTTCGGTAGGTTCATATGTTTCAGTCTGAAAACGTGTAGTAGCAATCAATTCCTGGTTGTTCTCTGAGAAGAATATATCTGCATACGATACGATATCATGAAAAGTAAAAGGAAGCGGGGTTGCAAGAATTTCTATATCGGGTCTTAATAATGAACCTCTTACGAGGTTAAGTTTTCCGTCGTAAATATATTTCGAAAAGGTAAGTCCGTAAAATATATCATTTATTTCATCGATAATAAGAGAATTTGCAAAGCAAAAGTCTTCAGGTTGCTGTGTTTCAAATTGGTAAACTCTTTCAAAAGTCCCTGCTCCCGGGCTGTACCTGATCAATTCATACCAGTATCCCGGATTTAATTTCTGATCGCCGGTTTCACTGCCGTATCCGCCGATTATATATACGGTATCAGAAGCTGCATTCTTACCCATGCCAAACAGATAGCGTGGTGTGAAAACATCTGAAGTGTTAGTCTGTATTAACTTCCAGTTAAACGTATCCAGATCAACCTTATATACTTCATTTTTATAAGTCAGTTGTCCGTATCCTCCAAGAATGTAAACTGAATTATCGACTGGTGAATAAAAGTTAATGTTATGGTAGTACTCCGTTCCAACCGGAATATCTTCAGGGAATGATGTACTCCAGGTCCTGGTTTGATCATCGAATACCGATACACTTGTCAGATCGACAGAATAACAGAGAAGACGATCATTGAGCGTATCGCAGAATAATTCCATGCCCGACTGAATATTAATTCTGTTGTTAAACCCGATTTTTTGCGTTACTGAAGCATTATCTATTGAATAGATAACCAGCGAATCAGGGCTGACGATATATATTTCTTCTGTTTCAGGATTAAAGGTTAACTGAGCATATCCGTTCAGGGTAATGGTTTCTTCAAGTTTCCAGTTTTGGTGCATCTGATAGAGCCAGAACGGATTGACAACCTCTGCTTTCTGATGATTGATCCTGTCTGTTGCGATTTCACCTTCCATCTGATTTAATGTCCAGTGGTATTTCAGCTTTTCATTTTCAAAGATCTTGATGTTTTTAATATCCATATTTGGAAGATCGGTCGACTGTATCGTCCTGTAATTGTTCAGCCCGAAAAATATTTTTAACTGGTCTTTTTTATTGAATGGCAGATTGTTTTTTATGTATACCGAATCTTCCAGCTGCAGTGAGATGGATTTTTCCCCTGTGTTTACTTCCAATGAAATTTCTTTCCAGCTGAAGAAATAGTCTTTATCAACCCTGATTGAAAATAATGGTCCAAGTTCTCCCATTATCAGGTTTATGGTGTTTATTGTATCAAACTTATTTTCGTAGATCAGATCAATATTGGTCTCGTCATTAACGATGATCCTGAAGACGTATCCAAAATAGCTGTTATAGTTTTTAACGAACGAGAGGTCAAAGGAGAGTTTAAATTTCTGATTCAACTCAAGCTTCTTGTCCGGCAGCAGTTCTAATCCTGTTCTCTTATTAATTTCGTATTCCTGGCCGTAAAACCTCAGACCATAACTCTGTATATCAGCTATAAGGTTTTGGTGAACAAGTATTCCAATAATCAGAGATATAAATATCTGTCTCATTTGGTTTTACTTTGAAAAGGGTTTTTTCAGGCAATTTTTTTTTAATCACTGTTAAGATTAATTCTGATAAACCGCTATATAGTGCATGAAGC
Organism: Bacteroidales bacterium; assembly: GCA_016929525.1. Taxonomy (GTDB): domain Bacteria; phylum Bacteroidota; class Bacteroidia; order Bacteroidales; family UBA10428; genus UBA10428. The sequence goes on from JAFGIP010000097.1 coordinate 36,453, forward strand.
GCAGTAAATGTAATGAATTTTAACGAAAATAGGGAAAATCTGTTATGGCAGACTAATAACTAATTTTTAATAAATGCATTTTATGGACATCCTGTTTATCAGTTCCCGTGAATTTAAATTCAAATCGATTGATTTGATTATTTGACCTTAACAATCTGAAATATTGAATTAAATAATTTAAACGGATGGTCGGTTTTACGGTTATTTAAGGAAAATTTTAATAAACATTTGAAATCTTCTGATTTTAAGCACTTCATTAATCAATTATTAATCATTTTTTAAGTACGCACCAGTTTATTTGTTGTTACATAATCCTGTGAATTATTAACCAGATAAACCCGCGATACATGGCATTGAGAATATGTTTAGGATTACTCTTAACAGGAGTTTTTACAATCGGATGCAATACTGAGAGCAAGTCGGAAGATGTACTGAAATATGTAGATCCTTTCATTGGCACCGACTATCATGGACATACATACCCCGGTGTGACCATACCATTCGGAATGGTACAGTTAAGTCCTGATACACGTGTATCAGGATGGGATGCATGCTCAGGTTATCATTATTCCGATAAATCAATACTTGGGTTTAGTCATACCCACCTTAGCGGAACAGGAATTGGCGATTACGGAGATGTACTGATCATGCCTTATACGGGCCCGGTTTCTGTAAAACAGGGATCTGAAAAGAATCCTGATACGGGATATCGTTCACGGTTTAGTAAAATTACTGAAGAAGCATCCCCCGGATATTATTCGGTTTTATTAAGCGATTATAATATTAAAGCAGAGCTTTCTGCTACAACTCATGCAGGTATTCACAGGTATACATATCCCGCAAGCGAGAATTCCGGGGTAATCATTGACCTGACACATACGATTCATGAGCATAAGAACATTGATAATGTTCTCAGGGTTTTGAATGAATATGAGATAGAAGGGTTAAAACATACTCAGGGTTGGGCATATAAGCACTATGCATATTTCAGGATCCGGTTTTCAAAACCTGTGAAAGTTGAACTTTATCAAAATGATAAAAAAGTAAAGGATGTATCTGAAATTATAGGTAGTAATGTCAAGGCAAAAGTAAGCTTTAGTACTGCTGCAGATGAACAGGTCCTGATAAAAGTGGGAATCAGTGGCGTTGACTTTGCCGGTGCGGAAAAGAACCTGAATGCAGAGCTTGATCATAATGATTTTGAAAGTGTAGTTGCCGATGCAAAAAGCGCCTGGGAGGAACAGCTTCAAAAAATAAAGATAACAGACTTATCCGAGGAAAATAAAAGGACTTTTTATACTGCACTTTACAGGGTGAGCCTTAGTCCGCATATTTATTCCGATGTCGACGGAAGGTATCGTGGCATGAACCAGGAAATACTTCATTCGGAAGAAAACAATTACACGGTATTTTCTCTTTGGGATACATATCGTGCCACGCATCCGCTTTTTACAATTATAGAACCTGAGTTCGATCAAAAGCTTATCAGGGCACTACTGAGAAAATACGATGAAGGTGGAATACTGCCAATGTGGGAATTGGCTTCTAATTATACCGGAACGATGATAGGTTCGCATTCCATACCGGTAATAGTAGATGCATATATGAAAGGTCTCCACGATTTTGATGCGGATAAGGCACTTGAAGCCATGATACATGCTGTTTCTTATGATACTGTAAAGGAAATAAGTTATCAGAATAAAGAGGCCCATGTGAACCTGATGCCGAAATCAAAAATGCTGATTGAGAAGTATGGATTTGTCCCATGCGACCTTGAGAATGCTTCTGTATCGCAGGGACTTGAATTTGCATATAATTTCTGGTGCATTGCTACCATGGCAAAATCACTTGGGAAAAATGATATCGCAGAAGAGTATTATAAAAAAGCGCAAAGCTATAAGTTCTATTTCGATAAAGAAACGGGATTTATGCGTGGAAAAAATCTTGATGGAAGCTGGAAGAATCCCTTCGATCCCCGTTATTCAGATCACTGGAAGACTCCATACGTAGAAGGCAATGCCTGGCAGTGGTCGTGGTATGTGCCTCACGATGTAAGTGGCCTTATGGATCTTCATGGAGGACCGGAAATGTTTGCAGTAAAACTCGATTCACTTTTTATGGTTGATTCCGAAGTACTTGGTGAAGGGAAATCACTTGATATTACCGGACTGATCGGACAGTATGCCCATGGAAATGAACCCAGCCATCATATTGCATATCTGTTTAATTACGCCGGTAAACCATGGAGGACCCAGGAACTGGTGACCAGGATATGTAACGAACAATATTCCGATAAGCCGGACGGACTATGTGGAAACGAAGACTGTGGCCAGATGTCGGCATGGTATATACTCAATTCACTGGGTTTTTACCCGGTATGCCCCGGCGATACAAAATATTCACTGGGTATTCCGGCATTTGATAAAGCTGAGATTAAAGTGGGAGAGGATAAAACATTTACAGTAATCAGCAAAGACCGGTCTGAACAGAATAAATATGTGAAAAGGGTTCTTCTTGATGGCAAACCGATAAAGTCGCAGTTTATAGATCATAGCGACATCATTGCAGGTAAAACACTGACATTTGAGTTTGGTCCGGACCAAGTGGTTTTCTGGGAACAATAAAAGGATGATAAAGTATCTGTTTTCAATTTGAAAAATTTATAATATTAGTAAGTCAAACTCTTTTTAAAATCGATATGGAACTTGCAATTGGCGTTGACATAGGAGGCAGCCATATTAGTTGTGCAGCTATTAATCTGGAAAATGAGAGTATTTTGAAAGAAACTCTTGCCGAGGGCGACGTTAATAATAAAGCTTCTGCAGATGAAATTCTGGAAGTCTGGTCCTCTGTTCTTAACAAAACGATAAATATGGCTGGTCGTGAGAATGTAAAAGGTATTGGTTTTGCTATGCCCGGCCCGTTCGATTATGTAAGGGGTGTTGCTATGTTCGAAAGAGTTGAGAAGTACGAAAGTCTCTATGGGGTGAATGTTGCTGAGCATCTTCAGAAAAACTTAAAGTTCAACAATGGTTTACCGGTAAGATTTATGAACGATGCAACAGCTTTTGCGGTTGGAGAATCATGGATCGGTAAGGGAAGATTTTCGGAACGCATTGTTGCCCTTACATTGGGTACAGGTTTTGGCAGCGCATTTATCGATAAAGGATTTCCGGTTGTAAACGGCAGTGAAGTTCCTGAAAACGGATGCCTGTGGCATGTTAAATATAAAAACGGAATAGCAGATGATTATATCTCAACAAGATGGTTCCTGAAAGAGTATGAGAATAAAACAGGGATCAGGTTAAAAGGAGTAAAAGAACTGGCTAATCTTTTTCCACAGGATGAAATATCGAAACGATTATTTCAGCGATACGGAGAGAACCTGGGAATTATCCTTACCCCAAGCTTAATATCCTTTCATCCTGAAATGATCGTAATTGGAGGAAATATAATAGGGGCATATGATCTTTTTGCTCCGGCACTTCAGGAAAAAATTAAAAACGTTGGGCTCAATGTGGAAGTTGCGTTGTCGGAATTAAAAGAAGATGCAGCTATGATCGGAGCCGCCAGAATGATCAAAGTAGATTATTGGAATGGAATAAAATCATTATTACAATACATGTAGAAAATAGTATCATGGAAAAACAATTCAGATTTAAAATAGGGCTTCCGGTCCTTATGTCCTATATCGTCATGGGATTTGTTGATATTGTCGGAGTCTCAACCGGTTATGTGGAAAAAGATTTTACCATATCACCGACACTGGCACGCTTAATACCTTCTATGGCATTCCTGTGGTTTTTTTTACTGTCAATTCCTACAGGGATTATGCAGGACAGGTATGGTAAGAGAAATATTCTTAACCTTGGTATGATAATCACCGGACTGGGAATGGTAGTCCCGTTTGTAAGTTATACATTTCCCGTTATGTTATTTGCTTTTGTATTGCTGGGAATAGGGAACACAATAGTACAGGTCTCGGCAAATCCTTTACTGCAGGATGTTGTTCCTGAAGAACGTTTTCCCAGTTTTATGAGTCTGAGCCAGTTCATTAAAGCTATCGTGTCATTGCTGGGACCAATTATAGCAACCTATATGGCTATCAGGTTTAATAACTGGAAACTTGTATTTGCGGTTTATGCAATAACTTCCTTTATTGCAGTTCTGTGGCTTGGCGCAACGAAAATTGAAGAGAACAAGGCAGAGAACAGGGCAAGGGCAACATTCGGATCGTGCTTTAAATTGTTAGGCAACGGTTATATTTTAATGATGGTGTTGGGAATATTCCTTGTTGTCGGTGCCGATGTAGGAATGAATTCGGGTATACAGGACTATCTTGAGAACCATCATGGACTGACGTTGAATGAAGCATCACTGGGAATAAGCATCTACTTCACTGCACTTATGATAAGCCGGTTCCTGGGAGCTGTCCTTTTAAACTGGATCAAACCAAATAAATTTCTCCTGCTTACAATACTGGTAACTTTCATCGGACTATTCTTGCTGTTTACAGCATCATCACCGCTTGTCGGTAAAGCAGGTATATTCCTGATCGGTTTTGGCTCAGGTAACCTGTTTCCGCTGATATTCTCCATTACAGTAAATAAAATGCCCGATCGTTCCAATGAGATATCAGGACTGATGATAATGGCTGTATCGGGCGGAGCGGCAGTACCTCCTGTCATGGGAGCAATAAGTGGAAGCATAGGAGTATTGGCCAGCTTTGGAGCTATTGCAATTTGTATGCTTTACTTGTTGATAATTAGTCTGATCAATTTGAAGAAATAAGACCAGAAAGAAAATCAGGATACATATTAGATAACATATTTTAACTAACTGAAGCGTTTAATTTTTGGTATCTTGTATGCCGGAATGAAACAGTATAAAGCTTTACTATATTTTGTTGTTATAAACGTGATCCTGTCTTGCAGTGCACAGGACAGATCATACAAGAATTATAATAATAAACTTTCCGAACTGATTGAAGCACAGACATTGGATGAAAGTGCGATCTCTGTTTTAATAGATAAATCCAATCATAAATTAACTGTATTAATTGATACTTTAATAGTTAAAGAGTATCCCGTTGTTTTTGGGGGTAATCCTGTTGATGACAAGCTGAAGCAAGGTGATCGGTGTACACCGGAAGGTAAATTCAGGATGCTTTCGAAATACCCTCATAAAAGCTGGTCAAAATTTATATGGATCAACTTTCCGAATAACGATTCATGGGAAAAACACAACCAGGCTAAACAAGATGGAAAAATACCAAAGGATGCAAATATAGGAGGGGAAATTGGAATTCATGGTGTGCCGGAAAATATGGATATATTGATCGATCTGAAATATAACTGGACCCTGGGATGTATTTCTTTAAAAAATAAGGATGTTGATGAGATATATCCGTATATAACTGAAAACACGATAATTGAAATTAGAAAGTAATAACATCCGAAATATGAAATTCAAATCGAAAACCAACACAGGTTTGGTAGTCTTCCTTTTATTGGTTTTAGGGGCACCATTTTTTCTTGCAATTCATAACAGGGCATGGGCAGCACTTGCTATCATTTCAGTAGTGATTTTGTTTATAGCTCATATAATACTCACAACATATTACATAATTGAAGGCAATACATTAAAAATAAGATGTGGCTTTTGGGTGAATAAAACCATTGATATAAATTCAATTAGCAGGATTAGGGAATCTTCAAGTATTATAAGTTCACCGGCCAGCTCATTTGATCGCCTTGAAATAAAATATGAAAGAGTTGGTCATATTTTAATTTCACAAAAGGATAAAATAGGATTCATAAAAAATATTTTGGAAATAAATTCTGATATAGAGATAAAAGTAAAAGAATTTACCAGATCATAAATTATGAAGATAAAAGATTTAACCAGCTTACCCAATATTGGTAAAGCAATTGCAAAAAAATGAAACAGGTTGAAATAGGCAGTGAACATGATCTGAAATCCATCGGAAGCGAAAATGCATTTGTAAAAATTTTAACCGTTGAAGACTGTGGCCCATGCATAAATATGCTTTATGCTCTTGAAGGAGCAGTTCAGGGAATAAGATGTCATTAATTAAGTAAAGGCCGAAAAGAAGAACTAAGGGAATTTTAAAAACTGTTAAGAAAAAAAATAAGTGAAGATAAAAGGGGCTGTTTATTTAAACAGCCCCGACAAATTTTAAGAAATCTTAATGCTTCTTGCTGGTTTTGGCTTAGCCTCTTCTTTTTTAGGAAGAGAAATATGAAGAATACCATCGTCATACTTAGCTTCGATCTTGCCGCTGTCTATCATATCTTCGGGAACGTTAAATGTCCTTTGAAACGACTGATAACTAAATTCACGACGCGTATACTTACCATTATTTTCTTCATTTTCTTCTTTCTTTTCAGAAGAAATTGTCAGGCTGCCATTGTCGTAATTTAATTTAAAATCATCCTTCTTCATGCCTGGTGCTGCAACATCGATCAAATATTTGTTATCATCTTCTTTTACATTTACAGCAGGCAAAGAAGTATTAGTGCTTGAAAAATTAGAGTTTAACCACCCGATACCAATCGGGTCCGACCAGTCCCCTTCAAATAATCTATTAAACAATGAAGGGAAGGTAGGAAATGATCTGTTAGAAAATTTTGCTAGTGTCATTTTATTGCCCTCCATATTTTAGGTTCAACATATGATTTTATTCTTTTATGATAGAAATATCAACCACGATGCCAAAATTAGCTCTTAATATTTTAAAGCATTGATAAACAAAATATTAGTTTTAAAACTGATATTTTTAAGGATGAAAAAATTTCATGTTTAAGCTTAAAATTGCACGATTTTATGTCAAAATTTCATTTTTATTTACCACACATATTTGTGAAATTATGAGAATAAATTGTAATTTGACACGAGATAGATCTTATACAAACATCAAAATAATTTGACAATGGCAAAAAATGTTCAAAACAATGCTCCGGCAGGCGCAGTATACGGATTAGGGCTTATTGGTGCTGCCATATTTTATATTTCTCAGGCAACCAGTTTTTGGGTTGGGGTTTTAGGAATTTTAAAAGCGATAGTCTGGCCTGCATTTCTGGTATTTGAGGCACTGAAAGCTCTGGGGGCAGGATAATCCGAGAATTTACAATTCTAGTTCAAGTCCAATCGGGCAGTGGTCCGAACCCATTATGCCGTCCAGAATATAAGCTTGTTTGACATGATTTAAGAATCTGTTGCTTACAAGGAAATAATCTATACGCCAGCCAACATTTGTTGCACGGGCATTAAACCGCATATTCCAAAAAGTGTATTGCACTTTATCTCTATGGAAGTACCTGAAGGTATCGGTCAGACCCATATTAAGAAAACCTTTGAAACCATCAATCTCAGTCTGGGTGTAACCGGCTGTTTTGTTATAGTTTTGCTTTGGCCTTGCTAAGTCGATAGGTTCATGAGCGACATTGAAATCACCTGTAAAAATAACAGGCTTTTTCTGATCGAGATCTTTCAGGTAATCCAGTAATGCATTATCCCATTCTTTACGGTAATCCAACCTTTTCAATCCCTGGCCTGCATTGGGAACATATACATTTACAAGATAAAACTCTTCGTATTCGATGGTTATAATCCTGCCTTCCTGGTCGTGTTCTGTTATACCAATATCATTCCGACTACTATTCGCTTTTATCTTAGAGAATATTGCCGTACCGGAATAACCCTTCTTTTCAGCCGAGTTTACATATACTTCATAACCCTTCAGTTCTTTTCCAATGATATTAACAACATCATCCTGGGCTTTTGTTTCCTGGATACACAGAATATCAGGATCAAGTTTTTTTATCTCATTATAAAAGTCTTTACCTACGGCAGCACGAATGCCGTTAACATTCCACGAAATGAGTTTGATTGAATTTCCCATTGATTTTGTATTTATTATTCATTTGCAAATTAACAGTAAAAAATTTGTTTTGTTGAGTGTTACTGAAGATTTATAAGCCTGCCCTGAACGCAAATCTTAACCTCTCAATATTCTTAATATTTAATCATTTGAGTATTATGATTTACACACTATAAGTTTTGTAATGTAAAGTTTCTTTTATTTAAATAAAAACAGTTCCTCTGCGAATAAAAATTAAATCCTCACACTTAATAACCGGACCGTTACGGATATCAATACGATCTTTTAACAGGTGTCATGACATTGTAGATTTGAAAAGATTTTAAAAATCATAATGTCATGAAAACACGAATTTTTCTTTTTATTATATCAATAATGCTATCATGCAACTTAGCAACTTCGCAAAGTTTTACCCGGGTAGAAAAGGTAGTATCTTCCGACAGGGAACTGTACGACCATTTTGGTTATGCCGTAGCAATTGACGGCGATTATGCCATAGTTGGAGCGCCGCAGGATAAAATAACACTCGAATCAGGTTATATTATGAGATTTTCAGGTGCTGCATACATTTATAAAAGAAACGGAGATGGTCATTGGAATATTAAACAAAAGTTAGTTCCTTCCGACAGCAGGGATTTTAAAACCGATTGTTTTGGAATGGCGGTTGATATTTCAGGAAACTATGCAATTGTTGGCGCGCCTTACGAAAGTACAAATGAACAAGGAGCTTATTATAAGAGTGAAGCAGGTTCAGCCTATATTTTTGTAAAAAATATATATGGTAACTGGGTAGAAACACAAAAGATTGCCGGTAACGAGAATGGTACACTCGAAGCTTACAGAACTGCAGGCGATCATTTTGGATGGTCTGTTAGCATTTCGGGAAATGAAGTTATCGTTGGAGCACCGCAATATGATGCTTTTTATACAAGTGGCAGAAGGGTTGTTAATGTAGGTTGTGTATTTTATTTTAAAAAACAACGCAGCGGGTGGAAACAAATAAGCTCCTATATACCAGGTTTAGAATCTTCTGCAGGTGATGAGTTTGGGTATTCGGTAAAGATTAACGGGAATAATTTTATAGTAGGAGCACCTTCAGAAGATGAAGATTCAGAAGGAGAAAACTCAATTCCGGGTTCAGGTGCCGTGTACATATATAGTCGGTTAAATGAGGAAAGCAACTGGGTGAACTATGCCGGAAAAATCACGGCTTCAGATCGCGGATATGAAGACCGGTTTGGATGTTCAGTAAGCTTATCAGACAATTATGTTATTGTTGGGGCTGAAAAAGAAGACGAAAACTCAATGTCCGATGACAGTGTTTATGTAGCCGGATCGGCATATATCTTTGTAAAAGAAAATAACAGCAGCTGGAGTCAGGCACAGAAGCTGGTTGCAGCCGACAGAACACCGGTAAGCTATTTTGGTAACTCTGTTGATATTGATAACGATTACTGCATCATAGGAGCTAAACTGATACACGACTATCAGGGTACTTCTTATATTTTTAACAGGGATAGGTCTGGAAGATGGCACCAGGTGAGCAAGCTACTAGCAAGCGAACCTGTTAGTGGCGACAATTTTGGTTTTTCAGTGGCAATAGATGGTCATAATGTTATTGTGGGAGCAGTATATGAAGATGAGGACGAGTCGGATCAGAATCCTGTGACAAATTCAGGTTCGGCATTTATTTTTGAAGGGTGCGATGATGAAGATGCTGATGAACCTGACAATATCATTATGAACGGTGTTTTCAATTCATGTACTATTAATCCGTGGTGGCTGTATATTGATTACTGGGCTGGGGCATATGCCAATGCATCACTTATTAATGGTCAGTGTGTAATTAAAGATTTGTATAATGCCAATACCCCTGTTTTTTATCAGATACAGCTTATACAGCCTTTTAATCAGGAGCAAATTGACAGATTGGAAACAGGCGCTGTATACGGGCTTTCTTTCCGGGCTTCTGCAGAAACAGATAACAGATCATGCCATGTTTACTTTGGTGAGGATGGAGGTGATTGGCGTACGCAGGTAAATGAATTTATCACTATTAGCAGAGAGTACGAAACCCATACATTTGATTTTACTCTGAGTGAAATACACCCCACAATGAGGGTGTCTCTTGAGTTTGGAGAGGGTACATCTTCAGTGGTACTTGATGACATCAGCCTGGTAAAGATCGGATATGACAACGATAGTGATGGTGTTCTGGACGATATTGATAATTGTACTTCCACATATAACCCTCTGCAGGAAGATGCAGATGGTGATGGTATTGGTGATGCCTGTGATATTGAAGATCCGGATAACGGAACAGAGCCCCTTGCAAATGAACAGGAAACACCGGATATTATCAAGGTATTCCCGAATCCTGCAGCGGATATCATTACAATTCACTGCAGTGATATGTCAGGTTATACCCTTTACAATGGTCATGGAGAAGTTATAAAGATGAAGATAAATGTTTTAAACAATACGGAGTATATATATATCGACGGGCTGCCTGCCGGTTTGTATTTTATCGAAGTTACAACAGGTCAGACCAGACATTTACAGCAGATAATAATTCATCACTGATAGTTACTCACTATATATAATTTCCTACTGGCGCGCTTATGCTAAACGTGCTGAATTTAGTGGTGTTTTAACCTCTTCCGGCTTCCCCTGTATGGGGAAGGAATGATTTCATGAATTAAAAGAAGCTCCCTCTGATAAACGTAGTCTCCGGACTACGTCGATAAATACAGGTTAGTATGCAACTAACACTTCGCTAACGCACGATTACCTACGGTGAGCTCCTTTATTCCTAAAGTCATGAGTTCCCTTCGGTCGGTTCAGTTGTTTGCATCGTGTGGTTAATAAACAAACAAATGCTACCTTTTAATAAATCTGCAATTTAACTAACGGTGACCTTCGAACTTAAATGAGACTTTTACTTTTGCTCTGTACGCTTCAATTTTTCCATCGACAATATGCAAGTCCAGTTTCTCTACTTCGGCAATCCTAACATCGCGAAGAGTTTCCATAGCCTTGTTAACAGCAGTCTCAGCTGCTTTCTCCCACGATTCTGTACTGGTTCCTACCAGTTCAATAATTTTATAAACACTTTCTGCCATAATTACCTCCAATTTTTTATATTAAAGTTACGGTTTTATCTAACCGGAGTCAATTAAAAACAATAATCTTTAGCACCCTTCAGAATTAACAATAAAAAAACCCCGACCGTTAGAGTCGGGATTGGGATTAAGTTTTGTTCTACCAACTATCTGGTAATAACAATTTGTCCCTGGGAAACTCCTTGTTCCGTTACAATCTGGTAATACAGCATTTGTGACTGGTTGGTAATGTCGGATACCGGAATTGAAGTAACTCCGCTTTCTAATGCATTAGTATATATGTGTCTGCCACTAGCATCGAAAATGTTTAATGTTGCAGACTGAGCGCTGCCCAGGTCAACATAAACATAATCATATGCCGGGTTAGGATACATATTGATCAGTTCTGCAGTATTTTCTGAAATACCTATACCTCCTCCGGTATTGATTATTTCATAATATAAGTCTTCAGTCTGTGCACTACCGTCGGAATTCCTGAGAACAACGTTGATACCCTCAGTTAACTCGGATTCTTCAAGGTTGAAATATTCACGAGCGTTGGGCTCAATATACAAACGATAAACAGAATCAGACACGGTAAGAAGTGTATTCTCGGGAACATTCACTCCCCAGTCGGTAAGTACATGTTGCCATCCGCCTGCATCGGTAGTAATACCTATGTGGGCAAAAACAGTGTCCCCGGGGTTATCTGCGATATAATCAGCTAAGGTCTGGTTGGTTGCCTGATTAATGTTAAAGTCTAATGATATTCTTTCATTATCATATGGTTCAGAAGGATATGCAACACCAACTGAATCAGGATCAACTCCAAAGATCTCGAAATAGATATTTCTTGTTTGTCCTGAAACACTGCCACCGGAGTGACCTCTTGCAATGAATGCAACGCGGAAAACAGTTTCTTCAGCAGGAGTTACACTGTAAAATGTAGCAATGTCATCGATTTCAAGCATATAAACCGAATCATTTTCTACATCTTCAACGGGTGTAATCAGGACACTCATGTCACCCCAGTCGCTTATAGGATTGTGAACCCAGTTATCTGTTAGATCTGTTGAAGCAGAAGTTATTAACCCTGTCCAGGCGGATAAGTTCCCATCGTCGGTAGTCAGGCCAAAATAATCTGCATTTACATAGATCGTCAGCGGAGCGTCAATAACCGGATAAAACGGATCAACCAGGAAAGAATCAACTGCTGTTGGTTGCGCAAACGTGGTTAACATCGTACTGCATACGAAAAGTGTTGTTAAAAAAAGTCGAGTTTTTTTCATGATAGCAAATTTTAGTTTTAGGCTTTCAAAATAATGGGATATAGAGGGTAGGAACAATTTACCAAGATGTAATATTGATTTTTATATGGAGGTAAAATAGCTAATATTCAGAAAAGCAATGATTTATGAAATTTGTGCATTTTGATTTGTATAGCTGAAATATTGAAAGATTATCAGGTGTGGAATGTCAGGAATGATGGCTAACGGTCTATTGAACTGCAAAGCACGGGTGTAATGTTAGAATTATATTTATTATTTGGTTTACCGGAGACGCTATACATTGCGATTTACACACCCCTTGCATCCCCCTTCCTCGCTTTCGCGAAGCTTGTGCCTCTGCTAAAGCTTCATCGACACGCGGACAGCGAAGCAAAGTCGAGAGGGGGAGATAATGCATTTCCATATTTTGCGATCTTCGATGGGGGTTTGTCTGAAATTCTAACTGTATCTATTCATCTCCCAATCCCGATGCTACGATTGGGACTATCGGTATGATCAATTAATTCAATTATTCAGTTCACCACTTCATCAATTACGAATCAACAATTATAAATTAGTCAAGCATTTCAGATGCGCGCAAGTTGGTTAATGAGGTTTAAGACAAGTTGTAGAACGAAGAATTGCGTGAGGAAAGTTCAAATCATTATAACAGGAAATAATAACAATTACATGATCAGTCCTCGATATTTTCAAAATTCAACCTGATCTTCACCTCCGAATCGACGGGAATTCCGTTATTCTTAGCCGGTGTCCATTTCCCATAGGAACGTATCAGGTTTTCAATAAATTCTCTTAGTTCCGGAGTTGTATCATCGTCAAATTCAAACTGTCCAACGCTGCCATTTTTAAACACTGTAAAACTAACGGCAACCTTGTGTTCGGTATATATACCTGAAACCTGGATGCTGTCAATATCTGCAAGTATTTTTTGTTTCAGGTTTCTTTTAACCCCAAAAGGTGATTGAGGGTATGAATAGGTTGATTCCTCAGGCTCTTCTTCTGATACAACGGTTGAAACTGCACCGGTCATATAGCTTTTTTTAACTGTACCGTATCCAACTACGACAACCTCATCGATAGCCAGCATGTCGGGAGCCAATATTACTTTCATTCTACTGTCAGGATTTTCTATTTCTTCAGCGATGTAACCAATATATGTTATTTGCAGTGAACTGGCTGTATCTTTCATGGTGAGCTGAAAGTTCCCGTTCACATCTGTTATAGCACCGTTTGTTGTACCTTTTTCAACCACGTTAACCCCCGGTAACGGTGATCCGTCCTCATCAATAATCTGTCCTGATACTACCATCCCTGCTGATGCATCCGGTGAATAGCTTATCTCAGGTCTGGCTTCCCGGACCGATGCGGTTCCTCTCATCTTAATTGTTTTCTTTGATTTATCTTCTGTGGATATTCCTGACACTTTTCCTTTTAAATCATCTTCAATATTTTTAGGTATGGCTTCTCTGCGCTCAGATCCATCATAATTTCTTTCAACAGGAGCATATGTGCGGGCTATTGGTTCAGTCTCAGATTCCATTGCTGCTTCATTTTCCATGACAAGATACTCATCTGCTGTCTCCTCTTCAGTATAATCTGGGCGCGAAATTTCTTTCTGTTCTTCAGCAGCAACCATTGCTATTTTACCTTCTGATTTTTCTTCAATAGAAGAATCCTGTTTCTTTTCACTTTTAGCAAATATCTTCCTGACCGCAGGTGTTTCTTCTTCAGTAACGGGTATTTTTTCCTGGAGTGTATCGGTAGTCTCTTCAGGAGCTGATTCTGCAATTTCAAGGGCTTCCTCAGGCTTGTTAATTAAAATAACGCGAATAAGTGCACCGGCACCTAAAACAAAAACTATTACCGAGGCAATTCTTAACCAAACCGGAATATGTCTGACCTTATCTTTTTTATCGGTACGTACCTGCAATCTCTGTTGCAATTCTTCCATATCAGTTTGTAGTTCATTGGCCGATAACTCCGATAAGCCATCGAAAGCATCGCTGTCGAAACCATGACGCATAACCTCTTTCTCAAGGTCATGCTGTTGTTTTTTCGTAAGCTTACCCCTGAGATAATCAACTATACCTTTATATGTAAACAAACTATTTTGCCTCATAAACTATATTTTTTTCTTCAAGGCATATTTTTAAGTTCCTTTTGCCATTCTGTATATGGCTCTTTACCTTTTTTTCATCTACATCCAGTTTAGCTGCTATATCCTTATAGCACATTTGCTCGAAATAAAAGAGTTCAATACAGCTTTTCTGCAGTTCTTTTAATGCTTCTATACAATCTTTTAATGCAACATTTACTTCTTCATTATTACTTTCTTCGATGGGGTGAAATTCCTGTTCGTATTCCATAAAATTTTCGTCGTGGTATTTTTTCAACCTGTTGCGTTTACTGATATTTGTTCTGATCTGCATCAGACAGTAATTTTTACTTACCACGCCTACCCAGCTTTTAAAATTCTCGATTTTTGTTTTTAATGTGTCTTTAATAAGTATCTCAAAGATTTGCATAACTGCATCTTTGCTGTCTTCCCTGTTTTCAAGATACTTCAGGCATACACCATACACCCTGTGCATATGCCTGTTAAACAACATACTCAGAAAGTTTATATCGGATGTTTTCCTGTATTTCTCCAGCAACTCCTGATCCGATAACTCTTCTGTGTTATGTGTTTTAATTAATCGCAAAATGATACTTACAATTTAGTTAAATGCTTTTCTGATTTAATATAAATGTAAATGACCACGCAAAGTTCGCTAAGATTAAAGCGCAAAGTTCGCAAAAATTAAAGCTTATTAACAATTCTATGAATTTCATTTTTAAGTACTTTGGAATTAAAATTTATTAACAAACCCAGTTTTAATCCTGAGAGCTTAAGATAGGTCAACACCTGTGCATAGTGAACAGGAGCCAATGCTTCTACAGCTTTAACTTCTATAATTACTTTATCATTTACTATAAGATCGATTCTGTAGCCAACATCTTGTTTAACATCTTTATATACAAACGGCATAGCAACCTGTTGTTTTACATTTAAGCCTATGAGCCTTAAGTCATATGTTAACGCATTTTCATAGGCAGATTCAAGCAATCCTGGACCAATATTTTTATGAATCTCTATTGCTGCGCCAATAACCTTATATGAAATATCATTTTCATGCATTTGTCTTTGCCTGCTCTTTGCGTAATAATTCTCTGCGTTCCGATGAAATCGGAATTGTGTGGAACAATTTAGCAAATATTGATTAATGCTTCAAATCAATATTTAACCTTCAACCTATTTGATTTATCTGTTGTCAAAATAATATTTCCAAAAAAGTTTTATGGAAAAAATATTCTGCCTGCACCCCAGTGGTAAATATTTCACATTAAAATATTTTATCATGAAAAAGAAATTATTGATTTTAATAGCAGGCTTATTTATAATGTGTACTTCTAACGCATATAAAATAAGCGGAGTTGTTACTGATGATCAGAACAATCCATTACCCGGTGTGAGTGTTATTATTAAAGGTACTACTACCGGGACAATTACAGATATCAATGGTCTGTTCACCATTGAGGTTTCAGGTCCGGAAGATATTCTGGTTTTTAGCTATGTTGGCTTTGAAACACATGAAGTTAAAGCAGCAGGTAAAAATAATATTAATGTTTCTTTAACTCCGGACCTGACAACTTTGGATGAGATTGTTGTTGTTGGTTATGGTAAAGAAAAGAAAAGTTTTTTAACAGGGGCGGTATCAGGTGTAAGACATGAAAGATGCAGCGCACCTCAGATGTACTATGCAAGTGATGCACAGCAATTCAACACAGAAGGTTACTCAACAATACATGAAAACGGGTTTAAAAACCCACTCAGAAGCCCATTGTCAACTTTCTCTATTGATGTTGATGCAGCATCTTACAGTAATGTACGCCGATTTATTAATCAGGGTAGCAAACCACCCATTGATGCAGTTCGTATTGAAGAAATGATCAATTATTTCGATTACGATTATAAGAAGCCAAAGGGTGAGCATCCGTTTAAAATAAACTATGAGCTGGGACAATGCCCATGGAACAGTGAAAATCTTCTTCTGCATATTGGTATGCAGGGTAAAGAAATTGAGAAGGATAATGCACCGGCATCAAACCTGGTATTCCTGATCGATGTTTCCGGCTCGATGAGTTCATCTAACAAACTTCCATTACTTAAAAAAGCATTTAAACTTCTTGTAGATGAGTTGCGTGATGAAGATCGTGTTGCCATAGTTGTTTATGCCGGCAGTTCGGGTCTTGTATTACCATCGACCCCGGGACATAAAAAAGCTGAAATAATTGCTTCACTTGAAAGATTATCAGCTGGCGGTTCTACTGCAGGAGCTGCAGGATTACAGCTGGCTTATGAAGTGGCAGAAAAGAATTTCATTGATGGTGGTAATAATCGTATAATACTTGCTACCGATGGTGATTTCAATGTTGGTCCGTCGAGTAATGCAGAAATGGAACGTATGATAGAAAAGAACAGGGATAAGGGAATATTTATTTCTGTTGCGGGTTTTGGCATGGGTAATTATAAAGATGATAAGATGGAGATCATTGCCGATAAGGGAAATGGTAACTATGCCTATATCGATAACCTTCTTGAAGCCAAGAAAGTTTTTGTTAATGAGTTTACCAGCACATTGTTCACAATTGCCAAGGATGTTAAGATACAAATAGAATTCAATCCGAATTTTGTTGCTGAATACAGGCTGGTAGGTTATGAAAACCGTTTGCTTAACGAAGAGGATTTCGACGATGATAAGAAAGATGCAGGTGAGCTTGGAGCTGGTCATACTGTTACAGCTCTTTACGAGATAGTTCCTAAAAAGAAATCCGGTTCAAAAGACGTTGAGCAAAGACTGAAATATCAGCAAACAGCACTTCTTGAAAATGAAAGTGAACTGGCTACAATTAAATTCAGGTATAAATTACCCGATGAGAATACGAGTAAGTTAATTGTAGAGAATATTCTTTATGGTCAGCTTACTGACGATCTTTCCGATAATTTTAAGTTCTCGTCTGCGGTAGCAGGATTTGGAATGCTTTTACGAGAATCTGAATATGCCAGGGAACTTACCTATGATGAAGTTCTGAAACTGGCACGTGTTTCAAAGGGAGAAGACTATTATGGTTACAGAAATGAGTTTATTCGTCTTGTTGAGCTTTCCAAACTGTTATAGGGATTGGTTTTCAAAGGAGAAAGGTGGCAATTTGCCACCTTTTTTATTTTGTTAATTTGAGTAAGCTGTTGTATCTACTTTTAATCCGCGTGTACCGCGAAACCTTTCAAAAAAACTTTCGCTCTCATCAAGAGGTGTGAAGTTTTGTACAAAAGCATTATCAGAACTTATTTTTGGATCGACCATGATGGGTTCCATCTTTTTTAACGTATCAAAAATAATTGGCAGAAAACCAACCTCTGGACTTACAATTTTCTTTACATATTTACGAAGCATTTTTGCCTGGAAAGGATCTGTTGCCAAAGCAACTCTGTCAAAACCCAGCTGTTTGGCTTTTCGATAACCGTAAAAAATATTCTCAGTACTATGCTCAGCCAGTTTCTCAGTAAAGATGTTCTCTTCAGGAATACCAAGTTCTTTTGCATACAGCGCCATAATTTCCGATTCGTAATACGGAGAGTAGACCGCCGATCCTGAGTAAATTGTATTTTCAGTAATACCATGTTCATATAAATATATCGACCAGTATACCCTGGCTTTCATAATATTACTCCATTTCCCGTCTTCGAAAGGAACTCCCGGTACAATTATAGCATCATAAGGATTTTTTATCGATTCTTCCAGAAAAGCCCTGCTGGTTTTAGAGGAGAATGAACAAGATGTTACAAGCGTTGCACCTGATAACAATATTGCCATCCACTTTAAAGATTTGATTTTCATCGTTCAACTTTATTATGAAATACGATAACATAACAAGATCAAAGATGAATTGTTTTATGTTTTTCTGAAAAAATTAAACAGAACAGTAAACTTACTATAGTTCTCAGTTCATAGAACACATATTAAATAAATGTCCCAACTGTGGCTTTAACAATTAAAAAGAAAATCAGGATTAGTAAATACATGGCCAGAATAATAATTGTCAATATGCCGATATACTGATAGTGGGCTTTTAAGTTTCTAAGCGCAAGGTTAATATTGTTGCTGTCATTGTCATGGATAGCTTTCTTTGTCCATGCGGAGAATCTAAAGAGATAAAGAACAGGGAAAAAATATATAACAGCAAATACCAGATAAATAAAACCAAATAAGAAGGTTGGCACGGGTGTTCCTATATCACCTGTCAATGTTGACATTATTGCACCCATAGAAAATCCGGCAAGTACCATAAGGCCAATAAAAACGAATCCAAGTATTGCAAGAAAACCAGCCCACTTTCTGGTTTGATCAAGGTTTTCAATTGATTCCGTTGACAGTTCTATTTTATTTTCTTTTTTTGTATCTGATTCTTTTGTATCCATGATTATTTCAAAGGTTTATAGATATATAGAGATATTATTCATCTCAGGAAGATTTCTTATTCAGACAGATAAATAATATCCTGATGTAAATATTATTGGTCAATTCTCTCCTTTATTAATTAACTCTTCTATTTGTTCAACAACTTTTGAAACACCCCGTCGTTTTATAAAAGTATAATCAGCGATGTCCATTGAATCGAACCATTTTGTCCACAAATCCATCACACGGTCCCATTCAAGGTCTTTATCCCGCGGGCTTCCTTCTAACAGTATGATGTGCAGATCGGGGAAAGATTTATTCACCGGTTGGAGCTTCGTCAGATCTTTACCCACAATAGGATATCCGTCAGTCATAATAAAGAGAAAGTTTTTGGTAAGGGTATCTTCTGAATAGTCGAGTTTAAGATCTTCATAAAAGTACTTCCAAATATCGGCGCCGTAATAATCCTTCGGTTCCTTACTAAAGGTTGCTTTTTTGTATAATTCGTAGAGAGCTTCATTAAATGTATCCCGTCGTTGTTCTTCCTGTGGTCTGCGATATACATTTTTTATTTTATCCATATTTACATAAAGCTTATCCTCGTACTGGTCTGCTCTAATACCCGAACCTTTCTGAGGAGCAATAACAACTTTTATTTCGTCTCTTGATTTTATATATAGCTGTTTCTGTACTCTTTTCTCAAACATACTGTAAATAGCCTGAATTATTTCCTTATCTCTTGCAGGTTGATCTGGCTGGACAATTAACCGGTCAGATAAATCAAGTAAAATAATGTAATTGTGCTTTACATTGATTGTTTTCTTGCGTGGTTGTGGCGGTTGACACGAACTAATAATAATTACCAGTATTATAGCGATATAAATTATTCTCTTTTTCATGATCAATAAGATTTAGAGATTCTTCTTAATACTATTTAACGACTTTAACTATTCCCGGCTGAATTTTATGCTTTTCTTCAAAATCTTCTTTTATACCAAGACATTTGGTTTTTACAGGTTTCATGTTTTCCGGAGCAAGGTATGATATCCATCCTGTTGTAAACTGATCAATGTAACCCTTCAAATTTCCCTGAACGAGCGTATTAACTTCATTTGTAAGTCGTTCTATTTCTTTTTTAACTTCATCAACAGGGAGAAGTTTTGCTGATAGTATCTTAATATCTTTCCTGAGGTGTTTGAGAATTCTTTTCAGGTTTAATGTTACCTCACGCTTTTTCCACTCGCGAAGAAGTGAGTCAAGCAGTATACTCCATACTATATATACAAGAAAACCCAGGAATAATATGATATAAAAAGTCGGATTATGACTCCATTTTAAGGAGGCCAGACCCATAAGTTCTTTAGCAGATTCTGTATTGTTGTGAATGATCAGTGCAATAAGGAGATCAACAGTAAAAGTAACGGCAATAAGCAGTCCAAGCAATATAAACTTAGCTTTATTCTTCATTTCAAGGAAAATGTGAAAAGCCCAGCCAAACGCATAAAATACAAATGGGACCAGCAGTAACAGGTAGTTGAACCTAAGTGCTTCGGTAAGTTCGTATGGATCTGGCATGATACTGCCTGTACTCAGGCCTTCGGCGAGATTGGTAGCTATTTTCTCAAAATCTACATACAGTGCTTTATAAGCGGCTGATACATAAAAGAAAAACAGGTACAATGTGAGTGCAACCAGGATGAAGACATTCACCCCGAATTTGAAAGGGCTGAAAGTATTCTGGAATAATTCTTCGTTGTCTTCAGCACGTTTTTCTCTTATTTTCAACAGTTTGGCCCGGTGATCTTCAATCTGTTTCTCCTTATTCTTTATCTCTGCTGTTATTTTTTCATTTTCTTTTTCAGCTTCGATCTGTTTCTTTTCCAGTTCTTTAATTCTGTCTCTTTTAACATTTCTGTCCTTTTCTGTTAATCCTCTGAAGTTTTCATCTACAAGATCTCCATTCAGGATTCTTTCAAGGTAGGAAGCATATATATCGGGGTCACCTTGTACATTTCCCGATTTGGCATACCCGAAATCGTGCAGATTTACACGCTCTGTGTTATAAATAACTTTCGATTGATCTTCTGCGTTGTGTTTTTTAGATGTGTTTTCCATGGGGCAAGTTTATTTAGGAATGAGCTACAAATTAATAGTCTTGTTCTTTTTAGAAGAAATCATATACAATACTAAAGAATAATGAGAGCATGACAAAATTTAGATGATCTAAAAATTACACTACTTCATTACTCTTCAGCATAAATTTCAACATTTTGTTTTAGAAAAACAACTATGTAATGCTGAACGGTAAGATTGTATTTTTAGTACCTCGAATTAAGAGTAATTGTTATTATGAATATTAATAAGACAGGTTAATTAATCCTGATCTGAATAAAAAATGTCCGGATATTTATTGCAGGAAAGCTATAATGCCAGGTCTTTTAGTTTAAAATGAAATGTCACTATCTTAATAATCCAGGAAGGGAAGCAGTGCAACAGTAAATTTACATTGTTCAGGTTTTTCCTTTATAACTGCATATTTCTTAATACTATCTTTTTTTTCGAATTTATCTACAACGCGATTTAAACCTGCAAATGCAAATACATTAGCGGGGAAATTGCTATCCAGTGCTATTTTACGTGAATAATCTTTCATGAGTATTTCACCATCCGTTGTAAGTGCATTAATCCTGGTAAGGTAATAATCCGGCCTTATTAGTGTATCAAAGGTATCCATACTTCTGTTGTAGTTTTCAGAGCCATCCCAGGAATAGAAAATGTTGCTTCCTTTGGCATACAATATATTTCTAACATTCAGCTTACATGTAGTGATTGAATCGCCTAAACCAACAGTACACTGGTCAGGTACATAAGTGTTTATAAAATCTTTGACTTCTTTATTACTGTTGAGTACCACAGTCTGGAATCCTTTTTTTATAAGTGCAGACTGAACTTTTTCTATGCGAATGTTATCGTTAACTGTAATATTTTCCATAGTGCAATTTCCTATATGATATTAATTACAAACCTCAAAATAACATCAGAAACATGATAAATATCAATTTTTGGTATTTATGACCTGTTAACAGGGGTGAAATGTCTTTTTTGGGGATGAAATGTAGAATAGCGGGGTAAAAAATCCTAATATTATCTTCATCAAAGACAATATTTACAATGTTTTCACCTAAGATTAAAAAAAATATTAATGTGCACGGTTATATGAAAATTTGACTTTTTCAATTAACTTAAAGTGGATATAGCAGAACGGAATGATTGAATTCTTCAATTTAAAATTTTGTTATTTAAACCTATTAAAAAGGGTTGTATACCGAAAAAAACACAAATGAAAAATCATTTGTTAGTATATTAGACATAATAAAAGTGGCACAGACCGACAAACCCATCGATATGCTTAAAAGGCATTTTAAATATCATCTTATTGATATTGCTGAATTTGCTCAGTTTACAGCACTATCAATACGGTATATTTTCAGAAAACCATTTGAGGGAGCTGAGTTTATGCGACAGTCATTTGAGGCAGGATACAGATCATTTGGTCTTGTTAGCATTACCGCATTTATCATGGGGCTAGTATTAACCATTCAAACCCGTCCGGTAATGACTGAATTTGGTGCTGAATCATGGGTCCCGTCAATGGTTTTTCTTTCAGTTGTTATCGAGATAGGACCGGTTATCACTGCACTGATATTTGCCGGAAAGGTGGGTTCACGAATTGGTGCCGAACTTAGTTCGATGCGTGTTTCGGAACAGATAGATGCAATGGAAGTGTCAGGTGTATATCCCATTAAATTTCTTGTTGTTACCAGGGTACTTGCTACAACACTGATGCTTCCGCTTTTGGTCCTATATGCTGATTTTATTGCACTTATTGGTTCTTATATCGGATTTACCTTTCATAATAATATAACGCTTTGGCTTTATATCCGGGAAGCTTTTGAGGAGATGTATTTTAAGGATTTTATTCCTGCGTTTATTAAATGCTTTGTTTTTGGTTTTTTTATCGGAATACTAAGCTGCTATAAAGGATACACAACGAATAAAGGAGCTGAAGGTGTTGGTATTGCTACAAATTCAGCAGTGATACTGTCCTCATTGTCGATTTTTATTGTTGATCTGATTGCCGTACAGATAACACAGATTATAATATGAGTTTTGAATTACAGGGACATATGGAAAGCGTCATTGAAATTGAAGATCTTCACAAATCTTTCGACGATCTGACCGTATTGGATGGTGTTAGTTTGAAATTAACTTATGATGAGAATCTTGTTATTCTGGGTAGAAGCGGAATGGGTAAATCGGTATTAATAAAATGCATTGTAGGGTTGGAACTTCCTGAGAAGGGCAGTATTCATGTTCTTGGTAAAGATATTTTATCGCTTAGCGAGTTTGAACTGAACGATCTTCGAAAGCATATCGGATTTTTATTTCAGGGAGGAGCATTGTATGACTCGATGTCGGTAGAAGAAAATCTTCTGTTCCCGCTAAACAGGAATGCCAGGCATTTAAGCAGTGGTGAAAAGAATGACCTGATTGATGAAGCCCTGGAAAGTGTTGGCTTGCTGGATGCCAAGCATAAAATGCCTATCGAATTGTCGGGTGGTATGAAGAAACGAGCAGGACTTGCAAGAACGCTTGTCTTAAAACCTAAAATCCTGCTTTACGATGAACCAACAACCGGCCTCGATCCGTTTACATCAAAAGGTATATCAGAACTTATATTACAGGTTAAAGAAAGATATAAGACTACCTCTATAGTGGTAACACACGATATGAAATGTGCAAGAATTACCGCAGACAGGATGATTATTCTGGATAAAGGGGAAATTCTTGCCCGTGGCACTTATGATGAATTAAAGAAGAATAAAAACGAAACGATAAAAGGATTCTTCAAATAAAAACCAATTAATTATCAGAATGGTATCTAAAAAAAGCAATAAAGTTCAGGTAGGTTTGTTCATTGTGATAGCATTCATGCTATTTACTGCCGCAATCCTTATACTGGGGAGACAACAGAACATGTTCCAGCAAAATATTAGGGTTTCAACTATTTTCCGGGATGTTAAAGGTCTTAAAGTTGGTAATAATATTCGTTTCTCGGGAATTCAGGTTGGAGCAGTTGAAAGTATTACCATACTTTCCGATACCTCGGTAAGCGTGGAGTTTTCATTGAACAAGGATGTTGTTCCTTATATAAAAAAGAATGCAATAGCTATTATTAGCACGGAAGGACTTATGGGCAGTAAAGTAGTCAATATTTTACCAGGCACACCCGGAGGAGAAAGTATTGAAAGCGAAGATTTGTTACCATCGATAGAATCAGTTGAAATTGATGATATAATGAGAGATATTCAAAAGTCCTCGGCCAAAATTTCTCTAGTTTCTGAAAATCTTGTTGAAATAACAGACAAGATCAATACAGGTAAAGGTATGTTCGGGAAAATATTTACAGATACAGAATTTGCACGAGAACTGGAGCAAACAGGAAAAGATATAAACCGGTTGATTAAAAACCTTGTTGAAATTTCTGAAGATATAAATAAAGGAGAAGGACTTATTGGAAGGATGCTTACTGATACTTTGTTTGGGGAAGAAATTGATTTTGCCATTGACAATTTTGTTGAGACATCTAAAAATCTTGAAGAATTAACCTCAAAAATAAACGCCGGTGAGGGTTTGTTTGGGAAAATGTTTACCGATACCACGATGTCGAACGATTTTGCCAGGGCAAGTGACAACTTGCAGACTATAATAGATAATTTAGCCGAGGTAAGTATAAAATTAAACAACGAGCGCAACGCATTGAGCAAATTTATTGCCGATACTGCCTTTGCTGATTCTCTTGAAGTGCTCCTTGACAGAGCAAATACTGGTGTGGTAGAAGTTACCAAAGCATCAGAAGCTTTACAGAGAAGTGGCGTTGTTCGCGCTTTCTCAAAGAATGAAAAAGAAAAAAAAGAATAAGATAATCAAAGAAGAAAATGGCAAGTTTAAAATACGGAAAGCAGTTTGTTAATGTTGAATTGAAAAAAGAAACAATAGATCTTTCAGTTAAAGAGCCAGATTTCGAAATAGATAAAGATGAGTTTTACAAAGAGCTATTTGCAACTTTACCTGCCGGTAAAGATCGATACCGCAGTGTGGCAGTAATTATCTCCGACAAAACAAGGTTATGCGGATACCCGGAGTATCTGCCCTGGGTTACTGATGTGCTGATTCAGAAAGGTACTTTAGCCGGAAATATTACCTTCTATGTTGCATATGGTACGCACCCGAGGCAAACCGAAGAAGAAAGCCTTGCCAGTTATGGGGAGACATATAAACAGTTCAGATTTGTACATCACGATTGTTACGATGAAGAATCGATAACTGTTCTTGGCACTACAAAAAGAGGTACACCAATTACAGTTCGTAAAGACGTTTTAGAGAGTAGTCTTATAATAACCTTTGGTGCCATTTCACATCATTATTTTGCTGCTTATGGTGGTGGGAGAAAACTCTTGTTCCCGGGATTGGCAAAGAGGGAAGCCGTATATTATAACCACGGATTATTCCTTGATCGTGAAAAACGTATATTGGAACAAGGATGCCGGCCTGGAAACCTTGAAGGAAATCCTATTGCGGAAGATCTTAAGGAAATTGATGATAAATTACCATCAAAAATTTCAATTCATGGTATTCTGAACAGTAAGGGGGAAGTGCGTAAATTACTTTTTGGTACAAATTACAGTGACTTTAGTTCTGCATGTAAATTACATGATAGATATTTCAGATCGGCAATTAAAGAACAGTTCGATTTGGTAATTGCATCAGGAGGCGGTTATCCAAAAGACATCAATTTTATTCAGGCGCATAAGGCAATGCATAATGCTTCCGCATTTGTTAGAGATGGAGGGAAACTTATCATTCTTGCAGAATGTATTGATGGAATAGGATCGAAATATTTTATGCAGTATCTAGAAGCAGGAGGATTTGACAATGCTTTTTCTATACTCGAAAAGAACTACGAAGGCAATGGAGGCACCGCACTTTCAATGATGACCAAAACAAACCGGATCGGGATATATATGTTGACTTCCCTTAAAGAACAATCATGTAAAACATTAAATGTAACAAAACTTAAAGAATCTGATATCCTGACAATGATTAATGCAGAACGGGGTTCTGTTGCCGTTATTCAGAATGCCAGTATGTTGGTAAGATAGGAAGAAGGCAAAGTATATTAATTTCAACCAGAAAGACATACCGCGAACTCAGTTGATTATTATTTCATCTTTTTAGAGTCCGGTTACGTAATCCCACCAGAAAGGTCCGTTTGAGAAATTCCCATTTCTAATTTCAGATTTAATGAAAAGATCCTTTGCTTCTTCTAATGTTAAAGCTGTTTTAAATTTCTTGAAGAAAAGTGCCAGAAGTCCGCGACGCAAATCAGTAATTATTATTTTTGCATCAGGTTTGGCAACACGCTCAATTTCGTTAAGCATTGTTACCGGATTTTCAATAATGTGAACCAAGTAACTGTTTATTATAACATCAAAAGAATCAGTATCGAACTGAATATTCTGTGCGTCACCATTTAGTAATGTTATTTTATTTTTAAATCCGGCTTTTTCAACCAGGGTATCACCAAGCATTAAAAGAGGATCAGCCAGATCGATTCCGATAATTTCAACATCGCGGAAAACTTTTGCAATTTCTATTGGTACCGCTGCAAAACCACAACCAACATCCAGGATTTTTCCTCCATTGAATCCGCTTTTATTCAGAATACCTGCAAGGCGCTTTCCTGTCATCGCAATATTTCGTGCATTACGCTTATAATAACCATCTGCCCATTCCTGTTCACTAAATACTATGGGATGAAATAATTCGGATCGTTTCATTCTGGTTAAATATTTTAAAGTTTTGAGAATAACTGATATAAAAATTTTCCGAAAATTAATAAAATATATTTGCAGCAAATTGCAATAGGTTCTGAAAAGAAACTAAATTAGAGCAGAGATTTGGGACAGAATATGAATTATTACACAGGAAAGACACTGCCTGGAAAACCTTACCCACTTGGAGCAACATACGACGGATCAGGAGTTAATTTTGCAATCTTCAGTGAGCATGCAGCTGCTGTTAAATTATGTCTTTTTAAGGAACCCGATGATCCGGATTTTGTAAGCGTAAATTTGACTGAAGTTACGGGCTTTGTCTGGCATATTTATATTCCGGGTTTAGAGCCTGGTCAGTTGTATGCTTACCGGATTATGGGAAGGTATAAACCTGCTGAAGGGTATTGCTTTAATCCTCACAAGTTACTTCTCGACCCATATGCAAGGGCAATAACGGGGCGCATAGAAATTAACGGGTTCATGTTACCTTACAATATTGAAGAAAAGGAAAAAAAGAAGTATTACAGGAAAAATATTAAAAGCAATCATCCGGGCATACAGAAATGTGTGGTTATTGATCAGTCTTTTGACTGGGAAGGGGATAAAAAACCTGCAACATCAATGCATAATTCCATAATTTATGAGTTGCATGTTAAAGGGTTTACAGCCCAGCATTCAGAGATACCGCCAAAAGAAAGGGGTACTTACAAGGCTCTTTCTAATCCTGCAATTATCAATTATTTTAAAAATCTCGGTATTACTGCCATAGAACTAATGCCCATTCATCATTTCATTCATGATAAGTTCCTGATTGAAAACGGACTTTCAAATTACTGGGGATACAATACAATTGGCTTTTTTGCTCCTCATTCGGAATATTCAGCTTCAGGCAGTTACGGGGAGCAGGTGAATGAGTTTAAAGAGATGGTCAAAGCATATCATAAAGCAGGAATCGAGGTTATCCTGGATGTTGTATACAATCATACAGGAGAAGGTAATATGTATGGACCTTCGATTTGTTTTCGGGGTATTGATGCATTGAATTATTACAGGTTCGATAAAAATAATCCGAAATTGTATATCGATTATACAGGCACGGGCAATACTTTAAATATGCTGAGTGCACAAACTTTACGAATGGTAATGGACAGCTTGCGATACTGGGCAACCGAAATGCACGTCGATGGGTTCAGGTTCGATCTTGCATCTGCATTGGCAAGAGGTTTATACGATGTAGGAAGACTTTCAGCATTCCTGGATACCATTCATCAGGATCCGATTATATCTCAGCTGAAGCTAATAGCAGAGCCATGGGATTTGGGTGAAGGTGGATACCAGGTTGGAAATTTCCCGGTACTTTGGGCTGAATGGAATGGGAAATATCGCGACTGTGTCAGAAAATTCTGGAGGGGAGATGAAAGTCAGGTAAAGGAGCTGGCATATCGCTTAAGTGGCAGCAGCGATCTGTACGAGGATGATGGGCGATTACCTTCTTCCAGTATTAATTTTATTACCTGTCATGATGGGTTTACACTTCATGATCTTGTAAGCTATAATCAGAAATATAACCTGGCCAACGGTGAAAACAACCGCGACGGTGAGAATAATAATATAAGCTGGAATTCAGGAGTTGAAGGTGAAACAAAGGATAAAAAAATAATTGCATTGCGGGAAAAAAGAAAGCGGGCATTTATGGCAACGCTTATGTTAAGTCAGGGTGTACCTATGATCAGTCATGGAGATGAATACGGACGAACACAAAATGGAAATAATAATGCGTATTGTCAGGATAACCCATTAGCATGGTTTAGCTGGGACTGGAATGAAACACATAAAAAACTCTATGAGTTTACAAAGGAGCTCATAGCAATTCGCAAATCACAACCTGTCTTGCATAAAAGAAGGTACTTCAAGGGTCGAAAAATATACGGCAAAGAGATCAGGGATGTTCGCTGGCTAAATACCGAAGGAAATGATATGAGCGAAAAAGAATGGAATGCAGATTTTATACGCTGTATGGGAATGCTCCTGAACGGTGAACTGATGAACGAAGTTAATGAAAACGGAGATACCATTCAGGATGATATTTTATTGGTATTAGTGAACAGCTACTGGGATAAAATAACATTTAAATTACCGAATCGCGATTTATTTAAAGCCTGGAATATTTTGGTGGACACAGATAAAGAAGGTATTAAAAACAGGAACCAGGTAATCTCGAAGAAATATACAATTTCCGCAAGGTCGCTCATATTACTTAAAAATTTAAACGATTAAAAAAATACCGGGAATTTTAATCCCGGCATTTTACCTACGTTACCCTAAAATTTCAATCATTGAGATTTCCTAACCTATTCTGTCGCATAACTCCCAACCCTAAATTGTAACACGCTGTATAAAGTCTTATACTATTGCCTTTTAATTTTCTTATTAAGTTTCTTAATAGCTTCCTGAATACTTTCATCTGGTTTAATGGTGTTATATTCACCCCAGAAATCGTTGTCTTCAAATGCAGTAACCTGGTCTGCCAGAACATCGGTAAGCTTTGCAGAAGTTTTATAAGGGAATTTATCAAGATGTTCAGTATCCCTGTCTGTTATGGCCATTTCAAACATCGTAGTTATATTCGATTTGAATAATTTCTTATCCCACTTGCTTTTAAATACAACCTCAGACCTTACCATGTTTAATACCCATTTATCATCAATTTCCCTGAATTTTACCTGATAATTTCCGCTTACAACATCCATTTTCATGGTTAATGGTTTTTTCTTAACCAGTGCTCTTGAAGCTCCATCCAGGCTTTTTTCGGCAATTCTGAAGTCAACTCCTGTTATTGCATAGCTTTCAACATCTATATAAATAGTTCCCTCATAAAGTAACTCATCATAATTTGATCGTTGTGCGAACTTAACGATATAGTTGTTTTTGTTGTTAATACTTACAACTCCTTCAAGAGTATATTTATAATAACTAAAGAGTTCCGGATCGAGTATAACTCCCGGGTTTTTCACTAAATCTACAAACATGGCAGTTCTGGGTCCTCCCTGGAATTTAACCAACACGGTATCCATCTTTTTCACATCTTTACTTTTTCTTCCTTTATAAATTCTAACCCTGTCGAAGTCGAAATTATCATGGTATCCAGAGTTGTAAATATCCAGCACAGCTTCGGAAATTGAAACATAGTGTCTGTTTTGTTTAATAATTTCCCGGTAGAAACCTGTTTGCATTTCAGGTTTAAGACGATAATTATCTTTTATCTTTGAAACAGCTGTTTCAATCAGCTCTTTTGCATCAAGAGATTTTATAACAACTTCTTCAATTGGAATAGAGTGGCGCTCCAGTTCAACTTTGTTATTATCCGATAAAAGATTTTTTACAAGTATCTCTTTATTCTTATAACCAAGGTGATTGAATGAAATAGTACCTTCTGTTGATTTACCAGGTATTTTTAGAATGAATTCGCCATCGGAATTGGTTACAGTACCTACACTGGTTCCGGTTTTAAAAACAGTTGCAAATACAACAGGCTCAGTCGATTCTTTATCTACAACCTTTGCAGAAACTGTTATATAATTTACAGTATCATTTTCCTGCAATCTTTTCTTTGAATCTTTTGCTTCTGCACTGAAAAAAGATCCCCAAAGAAATAGTACAATTAAATTTAATATTATCTTTTTCATGACTTTAGATTTTTTATTAGAACATTGCTTTCCGGTTAGCTTTCATTCATATGACATGTTTAATATCTTTTACACGTATTTTTTTAAATCCATGTAATCATAAAAGATTATTTGGTTTCAGATGTGAATGACAAAAAGAAGAATAAATTTGAAATATGGACATTTATAGAAAATTATTGCAGTTTTGTATTTTAAACATTAAAAAATTAAAACCATGATTCTTACTACAACACCTGCGATTGAAGGAAAAAAGATTGTCGAATATTATGGTATTGTTTCCGGAGAAGCAATCATAGGGGCAAATCTTTTTAAAGATTTCTTTGCAAGCATTACCGATATTGTTGGCGGACGATCAGGTTCTTATGAGCGGGTACTTCGCGAAGCAAAAGATGATGCATTAAAGGAACTTGAAGAAAATGCAAATAGAATAGGGGCAAATGCTGTTATTGGAATCGATCTTGATTATGAGTCGCTCGGGAGCAACGGAAGCATGTTAATGGTTTCTGCCAGCGGAACGGCAGTAAGATATCAATAATCAGATCAGGGGACTACTTTCCGTATCAGCAGAAATGTATTATGAGAATTATTTTTACCACTGGTAAATCACTTCTTGCCACGTTTATTATCACTCTTTCAATAGGAGGATCGTATGATTGTTATGGTCAGAAGTTACTTCCTGATACTATTTTTGTCGATTTCGTTAATGATTCATTAATATCAGTTGAAGGCATTGGAATTCAGGAAGTAAAAGATATAAGAAATGAAGACCCGCGATTTGTAAGATATGAGACAAAAAATAAATTTTTATTTATTCCGGTCGACCAGGAAATATATTTAAAAAAACCTCTGCCAGATGAACTCTCCAGCGGGATACCAAAGACCGGGGAAAGAAATTACCAGCTTATAATTGACAAATTTGAAGTTGTAAAAAAAAGTCGCAGATTCTCTTCTTCAATTCTACTAACTGCTGATATTGAGGTGTATAAATATTTGAAAGATACTATTTGCTTTATAGGTACTTATATTTACGATCATCAGTATATTCCCGCAGGGAAGAAAGAAAATGTAAAAGAATCTACAGAAAACTTGTTAAGCCAGTGGCATACTGAATTTAAACTCGACCTTCTTGACTTGAAGTCGGATTTCCCTGAAAATTCTGACCCGTCAGAACAGAATTATTTTACCGATCCTGATATTAAATCTCTGTATATGAATGCTCAGGCAGGGATGTTTACAGGTTATAACTGGTGGGGTCTGCAAGGTGAAGTTTTTTTCTCAAGACCTGAAACCAGCCGGAAAAGCCGGTACACGGCCGGAATATTACGCTATAATAATAATGAAGACTATGAGTCGTATGCGGTAGGTAAACGATCGGAACACTATTATTTCAGAAGAAGTGACCGGTGGCTGTTCGATTTAGATATGAATTTCCTGTTGGGCTTTTGTAAATGGAAGGATGTTGAGACTGATGATCCCACACTGTACCAGATTATCGATTTTGAACTGTCATCGATTCAGAGTATAACATATAATAAAAGCAATAAAAAAGGTCTGCTGATGAAAGCAGGTATTGTGGAGAATCTCATGTATGTAATTGATAAACAACCAAAGTTACAGGTTGGGATTTATGCCGGATTAGGGTATAAGTTTTAATTTATTTTAAATGAAAGTGTCACGTTATTATATAACAGTTCTGATATTGGTCCTTATTACTTTTAAAGGGTTCTCGCAGCATTATGCAATATCTGGATATGTTACAGATTCACTTTCGCGTGAGACTTTGATTGGCGCAGGCATACAATGGGAAGGCACTACTCTTGGAGTGGTATCAGACAATAATGGCTTTTTTCAGTTTGCAGGTTTTTCTCCCGGGCAGCATCCTTTGATTATATCATATATTGGATACGAACCAAAAAGAATAATTGTTGACGTAAAAAATAAAAGTCTCGTTATACCAGAAATAAAACTCGTACCAAGAATACTGGAAGTGGATGAGGTATCTATCATTGCTGCCAAACCAGATGTGGTTGGGGATCGTGAAGTGGAAACCAGTATGATAGAGTTAACTTCAAAATCTATCCAGTCTATACCGGCTGCAGGTAATGATGTTTTCTCAGCTATAAAATATTTACCCGGTATAGATCGTACCGAACCTTTTTCACCACTTTTTACAGTACGTGGAGGTGATCCTGGTGAGAACGCCGTACTTCTTGACGGGGTTATGATTTACAATCCTTATCATTCGAGTATTACATCAGGTATTTTCAACACACAGACAATAAAGTCAGTTGATCTCCTGATCGGGGGATTCGGATCAGAATATGGTGGTAGGAATTCATCGGTAATGTATATATCAACAAAGGATGGTAACAGTAGCAAATTACATGGCGAAATTGAACCCAGCACGATCCATTCAAAAGCTTTTCTCGAATTTCCGGTCGGAGATAAAGGCTCAGCAATGGTCGCCGGCAGATATTTTTACGATATCTTTTCCGAGTTCATAATGAATAATAAAAGCTATTTCTACGATTTTAATATATCATATACATACAGGCTTAACAGAAGAAACCGGTTTACATTCAAATATTTCCATTCTTTGGATCGTACAGGTGTTAATTTCAATACTTTTTACAGGTATTTCGGGAATACTTTCAATACCGATATATACGACGATTTCGATCTGAGATTATTGAACAGGTGGCAAAACAGAGCTGCAACGGTTATTCATAAATGGATATTATCACCCCGATTATTTGTTAGAACGCAGTTGTATTATTCTGTTCATGAATCGGATAATTTCTCCGGAACCGATTTTAGCTTTACCGTTGTTGAAGAAGGGATGGATACCTTGAGGTTTCAGCTTAAAACAAGTTCAAACTTTACAAATAAAATAAGTGACCTGTCAGGGAAAACAGTTATAAATTATAAGATTGCTGCTTTCAGCACACTTCGGCTTGGTGCAGAGGTAAACAATTACTATTTTAAAAACAGGGCTTGGATTAATGAGATAGACCAGGGTTCACTGAAAAATAATCCGTTACAGTGGGCAGGATTTATTGAGGATAAAATTAATGCAGGACCTGTTATTATTCGCCCCGGAATTCGTTTAACACACTACGATTACAGGGGATTGAAATATGAACCGAGGTTGAATATTGTGATATCACTGCCCTGGGATATAAGGTTAAAAGCAGCATACGGACATTATTATCAGCATGTAATCAGTATGAATACCAATGAGGTGGAGATGAACCAGTCTGTAGATTATTATTTTCCTTTAAAGAATTATGAACCAAGTAAGTCAATTCATTATGTGGCGGGTATTGAAAAGCGGTTAACCCCCATGTCTTTAATTTCAATGGATGTCTATTATAAAGATATGGAGAAGGTTTATACCTTCGATATAAACCAGACCGATAATGAAGTAATAACACTTTCAGATAAACTACAACAGGGATCGGGAAAAGCTTATGGAGCAGAATTATTGTTAAGGGGAAGCTTTAAGAATTTTTCAGGGTGGATTAGTTACGGATTGTCATGGGCGACACGTCAATATCCGTTTCTTAACAATGGAGAACCATATCCATATGATTATAACCGTAGGCATGCTTTAAAGGTTGTGGCCAACTATGCTATAACCAAGACATTAGAATATAATGTTTCCTTTGTTTTTCTATCTGGAGTGTATCGAAGTATAGAACAGGTAATGCAGAACTATTATTACTACGATCCGGTAACAAATGAGCTGAGTTTTTTCCCGGTATGGTTATCGAATGGAAAGAACAATGCTAAAATGCCTGCACATATCAATCTCGATATGAGTATAAAAAAGCGTTTAAGAAGCGGATTCGGCAAGCAGCTGTCTGACGTATTTAATGCAACAGAATCCTATGTTACAATTACAATTAGAAACCTTACTTTTTTCAGAAGGAATGTTGAATATTATTTTCCGATTGCCACTGAAGGACGATGGGAAGGAAAATATCTGCCTTTGGGCACCAATTATTTTCCATCGGTAGGAGTTAGTTACACCATTAAATTTTAAATAATGAAGAAGTATTCTTTATTAATAGGTCTTTTAATAATAATACTTGGTTCCTGTGAGCAGGTTACAGATTATTATCTTGGTTTTCCTCAGCAGCCTGAATTTAATGATGAATGGACAATTGAAGGATTAAACATATTTGGTATTATCAGGCCATGTAGTAGTGACAGCCTGAATACTTCCTTTGTTTTTGTTCAGCAGATGTGGCCGGCATTAGCATATGACGATTTGGGTATCATAACAGATGCATCCGTGATTGTATATAGCAGCAGCAGTTTAGATACAGTTGAATTTCCATTAACTCCTCCTGATTCTAATTTTACTGATACACTGTATCGACCGATTGGTAATTTTAATCCTGCAGCAGGAGAGCAATATATTATATCCTGTCAGCATCCTCGGTTACCTGAAGCGACCGGAAGCACGGTTTTTCCTCCCGCACCTGCGATTGAAGAGAACTCATTAAGCATAGAAGAAAATAGTGTACAATTTAAAATTATACCGGATACTTTAATAAAAATAATTGATGTTTACCAGATTTATGGTAATCAGAGCGTACTTCTTCGCCGTTTAATTCCTGATGATTTCAGAGATGTAACCCTTGTATTTGATCTGGTATATAACCCTGAAGATTCCAAAGTGGTTTTATATGGGTACGATGCTAACATGGCCATATACCTTGGTAATTCTAACACTTCATTGAATTTCAATAAATACAGAACTGCTTTTAGCACCCTGGAAAGTGGCTATGGCGTTTTTGGATCGATGAATTATTCTGAGATTGAGTTGAATAACCCTAACAGGGTGTCCGGCTTTTAAGATTTTCTTAATATCAGGTTAAATCCCAGTGTAATAAAAATACCACCACTGATTTTTTGCATCCAAAAGGCGATCCTGGGATTATTTTGCAGGGTATTGGTCATATATGAAGCTGTAACTGCCAGGAAAAAACACCAAATGGTGCCGGTAGTCAGAAAAGTAAATCCAAGTATCAGGAAAGGGAAGGGACCACTGGTAAATTCCGGTACAATAAACTGAGGCAGGAATGACAAAAAGAAAAGTGCAACTTTTGGGTTTAGTAAATTGGTAAACATTCCCTGCCTGTAAATTTTAATAAGACTACTTTTGTTGTTTTTTCGTTCTGTAACCGAAAAATTTCCACTCCTGCTGATAAATGCTTTAATACCCAGAAAGACAAGATAAAGACCTCCGGCTATACGAACAATATTAAATGCCAGTGCCGATTGTGCAAGAATTATCGATAATCCAAACGCTGCAAAACAAATATGAAATAAACAACCGGTTACAATTCCCAGTATCGAAACAGTTCCTGCCTGTTTGCCCTGTGATACACTTCGTGTGAGGATGTAAATCGTATCAGCTCCGGGTGTCAGGTTTAGAATAATACCTGCTATTATAAAAGCGCCATAATTTTGAATGCCTTCAAACATGTTCTGATTTTTTTAGCACAAAAGTAGATCTTTATTTTCTTAATAAATTTCCATTGTTTATTAAATGAAGTATATAATTTGTCAGAGATTTGATATTAGGAATATACTGATGAAAAAACTTTGTTCTGATAAACTTATTGTTATAATAATTTTGATTATGATCAATATTCCTGCTTTTTACGCACAAAGTATTGTGACCCACATGAAAATAAAAGTATACCTGATACCAGGCCAGGGAGCGGATTATCGTTTATTTGATAATCTTAAGATTGATGGTTGTTATGAGGTAGTAAAGATAAGTTGGATTGTTCCGGAAAAGAAGATGAAAATGCGGGATTTTGCATTAAAGATTGCTGAGCAAATAGATACGAGCAGCAGGTATTCACTTATTGGGGTTTCGTTGGGAGGTATGATCTGTTCTGAATTAACTGATGAATTTCTACCGGAAAAGGTAATTATTATTTCGAGCGCCAAATGCAGGAATGAGCTGCCGGGAAGATACAGGTTTATGAGCAAAGTACCGATAAACAAATTAGTCCCCGCAAGATTATATAAATGGGGCTCATACATTGCACAGCCTCTCTTCGAGCCGGATCGGAAAAATGGAAAAGAAACCTTTAAAGCAATGCTTAAGGCAAAGGATCCACAATTCTTAAAACGTACAGCAGATATGATCACCAACTGGGAGAAGAGAACATATAATTCAGACATAATCCACATTCATGGCGACAACGATTATACAATACCTGTGAAAAATGTAGATGCCGATTATGTCATTAAAGACGGCTCGCATATGATGGTATATACAAGAGGAGAAGAACTGAGCAGGCTTATCAACCAATTATTAAAATAGACACTTTCATCTTTCGGTTATCATGATAATCAGTTTTATTCATAACCGTATCCAACTTGTTTTAGTAGAATTCAAGGTACATGTTCACTTCTGATGATTATAGACTTTTTTTCTGAATAACCAATTTCTTGATTTGGATCAAGAGAATTCTTGCCAGAAGATCGTATGTTTACCCTTTGGTTATAAAATGCCGGTGATCATATTTAGTGATGAGCATTTTATGCACAAAGTGCCGTATTAAAGAACTTTTTCTAGTAGTTAGTATAGTATATACCAAACCTGCGCTGGATATTAATGAATAGCGCAAGTTATGTAGCCGTTAAAAAGAAATAGTAAAGTGATGACGTTAGGTCGTTTGATTGAGAAGCCACCTTGCAAAGGGTGGCTTTTTAATTTTCGACTCGATTAATATTGCCCGGTATTCCTGTAATCTCCTGCGAATCTTCTTCCCTCTGGTCGTTTTAAAGGGATTTGCATACCTCCGGTTTCGTCGAGCCATGAGTAAAGTTCATCAACCATTTCTTTAATGATCTCCTGATGTTCGGGGCTGTCAATAAGATTGTTCATTTCATACGGGTCACTTTCAAGATCATAAAATTCGTTGGTATCCCAGATACCCCAGTAACGGATATATTTATATCTGTCGGTGCGTATGCCAAAAGTAGTTGGTGTCTCCGGGAAATTTTCTTCCCAGTAATATTCATAGAATACCTTATCACGCCACTCGGTTTTTTTACCCTCTAATAATGGCACGAAAGATTTTCCCTGCATTTGTTCAGGTGTTTCCAGGCCGAATATTTCCAGAATTGTTGGTGCAATATCCAAATTCTGGATCATCCCTGTTTCAACTTTTCCGCCTTTAAAAAGTTCCGGACAGCTAACCAGTAATGGTACCCTGGTTGATTCCTCATAGAAATGTCGTTTGTCGATAAGTCCGTGTTCACCAAAAGAGAATCCGTTGTCCCCCATATAAATTATAAGAGTTGATTCATATTGCCCCGTTTCTTTTAAATAATCGATTATTTTCCCAATGCTTTCATCCAGACCCAGCAATGTTTCACAATAACGTCTGTAGAATTCTTCAAATTTCATAGCTCCGTTATACATATAATCTACTCCGTGCCATGAGTAACGCTGTTCTTTTACCCAGTCGGGAATTCTACCCGGGCCATAGTTGTAGTCGGGATTTTCTTTATTGGCTATTTCATACGGCATATCATTAATCTGAAGGTTTTCCGGCTTTGTAATGTTATAAGATAGCGGATAATAAATTTCTTCTTTTGCATATTTATCTCTGTGTTTTTTAGCCGGTATAAATTCAGCATGAACAGCTTTATGCGACAGATATACAAAGTACGGAAGGCCATCGGTACGTTCTTTCATCCACTGAAGGGCATGTTCTGTAAGTATGTCCGTAACATAACTTGAATCGTCATATTGAACTCTTTTACCATTTATATTCAGGCTTGGATTATAGTATTCTCCCTGTCCTTTAAAACTCTCCCAATGATCGAAACCCGGTCTGGGATTATCATTGGCATCACCCATGTGCCACTTGCCAAAAAAAGCTGTTTTATATCCCAGTTGCTTGATATATTGGGGAAAGTAGATGATATTATCAGGATCGGGTGCCTGGTTATCGACAATAGTATGTGTGTGTGCATACTGGCCAGTTAAAATCGAAGCCCGGCTTGGTGAGCAAAGTGATGTCGTCACGTATGCATTGCGGCAGTATACCCCGTCGCTTGCCAGTTTGTCCATGCTTGGTGTTTCCAGCCAAGGCACCTTACCGGTGAAACCCATGTAATCGTAACGATGGTCATCACTTAATATGAATATTACATTGCGGGGTTTGCTGTTTTCCAGCTTAGCTAATTTAAGTTTTTCACTGTTGTCATTATTACAGGTGAATGTTAGTAACACAATTCCAATTATGTGCAGAAATAATTTTAGGTTTTTCATAATATGAGCTTTGATTTTCAATATTACAAATAGATTTTTAAAAGATCGTGGTAATTCCAGGGATGTTAATTCACAGGTTTAATTTTACATAATTCAGGAATAACTTTTTAGTGCTTTCTTATGTTCAAACTGATGTATTGCAACCGGCATAATTTTTAACAAGAATGATCGATTATTAACATAATAAAATGTTCTTTTATCACGTTAAATTTTCGGTATATCTTTTATAAGCGTGTTTTACTCAAAAATCAGAACAATTGTGATTTTAATTCGTATTAAGTTATTACAGTGAAAGAATAAATTCAACGAAACAGGTTTGTGTTAATATAAATGAAATCCAACATGACCGAAATGAAGATGATTGATCATCAGAAGCTTATTCTGGAAAATTCAGTACACGACAAGGCAATGTTTCAAAAAGAACTTATTAAATCTCTTAAATGGCTGGGGTCAGAAGAACTTAATGAACTGTATAACTGGCTCAGGGCTAACTATTGGACTTCACATAAAGACATTATTAAAGAAGTATTTGAAAGGGTTGCTGCTTAAAAGATGAAATCTGAATTATGAAAAAAACGAAACTCTTCTATAAGATGTATTCAAAATATGGTTTAGAGGGCTATTATGTACCTGTAAGAAATACCATGAATAACGATATCGAAAGAGAATTTATTCCGTTAGAGGCAAAAGACTTGTTTGAGAATCAGTTCGGACAAAATGTTATTACAGATAAGGAATTTCTTAGCTGGTATACTGAAAATTCTGTTAATTTTCAGTAGTTCTTTTTAAATCATTTTTATATATTAGTAATAAGCATATGGCAAAATGATTGTAATATTGCCGTATTATTTTTTTTAAGTTGGTCTGACAGTTATTAGAAAAATTATAACAGTTTATTCTAAGGCTTTCTTACCTTTTAAACTCAACCTTTAATTATATAATTATTATTTTATGAACATTTTTATTGCAAAGCTTAGTCCGAAAACGACTGACGAAACGCTACATGCTCTTTTTCAGCAGTATGGAGAAGTTGATTCTGCGAAAGTGATCTTTGACCGTGAAAGCGGCAGATCAAAATGCTTTGGATTTGTTGAAATGACAAATGATCAGGAAGCTTCCGAAGCTATTAATGACCTTGACGGTTTTGAATTCGAAGGAAGCACTATCGTTGTCAAAAAAGCACGGCCCAGAGAAAACAACCGGGATCAGGGACGCAGGTCCTTTAACAGACATTAGATTTGTGAAAAATTAACTCTGACTAAAAAGGTAAGAGAAGTAATTAATAAACTGTGCATCTGGCACTGTTTTGAACTTTGGGAGAACGTTTTAAAAAAAGCCTGGTTAAGCCGGGCAATTTTTATTATAAGAAAAGTTCTTATGGGTATAAAATGCAGAGAAAAATGTGGAGCATGTTGTATTGCTCCTTCTATTTCATCTCCGATTCCAGGGATGCCTGATGGAAAACCTGCAGGTGTCAGCTGTATCCATCTGACCGATGATCTTAAATGTACTATTTATAACTCTCCGGACAGGCCAAAAGTCTGCGATGATTTTAATTTTGATCCGCTGGTTTGTGGTAATTCAAGGGAAGAAGCCATGAAATTGCTTGCTGATCTTGAAAATAGCTGACATTCCTGATTTATCTTACTACGTTATTATTGAATCCTTTTATCGTGAAAAATAACCGGTTTGCGAGAGTTTTCCGGGTGTTTTATTTTATCAATTTCTTTCGAGTTTAAAAATTCTATAGCAGGAGATACCCTTAATTTTGCCCTGAAATGATCTTTGATTCTTTTTATCATAGCTTCAGACTGATCTTTACACGATGCTTTTATCAGGATCTCATCGGTACCAATATCATTGGTATAGGTTTCGACAATATAATTGTCAATCTCGGATATATCATCCAGAATATCATATAATGCCGGAGGATACACTGTTGTTCCTTTGAATTTGATCATCTGTTTTCTACGTCCCAGAACAGGGCCCAATCTCATTGTTGTTCGTCCACATGCACATGGATCTGTATAATGATGACAAATATCGCCGGTATTAAACCTTAGCAAAGGCATACCTTCAATCCCCAGTGTGGTAATTATTACTTCACCGGGTTCACCGGGTTTAACCGGGTTCCCGTTTTCATCGATAAATTCTACAATTATCAGCTCCGGATGATGATGTCCTCCTGCACCTTCCTTGCACTCGGCAAATGCAGTTGACATTTCTGTAGAGGCATAAGTTGAATAAAGTTTAATATCCCATTTTTCTTTTATTCTTTCTGCAAGAGTACTCAGGCTCAGATCCTGTTTTCGAAGTGGTTCTCCGATACAAATTGCTTTATTTACAGATGTATTTCTATAGTCAATGTTATTTTTTTCTGCGTATTCAATAAGCTTTATAATAAAGGAAGGAACAGCAATGATGGTTGTCGGATTAACCCTTGAAATGGTGTCCCATTGCAGTTCAGGTATGCCGGCACCGACCCGCACTATTCCGGCTCCCAGTTTTCGGGCCCCCAGAAAATATGCAAGCCCGGCCATGAAGCGCTTATCTATTGTTGTTGTAAGCTGAAAGATATCTTCCGGGGAGCAACCGGAGCAAACAAATGAAATGGCTTCATTATATGCGAGGCGTTCAAGATCTTTTTCCGTAAGTATGAATGTTACCGGATCGCCGAGCGTACCGCTTGTTGTTATGTAGTCGATGATCTGACTTCGGTCAACACAAATAAACTGGTCGTTGAATTTGTTCAGATCATCTTTTGCAGTAAGGGGTATTTTACTTAAATCTTCAATTGTGCGAATGCTGTTTGGATCAATTTTCTCCTTTTGGAATAATTTCTTATAAAATGGTGATTTCTTAGCGATAAATGCAATTTGTTTTCTTAAAAGCTGCTCCTGAAATAGTTTGATTTCTAAAGGTGATTTTCTTTCTATTTCAGGATTTAAGTTTAAATTATTACTCATTTTATTATGATAATTCTTTCATACAAATTCTTATCTGATTATTCAGGTACTCTAAAGCCGAAGCACTGTTCACTTCTTTGCTGACAGCAACATTATAATAGTAATAGGCTAAATCATAATTTTTTATGCTAAAAAAATAGTCACCGATAATTTTGTAGGTTTCATAGTATTCGGGATTCAGATCAATAAATGAATCTGTAAAAGTATCATTCAATATTTTATTCTGATCAATCATTTCTGATATGCTGTCGCGCATATTTTTGTAAAGTTGGAAATTTTTAAATTCCTGAGAATACAAAAAATTATCTGCAGGAATTGTTAGCTCAGGTTTATCAATCGGTGAGTTTCCTTTTAGTGAATATCGATCTGAAAATATCTTGTTAAGATCATATGCAAGG
The DNA here is from genome assembly GCA_016929525.1 of Bacteroidales bacterium. Lineage (GTDB taxonomy): Bacteria > Bacteroidota > Bacteroidia > Bacteroidales > UBA10428 > UBA10428. Next base: position 78,505 of record JAFGIP010000097.1, read on the forward strand.
TACTCACCAAGGGTGTTTGAACTGGTTGATATCCACATTATTCTTTTTTCAGGTTGAAAAATAACAGAATGATGAGCCAGTAACTGATTAACAGCTTTTTCATTTCCTAATCCTATGTTTTTATCATTAGCTCCTTTCTTATCACGAAGTATTGAAGCATAATCAGTTACCGATAATTTACGATAATCATTCATTAATTCTTCAATGCGAATGAATCTGTAGCCGGTAGCATTTTCTTCGCGGTTTTTTATATTAGATTCATCTTTAACAAAATTGCTGCTCTGAAAATGATTTGTACAGATCAGTGCCGATGAATCCGGCCAGGTAACAGAAGTGTTGCCTGGTTTCTTCTCTATCACTGCTACTTTTCTGTCAAACGCAGATCCTATTAAAAATGACTCTGATACCATAATGTTTCTTGATCTGGCTATGGCAATTGCTTCATCGATGTTTTTTGCATACTGAAGAATTTCTCGTGCAACAAAAGTAACCGGTGTAGCCGATTTCATCCCGATCTCTAACGTACCTGCATTAATTGTAACTGTAAGGCCCTGGTCGTTCATACCTGAAATAACCCCGATCATTCCTCCCCATGTGACGAATGCAAAATTATATCCTGATTCCGGTGCAACAAATTCTATTATTTTGTTTCTGGCAAAGTCATTTCCAAAATAAAAATCGAAATTACGGCCAATGATCAGCGATGAATCTGATGTAAAACCATCCCATGCGGCAAATGAACTGCAACCAACAAGGTAATAACTTTGAAAGGCATGGCCAATGTCATGCGCAGCATGATAATTCAATAGCCTCTCATACGCAGTTCCAAAGGAATTGAACTCAGAAGATGCTGAAAGAGATATACCATAGATCTCTTTCAGGTATTCCTGTGGGACTGTTGAAGTCAGATTCCTGTTCATCCATGCAATAATTGTTATCAGAATTTTCTGATATCGCCTGGATGGTATAAACCTGTTAATTTCTTCAACAAAAACCTCTTCCTGGTATTTTACCAGATCTTCTGATAATTTTCCGGCAGCGACACCGCGATTGAATGCATCACCTTCAATATAAAGTTCCCATACACCAAACCGGTTTTTTCGTATCCAGTTATTTTGCAAAGTTTTAATACCGGAATCTGTTTCTGCAACCTGTTCGTTTAAATAAATACTTTGTTCCGCTGTTGGCGGAGCCGGAGATTTTGGTTTTATACCAGTAAATACCAACATGATCAGCAGTAAAATAAGTCCAGTCAGGCTGAGTAAGAAGACAATTAATATTTTAAATATCTTTTTAAGCATTGTTAATATTCTCAATCAAAGTATTTAAATCGGATAATTCAGCAAAAGTAAGCAAAGCACCCATTGAAACACCAAACATTCCATGCATAGTTAAATTCTGACCTGTAAGAAGCAGGTTTGGTACTTTTGTACGAGGGAATATCAGCGATTCATTTTGATTGGTAAAGTCTCTTTCTATGCCGTATGTAGCACCTCTGTATGTTCCGGTATAGTCACGAAGAGTAAGTGGTGTGGCAGAACTAAACGATTTTATTGCACTGCCAATTCCCGGAAATACATCTTCAAGTCGGTTAAGAATGGCCATCGACTTTTGCTGCTTAAAGTCTTCATATTCAAAGCCCCTCTCTTCAACATGCGTATTTTCCCATCTGGCAACTTCATTATAATCCATAAAAGCAAGAACGCTTAAAGCTCTTGTATATAATTCATCCTGTGAATCGGCAACAGGATAAACCCCAAAAGCCTGTGGAAATTTCTTAGGATTATAATAATTAAGGCACCATACATCTCCGTTTGGATAATAACTAGTATTGTAGTTCATGTAAGGTATTTTCCCGTTTTCCAGGGCAATATAAAGGCTAAATGTGGAAGATGTATTTTTTATATTCTGTAATCTTTTTTTGTATGCTTTGCGAACCAATCCTTCATCGAGCATCTCCATGGTATTATAAGGATGGATTGTCGAAATAAAATATTTTGCTTTAAAGATTTCAGTATCGCTTGTTTTTACAGACTTTATTATTCCCTTTTCAGCCTGAAAACTTACTGCTTTTTTATTTAAAAGAATTCTACCTCCGTTTTCACGGAGTCTTTTACATAAAGCGTCGGCAATTTGCTTGGAACCATCAACAAATCGCCAGGCACTTTCGATATAGTGGTTATTGATTAAAGCGTGGATAAACATGAACGATGTTTCTTTTTTACCGGCATAGAGTGAATTCAGCCCGGAAAGAAGCTGCCGCAACTCTTCATTGGTTGTCACAGACTGAATAAACTCCCAGGCACTTCCAAATCTGAATTTGTCGTAGAATAGTTGTGGACTAAACTGAAAAGGGTTCAGATTATATAGAGAAATGGACTGCGCAATTTCCTGAATGATGCACAGATATTTATTTATTCCTTGTTCTTCATCAGGGAAATAGCCGATCATTCTTTTCCTGAAATTCTCATAACCCATGGCATACGAATACTCCCTGTCACCAATAATAAAACGGTCGAATCCTTCAATATCCATTTTTCTGATATTGAGATCATTCATAATATCAAGGTACCTGAATATTTTATAAAGAACCTGATCTTCATCAAGTGCTCCAACGTAATGAATGCCTGTATCGAAAACAACCCCATCTTTTTCAAAAGACTGAAGACAACCTCCCGGATGAGGATTTTTTTCCAGAATACATACATGATATCCTTGTTTGCTTAGAAGATTTGCTGTAACCAAACCTCCCAAACCGCTTCCAATGATGATTATATCAAACGAATTTTCAGCCATTATTCTTGCTTAGGATATATATCAGGTTAGAGGTTATTTTGGTGTTATCAACTATTTCCAAACTAAAATTGTTTTCTATCGCGATCTTTTCAATGTAGCTTTTTGAAGTAAACTCAAGCGGATTGCTTATTTTATTAAATCCCAACCGGGTTGAGAAAAATTCACTTGTTCGTGTCCAGAAATGTCTTTTTATCATTGCACTATCGCTGTCTCTGATTAAAATTTTGCCACCCTGATTAAGCTTATCTGCAAATTTACTAATTAATCTATGCTGGTTTTCCGATGTCAGATAATGTAACATATCACTGATAATAAAAATATCAGATATTGAGTACTCGTACTTTGTTGCTTCTGCGGCTTCAAACTGAATATTACAATAATTATTAAGTCCGGAATTTTTTGCAGTTGCAATTTTTTCTTCATCATAGTCTATAGCATAAAACTTACAGTTTGGTTTGCAGAGGCTCAGCATGAAAGTCATGGGTCCGTAACCGCAACCTACATCAGTTATTATTCCTTCATCGGGAATAAGTTCATGAAAAGGTGTGTAATATTTTTCCATCCGAAGTTTTATTCTGATATAGTTCTCCAGTATCGGTCCCTTATATAAATAATTAGCTTTTAACCTATGCCGGAAATAATAAGGGGTTTCCAGTTCTGTCTTCAAATTACTTAATTCTTCTCTTAGCTTTGCACATGTTTTTTTTGCTGCAGTATTATATGCGCGGGGATCTTTGTCATCTATTAATTCAGAAAAAATTTTACGGATTGTTATTATACCCGGATTAATTACAAATCCTTCGGGGGGGAGAACGTCCCAGGCACCATGAATCAGAAAATTCTGCACCGGGACTTTTAATCTTTGGGCAAGGTAAAAGCCTCCTTTATGAAACCTTTTTATTTTACCATCGCGTGTTCGTGTTCCTTCGGGAAATACCAAAAGTGAGCACCCTTCATTCATTCTTTTTTTAATATCTGTCAATACTTCTTCATAACCTTTTGAAATATTTACATGTCCGCAAAATCTTGAAATCATTCCCAGAAACGGGCTTTTCCACACCCAGTCCTTGGTAACAATAAGTATGTTTGATGATATTGATAAAAAAATAAGAATATCGATCATCGACTGATGATTTGATACCAGTATTGAAGGCTTTCTGAATATCGTTTTATCAAAGTTTTCTTTTTTAATGCGGACACTATAATGGATATTCAGAGCAATTTTACAGGTAAACGTTGTCACATCCCTTAATATTTTTCTTTTGGCTGACATCTTTATTGGGAGAATATAAAGCGGAAGCAATAACAGATTAAAAAGAATTAATGTGACAATAGTAGGGACAAAAATCAATAAACTGTTAATAAAGAGGCTTAACGTTACCGGATGAGGTCTTTTCCCCGATTTTGAATTTACCAGGAATTTAAACAACAGAGGTTGTAAAGTGAATGATATAAGAACTACCGAAATAATGCCAACAGTTGCCAGACTTGCTATGGAATGTAAAGCAGGGTGTTTAGCCATCAGTAATACACCCAGACCTGAGAGTGTGGTGAATACAGAAATTAATATGGAAGACTTAAACGACACCAGGTCATCCCGTCCATACCTGTATTTTTGTATTAATCCTTTGGTGATGAAAATAGAATAATCTATCCCCAAACCAAATATCAGCGTACAAATAATTATATTGAAGAAATTGAGTTTAATTCCGGAAATTCCCATAATGCCAAGTGTCCATATCCAGCTGATAACAATAGGAAGGAAAGTAATTATGGCCATTTCAGATCTTCCGAGAAAGATCAGAATTATGATAAATACAACAAGCAGAGTAGTTTTAACCAGGTCGTCGAAATCTGCCTTGATCGTATTAAAAATCTTCACAAAAAAGTCTTTCCTGTCGAGTATAAGAGTATTTTCATTGTTAATGAAGGCATCAGTTACATGCTCCTTTTGAATATCACCCTCAATACCCAGAACTGTAATTACAACAGATTTGTCTTTTAAGCTGACACATAAGTTTTCTGTAAACAATGAAAAAAGTGAGGAAAGTGAATCAACAGGTATAGGTTGAAAATTCTTTTCAAGGTGAGTGAAGAAGGCATCAAATGCATTGCTTTTAAAATTATTTTTAGTTGCCGCCTCAGATATTTGTGATTTAAGCAAGTCGATTTTCTCTTTTGACCAGAACTCATTCCACTTTTCAATACTTTCTTTTTGCTGATTTTCCGGGATCAGGACTGACTGGATACCATTAAATCTGGCAAGATTTCCTTCAGATTTTAATTGCTTAAGTCTGATAAGATCTTCTGAAGCCTGGCTGACAGCTTCATCAAGGTTATTGCCTGTTGAAAGCAGGTAAATTTTCTTTTTATTGATTGCACTTATTTCGTCCAGCCTTTTCTGGTTTCCGGCCAGGTTATCAGGCATGTAATTGCTCTTCTCTATATCCTTTTCAAATTCTGCAAACCTGGAAAAGTAAAGCATTACAATAGTACCAATCAGAATGACTAAAAATATCAATGACTTATTCCTGCTTCGATATCTTGCTAATCTTTCAATAATTGTATTCGAAGACAACGATAACTTAAAAAGTTTTTGAGGTAATATAAACGGGAGTACAAACACTGACAATAATGCTGCCGACAACACACTAATTGCTGCAAATATTCCGAGCTGTTTCATTGCAGGTGAGGAGAGAAGCAACAAACACAAAAATGCAATGGCGGTGGTTAATCCACTCATTAAAACAGGCACCCTGACTTTCTTTACTGACTGGGTTAAATCTTCATGGTGTTTTAAATGTGTCAGCAGGTGAAGAGCATAGTCAACTGTTATTCCTAAAAGTACAGAACCGATTCCGAGAGAAATTACTGAAACCCGGTTCATAAAAAATGCGAAATATAAAAGAGAAACACTTGCTCCAAAAACAGCAGGGAGCATGATTATCCATAATATTCTCTTCCTTCTGAAAAAATAATAGATCAGTATAATGATAACAATAACAGCAAGAGTCACAGTAAGCCTGATATCTTTTTTAATACGAAGCGCATTTGCTGTTGCTATGGGTAATGCGCCAATGTAATCTATATTAACTACCTGCTTCTTTCCTGTTTTAATATTACTGATAAGATCATTCAGATCTGCGATAAACAGGGCATTTTTCCCTGTATTATGAGTTTCACCGGGAGTAAGAAAAAAAAGGAGGTGTTTCTTATCCTGCGTTATCAGGTGATTTCGGTAAAGGATCAGATTCTGATCCACCTGCAGATCTTTCAGTCTTTTTAACTGGGATGAAGACAAACCAAAAGGATCGCGGAAGATATATCTGCCTGCCATCATTCCTGCCGGTGAATTCAGAATTTTAAGAAACTCCTTCATTTGTGCATTAAAATCGAGATGGTTAATTATGCTGTCTAATCTTACATAATCATCTTCATTTAAGTATATCGGAAGATAGTTATAGAAAATATCCAGAATTTTAAACTGAACAGAGGGCCCTGCCTGCCCCTCAATACTTTGTATATATTCAGGGATATATTTCTTATTTATTGAGTCGATAAGCTGGTTTGCAATATCTGCAAGGATATCCGGATCAATAACCGAAGAATCCTGCAGGTAGATATGAAAAATCATTTTATCAAAGAAAGTTGCACTATCTATAACTTCGGCAATCAGTTCATTTTCTTCAGAAGCCGGTAGTATGCCTGAAATGCTTTCTTCAAATTCGATACGCTTAAGACCTACGAATACCGAACCGGCAATAAAGGCTGATAACAGGAATAAAATGAAAATTCTTTTATAGTTTTTACTCATCATTGGTTAACTCCTACTACTTTCTGATTCGTCTTCGGATGGTGATAAAAATAAAAGACAACATAGCTGCAGAAATACCTGCAATTATTGCAAGTACAATACTTCCCAGGATATATTGCAGAGCTCCTGATTTCAGATTTGACCACTGCAGGTTTCCGTCAAAATTTAAGTGCACCGGATTATCAACAAAAAATTTTCCCATTACAAAACTACCATACCAGATAATTGGCATCATGGGCGGAATACTGATATTGGAAGCAACCAGAACGAGTGGTTTATTCAGCCTGAGAAAATGGGCCAGAAAAGCTGCTGTTATCATTTGGTAACCCCAGATAGGCACAATACCCATAAATACACCAAAGCCAACAGCTGAAGCCAGCTTTAGACCAGGTTCACCTGAACCTAAAAGTATCTTTAGTTTTTGGAGATTGAAATCGCGAAAATATCTGACCGGATGAGCATATAGAAATGCGACCAGAACCAGGATAGTATTGAGGATGCTGATTCTGGTAAAATCATTAAACGGACGAAAATGCGAAACACGTTTTTCTTTAGGGAAATATTGAACTTCTATCGGCAGACTTTTTACAGGTATTCCTTTCCATGCAGCGCGGACGATGACTTCTATTTCAAACTCGAATTTCTGTGTATAGAATTTCATGTTCTTTAGTTTTTCAATTGGGTAAAGCCGGAATCCTGACTGCGTATCCGGTAATTTTCTTCCGGTTTCCACCCAGTACCAGAAATTTGAGAATCGGTTACCAAAACTGCTTTTCCCGGGTACGCAATCTTTTTCCATGTTTCGTGCACCAATTACAAGTGTTTCAGGTTCCAGGCTAAGATGTTCAATAAACTTCGTCAGATCATCGGGATTGTGCTGACCATCGGAATCGATAGTGATTGCATTTTTGTAATCAAGTTCAAGCGCTTTCCTGAAGCCTGTGCGCAATGCATTACCTTTTCCACTGTTGTCGGGTATATTTATAACAGTAATATTGTTGTAGTTATTGAGAATTTCTTTTGTTGAATCGGTCGAACCGTCATTTACCACAATAATCTGATCTGTATATTTTAAGGCACCTTCAACAACTCCCGCCAGGGTTTTATCGTTGTTGTACGTTGGTATAATTACACAGCACTGAAGCTGACGAAACACATCATCTAATTCATTCTTCACTGAATACTCCTCTTAATTTGGTATATATATTATAGTTTTCTGAGATTGTACAGCTGGTTTCAATTCCTTCATCTGTTTTGTGATACTTTATATTGATAATAATGCCAGAGCCAAAAGGAGGTATAATGGCCGACCTGTATTTTATATCTTTGGCTTTGCGTAATATTAATTCGCATTTTAAAACTGATGAAAGTATCTGCCTTGTTATTTCTACCAGGCAAACACCCGGTGTTACAGGATTCTCCGGGAAATGACCTTTGTAAATATCATGATCGATATTCAATGACAGTTCAGCAGAGAGCTCTTCAGGAGAATTCTCGGTTATCTTGTATGAAAACAGATCACTTAAAGGCATTTTCAACTTTTTTTAACTGTATCCTGGTCTTCAGTTTCATGTTTACTGTAATTGCAATGGGTGTAGAATTTTGCTCATATTCACCGGAAGCAATTTTATTTCTTCCTTCATGCAACAGAACATAACTTCTATATCCATTCTTTATTTCAACGATCTGATATCCCCGTTTAAGCTTACAAAAATAATCGTTTTTATCACTGGCAGCAGGCTGACACACTGATTTACATTCCGGAGTATTAATCAGTAATGATAACAACTGCCTGGTAAATTTCAATGCTGCCTTTTTTTGCAGTGGCTCAATGCAATACGTATTTATAATTTCATTCCTTTTACAACTGAACTCCATAATTTTAATCCCGACTTCAGAAAGAAATACTATCCTTGTTTCTTCTTCATCAGGCATATTTCTGAAAGCAATCAGGCCGCTGAAACTGTATTTGTAAATATCGAAGCCGGCCTGATAAAGAACAGGTATATCAGAGTTAAGAGCAATAACAGGTTGGCAGATTTTGCCGGGTACTTCAACAACCGGAATACAGCTTTTTGGAGTGTTACAGGCAGCTGTCAGCAAAAAACTAAGGACTGAAAATATTTTCAGGCAGTATTTCATTTATTAACTGGTTTGAAAAACGAATTACGGTGTAGTCGTTGCTAACTTCAATCATCTTTATTTCAACTACGGTATAGTTTTTCTTATCGAAGTACAACTCTATTTTATCGATAAGTTCTTTAATGTAATCTGCAGATGGTTTTAATACAACAAGGTATCGATCGTTATTTTCAAATGTATTAATATCGTAATTATCCTGTTGATATATCTTACCACTTACAGCACCAAGGATCATATCATTAACCTGTTTAAACATTTCATTATTTCTGGTATCAAATTCATTGCTCGAGCTTTCACTAATCATTTTGAGCTTACCATCGTTCAGGAGAAGTATATACTCGTATGGAGCGTGGTATTCCCATCGGACACTGTTTGGTGATTTAAACCAAAACATTCCCTTCGATTTCAATCCTGTTTCAAGATATTGTAAATGTTTTTCCTGTGTAAATTCAGCCTGAATTGTCTGCAGGTCAGAAGTGAATTTATTAAGCTGTATTGAAAACTGTTCCTCATTTGTTACCGCCGTATATCCTTTTGGCTGGGCCTTTAGTATTGGTATATGGGGAAACAGTAAACATGTAAAAAAAAATAATGCTGAAATATATTTAATTCTGTTCGTTCTCATCTTCCAAAAGTTCATCTATTGAAACAGGCTGTAAGTTTTGCTGTTTGCAATATACTAAAAGCTCTTCTAATATTTTGATTACTTTTTCTGAAGAGTCGTGCAGTAAAATTATGCTGCCTGGTTTTATTCTTTTTCTTATTCTCCTGAAAATTCTGTCAGGTTCATCTATTACTGTATCCAAAGATCTTATTGACCAGCCGATAATAATAAATCTGAAACTTTCCAGCGATTTTGCAATAAGCGGATTGGTGATTCCGTAAGGCGGTCTGAAATACAGCGGAGGTGCGCCTGTGATTTTTTCAATTATTTTCTGGGTCTGAAGAATTTCATTTCCGATACTTTTTACTGACATTATTGGGAACCATGATCTATGATTTAGAGTATGATTACCGATAGTATGTTTACCCTTGTATATCTTTTTTACTGTATCTGGGTCTTTTTCAGCGTTTTTACCAACAATAAAGAATGTACCCTTAGCATTGAATTTTTCCAGCAGTTCAAGAACTTCTATAGTGGCATTACCAGGTCCGTCATCGAAGGTGATGGATACTTTTCTGATATTTGGATTACCGGCACAAGTAATTTTAATGTATACACCGGACCGGATGTGAAACGATGAAAAAATCAGGAAGAATATCCAGATAATAAGCAGCAATAAAAACGGATATAAACCATAATCAGTGAAATATCCGATGGCAATTCCTGCTATCAGTGATATGGCAATAACCCACCGAAGAGGTTTATATATTGGTTTTCGAAACCAGGATGAATGCATGTTCGTCCGGAGTATTATAATGATGAATTAAAATCCTGTTAATTTGTTTTTGATCATATATTCTCTGATCCCATGACAGATATTCTGGCAATACCTGTGTGCGTAATACAGCTTCTGCCAGCCAAAGTGCAAAAGCTGAAGCTGAGTCATGTTCACCACAAAGATGTTTATAGCAACATTTACAGGCAGAAGGCAGCATTCTGTTGTAAAAACCAACATACTGATTATTTTTCAAACTATCGCCATTGATTCCTGAGATTACCAGTTGGATGTCATCAGCACAGATGTTATTCTCCTGAAAGATATTTTGAAGTTTCTGATCCGGATCGCCGGAAAAAATCTTTACTCCATCAATTTTTGCATATATACTACTATCCTCTTTATCTGTTAGTAAAAAGAAAGCAGAACCTTCACCTGAAATGGTTCCTGTTGTCTTACTGTTTGGAAGAATTTGAAGATCATCATCTTCATTTTTCCAATAGCCTGCCTGTTTTTTAAGGTTAAAATCGGTTTCATTGAATTCGTCAATGCCACCCAGTAAAACATTTTCTTTCCCTTCATTTAACAGAAGGATAGAATCGAGAAGGCCGTGTTCAAATGATGAGTTACTGTTTACATATACACTATTGTATTCCTGGCATCCTAATAACAATGCTATTTGTCCTCCAACTGTATTATGTGTTGACTGAATGAATGTTGCAGGCGAAAGAGTCTGTTCATTTTTTTCGACAATCTCATCCAAAAATCTGAAAGTATCTGCCAGGCAACCCCAGCCGGTTGTAGTAATTATTGCATCCGGTTGTTCCAAATCAGCTTTTTTAAGGCATGCAATTGCCGCACATAATCCCATTTTCACAACCCTGCTCATTCTCCTGAGTTTAACAGGAGGAATATAGTTTTTATATTCAGGTTCTATAGCATTCATACGCAGGTTTGCCGGCATATTCTCTTTCCAGGGAAAACTTTCATCAAAGGTTGGCTGGGGCGTTATAGCTCCTGTACTTTTTATATATGCGTTCATCATTCTATTCAATGGCAGAGAATATTAAAGAAGTATCGCACCCCCCAAAGCCAAATGAGTTTGAGAGTACATGCCTGATTTTTTTCTCTTTGTATTCCATTACAGGGATCAACCCTGTCTCAGGTATTGGGTTTGTAAACCGAAGATTTGGGTACAAAGCACCATTAGTTATTGACAAAACAGAAAATATTGCTTCTATACTGCCGGCAGCTCCCAGACAATGGCCGGTATAAGCTTTTGTTGAACTCAGGTCGGGAATCCCTTCTTTAAAAAGCCTTATAATGGCGATGCTTTCTGTAAGGTCGTTGTTATCAGTACCTGTTCCGTGAATATTTATATAATCTATTTTATCAGGATCAAGTTCTGCAGATATTAATGCTTCATACATGGCTTTATAAGCGCCTCTCCCGTCGGGCGATGAAGCAGTCTGATGAAATGCATCATTGGTATTGGCATATCCCGAAACCTTACAAAAACCTTTGGCATTTCTGTTTTGAGCCGTTTTCTTCGACTCCAGGAAAACAAATCCGGCACCTTCGCCCAGGTTCAGGCCTCTGCGTTCTGCAGAAAATGGTTTGCATGGTTCGGGATCAAGTATCATTAATGAACGAAAACCGTTAAGCGTAAAGGATGATAGGGCATCGCTTCCGCCTGCCAGAACTGCATCGAGAATTCCATTTTTAATAAGTCTTGCTCCCAGCATAATTGCATTTGCCGAAGAAGAACAGGCAGTACTGATAGTATTCACATAATCATTGATATCGAAGTACTTTGCGAGGTATGACGTTGTAAAACCACAATGGTGCATAGGAATATATTCGCCCGGATTACCTTTCCTTTTATAAAGTTCTTCAGTTTTGTCCATTCCTCCAACGGTAGTGCCAAGGATAATCCCTACTCTTGCCTTCCCCTTTTCTTTAAATACGGCACTTTCCATTGCTTCTTTTGCTGCTTTTAACGCCAGCAGTGCAGTGCGTGGCAGTTGTTTTTTTATATCTGATTCATTTGAAAGTTCCGAATTGCTTAATTCTACTTCTCCTGCAACATAGTCATTTTTGTGTATTGTATTAAGCTTTTTAATTGGTTTGATACCTGATTTCATTTCTTTCAGGGAATCTTCGCATTCAGACAGATTCTTACCAATGGAAGAAATAATTCCAAGTCCGGTAATCCATATTTCGTTTTTTTCTTTCACTGGACAAGAGTACTTATTCCGTCATGTTAAAATCGTTTTGTAATTCCGGAGCATTAAATATTCGGCCTCTACTGCCGGAATACCTTTCAATTAACCATAGACATGCTTTATAGCGATCCTGGTCGATATAATCTGTCCAGCCGGTAATACAAACTTCAGTATCAGAATCAGCAAAAAGCATTTCGGTTTGTTCAACCAATATCTTTGGGTTAAAAGACTCTTCAACCAAAAACAGGTTTTCTCCTTTCAAACCGTATCTTATCGAAATTTCGCCGGTGGCAATATTTGGCAGGGTATATACAAAAACCGCCGGACTTGGTATAGTGTCGATGGTACTGGTAAACTTTCGGTCGGTATCTAAAGTAGATTCTGAATTTGAAAGTATAATAGCTGTTTTATCCGGATTAAATTGCTTAAGATTAACTTCTTTGTTAAGCATTTCCGTTACAAGGAATGTTAGTTTACTTAAGTTATCCATCTTGTAATATTTTGGATAACTGCATTTCAACATATTATACAAACTTTTACCAATAGTCTTAAAATTGCTGTCCGGATCATTAAAAATCAGGCGCTCATCGGTATAAACTTTATTTTTATTGATACCTATAAATTTGCGTATGTTGAGTTTTTCAGCAGTCATTATTTTTCAAGCAATATTGCAGCATTACAACCTCCAAAACCAGACGAAAGTTTAAGGCAACGCTTCAGTTCAATTTTTTTATTCTGATCGATGATTTGCAGGTTTTTAATGGTTCCGGGTTTATTTGTCCCCAACGATTTATAAACCAGGTTTTGCAGCATGGAATGCTTTGTAAGAATGGTTTCAATTATGCCGGCAGCACCGAGGGTATGACCAAAATACCCCTTAAAGCTGTTTACCGGTGCGTAATCAAGCCCGGCTCTGTGAATTGCAAAACTTTCCATATCATCGTTGTATGGCGTTGCTGTGCCATGAGCAGAAATAAAATCTATATCGGAATCATCTTTAACTGTATTCTTTATTGCCAGAAAAAGACCTTCACCGGTTCTTGACGGACCTGAAATATGATTGGCATCGTTTGCCGATGCTCCTGAGACAACCCTGATACTTTTTTCTGAGGGATCTTTTGAAATCACAACTGTACCGGCACCTTCACCCAGTGATAATCCATCCCTGTCAGCATCGAACGGGCGACATGGAAGTTCGCTCATCGATTTGAAGGATTCAAAACCTGCCACAATGAATTCATTGACAACATCAGCCCCGGTAATTACTACGTTGTCATATTTTCCGCTATCGATATATCTTTTAGCAACAATAATTGCAAGCACACCGGAAATGCAGGCATTGCATACAACAACCGGATCGTTTTTAAAACCAAATAAACGGGATATTTTTCCGGCAGTATGATGTAAAAACACATCCCTGCTATCCTTTTGTTCAGTTTTTAATAATCCGACATTACCTTTAGTTGTTGACAGGATGAAAAGAGTGCGCGGGGAAGCTACATCGATGAGGCTTTCGGAAAGAACCTTTTGTAATGAAAGAGAAGTTATTTTTTCGAAGAAAGTCAGGTTGCTGTTTAATGAAGAAGTTTCTTTTTCAATTTTCTCCCGGGAGACAACGGATACTGGAGACTTTGTTAGATATTGGTAATTATGTTCGTGTTTAATACCGGTTATACCGGCATGAATTTGGGATAGCACCTCATCTGTGCTGGTTCCGAGAGAAATAATAATATTATCGTGGTTAATGTATGCCATAATTAATCAATTAACCCCAGTTTTCTTTTCCAGTCTTCAATAAATTTTGGCAGAATGAGTTGTAAGTTACCTTCTATGTCGGTAAAAACCTGTATAGTACTACCTTCTGCAACCACCTCCATATTTTCTGCTTTGAAGATAGTGTATTCAAGAACAATTTTAGCAGCAGGATTATCTACATAGCGAGTTTCGACGATTAATTTATCTCCATATTTTACGGACTTCTTGAAATTACAATTTAATGATACAACCGGTGCTGCTATACCTTGCTCTCTCAGAACGGGGTAAGGAATACCGTATTTCAATCCGAAGCTTTCCCTGCCATCTTCAAAATATTTAACGTAATTTCCATGCCATACCACGTTCAACGGGTCCAGCTCATTAAATCTCACTTCAATTTCTTTTCTTGATATTAAGGTGGCGATTTTTTTCATGCCACAAAAATAATAATCCGAAACATTTACACTCCTAAATCCCAAATAAAATTACACTGATAAGAAAATCATGGTTTACCTGATCAGGTAAACCAACTCACCTTCCTTCTTGTCGAACATTTCATTATCTGAAGTAAATAATTCTTTTCCCTGGAAAAGGGTTAAATAAAAATTATAAACGTTCGGATGATTTTTTTCTACTTCAGTTCTTCCGAGAAAGATGTTGTGTTCAATAGTGGCTATATCATTAAAACTGATATATTCGGCATTTTTAGCCAGGTGAGCATCGTATTCAGAGCCCAGTGGTTTTGTAAGACGAAGAATTTTAACTCCCCTCAGGGGTCTGTCACCCTTGTTAGAAACAATATATATTCTTTTCTGGATATTTAATTGTTCAACCCATTCTGCATGATTTCTTTGTGGCACAGCAGCTGCATTAAGAATCAGGTTATCAAAATACTGCTCCGGGATAATATCTTCTAAATCATTTTTCACCATATTACGTGCTATATGATTACCCATGCTGTGAAACATAAGTGAAACGGATGCATCAGGGAAATGAGTCTGTTGTAAAATATGAAAATCACTCATGCTTTGGACGAAATTCTTTGTAACCTTACGGGCATTTCTGGCAGTTTTCCGAAGTGCAAAATAATCGGTCGGCCAGTCAAACATTACCATGTTTACATTATAGCGGTCACCAATCTGGAAACCACGGTCAATGATTTGGCGAAACGATTTTCCGTGACCATTCACAAACACAAGAAAATTTTTATTGGGTGAAAGCTTTTCAAGAGCGCTTTCCATAGAAGAATAGGGTGTTATGTAGGCAGAATCACCAATTCTGCTCGCTATGAAGTAGAACATTTTTCTTGTTATATGTACTTGTCGCAAATACAAATAGTCATCCTCAGGTTCAAAATGCCTGTTACTGATAATCAGGATATTCTTTTCAGCCTGCGCGGGGATTTTATCTACAAATGTGTATTCCCGGAAACAGGCAGAGAAAATATCTGGTTTACCCGCATGGATTGTACCAGTTAATAAAACTATCAGTGTCAGAAATAATATCGTTTTCCTGTTAACATTCATTGCTCATAATCTTATTTAGCATTATTAACAGAAAATCCAATTATTTGTTTAATTAAAAAAGACAATAATTAAACAAAAAGTCCGGCTATTAACCGGACCTCACAGAATTTATTTTAGAATATTTTTTACCAGCTGCTCTTTTCTTCACCGGCCTGTTTCATAATATCGGCTATTGCTCCCGCCCAATAGTTACGTATTCCGAAGCCAACAGGTTTTCCAACCAACTTTCGGGTGAATACAACTTTTTTTGTGGGAATATGAAAATAGGTAACCCAGATACACCCTTCCACCCTGGGTTTGTCAAAACTTTCGGCAATAAAAACGAGTCCGTATCCTTCCAGGTCTGCTTTATAATCTTTTATGATCTTCTGTATTTCACCCTCCTGTATTTTGTAATTATCACCTTCGGGTATTTCCACTATAATATCAGATACATTTACATCTTCATTTCTTCTGTAAACATCGCCAAGATCGGTTTTAATTTCAATGCAATGGAAATATTTCGGGATATCATACTTTTCCGGTTCACTGATAATAAGTCTGTTCCATCCTTTAAAATACTTGTCTCTTAGTTCATATCCTGATGGAAATGCGAGATCATCAACGAATCTGGCTTGTGAAAAATCGATACCGAACCATGTAATGGTTTCAGCATTTAGAGCTTCTTCTTTTGTTTGTGAAAAAGCGGCAGAATAAAAAATCAAAAACAGAGAGTAAATTATAATCTTTTTCATGGTTGTTGGAGATTTAGATTATCCATTATAAATATATTCATTTGACAGCTTACAACGAGTTCATCATTCACAAATGTCATACCTTCTGCAATTAGAGCACCTTCAAATTTTGAAATTAAATTTACCTCAGTTTTTAAAATTTCATCTACTATCGGCCTTTTTATAATTTCAAGCTTTTTTATTGATCCGATAAATCCTATTTCAGGTTCCTTATTCTGCCGTTTATTCCTGTATCCTGCCCCGGCAGCAATAGTTTGTGCAATGTTTTCTATCAGTCCTGCTTCATAAAAAACACCATTTTCACAAAACAGATTATCAGGTTTTATTTTGAATATTGACAAAGTTTTCTGCTGGTCGGCAAATATGAGTTTATCGACCATAACAAAAGGAGGTCGCTGGGGGATGTAATTGAGGATATCTTCGAATTGTTGCATATATACTTTAATTACTTATGCCGACATTAGTATTTAATTCCCAGGAATATTAGTAAATAATATGAATTTAAGTCTTACATAATTGAAAAACATCATGAACATTTAATAAGAGTATGACTAACCCCGATATCATTCCATTCCCTGTCAACTTTCAGTGATGCTTCTTCAATCATCTGGTACATATCTTCGGAATGATACATCTGTGAAGTGCCATTGGCTATACATGTAAAATACAACGATGTAGCATGTAATGAATATGTTGAAGCTTCGTATTTCTGCTTGTCCCAGTATGTTTCAAGAATATAAATTGATCCTCCGGGGTTTAAAGCTTTTTTTGCTTTTTCAAGAAGTTTAATAATATCGATAGGAGGAAAGCAATCGAGAAACTGGCTCATCCAAACTGCATCGTATCCGGTTGGGTAGGGTAATGAATGGTCAAGGAGGTTTATAGGGATAAGATCAATTCTTCCTTTCAAACCTTCTTCACTAATATTCATTTCTGCTTTTTTTAGCTGCCCCGGAAGGTCGAGGATAGTCATGTTTACTTCAGGATAGTTTTTAGCACATAGGATGGAAAATTTCCCTGTGTTACCTCCAACATCAAGGATTTTTTTTGGCTTCGATGTAAAGATGATGTCTAATAATTCAGGGAATGCATTGTCGGAGTAATAATGATCGAAATTAAACCAGCTTTTTTGTACATCCGGAGGTAGTTCTGATAATGCCTCATAGACTGTTGACCATGTTCCGAATTCTTTCAGACCTTCAGGTTTTCCATTTGTGATGCATTCCTGTAGATGGAAAAAACCTTTATAATTTACATCGTGAACAAAATCGATATTAACAATAGTGAGTGGATCGTTCAGAATAAACCAGCCGGTTTTTGTAAGAAAGAATTTATTATTTCTCACATAAACCATTTCAAGACTGATTGCAGCTTCGAGCAATACTTTTGTGCCATAACGGGGTAAATTGCATTTCTTCGCAACCTGGTTGATTGTGAGGCCATTTTTTCGTTCTTCATGTAACATATTCAAAATTCCCAGGTTTCGCATTGCACGTGCCGCCTGGAACATTATCGGGCCGAATGCAATTTTTTGCGCATCGTATTTGGCTTTTACCGCCGATTTTTTATCATTTCCGTAGTCCTTCATCCGTGTTCTTATTTTGTTTTCCAGAAATTGTAATAGTTAAACCACTGATATGGGTATTTACGCACAGTTTTTTCAAGGTTAGTGGCGTAATACTTTGCCATTAGATGTACATGTTGTGCAACAAGTTCCTTATCTTCTTTTTCAATCTTTAAAGGTTCTGTTGAGTGAAAATGGTAATGCGTATTTGATTCTTTCATTGTGGACACAAAGCAGAAAGGCACATCAAACTGTGAAGCAAGAAAAAAAGGCCCAAGGGGAAAGTCAGCTTTCATGCCAAAGAAATCGCACTCGGTAGTCTTGCTGTCATCGCGATACCTGTCACCATGCATCGCAATCAGATCACCGTTCCTAAGCGCATCACTGATAAAATAGATGTGTGAAAGGTCATCATCTTTTATTAGTATCAGATTGAAACTTGTTCCTCCTGTCACTTCTTCAATTAATTCTTTGATATTAGAACGTTCACCATCATACATCACAACATGGACCGGTTTATTTATTCTTTTTAGCAAATGTCCTGCAATTTCCCAGTTTCCTGCATGTGCTCCGATTATGATTCCGCCTTTTCCGGTATTAGCCATATCATGCAGATGATTCTCTCCTTCAAAATCGAAAGTAAAACTATTTTCATTACCGGAAATAATGGCTATTTTATCGATCATCGATTTGCCGAACACCAGATAATTCCTGTAAACTGAGATATGAGCTTTTAAAGGTTTAAAATGTAAAAGTGTGTGGTAAAAGAAGTAAATATATTGTTTATTTACTGTCAGATAATAATAAAGCGCGATAAACCAAACGAAGAAATATGCAACACGAATATGGATGTGTTTAATAATAAAAATGATGATTTTATAACCGAGTGGAGTGCCTTTTGACTTACCGTCCCATTCAGACATTAGCTCGCTTTTGATAGGATATAATTATATAAATCGTCAAGAGTTTTAACACCAATCATATCTTCCCCCTTGATCTTAAATCCAAATTCTTTTTCAATTTCAACGGCTATATCGACAAAATCAAGGCTTTCAATTTCCAGGTCGTCTCGTAAATTTGCATCGGGTACTACTCTGTCTGCTTCCAGTTCAAACTCATCTGTTAAGAATTCATTCACCTTTACGATCACATCTTCTTTTTTCATCTCAATGGCAATATGGGTTCAAGTGCACAAAATTATAATTTCTTTACGATAATTGTAGAGTTTGTACCTCCAAATCCGAAAGAATTTGATAAGAAGGTGCTGATTTTTGCCGGTATGGTTTTGTTGACAATATTCAGATACTTAGAGTGTTCATCGGGGGTTTCAAAATTAATATTGGGTGCGATAAAATCGTTGTGCATCATAAGCAATGAATATATTATTTCACTTGCACCACCCATCCACATTTCATGACCTGTCATAGATTTTGTGGAACTAACTGGGGTTTTGATATCCGAAAACAATTTAGCAAGAGCTTGTGCCTCGGCAGAATCGCCAACCGGTGTAGAAGTGGCATGTGCATTTATATAATCTATATCATTTGGTGATAGATTGGCATCTTTCAGACACATTTCTACTGATTTATAAGGACCATCTATATTTGGAACAGAAATATGGTCACCATTTGATGAGAACCCATAACCTATGACTTCCCCGAGGATATTTGCTCCCCTGGCTTTGGCATGTTGATATTCTTCAAGAATGAGTGTTGCTGCCCCACCGCTGGGAACAAGACCATCCCGGTTCAGATCAAACGGACGTGATGCTTTTTCAGGTTCATCTTCACGCACCGAGAAGGCATTTAAACCATCGAAACTTCCTGTCGATTCGGGATTTACTTCCTGAGCGCCTCCGCAAATTATCATTTTTTGCAGTCCGTACTTTATAAAATGATATCCCAGTCCTACAGCATGAGATCCACTGGCACAGGCAGCACTTACGGTTAAATTTATTCCTTTGAGTTTGAATATAACAGCCAGGTTCATAGTTACAGTTGAATTCATCGACTGGAAAATTGAACCCGATCCAATAAGCATGGTATCTTTCTTTTCCCTCATGCAGTCCATAGCTTCTATAACAGGAACTGCCGAACTGTCGTTTCCATAAAGTACCCCTACTTCATTATTTTCTAAAAAAGCATCATTAATATTAGCATCTCGCAGCGCATCAAGAGTAGCTACGTAAGCATATTCTCCCTGTTCAGGCAAACTTACTCTAAGTCTTCGTGGAAGAATACCTTTTATTTTCGGTCTGGCAAGAATACCTGTAAGCCCTGAACGGAATCCCATCTCCTTTCTTCTGGGATCAAGCACAATACCTGATTTTCCTTCTTTAAGAGACTGGGTAACTTCAATTATATTTTTACCAATTACCGAATAAATTCCTATACCTGTTATTACTACTCTTTTCACTTAAAGACCTTGGAGATTAATGATATTAATTTTAATTCAATATAATAATTGTTTATTAATTTACAAGTTACGAGTATAAACCTCCGTTTATTGAAATGCATTCACCGGTTATATAACCGGCTTTTTCAGATGCGAGGAATGATACCAGGTAAGCCACTTCCTCAGGATTTCCAAACCTATTGAGCGGTACAGTTTTTTTCAAAGTCTGAACATCCAGATCTTTCGTCATATCCGTATTAATAAATCCCGGAGCCACTGCATTTACAGTAACATTTTTCTTTCCTACTTCCTGAGCAAGTGCTTTCGTTGCTGCTATTACACCAGCTTTTGCTGCCGAATAGTTTACCTGACCGGGTAAACCTTTCAAACCGCTAAGCGAAACTATATTAATGATGCGTCCAAATTTATTCAATACCATATCCTGCACAACTTCTTTGGTAACAAAGTAAAAACTATTCAGGTTTGTATCAATAACCTTATCCCAGTCAGATTGTTCTAACCATACAAAAAGGTTATCCTTTCTGATACCTGCATTATTTACCAATACACTGATATGTTCTTCCGGATTTTGTTCTCTCCAGTTATTAAAAGCACTTTTTACTGAATCTGCACTGGAAATATCGAATTGTACGAGTTCTCCTTTACCACCAGCTTTTTTTATCTCGATTAAAGTGTTGTTCGCTGCTTCCTTGTTTGCATGGTAATTTACGATAACATGGAAACCATCTGAAGCCAGTTGCAATGCTATGGCTTTACCAATTCCTCTTGATCCGCCTGTAACAAGTGCAACATTATTCATTTTCCGGTAAAATAAGTATGTGGGTATTTTTTAAATATTCAATTACCTTTTCAATATCGGTATAGATTGCATAGTCATCTTCGAAACGGGGAAATAGTTTTCTGAGAGCCTGGTAGATATTTCCTGTCTCCGGTGATAACTTATCCGCAATATTTTTATAATCGACTGCCTGAAGTAAGGCCATAAATTCTATTGCTATAACCTGATATCCATTATCAATAACCTTTTTGGTTATCAGGGCTGCATTGGTTCCCATACTAACAATATCCTGGTTATCGTTGTTATTAGGTATGCTGTGAATGTACATTGGGTTAGACAGGGTTTGATTTTCCGCGGCTGTTGAGACAGCTGTAAATTGTACTCCCTGCATACCAAGATTCAGTCCGAGTGTGCCCAGATTAATAAATGGCGGAAGTATTTTATTCAATCTGTGATTCAGGATAAAATTCAGTTGTCTTTCAGCAAGCATCGATAATTTTGTAATGGCAATCTTTAACTTATCCATTTCAAATGCAACATAATCGCCGTGAAAATTACCGCCATGATATACAAAATTCGATTCTTCATGAATAATTGGATTGTCACTGACACTGTTTGCTTCATTTAATAGTACTTCAGCAGTATTCCGGATTGTATCGTATACAGGGCCGAGCACCTGAGGTACACAACGTAATGAATAATATTCCTGAACTTTCTTATCTATTTTAAAACTACCGTTCTCAGCATTTGAATAAAGAGAGCCATTCCTGTTATCGGTTAATTTACTTGCTGCAAACATTTTGTGCATCGCAGCTGCAATCCTGCGCTGTCCGTAATGAAGTTTTAACAGGTTTAGTTCAGGTGAACAATGATCATCGAAAGTTGAAACAATCTCATTAATCATTACCGAGGCCAGAACACTCCAATTTAACAGGTTTACAGAACTGATGAGATTGACAATACCAATTCCGTTCATTACCGAAGTACCATTAATCAATGCTAAACCCTCGCGAATTTTTATTTCGAGTGGTTTAATGTTTAATTTTTTAAAGAGCGTATCGGTATTGAACCATTCACCTTTATATTTGGCTTTACCTTCTCCTATAAGCACAAGGGCCATGTGAGCAAGCTGGATCAGATCACCGCTGGCACCAACACCACCATGCTCCGGAATAAACGGGATTATCCTGTTATTGATCAGATCTTTTAAAATTCTAAGTACATCGGGATGTATACCTGAATAGCCGTGACAAAAACAATTTGCTCTTATTATAATAGAAGCAAGCACACTGTTATCATCAATAGGATTACCAACACCGGCTGCGTGACTTCTGATTAAATTAAGCTGTAGGTCATTGCTTTTATCATCATCAATTTTATACTGAGCCATTGGACCTAAACCGGTGTTTATGCCATATATAATTTTATTGGCAGCATAGCTTTCCAGAAAGCTATAGTTTTTTTTCACCTGATTTAATATCTCTTCTGAAAAATCTATCTTCTTTTGTTCATATAAAATCTGATGAAAATCCTTTAGGCTTAATTTCCTTCCCTTATCAATGGAGATCATTCTTATTATCTTGAAACCTACTCAATTAATTCAATTGAGCGCAAAAATAACATTTATATTGAAACATGCTTTTAATTTTTATAAAAGGATTAGTACGGATTAATGTAAAAAATTAATTAATAGTGATTTATTCAAGGATATAAATGAAATTTAAACTAATCAGAAAATAACAGATAGAATGATAAATTATCGGATATTTAAATATTAATTTGAGAAGTTATATAACAATCCGTTGCATGCAAAAATCGGTACTTATTGCTATGAGTGGTGGTATAGACAGTTCTGTTGCAGCTTATATACTAAAAGAACAGGGATATAAAGTTACAGGCGTTAACTTTTGGTTTTTTGGTGATGAAAAACCGCATAAAGAGTTGGAACAGTTTTGCACTAAAACAGGACTGGAACTGATTTTTTACGATGCACGGGAATTATTTCATGAAGAAGTTATTGGTTACTTTAACAGTTATCATTTAAAGGGATTAACACCAAGTCCCTGTGCACATTGTAATCCGAATGTTAAATGGAAATTACTGACGGATATCGCTGATAAGTATGGGATTGACCATATTGCAACGGGGCATTACATCCGTATTGTTAAAAAAGGTGGTACAGCAAGGATTTTTAAAGGATCGGATATGAAAAAAGACCAGTCGTACTTTCTCTGGAATCTTGATCAGGATGTATTAACGAGGGCAATTACTCCTCTTGGTGAATATCTTAAAGCTGATATAAAAAAGATTGCTAAAAGGTTGGGATTCGACTTTTTAAATAAAAACAAGGAAAGCTCAGGGCTTTGTTTCGCAGCCGGAAGATCATGCAGTGATATGTTAATGGATTATATTCCTGATATAAAAGACAAAATACCTAAAGGCAATGTACTGGACAGAAAAGGCAATATTGTTGGTACCCATAAAGGATATATATATTATACGATCGGACAGAAACGTGATCTGAATCTGTTAACTGATAAAAAGCTTTGCGTCGTTGAAATTGATGCCGGGAATAATATTTTAATTGCCGACACATGGCAAAGTTTGTATATAAAAGAATTTGTTGCCGGGGATACGAGTTTTATAAATCCTCAGGCTTTAGGAACCAGTAAAGAAATTCAAACAATGGTTAGGGGATTTGGACTGAATCCTTCAGGGAATTGCACCATTGAAACGAACGGAGGTCTTTTAAAGGTAAAACTTGATGAACCTGCATGGGCAGTAGCTCCGGGACAGCCGGTAGTATTTTATAATGAGGATGAATTGTTGGGAGGGGGTATAGTTAAGAGCAAGAGATAAATTCCAGCTGTAATATTTTTTAATAACGGATTCGGATAACTATCTAATCAAGGTTAATTGCTTTTCAGAACATGAGAAGTATAATCTTTGACAGCCTGAATATTCTCTTAATTTAAAAGTGCTCAGGATTGTTTTAATGAATCTATTTCTCCGCAAGTAATTGTTTTTGTTCCAGCCAGATATTAAAAAAGACAGGTACACTTCTGGATGCCAGTGAACCGGTTGAATTCTGCAGATATGCAATCCCAACCCTTTCTTCCGGGCAATAGGCAATTTCTGAGCGATACCCTCTGACATAGCCTCCGTGATAAACGATCTTCATGCCTTTGTAATTATAAATTCTCCATCCAAGGCTATATGATTTTTCATCTACATGTCCCCAATGATAGGTATATCTTTTTTTTAAAGGTGTAGTTATCGATGGAGTTGCTATTTTATTCAGCAAGGCAGTATCCAGTACTTCGGGACAGTTACCCAATAATGCTATCAGCCATTGCGACATATCTCTGATACTTGCATTAACTCCTGCTGCCGGCACCAGGTTGTAGTAACGCAGATTAGGCCTGGTGGTAACGTAATTGCCTTTACTGAACACATGCGGTGAAGCAGTATTATTATTTTCATGTTCAAATATTCCTTTGCCAACCGACGCATTCTGCATATCAAGCGGAATAAACAACTTTTCGTAGAGCAAGTCACAATATTCTTTGTATGTGTGTATATAAGCAATTGTATCTATAAGGCTGAAAACAACATTTTGATAACCATATACTTCGCCGGGTTTCGCAGCTATATCCACTTCCGGTAAACGTCTGATAATTTCTGTTAGTGATAAGGCTGCTTCTGCCAGGTTATCGTATGCATGAGGTACCAGACCCGAAGTATGGTTGAGTGTATGAGCGATAGTAAGATCGGCTGTACTTGCTGAGTCTTTTAAGGTTAGCCGGGGCAGATCTTCTTTTATTCGCTGGTTGAGTGACAGAATTCCTTCCTGTTCAAGAAGACAGGCAAGTACACCTGTAAATCCTTTAGATACCGATGCAAGTCTGAATACTGTTTGTTCATCAACAGAATCTGTTGAACCGGCTTTTTTTACACCATAAGTCTTGGTTAGCAGTACCTGATCTTCGTAAACGATAGAATAAGCCAGACCAACAAAAGGATTACTATCAATTTCTGAACGAATTAACTGATCATATTTTATAGCAGTTCGCAACTCTTCAGAAGTATCAGTCAATATAGTGTCAGTAGCAATAGCTTCTTCCTCATGTATATGTGTTGATGACTTAAACAGAACTGTTGAAATGGTAAAAAGAACAATAATGAAAAGTGCAGGTATGGCTGATTTCTGATAGGTCATAATAATATTACATAGTGAAATTGCTGGTAAATGTAATATTCGTTAAGGAAAATTTCGGGTTTACAGGCAAAGACTTATGAACGGCATTTCTCAGATCTTATTCCTCATAATCTCTTTTCACATTTCAATTGACTACTAATAGATACACCTTCTATCAAAAAAATACACATTTCTACATTAAGAAACAGGTGAAACCGAATAATTAATATCGGGTATAACCTAAGGAAACGAAATTAAAAAAGTTGGATTAATCTGTTAGGCGCAACATCTTTTTTATTCCTTTTTGTTAAATCGCTATTAAATATTATATGTTTTTTTCAGGCATTTATAAATTAATATGGAAGCAATTCTTATATAGCTTCTAACATCTGCCGGATTCTGATTTTGCTGTATGTAAACATTACAATATAGATAGGCGTATTGGTTCTTTTATAGTATCTTAAACGATATAATGTAACCCAAATTCAAATATAGTTATGGAAAACTCGTTTTATGAAACAATTACCTCCAGGAACCTGGGTTTGATTGATGAGGAGGAACAGGAAAAAATCAGGAAATCAAAAGTTGCCATTTGTGGACTGGGAGGGATCGGAAGTCCGCTATCTGAAATGCTTTTACGCCTGGGGGTTGGAAATTTCAATATTCTGGATCACGGTACTTTTGAACCAACCAACTCTAACAGGCAGATATACAGTTATACCGATACGGATGGTCTTAGGAAAACAGATGTTACAGAACAATATTTTAAAAAAGTAAATCCGGATGTCATGGTGAAGAAGTTTACAAAACTTACTGATGAGAATGTTGAGGAGTTTATTAAGGATGCAAATATGGTTATTCTGGCTGTAGACGCAATGTCACCAATTCTATTGCTTTCAAGGGCAGCAAGAAAAAATTCTGTTCCGCTCATCGAGGGTTGGGCACTGGCATTTGGGAATGTACGTATATTTACAGATAATACGCCTACTTTGGAGGAAGTATATAATTTTCCGACAGTTGGAAGGGATGTTTCTGATATTTCAGAAGAAGAACAGCAGACGTTGCTTTACAGTTCAATATTTCAGGTTGCAGAATCTTTCGGGGGAATTATGAGGCACTACCCGGAGCGTGCTGTAAAAAAAATGCAGGAGAAAAAGGTAGGGACTACCCTGGCTCCGCTTGTTTGGTTATCGTCGACAATGATGGCTATTGAAGCAATGAAAATAATTCTGGGCAGGGGGGAGCTGGCATTAGCTCCTAAATTCAGGGTTTATGACCCGTTTACTTTTACCAGCCAATTGTCAAAATAAACCAACATAAATTTATTTATTGGTGTTAAAGGGGATTAATGTTTTTGCTAATGCATTGTTTAAAATGGAATGATGGAATATTTGGTATTAATATATAGTTCTTATTTATATTATTCTATTTAAGTTATTTTCTATTTGCATCTCATAATCAAGCCAGATACTTTTTTAAAATATACTCATACTTAGCTTCAAGTTCCTGGTCAATCTGCATTCTTTCAGGTTTTTCTTCAAACCATGCTATTGACTCGCGCATACCTTCTTCATATGTTTTTACTGCACCCCAGTTTTTAACAACGCTCTTTATTTTTGAATTATCGAAAACCATAGACCTGCATTTGTCGCCCAACAATCCTTCTCCCCATTCAGGTTCGTATCTGTTGATAAACTCTGAAGGAATATAAACCGGCTTGGGTTCGATTCCCAGTATTTTACCAATAATTGCATAAAGCTGGTTCCAGGTGTGAACCTCGTCGGAGGTAACATGAAAATGATTATTTACTGCTTCTGCATTGCCGTATAATCCTGTGAGAGCGCTGGCAAGATCAGTGTTATGTGTCATTACCCATAACGATTCACCATCACCATGTACGATAATGGGCAATTCTTTTCTCATACGGTAGATCGGATTATACTCTCGTGCAGAGAGTCCTGTAGGTAACCATGATTTCCCATATGTATAAGATGGCCTCACTATGGTATATGTTAATTTAGTTTGACTGGTAAGTAGTTTTTCACATGCAATTTTATCGCCGGCATATTTCCAGAACTTATTTTCCAGTGGACAGTCTTCGGTAATAATGTAATTGTCGGGTGGTTTTTTATATACTGTAGCAGAACTGATAAAAATATACTGACTTGTTTTGCCGGCAAAGCAATCAATACTGGTTTGCATCTGGTCAGGAGTAAAACACATAAAATCGGTAATAACATCGAAAGGGCCAAATTTATCAATTTGCCGAAGTTCCATGATATTATTACGATCACCGGTAACTGTTATTACATTTTCAGATGCTTCACCCTTTTGTTTATTTCTGTTGAAATGATACACCTCGTGACCATTTTTCAAAGCATCGAGGGTGCATGCAGAAGAAATGTTTCCTGTACCGCCAATAAATAGGATTTTCATATACAGATTTTTTCTGTCATACAATCTAATGTCGGAACAGGAAAGTTAAATAAATAAATCGATGTTACCCTAATTTGTTGATTATTTGCTGAACACGGTATTTAATTTCATAAGGTTTTGGGTTCAGCTCTTCGGTTGTAAAAGTACCATTTTCAATATCAATACGTTCAAAAACCTGAAGGTATAGATTGAAGATAATGTGCAGGCTTAACCTGTAAATGGGGTCAAGCTGCGGGTCAAGTATCGGGAGAATATTTTCGGTTTCTTTTTTATACTTTTCTGCCAGCATGTAATATTCTTTTATCATGGCCCTGAATTCAGAAGTTACTTTTGACTGTTCTGCCATTTGCTTAAGCTCATACGCTTTGATATTGTACTTATCGAGCAGGTTATTGGCAAAATAATTCAGGTTGTTCTTCTGGTCTTTCTGAAAATCGCGTATAATATGCACCAGGTAGCTGAATAATGCACATGGCCGTGCATAATCCTCAACATTAAAATAGGGTTCTGTAATACTCCCGTTTGTTTTTTTCAAACAGCAGAGGTGTACAAATACAGAAGCCGGGGCTACTGATGCACCTTCGGCATAATCAATGAATGAGTCAACAGTATCGAAACCGGTATGATTGATATCGTAAATCATTGATAGGGCAAAATTATAAAACAATGTGACGGGTATTTTGAAACGTTCAATGGTGTCCTTTACTTCTGTAAACAGAGGATCGTTCGATGAAAGAGATTCCAGGCAGTTAATCCAGTAATATACTTCATTAATATAACTTTCCTTTTCTTCTTCTTTAAAACACCCGTTTACTGCCTTATTATTGTCAATTAAGTCGTCAATTTTGCGCATAAATTTATAACAGGTTTTTGCTGCAACATACCTGTCTTCTTCCCAAAACCTGGCTGCAATAAGAATATTGGGATGGTCCTTTATCTCTTCAAAATTGATGCTTTTTATTATATCGGCCGGTTTTATCTCTGCTATATTCATGATAAGAAAAATTAGCTGTAATATTTAATTATTTTTTCAGAGGAAAGCTTTGCTGATAACAGCGCCATAGGGATTCCGTTTCCCGGATGTGTACTTCCTCCGACAAAGAACAGATTCTTGTATTTTTTATGTTGATTGTGAGGGCGCATAAAACCCATCTGCAGTAAATTATGGCTTAAGCTTCCAAATGTTGCTCCACGTGATAAATTAAAAATAGTTTTCCAGGTCTGGGGTGTATAGCACACCTCAAATTTTATATGTTCTTCAAAATCGGTTATTCCTTCCTCCATGAACCTTCGAAAGATTGCATCGCGTGCTTGTTGCTTCAATGAATTCCAGTTCTTTGGATTCGATTCATCAATGTGGCCAGCCGGGACAATTGCTGAAATAGAGTCTTGGTTTACAGGTGCAGCGGTTTTATCCGATTTACATGCCGCGTGGATATAAAAACTGGGATCGTCAGAAAGTGACTTTGATTTAAAAAGAGTAACGATATTTTCTTTATAATCTCTCGATACGAATACATTATGCTGCTCAAAGTTGTTGTAAATTTTATCCATGCCCCAGTGGAATACAAAAGCAGAACAGGTATATTTAAGTTTGTTAACTCTGGTACTTTGTTTTGTACGAGGTAATAAATCATTGTAGACGTAAGGTAGGTCGGCATTAGAAATAATGATATCTGCAGTATCACATGAACTGTCGGTAAATCTGACCCCTGTTGCTTTGTTATTTTCAATCTGTATTTTTTCGGCAACCTTATTATAGTTTATTGTTACTCCGAATTCCTGAGCTATTTCCAGAAGATTCTCAATAACCCTGAACATACCACCTTTTGGATACCAGACTCCTTCTGTCAATTCTAAGAAAGGGAGCATAGAGAACAGGGCAGATGCCGTGAACGGATTCTGACCTACATAAATATTCTGGAATGTAAAAGCAATTTTCAATAATTCATTTTTAAAGTATTTGTTTGTGAATTCGTAGTGTTTATTAAAAGCTTTTAATCTTAATAAAAGAATAAGATTTTTCAGATTGAAGGAATCGGTTGCTTTGTAATAATTTCTGTCAATAATATGTTTCATCGACAGCTTATAAGAGCTATAACTTTGTGCCATGTAAGCTAAAAAATTTTTGTAGCTGCCCGGTTCAATCGATTCGAGTTGCTGCTGAAGTGATGCAAGATCTGATGTGAAATTCAACTCCTGTCCATTTATGTACTTGATCCGGTAAATAGGGTCCATTCTGTAAAGCTCCAACTCTTTCTCGAGTTCTTTACCAAATGAAGCATATGTTTCACGGTAAATATCTGTCATCATAAGCAAGGTGGCACCAATATCAAAACGATGACCATCCTTGGTGAAATTTCCACAACGTCCGCCGGCATAGTCATTTTTCTCATAAATCCTAACATCAAATTTATTCTGTGCCAGATGGATTGCTGTAGTGATACCCCCTATGCCAGCTCCGATAATGATTACTTTTTTTCCTTTCCCCATTCAGAAACGCTAATTGAAATTAGAAATCAGGTTACATTTAGTCACCTTTCCTGCAACATAAATAGTAACTACAAAGAAAAATAAATTCATTCCAAAAACAATTCATTTTGACATATATTCAGTAAAACTGAAGTTGTCTTTTTATTCTAAAAACATTTATAGTTGCTGATACCGGAAAATCTACCACCGCACTTATCATTTAAACTGCCTTCAGAACAGACAACTTCAATTTTGAAAAGATGCCTGATACCTGTACCAAGCCATATTATTATTTTGATTCTTTTTTGCTTTCTTTCTTTTCTTCTTTGCCATGTTTCATATCGGCAACTTTTTCCATAATATCCGGCACTTTATCAATAAGAGCATTTAAACCTTTGCTTTTATCAGAAGGAATAAAGCTAATTTCATCGCCTTTTGCAACGAGAAATCCAACAGGTGAGATTCCAATGCCGGCTACAGCACCACCACCTGTTCCATTACATTTGCGTTTAGGATCGTCGCCGGAGCCACCACCGCTTCCAAACCCAACGCCAATGCGTATTACAGGTTTGCAGGTATAGTTACCTATCTGGAATTCTTCTCCGAGTACGGTTTCGGTTTTTGTCATTGATTTAACATGTTCCGAAATTTTGTCTAATAATTGATCTACATTGTTTTCCATAGTTTTTAGTTTTTATTAATAATATATGTTCTTATTGCCTGCCATAATAATTTATATAGCCTTGTATATATGTTACAATCAATGGAATTGTGATCTTCAAAATTTATATTTAATCTGATATTATAATGTCTCAAAACACTCGAAACCGGAATGAGCTGAGCATTCAGCGGGAAATCACCGGTATCGAGATCCGCTCTGAATTTGTCTATCCGTAAGCATTTCAATACCCTGATCAGAAATCTGGCATATAAATGGGGATTCTTCCTTTTGACTTTCATATTTCTTTTTTCCTGTCTTTCTTCAAAACTTTTATGATACACATTTTTTAATTTCATGGTAATCCTTATAAATAGTATCCATATTCTGACTTTCCATTCTGGTTCTGTCATAATTAACCTGGCACTGAAAAACCCGTTTAAAGTAACTCTATACTTTCTATCGTCTGTATTTACCTGTAGTTTCAGAGGAACAGTCAACATTAACAGAAATATTAGTATAATAACCGATATGATGATTATTGTAATCATTTAATCTGTTTTGAAGCAAATATATATTGGACATTATTCCCTGGAAAGGAGGAATAGGTGAATGTGGAAATAAGGTAGGTAAACGAAAATTAATTTGCGGTAATTTGTTTTAACTGGATATCAATGTTTTTTTCATCTGAAATTTTGATTTTCGCGTATTTCCCTGATCTGAAAGGTCCCGGATTGACTATTTTACAGCCATAAACTGTATCTACACCGATCCCTTCATGTATATGACCGGTTAGATATAATAGTGGTTTTTTGTTTAAAATGAAGTTTCGTAGTGTTTTACTGCCAACATGCATTCCAAAAAGCAGTTTGTCATTTAGCGTTTTGTGCGGAGGTTGATGGGAAACAACGATCAGGTCTGAATTGGGTTTGATGCTGAAATCCATGGAATTAATAAAATTTTCATATTCTTTTTCGGTGTATTCAATTGGAGTTTTACCCGGGCAGGGCAATGAGCCGCCAAACCCTGTGAAATTAAAATTATTAAATGTGATTAACTTATTGTGTAGATTTATACTGATTTCGTTTAAATATTCCTGGACTTTTAAAGTATCGCAATTCCCGGGTACTGCAAGTATTTTACTATTCAATATTTTTATCTTATTAATAATATTTTCCACTTCAGAGGTACCTCCGAAATGTGTTATATCCCCTGAAATAATAACCAGATCCGATGTACTTAACTCATAATCAATTTTATCAATAAGATATACAGCACCATGAATATCAGTCAGGTGTAAAATATTAAAATTGTAGCTGCTAATAGTCGAAACAGACATTGGTAAGCTTAATATGCTTTAATACCTTTATCACTAAAATTATTTAAATCTGATAACAATACCAATGTAAGCATAAAAAGCTGCTGGAGAGGGCAATAACTTAAACTGAAGTTTTATATGGACAATATACTGGTAATAGGTGCCAATGGAAAAATCGGCAGACTTCTTATAAAAGAACTGAACAAACTTGGAAAATCAGTATTTGGAATGATACGT
Source organism: Bacteroidales bacterium (assembly GCA_016929525.1). GTDB lineage: Bacteria > Bacteroidota > Bacteroidia > Bacteroidales > UBA10428 > UBA10428. Next base: position 110,952 of record JAFGIP010000097.1, read on the forward strand.
TCCGATTCACAGGCTAATACAATAAGAGAGCTTCGGGCAGTGCCTTTGGTAGCCGACCTGGAAAGAGATTTCTCTTTTGTTTTCAATAATATCGACTGTGTGGTTTTTACCGCCGGAAGTGGTTCGCACACAGGAACTGATAAAATAATCCTGGTTGATGAAAAAGGTGCCATTAAAAGTATAGATCTGGCAATACAAAACAACATTAAAAGATTTGTAATGGTTAGCGTACAGGGAGCCAGAGACCCTGAAAATGCTTCCAGGATTCAACATTATTACAGGGCAAAACACAATGCAGATGATCATCTTATCAGATCGGGCCTGGAATATACTAAATTTCGTCCGGGCAGATTTTTAATTGAACCGGGAAACGGAAAAGTTATGATTTCTGATCATTATGAAGACAGCGGATCAACACATCGTAGTAATCTGGCACTGGCTATAGCTTTATCAATAGATATGCCTAATACAGGAAACAGAATTATTGAAATATTCAGTGGGGAAACCGATGTATATGAGGCGCTGAAAAACTTATAAGAGATAATATGAATTTATTTTAACGACCTATATATAAAGGGAATGCCGGCTAAAAAACCGGCAATGTTCCCAAAAAACCAAAACCATGAAAACAAAAAACAAAAATAATGCTAATTATCATTTAAAATGAAATTTCACATTATATTCTTTTCCTGTTTGGCACAATATACGTATCTCTGATCTATTTTCCCACTTTTTTTCGTTTATTCTTTTTCATCTTGTATCAAAAAATAGTGCAATTCAATACTTATATTGGACATATGAAAGAATTGCACAGATAAGCGCAGAGACAATTATACTTTGTAAGTATTGAAAGAACTGTTTACTTATTTATCTGAAATTTAATATAAACAATACCAAAAAGTTCTCTAAGATTATTTAAACGACGATTAAGCAGTTTATCATTTTTATATACTTCCAGGGCGGTAATGCCCACCTTATTTTTATTTTTTATGCATTTTAAGAATGCTGTATATGTTCTTCTTGTATGCGGGTAACGTGAGATTATAATAACAGAATAATTTCTTTTTCCAAACAGACTGTCCATTTTTGAGACAGTTATCTGGGCATTCTCATAGGTTTTTGATGATTCGAATTCATTAATGCTTACCGACAGAATATTCTGTTCCTCGATACCCATGTAAATAAGATCTTTTTTAATGCGGTTAGCTTTTGTTTGGGCGAGATGATACTTAACGGTACCGGAATGTGAATGAACATAATAACATACATTATCGCGATTTATCGGCCACGTATGATCGTTTATAGAAACATAGGATATCAGCAAGTTTCGGTCTTCATTTTTAAAAACTTTGTCGTTATGAAAGCGAATAGTAACACTGTCGATTTCTTTCTCAGAAGTTTTAAAACAATATTTAAGGGGTTTTGTTGTTGCATATCTGCTACCTAGCAATTTATCATTTGCGAAAACACTGAATTTTGCATTTTCTTGTCTGACACGTTCACCAAATGCTTCAATAATGATATTCACCGAATCAGAAGTACTTGATTTATAGTCAGTCTGGACAACCACATCACCATTGCGCCATAAACGAAAGAACTCAGGCATTTTAATTCCTGTAGTTACGATAATATTATAATCACCTTCAATAAACAGTTCTTCAGCATAATTTAGCTCATCCTTATCGAGCCAACCTTCAAGAATAAGTACATTGGCCTGTTTGTTTTCTTTTTTAAAACATAAAAAATTGAAAAGAACATCACCTGATAAATACCATAATGCATAAATAACGACCGGTACTATGAGAAGGGCCAGGTGCTTTCTGTTTATTTTCATAAGATCTAGCCGCGGCGTCTTAACAATCTGCCGAAGAAATTTCGGGGTTCATCGGTATAATACTTATTATCATAACCGTACTTAAACGATTCTTTTCTGATATTAAGATCGTTGATTAAAATATTAAAATTCTCAAAACTATTATTTTTCAATCCTTTCAGTGCATTTCGGAATGCTTCTCTAACCGTGTAATCCAATCGTACAACAAAAATATTAACATCTGAATGCTTCATTAAAAGATATGTTTCTGAAACGATACCAACCGGTGCAGAGTCGATGATAATATAATCGTACATCTCTTTTAAGGTTTCAATGAATTCTGAAGTTCTTTCGGAACCAATTAATTCAGCCGGATTTGGTGCAGCCGGGCCTGCGGAGATTAGATCCAGGTTTTCAATTTCTGTAGGCAGGATAATATCATCAATAACTGCTTTATCGATAAGGAATGAGCTGATACCGATCATATTACTTGAGCCAAATTCCTGGTGCACTTTGGGTCTTCTTAAATCAAATTCAAGCAGGGCAGTTTTATACCCGTTGAGAGCTAAGACAGAAGCAAAATTTATTGAGCAGAATGTTTTACCGTCTCCACTGGCAGAAGATGTAAACAGAACAACCTGTTTTTTACCCCCATGGTCAAAAAACTGAAAATTGGTACGAATGCCTCTGAATGATTCAGAAACCGAAGAATTTGGTCTTTGGGCAACAACAAGAGTTGTTTTCCTGAAGCTGTGAAATACTTTACCAAGAACAGGTTTATCCGACATTGCTTCAATTTCTTCTATAGTGTTCAACCTGTTATTAAAAAAGTCGAGTACAAATACATAACTTGTTGGTACCAATAAACCTAAAAACAAGGCAATCGCGTAGTTGAGTTTGGTTCTAGGAGCTACCGGGTGAGGAGTGATTGCTCGTGCAGGTTCGACAACCTCATAATCAGGCATACTTGAAGCTTTAGTTATTTGGGCTTCAGAACGTTTTTGGAGTAAGAATGTATATATTGCACTATTTAGCTCAAATTTCCTCTCGATACCTTTAAGTTGTAGTTCAGTTTTCGGCATGGTCGAAATCTGATTTGATAACTTGTTAATTCTGTAATCAATCTCATTAACTGAAGCATTAAGAGTTTTTAATGAATTATCGACATTTTCCGAAATAGTATTTTTAAGGTTTTCAATTCTGATATTATAATTTCTCAGGAGGATATTATCGGAACTTGTACCTGTATGACTCACTCTTTCTGAATTAATTGTAATAAGCTCAGAAACAAGATTTGTGAGTATAGGGTCTACAACATTCATCGATGAAGGAGCTATCAGGTCTGATATATCACGATTTTTATTAAAATAATCCTTCAGATACAAATAGTATCTTTGCTGATCCTTAAGGGTCTGTCTTTCTTTTTCTAGCTCACTAAGTTTTGAAAACACCTGTTGCCCCTGGAAACTAAGATCCATTACCTGATGTGATGTTCTGAAACTCTTTAAGCTGGCTTCTGCGGTAGATAATGAATCTTTAAACTCAGATATCTGAGCATCGATAAAGGATACAGTACTTGCCGCAGCATTATTTTTCTTTTGAAGGTTACGGTTAAGAAACACCGATGAAAGTTCATTCAGATAGTCTGATACTCTGTAATAATTTGTCCCTTTCAGAGTCAATCTTATTATTGATGCTGTTTGACTAATGGGCTCAACACTGAGGTATGACTGGTATTCAAATGTTTGAAGATTCGTATTGTTTAAATAGAAATACAACACATTATCATTCGTCAGGTTCTTATCATAATCGGGAGTTTTAAGAACCAGAAAGCTGCAATATTCAGTTTTTATTTCCTGTCCGAAGTTATACTTGTAATTAAATAGCTTGTAGGGTTTTTTATCTGTCACAACATCATCGATATAATTATACAGATATACATCATCCTTTTGTGACTTGGTATAGATCTTAAAACTATTATCGTCTATGAACTCAATATAGAATGGAAGATAAACAGCCTGATCGTGAGTCGGATCAACTATCACTTTGATAGGTGAATGCTCATATTGTTCCTTTTTCTTAACAAAATTTGTTCTTTCCAGCAAATCGGAATAAAACGACATCTCGTAAGTATATATTGATACCTTAAGATCCATTCGCTGTATTGCTTCTTTAACAATTGAAAATGAGCTTAGTATTTCTACTTCATTGTCAATATTGATCTGTCCTGAAAGGAATGCCATTCCCTGCATAAAGTCTTTCCCTCCTGAAAATGCACTTTTCTCTTTTTCTGAGATCATAACCGTTGTCTGGTTCTGGTATAATACAGTGGCAGATTTATTATACAGAAATGCACCTATTAGAAATATTACAATGGTAAAAATGTAAAAACGTTTATATCCCAGAAAACGCTGTACTATTTTCTTATAGTTTATATGCTGTTGAAATTCTTCTTCTCCTGTTCTCATATAATTTACTATTTACCGGCGTTAAGATTATAATTTAGAATTCCTAACCAAATTGTTGCTGCAGATGTCACTACTGATATAACCAGTACAAATGCTGAACGATCCTGCATTGACCTGTACTTTGCCTTAACAGGGTTTACTATTAAGATATCGTTAGGTATTAAGTAATAGTAATCAGAAGCAGCAATATTTTTTTCGGTAAGATTTAGATAACTATAACTAACCTGATTATTAACCTCACGCACTAATGTAATATTTGTTTTATCTCCAAAATCGGCTATATCACCTGCTAAACCCAAGGCCTGGAATATAGTGATCTTTTCATCGAAAAATGTGTGGTTACCAGGGTGCCTTACTTCACCCAGAACAGTGACCTTGTTACCAACAAAACGAACCCTTACGGAAATATTTGTAAGATACTTATTTAATTCTTTTTCCAGTTTATCTTTTGCTTCATCTATTGTTAAATCGGCAAGCATAATATCTCCTATAAAGGGAAAATCGATATAACCTCTTTCGTTTACTTCATACGAAAGAAGTTGTATATTTTGTTGTCCGTATCGGTCTTCAGACTCAAAAATTGCATTGGTCTGTTCGTCCAGGCTGTAAATTTTTATATACAGATAATCGTACGGCTGGATGGTTTTTTCTGACCTGTTGTTGTAATAACTGTCTTTCGATTCTGCAGTATTTATTGTATACTTCAGTTTTTCTGTTGGTGTACAACTTAGTAAGGCTACCATTATAGCCGAAAGTGCTAGTATTTTACGCATGATTTAAATGACTTTGTATGCTACACAAAGATAGACGAGCTGAACTATTTTGCAATGGATTAATGGCCACCGGCACGAAAAACACTTAAAATTGTACGGAAAAAAAGTATGAAATCGGCTTTAAGTGACCAATTATCAATGTATTGGATATCTAATTTCATCCACTTTTCAAATATCACATCGTTTCTGTTAGGAATTATTTGCCATGTGCATGTAATACCGGGTCTTACAGAAAGACGACGTAATTGCCAGCGCTCATATTTTTCTACTTCATCAGGCAGAGGTGGTCTGGGACCAATTAACGACATTTCTCCTTTCAGAACATTGAATAACTGCGGTAATTCATCTAAACCAGTCTTTCTAAGCAGACGTCCAATGGATGTAATACGTGGGTCTTTTTTTATTTTAAAAGCAGGGCCATCACTTTCATTCTGGGCCATCAGCTCTGCTTTTAAGACCTCTGCGTTGTGAACCATAGTGCGGAACTTATAGATATAGAACTTTCTGCCTCTTAATCCCACTCTTTCCTGTTTAAAGATGACCGGACCTTTAGATGTTGTAATTATCAATATTGCTATTAGCAACATAAATGGTGAAAGAATAAAAATGATGGCAAATGAAATCCAAAAATCCAGAAATGTTTTCCATAACGATTCAAAACGACTTTTGTGAGCACTATTGAATGTTAAGAAAGGCACATCGTTAAAGTTTGTCATGTAGGCATTGGTGTATGTCATAGGTGAAAGATCTGATTGTAACCTGAAAATAACACCTATTTCCTCACATGTTTCAATGAGTTCATTCACAGTGCTTTCATTTTGGAGATTACTTTTACAATAAATTACCTCATCAACAATATCAAATTTTATCAGATCGCGGATAGTCACTTTTTCAGGAAGAATGCGAATATCTTTTGCAAATTTATTTCTGATTTTATCCGAATTAGTAAGAATAATAAGTACCCTGAATCCCCATTCTTTGTGAGTAAGAATATCATCGATAAATCTTTCAGACTGATCATCGGCATAAATTAATACATTGTGTATATTATGTCCGTTTACCCTGAAGTACTTGAATACTCTGTATGTGAGCATACGCAACAGGAACAACGTCAATAAATTAATAACCGAGAATGCAATTATCATATAATGACTAAATACTTCTAACTGGAAAATATGTTTGTAAAGAAATATTAGCAGAAATCCTACGAAACTGAAATTTAAAAGACTAAAAAGTATTGATAACGGTGTTCTGGTCCTTGGGACACTTGCAATATTTGAATTTCTTAATAAAATTGCCCATGTAGGAACGATGAGAAGAAGCATGTATACATACTCTATTGTGAAAGTGAAGTACCACCTTTCAATAAGGTTTACAATTACATACGCTGCGAAATATGATATGATTGTAACCAGAATATCAAGTATCGGAAATAAATCCTGTATCTTACTTAGTGGTCGGACCTTCTGAAGTACTTTCATCATCTCTCTTGTTGTTTCAATTTAATATTAGGCTGAACATTGTAACAAATTTACGCAGGATTCTATCTCGTAGTATATGAATATTAGCGAATGACACCCATATTTTGACTAAGGCCTGTTTTTTAAAGACAGAACTTAATTTCATCACTATAATCTCTTGTTAAATTGAGGACTTATTAACAAAAAATCTTTATTAACGCACAATAATAACCTTATAATGATCGATTATTTCACGGTTATTATATAGGATCAGGAAATATGGGCCAACCGGCAAATATGATATATCTATAATGTTCTGGCCGGTGTTAACTGCACTTGTGAAATTAATATCGAGTAATATCTTACCTGTTATATCAATCAACTGGAGGTAATAACTTTCGGTTATATCTAAAAGTTCTTCATTACTTAGAACATCGATAACAAGGAAATCGGATGATGGATTTGGCCAAACATTCAAAGTATATTCTGTTGAGTTAAGATAATAGTTAGAATTTGAGAATGGTGAAGCCAGGTAATTGGTCACGATATTATCTTCACTGAGTGCAACGTTATATAACGAACATAAGTATAGTTCTCCTGTCCATGGTGAATTACCGTCTATTGAATTACCGATTACCAGAGAATAGTCTCTTGTCCAACTGTCATAACCCGGAGGTCTGTAACCGTCTGAAATTGCCTTGCCATTTAAATAAAGTGTTTCATTTCCATACTTATCGTGGGTATAAACAATATGTTGCAGGAGGGCACTATCAACGGAAGAACTCATTGTAAAGTCAGGTTTACCTTGTTCATCGGTGGTAACAGTTGTCAGATTAACGAGATATCTAATTTTCCCTTCATTGAACGGATCGATCTGACAATTAAGGGAGAACGCAACTGAATTATCAGTTTCAAGTGCAATAATTGTTGAATTGGTTGTATCGGGTATCAGGGAAGTTTTAATCCAGCATTCAACAGTAATTTCGTTGTTACTTTTACACGCCTCAATGATTTTTCCCGGATTCACCTGGGAACGTATAATTGTATTAGAATGTATTTTAATGGAATTGCTGCCTGTACTCACAGCACCGGTATCTTCAATCACAAGGTTAACCTGATCATTATACCATGAAATATCCGGTATAATATTCTCTTCCCGCTGTACGAAAGAATATAAAGCTATAACACTGTCGGTAACACGATGTTCTGAGAACCAGGGTAGTGTCCTTGCAGTAATAAGATTCCCCTCAGCCCTGTTTCCAAGAGTATCGTTTGATGAAACCAATATATTGTAGGTGATATTCGATAAAAGTTCACCGGCAGTCCATTCTGTATTATTATAATCAGAAATGCGCGTTGTGTCGTTATTTTCCGAATACATTAAGATGTCATAGAAAACTGATTCTCCGGTAACGGTATTCCAATGCACTGTAATGCTATTATAGGTTATTTCGGATAATTCAACAATGGGAGGATAAAGTTCTATTGTCACCTCAATGATTAAAGAAATTGTATCGGCCGGCTCCGACACACCGTAATAATTCGAAGAAAAAACATAATAGTAATAAGTGATATTTGGATCAATATTATAGTCGAAATATTCGGTGGTGTCTGCTCCGACAGAGTCAGCAAATGTTATAGCATCGGGATCGGTTCCTTTATAAATCTGGAAAGATGTCTCATTATCGGAATTATCCTGCCAGTTTAATACTACTCTTTCGACATTAATATTTCCTGTCAGGTTAGATGGGGCATCAGGAGGTGTATGAGGTAAGCTGGTTGTACTTCCCATGATTTCGTTGCTATAACCTGATTCACCATCAGCATTTACTGCCTTAACACGGTAATAATAATCGGTACCGGCTTCGGTTTGCCAATCCAGATAGATTGTTGTGTTTACATCAACAGTATCGAATTCTTCAAATTCAAATCCTTCTTCGTGACGTTCAATTACAAAATAGTCTTCATCAGCAGAATTATCTTCCCACTGCATGAGCACATAGTCGAAATCGGTTTCAAGAATCTGCAGATTTGTCGGCGCATTAGGGATTGTGTTTATATCCTTATCAGCCCGGAAATCTGTTTTATTCAGTTGCGAAAAAGCAGCATAGGGCATACTACTTCCTGCAGCTAATGCCAAAAAAACATACGAAAAGAAAAAAAAACTTTGTAATGGAAATTTGGTCATAATTAGGTTCTGATGTATTATTATCTAAATAAGATGAATAAATCAGGTTTAATATAACCTGCAAAGTAAATGTCTTTTTTTAAAATTATAATTACTTGCACAAAATCTTTGTTTTTTTAGTTATTTAAGTTGTTTATAAAAAGATATAAATATTAACCTGAGATAGTTGTATTTAACCACCTGGCAGATAGATGGCAGGATTTTTTGTTATACTCATTATTTAATGATTTCTAGACCTTTCATTTAATTTTTTTCAATTTCATTTTAAAAAGCAGGAGATCAATAAAAAACAACGGAGAATAAATAAGATATCTTTTCCAAAGTCTTTTTGGTTCTTTAAGTAGTCTGATAAACCATTCCATGTTGTTTTTTACCCAAAAATCCGAAGGACGTGAAACGGAACCTGCATAAAAATCAAATACAGCTCCTATTGAACAGATAATTTTTGTTTCAAGGTTATCTGAATGTTTATAAACCCATTTTTCCTGTTTCGGGGCAGTCATCCCAACAAATAAAACATTGGGAGAAAATTTACGAACAGCTTCACACATAATCATACTATCTTCTGTATTAAAAACTCTTTTGTAAGGAGGAGAAAAAAAACCAGCTTTCACGTTCGGGAATTCATTACTTATCTTTGTTTCTATTGCATTAAGTGTTTTTTGTGAAGAACCAAGAAAAAAACAACTTCCTTTAATTTCATTGAGGTAATTGCACAAATACATAAAAATATCGGCACCGGCAATTTTTTTTATTTTAATCTTTTTTAACCATTTAGCTGCAATAACAACCGGAAAACCATCGGGTAGCAGTATATCTGATTTTTGAAGCGCGGTTTTGAATATTTCATCTCTGTTTGCTACTACATATGAATATGCATTTAAAGTATTTATAATAGTTTTATTCTTTCCTAACTGAATAATTGATATATCATCAGAAAAAACATTGTAGTCAAATACTCTTGTTGTTGTCCAGTTACTCATATGCTTATACCAATTTAATCTGAATCTTTTAAATTATTGCCATACCAGGTTTAAATTTCTTGGATATTATACCAGTTAAATGTATTTAAAGCTAATTTCTTCCAATCCATCCATTTAAGGTTAACTTGTTCTTCAATATTTCTGACCATCTTTTGATATAGTTCATTACTTTTCCATAGTTTAATAATATTTTCTTCCAATTCCTTCAAGTCGCCGTTTTTAAACAGCAATCCATTAATGTTATGATATACAATATCTTTAATTCCTTCCAAATCAGATGCAATTATAGGTTTATTAAAGCAGAATCCGGTATTGGGAATACCACTTTGTGATGAACTTGTATACGGAAGAATAATTGCATAACAGTTTTTAATGAGTGTTACAATCTCAGTCTCGGATAAGTACTTATTGATCAATATTAAATTTTTAGGTATTTTAAATCGATCATTAAGGTTTGTTGCATCCTTACCTGCGATAATAAATTTGCAGTCAATGTTTTGATCTGATATTGACTGGGCAACTTTAACAAGTAAATCAACCCCTTTATATGGGTGTATATAACCAACAAACAGAAAATAATCCTTTCCGGGTAGTTTCAGATCATCAGATTCTTTAAATGTTTTATAGCCTTCAAATAGTCCGAAGGGAATTACTGTAGTTTGGTTAAGAGGTTTCGAGAATGAATTGTGATATTCGCTCCTGACACTTTTAGAGTGGAATATAAGCCTGATTGGTCTTTTTTCAAATATTCGAAATAGTATTTTAAAAAATAAATGCTTAATCCTGTTTTTATCAAGCATAAGTATTCTGTCACATGATTCGTGCAGGGTATGAACGATTTTATCTTTTGGTAAAAGACATTCAATTATAGGAAAAAGAACATAAGTGCCAATAATGTGACAAATGCTGTATTTTCTTTTTTTTATTAACCGACTAAGATGAAAAGATGTGATTATGTCCTTAAAAAACCTTTTCCCTCCTGAAAAAACAACGATTTGAATTGTCACATCAGATTTTTCAAAGTAATAATGAACGTGTTCGGGAATTACTATAGAAGATTGTTCAGGAGTTAATATTCCACATTTAATATTTTTAGCCTGGAAAGAGATATCCATCATTGCCGGATTCAGAAAAGTTTTTTGTATAACACAAAACAGATCAACCGGAGTATGTGTTGAGACATGCTTTATTAAGGGAAACGTACTTTCAAAAAAAGATGCGGAAATAACAGATACTTTCATCAAGCCCGTAAGATTTTATTTTTCTAATAGTAGTTGACTAAATGAGACTGATGAAACAGGACGTCTTCTTTTTTCAAGAATCCATTTTTGTTTTGATATTGAAAAATAATATACCAGTGCCTTTTTCCATACAAATAAACGAATAAGTTTATTCATTATCTGATTTGTCGAAGCTACTTTATGAATCAGTTGCTGTTTTCGTGACAGTTTTCTATAAACCTGCATTACTTCCGTAAAATATTTGTTTTCCTGAATTTTAGATCTGCTTTCAGCCCTCATTCTAAATCCTGAAAGAGGTAAACCAATTGTCACATGTTCACTAATACGGGCAAATCTTGTCCAAAGTTCAAAATCACCGGCTAATTTATACGACAGATTTAATCCACCCGTACTTTCCCATAATTCGCGTCTCCAAAACATGCTTTCTTGTTGAAGATATCCATATATACCATGTCTGAAGAATCCTTTTGAAATTAAATTGGATGGTCTGGCATTTACAGTATTGTAAATATTGGTTAAATCACCTTCTTCATCCAAAAATGCAGCAATACCCGAAATCCATTTAATTTCAGGGTAGCTTGAAAAAATCTTCGCAACTCTTTTCAATGTCCAGGGGAAATATACATCATCAGCATTTAGCCATGCTAAGACTTCTCCTGTAGCCATGTTCATGCCTTTCTGGATAGCATCATACTGACCATTATCCGGTTCAGAAATAATAGTATTGATTTTATCTTTATACTTGTTAATAATTGATAGTGTATTATCTGTTGATTTACCATCAATTATTATGTATTCGAGATTTGGGTATTCCTGACCAATGACAGATTTAATAGTTTGCTCAATAAAATTGGCCATATTATAGCACGCAGTAACTACAGATATTTTAATGTCAGACACTTGGATATTATTATTTTGTTGATTTCAAAGATAACTTCTTTTAAATAATTATAGAAGCAATTATTATGACTGATGAAGACTATTTTTCAAACTTTATAATAGGGATACTCTTGCGACAATGAAAGGGTTAGATTACTTAAAAAATGATGCCGAATATGAATCAACACTGACGAATGGTTACATTTATTTGACGAATGGCTTAAATTCTTCGATGAAATAGCAACATTTAGGGTTAACTTTCGTAATGAAATAGTATAAACGCAAAACTCTTTAAACTAACCAATAATGGGGCAAAATAAGTTTAACTATTTCAAAAATACTGGTAGAATGGGCGCAAAGATAATCTCCAGTTTAATTCTTCTGATTAACATAGGAATTATAAATGCTACAGATTACTATTTTAGTAATAATGGTAGTGATGGAAATGCAGGAACCAACCAAAATTCACCCTGGCAGACTGTATCGAAAATGCAACAAACGATAAACAGTCTAAATCCCGGAGACAGAATTTTGCTTGAGAGAGGATCTGTGTGGTATGAAGTTGCATTAACTATTAATAATATCAATGGTAATGCATCAAATCCGATTCGTTTTGAAGCATATGGAGAAGGAGAGATGCCGGTGTTATCAGGAGGTAAATTAGTTACCGACTTTTCAAATTCTGGCAATATCTATTCAGCAGAGGTTGAAAGCAGTTTCCCGCGTGGTCCGATTTTAGTTCCGGCAGGGATTTTAATTGATGGTAATGCACCTGACATTGCCAGAAGCGAGGAATATTTCACACAGGGCACCAATTCCTGGACACAGTTGATTGATGAATCACAAAGCTGGACAACAAATGAACTTGTGGGAAGTATAATGATTTATCAACCTGTTTTCTGGTCGTGGTGCGCAAGTCCAATTACTTCAAATACAGCAACAACTGCTAATTTTTATAAGGCTAAATATATACTTTCGAACAATAAATGGACTGCCTATTATATAGCTAATAACGATAAATATCTCGAATCTGATGGTGACTGGACCTTTAAGAATAATACATTAAAAGTTTATTCAGCAACTAATCTTAATGACAAGGTTGTTCAGTTTTCGGTGTCCGATTCAATAATAGGAGTGAATAACTCATCAAACCTGGTTTTTTCGGGAATTTCATTTGAGTTGGCAAACTACAGACTACTATCTTTTATTCGTGGTAGTAATATCACTATTGATGATTGTAAATTTGGATTTTCAGGTGGCACAGGTATTAAATTTTACCGAACCAGTCAACTTAGCTTTACCAATAGTTATGTTCATAACATGGGGGCAATGGGTATAATTACTGATCAGTGTAATACTCCAATAATCAGATACAATTTGTTCAAGCATATTACCTCTAATAAAATTGGACTGGGTAATTATGTATTCCGTTACGGTGCTGCTGTATCAAATCTTACACCGTCTGGCGATAATTCTTATATTGAATATAATTATTTTGACAGTGTAGGACTCGCGATACAGTCCCATACTTTTTTACCCGGCAGAACTTGTAGTTACAGTTACAATTATATTCAAAATCATGGTGTAAATATATCTGACTGCGCTGCCATATATGCAGCTTCAGATTGGGATGCAACAAATAAAACTATTAAAAATAACATTATTAAAGGAGCCATTACATCAGGATATCGATACACATCTTACGGCAACTATGCTACTAATCCGCATCCTGCATTGCATCCTCATGCAATTTATATCGATGAGGGCGGTTATGCATATAAGTGTGATTCAAATTCAATCGAAGACGCAGCGTTTGCTTTTTATACAAATCGTAGTCATAGTAGTTCATTTAGGTATAGCAATGTTATAAACGGGAACTTGCATAACACCAGCAAATATAATGCTGTATATATGAAGGATCAGGTTATCGGGCCAATTACTTTTTCTGCCGACAGAGATGAAGTGAAGTATAATAATATTGTTTTTGATGATAATCCTAATCCTGCAGTTTATCTCAGACATACCAGCTCATATAACTCAGGTGCACCTGATAATAACTATTTTGAATTTGACTATAATAAAATTGCAAGTCCTTTTTTATCCACAACTTACGTTGGAAAGTATGTATATGAATGGGGTGCCATAGTAAATAATTATTCATTAAGTCAGATGAGAAACAATTCCGATAATGTGAACTCAAATTCTTCTGATCAAAATACATTAATTAATCCTCAATCTGTAATGTACTCAGAAGTTTCGGGAAGCGTAAGTGAAGAGGATTTTGTGAAAATGTTTATTAATTACAGCAGTAATAGAAGAACAGTAGACCTTGGTGATGCCACATTCAAAGATATGGATGGAAATGATGTATCAGGTAGTATCACTGTTCCTCCTTTTTATTCAAAAATCCTGTTTTATATATCTGGTAATTTGTCAACTGTTGATAGCGAGGTATATATCGATTCAACTCTTATTCCGGCTTTTAGCTATGTCAATGATGTTGGTCGCGGTGAAATAAGTAATCACAGACCTACAATCAATGATGATGAGTTTGTCGTTGCTGAGCAGCCAGTGGTGCCCTTACAAATTGGTGCGCTTTCGGTTGACGACCCCGATGAAGGACAAACACTATCATATTCAATTATAAGTGGTAATAGCTCAGGATTATTTGAAGTAACCACAGACGGAATATTGAATTTCACGACCCAAACAGTTGATTTTAGCGGAAATCCTGAATATGAACTGGTTATTCAGGTTACGGATAATGGCACTCCTGTTTTATCGGATCAGGCAACAATAACTATTTCACTTGTTGCAGTTGCTGATGGCCCGATAAATGATGACAATAACCCTCCTATTATCAACCCGCAGTCATTCAATACCAGCTTCGATGCAGATCTACCCGCTCTTGTTGGTGTAATTGATGCATCAGATCCTGATAATGGTCAAAATTTATCTTATGCTATTATTTCCGGGAATTATAATAATATGTTTCATCTCAATTCAGAAACAGGTGAACTATACATGGTTCAGTATCCGGCAGGTCATCAGTCGGTTTCTTTTATTTTGGTAGTAGAAGTTACTGACAATGCTGATATTAGTTTATCTGCTGAAGCCAATATTACTGTATTTGTGGCTGCATCAGAATTTGTTTATTTCATCGATCCGGAAAACTTAGGTGATGAATTGGCTGACGGATCTTATGAGCATCCGTTTTCAAGCTGGAATGATGTAGAATGGGTTGATGGAGGCAGCTACCTGCAAAAACGGGGAACCATAGCCGGGGAATCAAAAATATTAATATTGGCAAATGATGTTACTCTTGGTGATTATGGCAATGGTACAGCACCAAAAATTAACAGTACTGCTACCGATTATGCAATAAAGGCCATTGATAAAAAAAATGTCACAATAAAAAATATTGAAATCGAAGCAGAGGGTGCGATAGGGTGTGTCTACTTTATCGGTAGTTCATGTCAGAATAATGCCTTGGAAAACTGTAAATTGCTTGGTGCGGATTACGGACTAAGGATTATCGATGGGGATTCATATATTGTAAAATACAACGTATTTAACAATGATGTAAATGGCATTTATTCAATAGCCGATTATGCAGAGATATATTATAATGTATTCTCCGGTAATCACGTTGCGATAAATTTAAGCAGTTACAGTACCAATGCTAAAATTTATAACAATGTATTTTACGATAATACTCAGGGCGTATCAACTTCATATGCTGAGGTTGTATTGTTCAACAACATTTTTTACCTCACTCAGGCAAATCATAAGGCAATAAATCATAAACTTGACAAACTTGTTTCAGATCATAATATTTTTTATCCCGAACAACAAGGATTTATTGTTATTGAGGATGTTGAATATAATAGTCTTGAAGAATATCAAAATGATTATGGTTTGGATATCCATTCATTTTCAGGCGATCCTTTGTTCGTTGATATATACAATAGTAATTTTACAGTAACACCTACTTCGGGAGCCATTGATGCCGGGAAAACAGTCGGTTTAACCCAGGACTTCTATGGTGAGAATGTACCAAAAGGAGGTGCTCCTGATATTGGATTAAGTGAATCGGATTATCAGGCTGTTTTAAATGATAATGTATTGGATTTGGAAGAAACGGATTTCTCCGTATACCCAAATCCATCCTCAGGTAGATTTAACCTTGGATTTAACAATAAGCTGGGCACTATGACAGATCTTTTTATAAGTTCACTTTCCGGTGCAATAATTTATCGGCAACAATACTATACTGAGGGGATTTTAATTACAGAGATTGATATAACGGATTATTCTCCCGGAATGTATATTTTATCAATCAGGGCAAATGATAAATTGTATACCAGAAAAATTATAACTAAGTAATTTTGTAATTAATTAAATAATATATATAAAAGCCGCTTCTCCCATAGAAGCGGCTTTTTTTATTAAGCTCATTTATAATTTGCTAAAATTGAAAAAAAAAATTAATTTCATAGTAGAAATTATTTGTAATTAAGAACGGGATTGAGGTGTACAGGTTACCAGTTTGTAAGTTGTTATAAATCAAATGATTGGAAAGGTAATTACATGTTGCTTATTTTATTTCATTTAACATCAATGATGGGTTTAACACCTGTTTAGTAGTTGTAAGTAGGGATAGAAGTATTCCTAAACTACATTGATAATTCAAATTTTTATGTAATTTAACGCTCTTAATAATTTTGAATTAACCTTAGTTACTAACCAAATTGAACTATTATGAATTTAAAACGACTAAACTTTAAAGCACTATTCAGTGCTCTTCTAATTAGTGCTGTTGGTACATTTACCATGGGGCAGATAACTGTCCTGCCTGTAATAGATGGTGATGACTCTGAAGCCGCATGGGATGCCGCAACAGAATATGCAATTGAAGCTGTTATTGCTGATGATTTTATTGATGATGCAGCTGACCTTAGTGGAACTTTTAAACTACTTTGGTCTGCAGACAGTGTGTATGTAGCTGTTAATGTTTTAGACGACTCACTCTACAGTTTAGCTACAAACGCTTATGAAAACGATAACGTGGGAATTTTCTTCGATCTGTTGAATATGAAGACCGGTTCCTATGTTGATGAAACTCAGTTCTACTATGAAAAGAACTGGTGGGATGGACCGGATCCGATCGGTGCAAGGCATGGTGCAGCATGGGCAACTCCTCCATTCGGAGACTTTGCCACAACTGTTGACACAAGTACAAGTTATCTGATCGAGTTAAGCTTTGCATGGGATCAGTTCGGTGTAACTCCGGTGGTTGGTCATCAAATTGGATTCGATGTTAAACTCAGCGATAATGACGGTGACGGAGCTACTCCTTCAGAAGGCAGATGCCAGCTGGCATGGAGCGATACCACTGATACCGGCTGGAATGTTCCAAGTGTATTCGGAACATTGATTCTTAAAGCTGATGGTGATGTCACACTTCTGCCAACAATTGACGGCGATGCATCTGATGATGCCTGGGCAATGGCACCAGCTTATGATATTACCAATGTAATAGCTGATGATTTTATTGATGATGCAGCTGACCTGAGCGGTACATTTAAAGTAATCTGGACATCAGAAGACATATATGTTCTTTGTGAAGTTCAGGATGACTCACTCTACAGCTTAGCTACAAACGCTTATGAAAACGATAATATCGGAATTTTCTTCGACCTGTTGAATAAGAAAACTAATTCTTATGTAGATACTACTCAGTTCTACTATGAAAAGAACTGGTGGGATGGACCGGATCCAATTGGTGCAAGATTTGGTAATGCATGGGCTACTCCTCCATATAACGAATTTGCAACAACTGTTGATACCGGAACAAGCTACCTGATTGAAATAAGCTTGAGCTGGGATCGTTTTGGTGTAGATCCAATGGTTGGACATCAGATCGGATTCGATGTTAAACTTAGCGACAACGATGGTGACGGAGCTACTCCTTCAGAAGGCAGATGTCAGCTTGCTTGGAGTGATACTACTGACACTGGCTGGAATGTTCCAGGTGTATTCGGTACCCTTGTTCTTGACAAAAATGGTTCAGTTACAGTTCTTCCATCAGTTGATGGTGACGGATCAGACGATGTTTGGGATCTCGTTCCTGCATTTGAAATTACTAACGTAATAGCTGATGACTTCATTGATGATGAAGCTGACCTGAGTGGTATTACTAAATTACTCTGGACATCACAAAGCGTATTTGCTCTTGTCGAAGTTCAGGATGACTCACTCTACAGCTTAGCTACAAACGCTTATGAAAACGATAATGTCGGAATTTTCTTCGACCTGTTAAATAAGAAAACTAATTCTTATGTAGATACTACTCAGTTCTACTATGAAAAGAACTGGTGGGATGG
>JAFGIP010000098.1 GCA_016929525.1 Bacteroidales bacterium
ATTAGTATAGAAGATTTTTTAATAAACGTGCCGGAAGGCAGTAATAATAAGGTTTTTATAACATAGAGATGAATACCTGGCGATCTTCTAATAAAGGTAAAGAGATCGAAAGGAAATTTTATATTTAAAAAGAAAATTTTACAAATTGCTGATAAGACTTATTCATATTGCTTCCTGTTTCACACTCCAATTTAGAAAGAAGGTGGGTATAGCATTATGGAAATCGGTTCTTTTATTGCTTATGCAATTCGTTATTTTCTTTTCTGTCGTTGGACAAACAACCGGTGATTATCGTAGCAAAGCTTCAGGAAACTGGACTACTCTCGCCACATGGGAAAGATGGACTGGAGGAACCTGGATTGAACCTAATGCTACCCAGGGTTGGCCAGCACAGAATGCTTCACCTTCAAGAATTGATATCAATCATAATGTAACTCTTAATGTAAATTTAGCAAGTGCAATAGATCCAAGGATTAATGATCTTTATATTAATGCGGGGACTCTGCAGTTAAGTTCTTATAACTTCAGGGTAAATGGTATAACCAGTATCTCAGGAACCTTATCAGACAATAGTAATACCGGTACTGATGTTTTTTACGGACAAGTCACCATAAATGGAACAGGCACCTGGAATTCAATCAGTGTAACTTCAAGTCCGAGGTTACAGTTTTCTGGTGGTATTCAAAATAATAACAATTTTCAAGCTGGATTTGCGTATTTCCTCAATAATAACCAATCCATTTCAGGCGACAGTCCCCTAAATTTCTATAATAACGTAATGCTTGGGGGAAACATAATACTCTCGAACCAGAATACAAGCACCGTTACAATAAATGGTTTATTTGACAGGTTTATAGCTGGTGATACTCCTACCTGGATTAATGGGAATGGATCAACCCTTGTTTATAATAATGCTGCAGCACCTTTTAACTTAGGTGGCACATTAGATGCTTCAACACCTACAAATACTGTCATTTATGGTAGGGGTGGAGGTCAGGCAATTTATTCCAAGCCCGGATCTAATACATATCATCATCTGGTTACTTCGGGTGGTACTGGAACAAAAACACTTCAGGGAAGCATAAATATTAATGGCGATTTAACTATTGGAGCCGGAACTACTTTGGATGTTTCAAGTTCTGATTACTCAATCAATATTAAAGGTGACTGGAATAATCAGGGGAGTTTTGCGCAACAATCAGGAGCAGTCACATTTAATGGATCTTCAAACCAATCCATCAGCAGATCGTCAACAGAGACATTTTATATACTCACTCTTACTAATTCTGCAGGCCTGACCATTAGCAATGCAAATGTTCGGGTGAGTAATACCCTGAACATGGGAGATGGAGATATAAATACTGGGAGTTACAGGTTGATTCTTGGGACAAGTACATCTAATAATGGAACATTAACACATGGTTCAGGGACCATAATCGGAGAATTCGAGCGATGGTTGAGTAATACATCCACACCTTATCTCTTTCCGTTAGGAACTGCAGATTACCATTGTCCTGCATTGATTACCTTCAATAATCTGGCAGATGGTTCCTTAATTGGGGAATTTATTTCAGGAAACCCTGGAGATAACGGCCTTGCTGTCATGGATGATGATTTCTGTGTTGATGAACAGTTTACTGAAGGATATTGGTCACTAACTTCTGCTAATTCACTTGTCAGCACGAATTATGACCTTGAACTTACAGCAGATGGTTTTGATGATTATATTATAGATGCAGAAACTCGTCTCATTACCCGCGCAAACAGTAGTAGTGATTGGTATGTAAATGGCATTCATGTGGCTGCATCAGGCAATACTGTAAAAAGATCTGATCTTTCAATTCTATCAGCAGAATATGGACTGGGAGATGGCGATCCATCAACTGTTTCAGCAACCGTTACACCTGATGCAGCAAGTATTTGTGCTGGTAGTGAGCAGAATTTTACTGGCAGTGCCTCTGGAGGTTCAGGGGGACCATATTCTTATTTATGGACTGGAAGCGGATCGGGATACCTGTCAGATGACGATATTCAGTCGCCCGACTTCAATAGTCCAAGTGCCGGCACATATGATCTTACCCTTGTTGTAACTGATAATAAGGGTTGTACAGGATCAGATGATGCAATCATCACAGTTAATCCTTTACCTGCAATAACCCTGGGATATTCATATTCAAAAATATTGAATGTGGATCCAAATCAGGTTCCAGGGTCAGAGAATCTTGTCAATTTTCCGCTTCTGGTCAGTATAACAGACATTGATTTAAGGGACCATGTTGAAAGTGCTAACGGATATGATATTATTTTTTCTGATGAAAATTACAATAAACTATCTTATCAGCTTGAGAGTTATGATCCAGTAAACGGTCAGTTAATCGCATGGGTGATGGTTCCGGTCTTAGATTGTGATGATACTACAAAGATAAGGATGTTCTATGGGAATCCTCAGGTTACATCTGATTTATCTTCCACCGATCTCTGGGGAAGTTATTCAGGGGTCTGGCACCTGGATGATTTTAGTGATGAAACAGGTAATAATATTAATGCAACCAACTATAATGTTACAACTATAGATGGCATAATATCCGGTGGACAGTATTTTAATGGATCAACAACAACCCGGATAAAAATTCCAAGGAATGACTTGCTTGAACCAACAAATGGTTTGACAGTCTCACTTTGGTTAAGAAGAACAGATGTACAAAATACATGGGCGAAACCTTTATGGTATGGTAGAAATGAATTATCACCATGGGGTCCTTATGGTTTTGAATTCAATAATACTGAAGATAATAATATTCGTTTCCATGTATCTGATGGTTCACAACCGGCAGATCCAAATACTGGGACGATTATCAATATTAATACCTGGTATTATCTGACTGGTACATTTGATGGATCTAATGTTAGAATATATGTTAATCAGAATTTAAGAAATTCAGTTTCTTTCGAGGGCCCTATTGATCATTATGATACCTGCGGTCTTACAATTGGTAATCGTTGGGAAACAGATCAGGGTTTTGAAGGGATCTTAGATGAAATCAGAATATCAAGATTTGTACTTTCACAGGAATGGATTCAAACAGAATATAATAATCAACAAGAGAGTTCAACTTTCCTTATACGAGGACCCGAAATCATAAATTCGGTTTGTCCAGATACAGTTTGTCCTAACAGTCAAAATATCAATTATTCTGTACCAGCTTCAGGAAATACATTTAATTGGGAAGTAATTGGTAGTAGTGGTTTAACAGGAAATGGCACTAATTCAATTTTAGTAGACTTTCTGGGTGGCCCTGAGGGTAATATAATACTCACAGAAACAAATCTTAATTGCTCCGCTACTGATACTTTTGATGTTCTTATAAATGATTTCAGAGATCCGATTGCGATTTGTAAAGATACTGTTGTATATCTTGATGCAACAGGCAATATCACCATTGACAGTAGTTATGTAAATTATGGCAGTACGGATAATTGTGGGATATTGACAATTACATTAGATCGGTATGACTTTGATTGCGAGGATGTTGGGGATAACACGGTCACCCTGACAGTCACGGACAGAAAAGGTCGCACCGATCAGTGCACAACAACGGTAACAGTCCATGACACGATCTCACCGATAGCAGTATGCCAGGATATAGATATATACCTGGATGCAACGGGTAATGCTACGATAGTGGCGGCGGATGTGGATGGAGGCAGCAGTGATGCATGCGGCATCTCGACACTGGCGATAGATATCAGTGCCTTC
>JAFGIP010000099.1 GCA_016929525.1 Bacteroidales bacterium
ATTATAAAACAAACTGATTTAATCTGTAAATATTAACTTTAGGCACTCTAGGCAATTTAGGCACTCTAGGCACTGATTAGTTACAAATTATTAAATACAACCTCTAATCGTAAATTATAACATCCATTGAGTGCAAAGTCACCTTCTTCAAAAAGCCATTTATTATCAATATACCTGTAACGACCAGGTTTCCCATCAATCAACATCTGGTAGGGATCACTTTGTCCGAAAATACATTGCATCTCATTTACCAGATAACCTCTTTCTGATTCGAATATATCTATTGCCTGACTATTAAAACCATGTTTGTCTGTTATTACCTTTCCAAAATCCAATAAATCTATTGGCGGGTTATCATAATTCTTAAGCAGTGTGCCGCTGCTCTTCTCTCCTGTTTTTAATTTTTTATGAGCAAAAAAGCTATCACCTATTCTAACAACCCTCCACTCATATTCATGCTCAATAAATTCCTGGAAAATAACAAAGTCAGACTGTAAATCAGATCTGACGATCTTATAAATATCTATTTTCTTTTGAATATCTGCAGGATGTAAAACATAGTGAAATCCTCTCCGGATCAATCCACCCTTATCGAGATTAGGACCGCTTCTTCTATGAGCTCCTCTACCTGAGAATGTATTATTTGTGTAATTTACTGCTTCAGATTTATTATGAAGTATTATAACTCCACTTCCGGAGGCACCGATGTTTGATTTTGCTACAAACGGGTACTTATTATTCTCAGCAAATTTACCGGCTGCTGCTCTATCATAAAATACCCACGTTTGCGGATGAGGTATGTTACTTGCTTTCAGCCAATAGAAAAGGAAGCGTTTATTTTCATATATAAATATCTCAAGCGGAGACGGGAATATTTTATATCCAAGAATATATGCCAAAATATATATCCTTTCATCATAAAGCTGTTTGAATGTAGCAGTTAGGCCCCCTGGTTTTGCTAATAGAATATCGACTGGTTCTTCCTGAATTTCTTCCAACCAGTCGTTTGAGGTCAGATTGACCACCCGATATTCAACCTGATCATGATAATATTCACAAGCCTTTATCCACAGGATGTGATCATCTTCAAGTTCGTTCCGTAGGATTATTGATTTGATTTTTTTCACCGCGAAGTTTTTTTGGTATTAAGTATTCGGTATTCGGAGACTGAATTAACCGATTACTGATTACCGATTACCGAATACCTTTAACTAAATAAGACAAACTCAATATTTTAAACAGAATTTCTTTATTAATACCTGCTTTAACCTTTTTCAAATCAAAGAATTCTTCAGATATAGGTATGTTTATCCAATAATCCCAGTTTGTTTCCCAGGATTTCTTAACAGCATACGGATCAAAATCAGGAGTTGGCTTGCGTGTTATTTTTTTCAAATAGCCCCTTGCAATATTTAATTTACCAAAGAAATTAATTAAATCATCTGGTTTGTATCCCTTATCAGTCATCATTTCCCCAAATGCAGGATATGCTTTTCGGATAATATGCGCATATAGTATTTGTCCTTTATATCTTTTAAAGGGATTATGCTCAAAAAAATTTGAATGTATTCCCGCAAGTTCAGTTTTAAATAGAGCTTTCATAAACTCCATATCAAGAAAAGGTGTTCTGTTTTTTAAATACTTAAACTGGTTAACCATTTCAGCCCCGAAATACTTCCTGAATATCTCTTCAAAAACTAAAACGTAAAATCTCTGATTCTTTGTTAGCCCATTATATGATTGATCATAACAAGGCAATTTTAGGATATCATCTTTTAAAGTCTCCCATGACGCTTTATCTTCTGAAAGATTCAGGCATCTGAATTCAACACTGTTTTCAATGGACTTTATACCTTCGGCAGGGTTACCTGAATTAAACAAGGCATAAAGGTTTTTAGATATTACCGCCCCTGCAATATGAGCTGCACGGAATAATTCGCTTCCGAAATTACCTGTTATTATATATTTATAATCATTTGACAACACTTTAGCGGCGTAAAGATAATGAGCTCTCGCAAATGTACCGGTGCCGGATGAATTTAAAATAAACTCCGTACCACAACCCAGACTGCTTTCAGAAGCATATTCATCATTAAGCTCAACATTTATAAATGTAACTCCAGCCTTAAAAGAAAGCTGAGACGCAATCCGGGTATCCTTTGAACTCTCAGACCCAAAGGCGTAACATGAAAAATACTTCTTATGATAAAGTCCTGCCGATACCAGAGTGCGACCGTCAAAACCTCCTGTCAAAGCATGGGCATATTTAACATCGGGTAGATACTTTTTTACTGTTTCAAGAAAAATGTCTCTCACCATGTGAATTGAATTCTTCGTTGGCTCAGGAGAATTTAAGAAGTACTTCTCAATAAATGTATGTTTTGTAATGGTAATTTGCGACCCCAGTATTTTTAAATAAGAATTTGACAGCAATAGCTTAATTTCTTTAAAAATACTATTGTTAAAGAGAGGGTAATTAAATAGAACTGTTTCAATAATAAATCTTTGAGAAATTGTATTCAGATTAAGATGTTTCCCCAGATTAGCAGAATTTTCGGAAAAGACTATTTTATCATTATGCTGAGAATAGTATAAAGGCAGAATTGAGAACATGGAATTCCCTAAAATTATTTCTGAGGTTATTTTATTCTTCAGAATGTAATAATAATGCCCAAAAAGATTATTTATAATAAACTCCGTTGTCGGATCTTTCTGAAGTCTTTCCTTAAAATCAGAATCATATATCGGATCACCCCAGGCAATAAATTCATAATTAGCATCTTGAAATTGTAATTCAATTACAGGCTTTCTGATGAAAAATTCTGCAAGGTTTGTGATTTTCTTATTTAACGGTATTTCTAACAGAAATTCGATCATTCCCTTTTATTGTTCTGGTATTCAGTATTCAGTAATCGGTTTTCGGTTTTACCGATTATCGAATATCGTAGCGCTAGCGGAGAACCCCCGCAGCGGGACTGATCACCGATTAACGATTAACGATTAACGATTACCGACCTAGCACCTCTGCAGTTAATTTTTTAAATTTTTCAGCCAGCTGCCCCATTGTTTTAACCTCAATTTTGGCAGAACCTGAATAATCTGCAACCATTTTCAACACTTCCGGCATTACATTTTCAAGAAACCAAAGATCCATCGAGGGATGAAACCAGAAATGGCACACCAATTTGTATTTTACTGCTCTCTCCAAATAATTGTGGATCATTTTCAAATGAAACTCCTTTGACCAGCCATAAGGATCTTTATCCAATCCAAGAGAACTTGGTATGGCAACTAATCCGAAAGAATCGATATATGGCAAGTCAATATGGTACTTCATTGGCTTACGATAACATTCGATTCCTTTCTCTTTAAGACTTTCGAAATTACCAAAGGTCCCCCCCGGGAAAACCATACTTTTCAGGGTGATACTTTTTTCTGCAGCCAGCTTTATACATGTATCCAGCTCTGAATCAGCGAATGGTTTAGGACAGTTTTTATATGTGAAATCAAGATGTGAAAAAGTGTGACATCCGATTTCATGGATTACACCCGATGAAATTACTTTATCAATTAAGTCTGAAGCATACCAGGCAGGGTCCTTTTTATAATCGGTACAGGGATCGTGCTGGTACCAGTCGCCTGTGTTGTAACACCAGTTCCTGTTTTCAAAGAATCCGGGGCGGGGCATTTCAGAATGTGCCAATCCATCAGGGCTTTTACTGCATTCACTAAGAAATAAATGTCCGACTGTGGCCCAGGTTACCGGAATTCCGTATTCTTGAAAAAGTTCGAGCAAAACAGGTATGTTCTCCCTTTCTTTAAGCCCTTTTTTTTCTGCCTCACTCTGTCTGGTTTTTGAGAACCTGAAAGCCCATGCCATCTCAAAATCTGCCGAAAATACAACGATCCCTTTTTCAAAGGGTGAATCTACTTTACAGTTGGCCTTTGGTTTAAGTCCGGTTTCTATTAGGAATCTGGTAAGGGTTCCCTTATTCTTATCAGACAAACAGGATCTCATGCGTGAATATATTCCCATATTGAAGCAGGTATTCAGTATTCGTTATTCAGTAATCAGTATGATTACCGATTACTGATTACCGATTACCGTATTTACAATCTCCTCAAATCTCCTCACCATCGTTTCAACTGAAAACTTTCTCAAATGAGCCTGGTATTCTTCCGAACCAGGGTCAAACGATTCCTTTAGTTCTTTGGATTTTAGAAGACAGCTGTACAAAGCTTCATGATCCTTATAAGGAAACAACATTGATGAAGCCGGATAGACTGTTTCCGGTACTCCGCCGACATTGGTCGCTATTACAGGAAGTCCGGCATGCATGCCTTCCAGAATTGCATTGGAAATGCCTTCCCCGCGTGATGAATGGATCATCACATCGCTGGCAAAAAGATATTCATTTACATTCTCTGTTCTTCCAACCAGAATAACATTCTCCTGAAGATTAAAGTCACTTATCTTTGCTTCGATAGCTGGTCGCATCGGACCATCACCAACAATAACATAATAGAAATGTTGACTCTCTTTAAGTTTTGACAAAGACCTGAGAATGGTAAAATAGTCTTTATACGGAACAAAATTGGCAACCGAGATATAAACAAAACCCGGATTATTGTTATGACCCTGGATCAGCCTTTTTTTCAGATCTTCTTTTTCTTTTGCAGATAAATTGTTCCTGAATTTTGTCTCAACGCCGTTATATAGAACAAATCTTCTTTCCCATGGTTTTAAATTGTTAACTCTCAGTCCCGCAAGTGAATTGGATATAACATAGGGTGACA
>JAFGIP010000100.1 GCA_016929525.1 Bacteroidales bacterium
CAAATTTTGTATTTTCTTCTGTTTTCATAATGAGTCAAGTAAATCATTTATCTTTTATACTTGACACACTTTTTTGAACAGTCTCTGCTTCAAGGTTCTCGGCCAGAAATATTGAATAAAGAAAATTAATCAACAAAAAAACATCAATAATTTTTGTTGCTTTCAAGCTTCAGTAAATCATCATTCCAACCTTCCACCGGCAGTTCTACAGAACAACGGTTACACGATTAAACAATTACACAAAGAAGCCCTAAGCAAACAAGAAATCCGGAAAATTCACAAGATAAACCTTCTCTGTAGCTCTTGTTAATGCGGTATAAAGCCAGCGCAGATATTCCTTATCGATACTCTCTTTGGTAATATATCCCTGATCGATAAATACGGCTTTCCATTGTCCGCCTTGTGATTTATGGCAAGTTACTGCATAAGCATATTTCACCTGAATGGCATTAAAAAATTCATTGTTCCTCACTCTTTCATACTGCGCCTTTTTTGTCTTTAAATTACCGTAGTCTTCCAGAATTGTATAAAACAGGTCTCTGTTCTTCTCGCTGCTAAGTGCTGCAGCATCTTCATACAATACATCGAGCATAATTTTTACATCTGTTTCAATATCATAATCGATAAGTCTTACTGTACAATCGACAAACCGGTAACCATACATATCATAATATTTATGTATCCTTATTACTTCAATAATATCGCCATTAGCAATAAAATCAATCTCTTCCTCTTTCTGCAGCCAGTAATAATTGTTTTTTACAACCATCAGCAGGTCACCAGTAACAAGCTCTTCTTCTCGATATAAAATTGAATTTCGTATTCCCTGATTATACTTATTGGCTCTTTTATTCGAGCGGTTAATAATAATGGTCTCTTCAATCCCCAGCTTGTCGTGACACGTTGAGATAGTCTCAATAAGGTCTTCTCCGCCGATCCTTATTATATCATCAAAATCATCCAGGTTAAAAATTGGCAGGTCAAATTTAAGATCATCTATCCTGTGTCTTACCAAGGTAGCATTATGGAGAATCCCGGATGTTTCTTTTTGTCTCACTACTTCAAATAATGTCTCATTGTAAATAGTCTCGGAATATTTCTCCAGTGACGAATTATCGAGCGCCGGACTCAGATCGAGATGAACAGGAGGCAACTGTGTAACGTCGCCGATAAAGATCAGCTTACAGCCTTTCCCGTTATAAACATACTCTATCAGATCATCGAGAAGGTAACCCGAACCAAAAATTGATCCCTCCAGTTTTTGATTCGATATCATTGAAGCCTCATCGACAATAAATATAGTATGTGTATGAAGGTTCTTATCCAGTACGAATTTACCAAAGCCGTCTTTTGAAGAACGTTGCCGGTAGATCTTCTTATGAATAGTAAGTGCCCTTTTTCCGGCAAATGAAGACAGTACTTTTGCAGCCCTGCCCGTGGGGGCAAGCAGTACCGATTTTAATCTCAGTTCATCAAGCATAGCAACATAAGCACCAATGGCTGTAGTTTTACCTGTGCCGGCATATCCCCCGACGATCATAATTGCATCTTCACTGTTATCAGTGGTGAACTCTGCCAGCAACTTTACCAGGCGTTCCTGTGAAGGTGAGATGGCAAGTTTCAGACGATTACGTAATTTAGAAGCAATATGATCTTTCAGCATCGATTTTTTAAAAGAATGAATTCGGTCTCTAATCTAACCAAAATCTTCATTAATAAATATGAATCCCTATGGTTTCATCATGGGTATTCATAAATAATGAGAAATTTAATATTTATGAATAGTCAGGCTAATTTTTTTTTATAAATTCGCACCAACTCGAAGCAAGTACAAACAAGTAAAACAAATAAATTATGTTCCTGATTGTTATATTGATTCTCTTAGCAGCTGTTATACTCAGTGCAATTACCATAATAATGGTGAATAAAAATCCCGGGATTAAAAGCTTATTCCAAATTTTATATGCCGTGGCAATTGTTGCGCTGGCATTTCTGCTGGTGGTAAATATTTTGAAGCCCATCAACTTTAAAAAGGAGCGTAAAGCGCGTGAAGATGCTACAATAGAAAGACTGAAAGAGATCAGGACTGCACAGGAAGCATATAAAGATAAATACGGAAAGTTTACAGGTTCTTTCGATACTTTGATCAGTTTTGTGAGAAGTGACTCATTCGACCTTGAAAGAATTATCGTTGTTCAGGAGTGGAACCAGGATGAAATAACAAAGACAGAAGCTTTGAAACAAGGAATTCTTAAAAAATCAATTATTAAAAAAAGCGTGCTGGACTCTCTCTTTGGTGCCGATTATGATGTTGAAAAGCTGCAATATATTCCTTTCACGAAGAAAGCTAAATTTGTTATGGGTGCCGGCGAGGTTGAAACCGGTTCACAGGTTAAGGTTAAAGTTTTTGAAGCCTATGCACTTTACGATACGCTTTTCCATGGGATGGATAAACAACTTGTAATCAACTATAAGGATGAAAGGTACAAGCTCATCGAATTTGAGGGAGTGAAAGTGGGGTCGCTTACGGAAGCAAACAATAACGCAGGAAACTGGGAGAAATAAACTGGTGCTCTTATGCCCGATGTCAGCCTCGTTGAATCATCTCTAAAGAACTATTATAACCAAACAGAAATATCCATTCAGGTAAGTCTGAGTGGATTTTCTTTTTGCATTTATTCACAGGCTGATAAAACCATAAGGGCATTTCGAAATTACTGCTATACCAATATAATTCTTCAGGAAGATCTTCTGAACAGCACCGGTGATGTGCTGAAAAAAGATGAACTGTTAAGGTTACCTCATAAGAAGGTAAATGTAATTTACGTAGGCCGAAGCTCAACAATTCTGCCCGATGAGTATTTTGAACCTTCCATGCTGAAACATATCATGGAGTTCAACCAGCCGGTTGGAGAGCTTGACGAAATTCATTATAAAAAGCTTCCTTTCAACAGTGTCAGACTTGTTCATACAGTACCTACTTACTTTGCAGGGATAATGCTTGATAAGTTCAGTGATGCCCAGTTTTACAACCAGGCTTCCCCCCTGCTGGATCTCGCATATCGACAAAGAGCAGAGTTATCTGAAAAATCGGTCATTATTAATCTCAATAAAGAATTCTTCGATATTATAGTCCTTATCGATGGTGAAATAAAGCTTTACAACACTTTTCTGTATGTCAACTCTACCGATCTGCTCTATTTTATCCTTTTCGTGTGCAAGCAGCTGTCGGTAAATACCGAGGAAGCTTTTTTTTACATTTCGGGTGAAGAATGTAATAATACAACACTCACTAACGAATTACGTAATTTCCTGAAAAAACTTGAATTTATTAAGAACGTGCCTGTAATTCAGTTTGGTAATCTTTTTGGCAAGCTGAACAAATCGCAGTTTATTACCCTCTTCAATTTGTCGAATTGCGAATCATAAGCGGACAATATAAAGGACGCCATATACCTGTCCGAAAAAATTTCCCTTCGCGACCTACCACCGACTTCGCTAAAGAAAACCTGTTCAATGTGCTGGCCAACTATTTCGATTTCGAAGATCTTCTGGTGCTTGACCTTTTTGCCGGGACGGGAAGTATAAGCTATGAATTTGCCTCACGTGGTGCACAGGTCGATTGCATTGAAAAAGACAGCCGGTCGGTAGAATTCATTAAAAGGACTGTTCAAAATCTGAAAATTGAAAATATCAATGTTCGCCAGGGAGATGTGTTTAAATTAATAAGGAAACAAAATAAAAAGTATAACCTGGTTTTTGCAGACCCCCCTTATCACCTTACGAATATTGAAGAGATACCCGATCTGATAATGAAAAGTGAAATTATTTCAAAAGAAGGATGGTTTATCCTGGAACATCCGGGTAAATATAAATTCGCTGATCAGCCAATGTTTCGTGAGTTGAGAAAGTATGGAAGTGTACATTTCAGTATATTTGAAATCAAATAAAATACTTGCTGAAAATTTATCCTTTTTCATTTGTTCGAAATAAAATAAGCGTTATTTTTGCACAGCTTAAAAAATGGTTTGGTAGCTTGCCTGCCTTATTTATCAGGCAGGTTCAGTCTCTCTGCAGGAGAGATACTAAGAAAGCTAACCAAAGAATAAAAGTTCTTAAAAATAATAGTCTTGTGTTCAGTCCCGATAGTTATCGGGAACATGCCTGTCCGAACATTAGACAAAAAACAAATGGTCTGGTAGTTCAGGCCCGATAAACTTGAAATAATAGATTTCTTTAGTTTATCGAGGATGCTCGAAAATC
>JAFGIP010000101.1 GCA_016929525.1 Bacteroidales bacterium
CCCGGTTCCAGAACATTGCTGGCAAGTCCGCTAACCGCTGCAGCAGCAGCCGTTACAGGTGTGATTAGCGATCCGCGGGATATGATAAATGATAAACCGTAAAAACAAGCACAATGCCTAAACAGAAATTTGATATACTGGAAACTACATGTATTCCTCTTCCCCTTGAAAACATCGACACCGACCAGATAATACCGGCAAGGTTCCTCAATGCCACCTCACGCGAAGGTTTCGGAGAAAATCTTTTCCGTGACTGGAGATATAAGGTTGACGGATCCATGAATGAAGAATTTGTATTGAACAATCCCGCATATAAGGGAGAAGTATTGGTTACAGGAAGAAACTTTGGCTGCGGATCGAGCCGTGAGCATGCCGTTTGGGCTGTTCAGGGCTATGGGTTCAGGGCAGTGGTATCAAGCTTCTTTGCCGATATATTCAGTAATAACGCCCTGAATAACGGACTCCTGCCGGTAGTAGTACCTGAAGAGTATCTTAATAAACTTCTGAAAGATGTTACGGAAAACCCCGACACAAAAGTCAGAATAGATATTGAAAAACAGCTCTTTTCGATCCTTCCGGATGGAGAGCACGTAAAATTCAACATCGACCCGTACAGAAAAGAATGTCTGATGAAAGGACTGGATGATGTGGATTACCTTCTGGGAATGAAGGAGATAATAAAAGCCTTTGAACTGAGAAATGTACTTAGATATGAAAATAGAGATAATGGACACCACCCTGAGGGATGGTGAACAGATGCAGGGAGTATCCTATACTCCTGTTGAAAAACTACATATAGCCAGGTTTCTTCTGGCTGACCTGAGGGTCGATCGTATTGAAGTGGCCTCAGCAAGAGTATCGTCCGGAGAATTTGAAGGGCTTAAACAGATAACCGGATGGGCCAGGGGAAACAATCTCCATGAAAAAGTTGAAGTACTCGGCTTTGTCGACGGGGATCTTTCGCTTAACTGGATAAAAGAGGCAGGAGGCAAAGTCATCAATTTGCTTTGCAAGGGATCACTCAGGCATCTTGAGAAACAGCTGAGAAAAACACCCGGACAACATGCAACAGACATAAAGGAGATAGTAAGAAAAGCTGAATCAGCAGATATGCAGGTGAATATTTATTTCGAAGACTGGTCAAACGGAATGATAAGCTCGGAAGATTATGTTTTTTATATGATCGATTCACTGAAAAATGAGAAAATAAAGAGATTTATGCTTCCGGATACACTAGGGATACTCAATCCTGATCAGACATACATTTTCTGCAAAAAGATGACAGAAAGATATCCTGACCTGCACTTCGATTTTCATCCGCACAATGATTACGACCTGGCTGTTGCCAATATCTTTTCAGCAGTAAAAGCAGGTGTAAAAGGAGTACACACAACAGTCAACGGCATGGGGGAACGTGCCGGCAATGCCCCGCTGTCAAGCGTTATTGGTTTGTTACATGATCATATGGATATCGAAACCGGGATTAATGAGCTTGAAATAACTAAGGCCAGCCGCCTGGTGGAGACATTCAGCGGCATACGAATACCCGTGAATAAACCCGTTATCGGAGAGAATGTATTTACCCAGACATCAGGTGTCCATGCCGACGGAGACTGTAAGGATAATCTCTACTTTAATAACCTCCTGCCGGAACGATTCGGACGGAAGAGAACATATGCACTGGGTAAACAGTCAGGAAAAGCAACTATCAGGAAGAACCTCGAGGAATACGGTCTTTCATTGAATCCTGAATCTATTGAGAAAATCACCCGCAGAGTAATTGAACTGGGCGACAAGAAAGAAAATGTCACAAATGCCGATCTTCCTTTTATAATTGCCGATGTACTCGGATCAAACACATCCGACTATAAGATATTCATTAAAAACTATGCACTTTCACTGTCATACGGACTGAAGCCTTCAGCCAGTGTCCAGATTGAAATTGACGGCACTGTCTACCAGGAAACCTCATCGGGCGACGGCCAATACGATGCCTTTATGAAAGCATTAAGGATCATCTATGACGGGCTCGGCAAACCTCTTCCGCTTCTTACCGATTACCAGGTATCAATTCCTCCGGGAGGGAAAACCGATGCCCTTGTCGAAACGGTTATAACATGGAATCTTAACGACAGGGAATTCAGAACAAAAGGACTCGATGCCGACCAGACAGAATCGGCTATCAAGGCAACGGAAAAGATGCTCAATATAGTGGAAAACAATGAATTCAACATAGCTGAGAAGCTTATGATCAATAACCTACATTAATTATAAATATATGGGTAAATCTTATAATATTGCAGTAATCCCCGGGGATGGAACAGGACCCGAGGTAGTACGTGAAGGTAAAAAAGTACTCGAAGCCGCAGGAGAAAAATTCGGGTTTAAATTATATTATCAGGACTTTGACTTTGGAGGAGACAGGTACCTCAGAACGGGCGAAGTACTTCCCGATACCGCTGTTGAGGATTTGAAGAAATTTGACTCGATCTTCCTGGGCGCTATCGGTCACCCAGATGTTAAGCCGGGCATCCTTGAAAAGGGAATACTTCTCAGGCTGCGATTTGAACTCGATCAGTACATTAATCTGCGTCCGGTAAAACTATATCCGGGGGTGGCTACACCTCTTAAAGACAAAGGTCCGGAACATATTGACTACGTGGTTGTAAGGGAAAATTCGGGTGATGTATATACCGGTGTAGGGGGTGTGACACAGAAAGGAACTCCAAATGAGGTTGCAGTACAGAATATGATCTACAACCGAATGCAGGTTGACAGATGTCTCCGTTATGCATTTGACTATACCAGGAAAAGAAATAAGAAAAATACCCTTGCCCTCTGCGGCAAGACCAATGTGCTCACCTATGTCTTTGATCTCTGGGAAAGAGCTTTCCACGAAATAGGCAAGGCTGATTATCCGGATATAAAGAGGGAATATTATCATGTGGATGCCACAGTGATGTGGATGGTAAAAAATCCCGAATGGTTTGACGTTATAGTGACCACAAATATGTTTGGCGACATTATTACCGACCTCGGTGCGATAACCCAGGGAGGTATGGGTATAGCTGCCGGAGGTAATATCAATCCGGAAGGTGTCTCCATGTTCGAACCTATAGGCGGATCAGCGCCGAAATATACCGGAAAGAACATTATCAATCCGCTTGCTTCAATATCGTGTGGAGCAATGATGCTCGATCACCTTGGCGAGGAGAAAGCTGCTCTCTCAATCGAAAATGCCATTATGGATGTAACAGCGAATAAAATAAAAGACCTCGGAGCAGGTAAAATGGGATATTCAACATCAGAAGCAGGTGATCTGGTGGCTGAGAGGGTATGAATTTTTGGGGAATTCAGAAAAGATCCCCGCCGGATTTATTCATGCCAGCGGGGATTCCAGAAAAATTAGTGTTTTACTATTAATTGTTCACGCACTATATCAAAAAACGATTGTGTAATATTTTGCATTAGAACTTCTTTTTAAGTTTTATAAGATAAAAACCAAACCGGCGGATGCACTTAAAATATTTTCTTTCTTTGCCTCGCCGAATAAATAGTATGTATACCCTGGTTGGATAAAAATACTGATACCGTCAGATAAAATATACTGAAGATCTGTCTTTAATTTTACTCCAAATCCCATAGCATTGTTGTAGTACTTATTGTGTAAATCCAGAAGACCATCAGCGACAGTATACCTATATAACTCAAGGCTATTTAGGATATAAGAAGATATAATATCGCTACCGATACTGATAGTAATCTTTTTTTCCAGAACAGGGTATGCTACTCCAGCAATAAAAGAAAAAACAGATTCTCTCTGGATTTCTTCAGTTCTGTAAACTGCCGGAGATAACATCATTTGATCCTTATCTAATAAATGAGAATATTCAAGACCGGTAGATAAAATCAGCTTATTTGAATAAGCTTTGGAAAAGGTACATCCAAATCCAAGTGGATAATAGAACTTACCTGTTTCGTATTTTATAGAATATTTATAATAAGCTGATAACCTATAATTATCCTGAGCATTGATTATCCCAGTATAAAACGAAATGCAGGTAAATATAGCTGTTAGAATAATTAGCTTTGCTTTCATTGCTTTATAAGTTTCTATATACTTATTTTTTTATAAATCCAATAGTATACTGTTTGTCATTTTTCAAAACTGTAATATAGTAATTTCCTGGAAAATATGTTGAGATATTAATTTGAAGCTCTGTATCCTTTGTGTTAATTGAATACAACTTTTTTCCATACTTATCATAAATGGTTACAATAGATTCATTTTTAATAATAGAATATTCTTCATTGATTTGTAGTGTCAAAATATCAGAAGCAGGATTCGGGTATATTGATAATGATAACTCACCAGAAGAGCTACTCTTAGAATTGCAATTAACATATGGATACAAATAAGCATTTTCAGTTTGTTCTCCATCAGTTACTTCTAATCTTATATAACAATAACCAAAATAGTCTCCTGGGAAATAATAGTATAAATTTTGAGAATATGAAACGACTGTGAAATTAACTGACCATTCATAAGAATAATTACCGTTTCCTCCTTGAACGTCAGAATAAAAGTAATATCCAGTACCACAATTTACAGATGAAGGGCCATCAATATCTACAACCAATGGGATTAAACAAGGATCAGGGGCAGGAGTTCCCACACCAACAGCAGCCCAAGCATTCATGACTTGTTTATATTCGTTTGAACACTCACCATATAATTCAGATGCAGATTGGATGGACCCTAATCTAGAATCAAAATAATCATCATATACACCGGAAATGTGATAGATTAAAGTTCTGTAAGCAATTTTATATGCTTTGGTTATTCCTATTCCCTGGACTCCTAATAATGGATCTCCATTAGCTAAAAGATAAAACCATCTATTCTGAATAGCACTATTTTTGTGTGCAATATTTCCATTATATCCAGGAATTAATTCTGAATAAGTAGTTGGATAATAACCATCAAGTTGAGTTGTATAAGAGGTTGGACTACACGCATTCTGACCATAATATAAAGTATAGGTATATGGTCTATATAAATTTGGATTATAAAAGCATCTTTTAAATTGATTTGCCAAGTTGGTACCCATAATATAATCACAATTGCCATTTACATAGTATTCAACTGATTCGCCAAGAATATCACAAAATGATTCTGTTAAAGGACCGGCTGGCTTATCATATACTTCATCCAAACCAGCTGAGAATACTCCTACACCATGAGTAAACTCGTGTGCTATGATATCTAAGCCACCCTCAAAACCATTTTGTCCGAGTAAATAGCCAACATTGATATAATCTCCTCCTCCCCCCCATCCGAAACATGTTGTAGCTTGATCATCCCATGGTCTGGGATAATATCTATTTTGCACCCTAATATCATAACCAGAAACCTCTCTAATTCCTGTAGTTCTATATAATTGTGTGGCATAGAATTCATAAGTTTTACTAACTGCCCAGTGTGCAGATGCAGCATTATTGTCCTCGCCAAGAGACCAGTAATTGTCATGTCCATCAATTTTTGGTAAATTCCAAAAATTAATCAAAGCACAAGGCCAATCTGTAGTCGCATATTCTCTTGTATCAATTTTATTTGTCCGTGACCGATCTTCAAGAATAAAATCCCAATATGGGAAACCCCGATAATAAGTTGTAACACTTTTAGAACCATTATATACTGTTTCAACAGTTCCATTAGCTGACAGTATTTTGGGGTGACATCTAATAATTTCTCCATTATATGCATTTACTTCAACCGTGTAATTAGTATTAGAAGAACTCACTTGAATATCAAATTTGTAAATAAGACAAAATTCAGCTTGGTTAAAATTATTGAAACCAGGTAATGCAACGATTTGTAACTCGGCTTTTGGATACCATGTTGCTAACGAGGAGTTTTCTTCAATCTTTCTTTGTAATTCCCAACTCTCATTTTCCCATGCATATTCTGGAGCATTTATTTCTTTTAGGGCATTATTTAAAGCTTCTTGTTCCGTAATGGCTGGAACTGCGTTGATGTTAAGATTCTTTGTTATTTTCCCATGTACTAATTCCAAGATATCATTATTCGATTTAACTAACATAACTGCACCAACAATTTTTATTCCTTTATAGTATTGTTGAAACCTGTAAAAAACTTCATTCGGGATTTCAGATTTACTCTCTTTAAATAATTTCATCTGATCATTCGAAGATAAACCAAATATATCTTTATAATTTTCAAAGACATTCTTTGGATCAACTTTAGCAGTTTTTTCAAAGAAATACCATCCGTGTTGAGGCAATGATTTTGATTGATCAATTATTAAATCGCTTTCTTTCTCATCTGAGTGAAAACTTTGTAAAAAGAAAATCGAAATAAAAATCACTCCGATATAAAAAAACTTGATTTTCATTTTAGTTTAATTTTAGATAAATAATTGTCCTTAAATCTCTTAATAGGAGGAGATGATTTATATTTTTTAAATAAAAAATGAATAAATTAAAATTCCCCACTAAAATAGATAGTGGGGAATAAAATAATTCTAATGCTTTATAATCAGTTGGTCACGAAGAATAGTCTTACCGTCATCTGATTCGACTATATAAATGCCGTCAGGCATATTTTGTATGGGAATAATGAAAGTTGTACCGGATCCGGTCAAAGATGAAACCAGCAGCCCCTGATTATTATAAATCCTGATTTTGTAGTTTTTAGGTCCACTGGATTTTAAATTATCTTCACCTGTAATATTTTCATTCCCGGACAGAAGTACATCTTCCTTAATTGTTATTGTAACATATTCCGATGCCGGATTGGGAGCAATGGACATTGATTTTCCCCCACTTACATAAACACCTTTAGGACACCAGGTGGTTGTACCGCATACGTTATTTGCCCGTGCCAGTACCTGGTAACCTCCCGGAGTATAAAATATTACAAGACAACTGTTAACCTCACCGGGAGAAGGATCGACATACGGACCGGGAGGA
>JAFGIP010000102.1 GCA_016929525.1 Bacteroidales bacterium
ATTTCAGACATGTCCTCCGAGGACTTTTGGTAGATTGTCGTCCAATTGCTCTTTATCTCATACTTTTTGGGTACAATGGATTCATTGTGCTTCCTCCTCGTTTTATCAAGCAAGCTCTGATACTGCCCATTTAAACTTGATTTATATTTATCCAGAGAAGCGAAGACATTTTCATATTCTTTTGAATCTGCCCCGTATAAATCACTAGCCAATTTGTCTATTCCCTTTAGCTTTTCCCTAGTATCCCGAGGAACGGACTTCATGAATTTATCACGCTCTTCCTTAAGCTTTTTCAATTCGGGATTAAGGTCTGTCCGTTGGCCTTTCTTAATTTTATAATGTTCTTCAAAGAATTTCAATTCTTTGAATATCTCGCTAAAGGATTTTTTTCGTTGCTGATTTGTGGAAATTGACTTGATATCCATTTCCTCCTGATCGATTTCCTGATAGATTACAGGAACAACAGTTATTCCCAACTCTTTTGCGATCTGGTATCTCAAGTTTCCTGAGATAATTTCGTGGGTTTTCTCATTTACAATTAGCGGTTCAATAATTCCTTCCCTTTCAATGTTCTGTTTGATATTGTCATAATTTTCGGGAGTCTGATACATCTCATCTTTTTTTTTGTTAGGGTGAATTTCATCGATATTCACCTGCCTAACCTCGCGCTTTACTGTCATAATGGTAAACTTTTAACCTCATCGGAATTCCGAGGAAGTTAAATTAGCAAAATATATTTATGATTAGTCGATGCCAAGGGTCGGTTTTTCTAAAAAAGTACTGGCAATGGATTAATTCTTCCAAACATAAGTTAATTAAAGTAAGAACTCTCGACCCCTTTCAACATTAGGAGAAAAAACAGTACGCTCCTTTTTCTTATATTCTGGGAATGAAACTACTGGCTTTATTTTGGCCCACTCCTCATTTATATCCAATGTACTCGGAGATTTCTCAGGTTGCCACGGTTTTATTTTCAGGCCGACTGGTGTCCCGATGATTTTCGTGAAGTGTTTATTAGTAAGTTCAACCAATGGTTGTATATATTCTGGATATGTACAGATAGCATCGTGAATGGTGAAGATAGGTACAGATGGAAAGTTCTCATGAAAATTCCTGCTAATCACATCCAGAACAATATAACTCTCAGCACGCTGAAGAAGATATGAGAATTCTTTCTTACCTATTCTCTTGAGGATATCGTAAGTCCATTTTTCAACTCCAGGATATAATTCTTTGAACATCTTCAGATAAGTACCATGCCTTCTGTGATCTTTATTGTCATCGAATAATACCAACCTCATGTTTTTCTTTATTCTTTCTCTCAGTACATCCTCGTCTTGGGTCTTTAGTTCCAATTTTGATTTGACAATACTAACCAAGTACTTGTAGAAATCATTACCGAATGGGGCATTTTGATAGTTTCTGATACTTTCCAGTTCCATATCGTTATAAAAAGAGCCCCACATAAATGAGATTGTTTTTTTATTGTCTCCTGTACTGTAACCTGGATCTGGATTAAATTCAGTATGCATGGTCGTGCCAGAATAACTGGTATATCCAAAAGAGTATGTATTATCTCTGCTGTATGAATTAATGTATCCACCATCAAGTAGCTTCTGGAATGAAATTGGCGAAATAGATTGAAGGTTGAATAACCCACCGTTACCAGTGATAAATTCCTCCCTCATGACTGCAGTGAGAATATATGGCTGACTGGCTTTTACATCGACTTCCACCAACCTCTTACCATTGTAGAGTAAAAATGGTCTGAGTGTATGATTAAGGTGTGTCAAACTGGAATTCAACCGCCAATTTGCAGGAGAAACCTGACGCCAGATATTGTCATTTTCAATCTTCTCAACGTAATACAGCCATCGGCCGATTCTATTATACACCATATTACTCTGAAATTCATTTCCGTCGGCTCTGGATAGAAGTTGCTGTCCAAATGAATAAATATAATCATAGACGGACGTGTCAAACCTTAATTTGTTATTATCGAGCTGTTTATATAAAAACTGGTACTTACTGTCATCAAAATTATCCTTCACTTTTTTCTTGATATGTTTCTCAACACGCCGCTGAAACTTTGCTGGGATGGTTCTCCATAATACCTCGTCTGTATTGTACGGCTGACATAAGCGATATCCCTTACAGTAGCCTGAACCACCCTGTTTGCCATTATGCCAGGATTTGTTGGATTCTATAACTGAGTCCTTGGGGTCGGTTAGGAGCTGTAGGATAAGATAATAATCCTTTCGACCCATCATTTTCTTCATCAACACTGAGGAGATTCGACGATAACACTCATTCTTTTCATTCAAAGAATAGTTTTCGTTGGTGAGAACAAATAACGATAGAAAGTAATAGAGTTTGTTCTTAACATTCTCTTTTCGGGTGGGGGATAAATTCAGTTTGCCAACCAAATATTTTACATCAACCGATGCAGGGATCATTACTCTCATACCATAATTATTAGCGATATGATAAAATATAATGAAAAAAAATGATATTACCAAATATAAAGTGGCTATATTCAGCTAATTAAGTATTATTTTTCAGTCTGAAGGCATCATATGACAGGAATTGATTTCACACACAACTAATGGAGGTTCAGAAAGAACGGATGTAATACGATCATACAAGAGTTCTCCGATTCTACTCGCTGATTTTTTGTCGTAATTCAGGATCTACCCCCTGATAACAATTTAAATACAACTGAGGGCGTAAAATTCATTCTGCATTTGCACTATTAATATATTTGAATTGAAAAAAGATAACCAATCGTATCCTGCTGTCTGTTTTAAAACATTGACCCATGAAAGAATCGAGCTGTAATAAAACTTAAATTTTTTATTATATTATGGAAGAGTTTTGTATTACAGTGATATTTATAATTATGGCAACCAAATCACGTAAAATAATCGTTCGCATTACCGAATGTCAGTTTCGATGGCTTAGTGATATACTCGTCCGGGAACAAAGAACTAAATCATCGGTACTAAGGGATGCCTTGAATCGTTACTTAATCGAAGAGAGCACAGTAAATGACAAACAAAAAAACAAATAGACGTAAGAGAAACAGGGAAGATCGGAAACCCTATGAGTATAACTACGATTACCTGGATGACCGTATATCTCTTTTGGATAAAACCAAAGAAATGTCTTTCTGTAAAAACTTCATTCAGGATTTTCTTCGTTTGAACGTCGATGACGATATCCTTATTGAAACAGGACCTATGGAAACATAGTTGCTGCAATACTTTATTTTTTCGATTCTAATAGAATATCATGACTGGAATAGCGAGCAATAACATGATTTTGGTTTGTTAGCCAACCCGCTGGGGGATTCTGGTAATATTTAGATCAAAGAAAGTCAAGCAGCGACAAGTCTAATCTGATCCTTAGGCACTGCCTCATTGACATACTACCAAGAAACAGGAATTCGGACCATGATTGTTTGTTATATATACTAATCTGCTGCTTGATTTCTGTCAAAAAGATTTGGTCCTCGATCGCAGCTGGAATTGATTCTCTGGACCGCATTTGGGCATCTGCAGCTTACACTTTCTACAAATGTGTAAGCAACAGAAATTCTGATTTATACTGAACTGCAACACTTTATAAGACA
>JAFGIP010000103.1 GCA_016929525.1 Bacteroidales bacterium
CTGAACGTGAACAGGTACTGCAGCAAAGAGAAGATGCCGACTCAAAGTACAACCGAAAGATCAATAGACTAAATGAGAAAGAATACAAAAGGATCATTAAGGAACAGGACAAGAAAAGAATAAGACTTGAAAAAGAAAGTGAAAAAATCTTGGTCTATAACGACAAACAACGCCAGTTAATAATAAGGGAGGAATATAGGAACGAAAGAGAACGTGAAGCTCAAAGCCTTGAAATTCAAAAAGAAAATCAGCGAATTTTAGCTGACTATGAGAAAAAACGCCAGGAAATGGGAGATAAAAGTTCTAAATATAACAAAGAGCTACAGCGGCTGAATGAAAAGGAGAGAAGGTTGCTTGAGAAACAACGTTACAGAATCGAAAGGGAAAGGGTCAGAGAGAGCAGAAAAATTGCATGCTATAATGAAAGAGCCCTTAAAATTCGTGATAAGGAAATGAAAAAACTGATTAAAGAAAATGAGCGTTACAGCATAAAGATCGACAAATATAATCAGGTTCTCGAAAGAAATAATTTAAAGTCTGAAAAGTATAGGGAGAAAGAAAATAAAAGGATCAGCAAAAAGGCCTATTATATGAATCAGCATGAACAAAATAAGAATGAATAGGATTCTTAATCTGATATAATCCGTTAAATTTTTACATACAATCAACACAGTAATAATTTGCAATAAAATATACTGTTATTAATTTCGGCCTTTCAAAAAATCACCTTGCGCAGTTCATGTTTTACTGTACGGTTAAATTACAGTTATGTTCGAAACCGTACAAAATTGTTTAAAATGTAAGTAATTTAAGTAATAAGGGTGTCTTATAATTAAAATCAAATCAATGATTTACAGAATATTGGTTTGATTTATGAAAATGAATCGTGATTTAATAATTAATAACTAATAATTTTCTCATGAAAAAACTAATTACCATTCTTTCAATCTTTTCCTTCTTATTTTATTGTAGTTATGCTCAAGATCCAACAATAGATCACTGGGAAATGATTTTTAGTTATGAGCAACCGGCCAGATATCTTTTTCCGGATGAAGATCCTGCAGCTAACTGGAATACTTCAGAATATAATGATGCTTCATGGGGTGAATTTATGAATTTACTGGGGTACGGCGGGCTAATTCAGGAAGTAATCAACTGTTGTGGATTTCCAGATCTCGATCTTCCACAGGTAAGTACTTTTTATGTGCGTTCTGAGTTTACGGTTGAGGATACAAGCACCATTGAAAAGTTAATGTTAAGTATTACATATGAAGATGCATTTATTGCATACATTAATGGAACTGAAGTAGCAAGGGCAAATATCGGTATATCCGGAGATCCGTCTACCTATAGTCAGTTAGCCGATACAACCAGACATAATGAATTTGATATTTACTGGAATCAGTTTCCACCCGGTTTTGTAATTGACAAGCAAATCCTGTCTCAGTGTCTAATTACGGGAACTAATGTCATTGCTTATGAAATACATAACGATGAATCCGTTCCGGACATACATAATTTTATAGCATTTCTTTTTGCGGCCCTTAAGGATGAAAGTTCGCAGTTTGGACCCATGGACGGTTTCTTCCCTGTTGGTATTGATGTTGATTCAAGTAATCTGCCACTGGTAGTATTAGAAACTTATGCAGGAGAAATAATCCCTGATGAGCCAAAAATAACTGCAGATCTGAAAATTATAGATACAGAAGGCACGGAATATAACTTAGTTACTGATGATGCAAATGTCTATGATGGACTTGTGGCTATCGAACTTCGGGGATCGTCATCGCTTTATTATTATCCAAAAAAATCATTCACTTTTGAAACAAGAGATAATTATGGTGATAATCTGAATGTTTCAATTCTCGGAATGCCCAAAGAAAATGACTGGGTGTTATATGCACCTTATGGTGATAAATCACTGATCAGGAATGTAATTACCTATAAACTGGTAGCCGATCTGGGACACTATGCTCCGCGAACTCGAATGGTTGAACTTATTAAAAACGGAAATAGTTATGGGGTATATGTCCTGACTGAAAAAATTAAGTGTGACAATAATCGTGTGGATATAGCATCATTAAATCCTGATGAAGTATCGGGGCTGGACCTTACCGGTGGTTATATAATTAAAATTGATAAAAAAGAGGGTGAATTCGATGGCTGGCAGTCTAAATTTGGTTCTGCAGATTCTGAATTCGGAAAAACCTATTTTCAGTATGTTTATCCTAAATATGATGAAATAGTTGATGCTCAGAAGGAGTATATACAACAGTTTATGCATTATTTCGAGACCAATTTAAGAAGTGAGACATTTGATGACCCTGTTATAGGTTATACAAGATTAATTGACGTAGAATCGTTTATCGATTATTTCATTATCAATGAATTAACTAAAAATATTGACGGGTACAGGATCAGCACGTTCTTATATAAAGATCGTGATGATCATGGTGGAAAACTTCATGCTGGTCCGGTATGGGATTACAATCTGGCTTTCGGTAATGCTGATTATTGTGAAGGCTACTCAACTGAAGGCTGGTCAGTTGATTTTACAAGGGTTTGTCCTTCAGACAGCTATAAAGTTCCGTTCTGGTGGGATCGCTTATTGCAGGACGAAAACTTCACCATTGAACTGAAAGACAGGTGGGATGATCTGAGAACAGATATTTTGAGTGAGGAAACTCTTTTTGCCGCTATTGATTCACTGGTAGATCTTACATTTGAAGCAAGGGTGAGAAATTATGCCATTTGGCAGGAAGCTTTGGGAAATGATATTTGGCCAAATTATGTTTATCCAGAAACATACGATGAAGAGATAAGCTATATGAAAAGCTGGATTAGTGACCGGCTTGAATGGATTGATGATAATATTGGAGAAACGCGTGAAAGAAGGGTATACGTTCCAATCGATAATACTGAGTTTACTGAGTATGTTCCTTTTGGGGCATTTCCAAATCCGTTCAATGATCAGCTGACGTTTACCTTTGAACTGGAAAAACCTCATTCTATTAAGATCGATGTATATAATCTGAACGGACAAATTATTAATACAGTAATCTATAATGAATTCTCTGAAGGATATCATGAAATATACTGGAATGGAACTGGACTTTCTGGAAATATGATTCATTCAGGGGTATATATTTATACGGTAACTATCGATAAAGAATTGAAACATACCGGCAGAATTATTAAACAATAAAGCTGATTATAAATAATACATTATTGGGGTGTGCCGAAAGGACAC
The DNA here is from genome assembly GCA_016929525.1 of Bacteroidales bacterium. Lineage (GTDB taxonomy): Bacteria > Bacteroidota > Bacteroidia > Bacteroidales > UBA10428 > UBA10428. The sequence continues at coordinate 3,251 of JAFGIP010000103.1, forward strand.
CCTTTTTTATTCTTAATGTTCGACATTCATATTATCAAAAACAGTATTCGAAAATCCAGACAACATATTTTTGTTATAGAATAAAGTTAATTTTAAAAAGCATAGATCATCTGATAAACACATTATAATTAATTCTGTTATTTAACTAAACATTTATAATTTAAACGCTTTGTTTATAAGATATCACTAAATAATGTCTTTTAGTATACGAAAATTTTCAGATCGCACACTTAGCTTTATTGAAAAAGCAGGAAACAAATTACCCCATCCTGCAACTTTGTTTTTTCTTTTTGCCATTTCAGTTCCGTTATTATCACTTATTGCACATCTTTTTTCCTGGAATGCTATACATCCTGCAACTAAAGAACTGATACAGCCTGTCAACCTGATCTCAAAGGAAGGTCTTCACATGATCATTCTGAATATGGTAACAAATTTTACGGGTTTTGCACCACTCGGTGTTGTTTTGGTTGCTATGCTTGGTATTGGTATAGCAGAAGAGAGCGGACTAATATCTTCGGTAGTCAGACTGTTGGTACTTTCTTCTCCTGGAAGGATTTTGACTTTTATAATTGTTCTTACCGGAGTTCTTTCTAATGTTGCAAGTGATGTTGGTTATGTTTTACTAATACCATTAGCCGGAGTAATTTTTATCGCCTTCGGCAGACATCCGATTGTTGGTATGGCAGCTGCATTTGCCGGCGTATCAGGCGGATTTAGTGCCAATCTTGTCCTTGGAACGATAGATCCTTTATTGGCCGGGCTTTCCGAGGAGGCAGCACATATCATAGATCCGACTTATTCGGTCAATCCCACTGCTAACTATTTTTTTATGGTGGCATCAACATTTTTTATTACAGCTGTTGGTACATTTATAACAGAAAAAATCATTGAACCCAGATTTGAAAAGGAACATCCTTTTAATAATGAAGAATTGGTTGATAGAATTAGTTCAAGAGAGAAGACAGGTCTGCGCAATGTTTTTTATACACTGCTTATTATTATTGCTTTGGTCCTTGCAGGATTGATACCGAGAGATAGTCTTTTACGGGGAATCAACGGTGATATTCTTTCTTCACCGGTAATAAAAGGTGTTGTAGCTTTTATTTTTATTGTCGGTGCGATTTGTGGTATCGTATTCGGACTAACCACAGGCCGGTTTAAAAACGATACTGACGTTATGAAAGGAATGGAAAACGCCATGACAACACTGGCCAGTTATCTTGTGTTGGTTTTTTTTGCAGCGCAATTTGTTGCATTTTTCAAATGGAGCAACCTGGGTATAATATTCGCAATTAAGGGTGCCGCTTTTCTTACCGGCTTAAATGCAGGTCTGATTCCTTTGCTTATTTTGTTTGTTATACTGGCAGCTACAATCAATATGTTTATGGGCAGTGCGTCTGCTAAATGGGCGCTGCTGGCACCGGTTTTTGTACCTATGTTCATGATTATGGGTTATAGTCCTGAGCTGTCCCAGGTTGTATATAGAATAGGGGACAGTGTCACAAACATTATCTCACCTATGATGAGTTTCTTTGTGCTGATCATTGCATTTTTTCAGAAATATGATAAGAATGCGGGCATGGGAACCATCATAAGCACTATGTTGCCATTTTCAATAGGATTTTTTATTATATGGACAATTCTGCTGATAATTTGGATTAAGCTGGGGCTGCCTCTGGGACCCGGTGTTTCTTTACACTATGAATTTAGTTAGAAAACTCTATAATACCTTTTATTACCTAGAGTAACGGCCAATATTAATTACCATAAATGATGTACTTGTTCCCTGATATAAGTATCATAAATTTCATTAACCTTTTGTATCTGTTCGGCAGTCAAATTGGCAATATCAGTTGTTTTTAAATTGGATATTACCTGTTCGGTTCTTGAAGTACCTGGTATAATACAACTTACTTCTGTAAACATCAGTATCCATTTTAATGCAACAGGAGCCAGGTTCTTATAATTGGGGAAAAGTTTCTTTAATTCCTCAACAGCTTTTAATCCGGTTTCATAATCAATACCGGAAAAAGTTTCTCCTTTATCAAATGCCTCACCATTTCTGTTGAAAGTCCTGTGATCCTCATTCCCAAACTGTGTCTTCATTGAATATGTTCCGGTAAGTAATCCGCTTGCCAAAGGAACTCTGATGATTATACCAACATTCCTTTTTTGTGCTTCCTTAAAGAATACTTCAGCAGGTTTTTGTCTGAACATATTAAAAATGATCTGAATAGTAGCTACATTATCAAATTCAATAGCCTTTAATGCTTCGTTTACCGATTCAACACTAACACCCAGATTTAGGATTTTACCTTCAATTTTTAACTTTTCAAAAGTCCCGAATATTTCAGGTCTGTCATAAACTTCGGGAGGTGGGCAATGCAGTTGAATCAGGTCTAAGGTTTCCACTCGCATACGACGAAGACTGAAATCAACAAACTTCTCCAAAACTTCCGGTGTATATGCCTCATTTGTATGCGGGCTTAGGGCACGACCACATTTTGTTGCTACATATACTCGTTCAGAACGCTTTTGTAAAAATTTACCAATAGACATTTCGCTTCTGCCTGCGTTATATACATCTGCAGTATCAATAAAATTTATACCGGCATCGATGGCTTTATTTAGAATATTTTCAGCAGTATCATCACTGTACGGATCGCCCCATCTACCTCCAAGCTGCCATGTTCCAAGACTTATTTCTGATATTGAAAAACCTGTTTTACCCAGTGTTCTGAATCTCATAATATAAATATTTAGTTATTCAATATTATAAAAGATAGATATTATTATAATAACGATAGTGTCATAATTTTATTAGAATTTGTGTATTTATGATTTTGCCATTATTAAAACAATGCATCAATTATTTACCGAATAATAGATGTGTCGTAATATAAATCATTATATGTCTTTTTTTACCATTGTTGCACTTGCCTGAGAAGCAGGCATAATAAGAATATCAGCAATATTTACATGTGCGGGACGGGTAATTACAAATAATATGGTTTCCGCAATATCCTGAGCATGGAGAGGTTCGAATTCTCTGTAAACATTATCAGCCCTTTTTTTATTGCCTTTAAACCTGATAATTGAAAATTCAGTGTCAACCATTCCGGGATCCAGCTGGGTTACTTTTATATTATACTCATTCAAATCGATACGCATGCCCTGACTTATAGCATGAACGGCCGATTTTGAAGCACAATACACGTTCCCCGAAGGATAAACTTCACGTCCTGCTATTGATCCTATATTGATAATATGTCCATTCTTCCTGGTAACCATTCCGGGTACTACAGCCCTTGATATATAAAGTAATCCTTTAACATTAATATCAATCATGGCATCCCAGTCATCTATGTTTCCTTTATCTATGGGATCCATTCCGTGTGCATTACCTGCATTGTTGATCAGTATATCAATTTCAGACCATTCATCTGTTAATGAAGAAATTGCTTTTTCAACTTCATTTCTTTTGGAAATATCAAAGCATAATGTATGAATCGGGCACTTCATTGAAAGTTTTACTTTAATATTTTCAAGTCGATTTTTTCTTCGACCACATAGTATAAGTTTATAGCTATCTTTTGACAGCAGTTCTGCTGTTGCAAGTCCAATCCCCGATGTGGCACCTGTAATAAGAACAGTTTTCATAGTATTCAATTTCGACTTCTAAATTAGTACGAATAGAAAATATACGAAAGAAAATCAACCTTTCATCAATGAAAAGAAAACTTTATTTTACATTAAGGTAAATTAAGTTCTGACTGCCCGAAAAACAGATTACCCGATTCAACCCAGGTTATATAAGTTTCTAATCCGTTTAGAATAACTATTGCAGGATCTGTTGAAGGTGAATTTATGGTTAGCAGGTTAACTTTTTCATGCCCCGATGTATAGATAGGCCATCCAACAACCTGATTGTTTTTAGCAGCGCATATAAAAAAGCTGTGACTGCCAGTTCCTAACTTATCTATAGAAAATATCTCGGAATATCCTTTACCTTTAACAAAAACCTTGCTTACCGGAGTTTCGTTGCTTTTGATTATCTGGTATGCAAGTTCCGTATCGTTTATGGCTACAACAATATAGTCTTTTGATACCTCGTCATAAATAATCCTGATAGCCTTTTTACCATATTTACTTGGTTGCCAACCCGACATGATCTTATATTCCTTTTTAGTGATATTACCGTCAAATGTGCAAAAATAGACATCTGGCCCGCAGAATGTAGCTGAAATGTAATATCCGGTTTGCGGGTCAACAATAATTGATGAACCTGAGCAGTCAGAATTACAGGTAATCAAGGGAAAGAAAGTCATATAAGGTTTTGCGTTAATATCAAATCGATATATGTATGTTGCGTCGTTTACTGCAACATATGGATGTTTCTCAAGAATGTAAGATACCGCGTATTTTTTAGTTTTTTCATTCCAGGTCAGTGACAGATCAATCATCTTATCAGGTTGTGTCGAAGGAAATAACGAACCTATTTCAAGAGTATTACCAACCTGATTAAGATTTAAATCAAAAAGAAACGCTTTTATTTTCGAACCATCTTCATCGGTCAGAACTACAGCATATTCTTTATAATCTTCATTGTAGATAATGTCTAATAAATATTTCGATTGACCTTTGTAGAGCTTTGAAAAATTCATCTTTGTTTTCAATTGATTCCCTTTTGAGTCAATCTTTAAAAGACAAACATACAGATCGGTTGGATTTGTATACTGCGGATAGGCAATACAAAAATTTTTACCATCGTAACACATTTTGGGAGCAAATGCCGTTTTGGAAATCGTAAGCTGTTTGCTCTTCATGGAACAGGAATACAATAGGATACATAGTATACCAATACAAAGTATACCGTTTACATAACGATAAGTGTTTGATTTTCTCATTTTAGTTCAATTTACAATTAACTGATATAGGTTTTGGAAAGAATACAAGTTATAGAAGATTTTAGAGTCGACCAAATTGATTATCAACTAAATATTTAGGGTACACATCAAATAATTCTGTAATTTGCATATGCTTTTTCATTAAAACAATTTATCATGAGGTATTTAATTTTGGCATTAATATTTATGATAACGTTATTCTCATGTAAAAAAAGTGATGAGAGCATCGATGAGACAGTTGTTTTTGAGATATCCCCGGTTGACACACAGTATATTTCAATAGCAACACCACTCGGGAATCTTAATCCTCCTGACCATACTTTACCGACAAATCATGTTTATTTTTATTTTAAAGATGTTACTCCGGTCCCTGTTAAAGCAGTAGCTGAAGGAACAATCAGGCAGGCATATTACAACGAATGGTCAGATGATTACAGGATTGAAATCTACCATACCACGAATTTCCTTTATTATTACGACCATATTCATGATATATTTCCAAATGTGACTGAAGGAGCAAATATTGTAATGGGGGAAATACTTGGATTTGGTCATGGTGGAATGGACCTTGGTACTGTTGATTACAAAACCGAGAATAATTTTATTTTTCCGGAACGTTATCATGAATTCTATTTATACTGTAAAGAACCATACCAATATTTTAACGATTCAATACGCACGATGTTGCTTGCCAAAAATCCAAGAATCATTGAACCAAGAGGAGGGAAGATAGATTTTGACAGGGATGGTTATTTATCCGGCAACTGGTTTGCCGAAGGAACACCCCTCATTTGGGAAGCTTCCAGTTACTTATATGCAGACAATCAGATTGCTTTTGTCTATGATATGTTCGATCCGTTGAAGGTTGTTATTTCGTGTGGTGGCACTTTGGCAGCCAGTCCTTTTGCGTACAAAGTTATGGAAGGCCCTGATCCTGCATTTATAACTCCTTCATCCGGATTGGTAAAATATCGTCTTAATGCCATTTTTTTTGATTGTACATTGCTTGTCCTGATGGTTGATAACAGAAGAATATGGGTGGAAGTCTTCACAGATGCTTTGCCGGGCGATATTACCTATTTCTCGGGCGGAGAGCGGGTGTATGTCAGGTAAAAACCATTCAAGTTCTACCATAAAGCATTAAATCATATCGAATTGATTATTTATCAACAAATTTTTCCCGGATATAGAAAAGTAACCTCTTTTTCTGCAATTCCATGTTGTAAAAATCACGGTAAGTGCAATACTAAATATTCTGAATATATTTGGCATAAGATTACCTAGTGCATCATCACTAATATTAAAAAGCACCCATGAGAGATTCATCAATATATGCAGGAAAATCGGTATCCGGAGATTTTCATTCCATTCTGCAAATAACCAGGCAAACCATAGCGCTCCTAAGAAAGTCACTATGAATATTCCAGTCGCTTCCGACAAATTTAATCCTTGATAAAGGTGAACGCTTGCAAACAGGAGAGCACCCGGAACTGATGCCGGCAGAAATCCCCATTTTATCCGTCGGAATAATAAACCAAATAAAAATCCTCTGAAAAGTATCTCTTCCATTACTCCGGCAATAATTGTTTTATGAAGTAGACTTAATTTATTGATCTCTTTATTAATTTCACCGGTGATTGAAGAGTTTAAAAGCATTGGTGAAACCTTAATTATTGAAAATTACAATCCAAATAACAGCCCTTTATTAATTTTAAGTTCCCTGAGGATGTTACAAAACCCGAAAAGAAAACCGATTGTTAGAACAATAGGAATTATCCACCAGGAATAATAGTAAATTAAACCGCTAATACCAGAGGGCATTGTTATCGTAAAAATGTCTGTGAAAATTCTGTTTCCGTAAAGTGCAAAAAGAAATGTCAGGATGATAATTGTTTAATGTGTAATTCTATTATATTTCACTTTTCGCTAACTATTTTTCTGAATCCATTCCCTGGCATTAACAAATGCTTCTATCCATGGTGATACCTCATCTTTTTTTCTTTCATCGGGATAGGCGGCCCAGTTCCATGGAAAAATAGATCTTTCGAGGTGAGGCATAACTGCCAGATGACGACCATCTGCAGAACATAATCCGGCAACATTGTAATCCGATCCGTTAGGATTTCCCGGATACTTTTTATAACTATATTTAAGTGCAACATTATACTCCTTTTCTTTTTTAGGCAAATTGAATTTGCCTTCTCCGTGTGCAACCCAGATTCCCAATCTCGAACCAGCAAGAGAATGTAACATTACAGAGTTGTTTTGAGGAATATTCACGTTTAGAAATGCCGATTCGAATTTATGAGAATCGTTAAAACTCATATAAGGTTTAGAATTATGGTTTTTCACTATCAACCCAAGTTCCATCATTAGCTGGCAACCATTGCAAACTCCAAGACTTAAAGTATCTTTTCTTAGATAGAACTTTTCAAGTGATTTGCGTGCTTTATCGTTGTATAGAAATGCACCGGCCCATCCTTTTGCACTTCCCAGAACATCGCTATTAGAGAATCCTCCTACAAATACGATCATATTGATATCCTCAAGTGTTTCCCGTCCGGATATCAGATCTGTCATATGAACATCCTTAACGTCCATTCCTGCAAGGTACATGCTATATGCCATTTCACGATCGCCGTTTACACCCTTCTCACGAATAATAGCTGATTTAATTCCGGTAGATATTCTTCGTTTTAGATCAATGCCATAGTGTATAAGCTTTCCATTAAATTTATCTGGAAATTCAAACTGAAGTTCCTGGAGCTTATAATTTTTATATCTGTCAGTGGCTAACCCCCTTGCGGTTTGCTTACTATCAAGTAAGAATGAAGTTTTATACCAGACATCTCTATACGAATGAATATTTAACTTATATTTTATTTGTACGTTCGCTATTAACAGTATGGGCTTATCGATTACTGAACCAATATTAATTGCAGTAATATCTTCTTGCTTCAGAACTTTTATTATTTCATACGCATTTTCAACTTGAATAAGCAGTGCCGGCTGTTCACTAAAAAGAATTTTTATGCTATCGCCTTCCAATAAACTACTAAGATCAGCGTCAATGCCAATATCATTTCTTCCAAAACACATTTCTAATAAAGAAGTTATCAGACCCCCTGAAGAAACATCGTGGCCGGCCAGTAGTTTACCTGCTTTGATTAATTTCTGCATTTTGTTAAAGACCCTTACAAAGTATGCTGTATCTTCTATATTCGGTGTATCTGATCCCAATCTGTTCACTACCTGTGCGAATGAACTTCCCCCGAGTGGAAACTGGAGTTCTGCAAAGGGAATATATAGAAGACTACTTCCTTTAATAGGTTTTAAGACAGGTTCAACAATATTTCTGAAGTCTTCAACTTCGGCAATAGCAGAAATAATAACTGTTCCGGGTGAGAATACAACCTTCCCGTCTGGGTATTTCTGTGTCATTGACAAAGAATCTTTACCTGTAGGAATATTAATACCCAATTCAATTGCGAACCGGCTTGCAGCTTCAACGGCTTTATAAAGTCTGGCATCTTCACCATTGTTTTTACAAGGCCACATCCAGTTTGCACTCAGAGAGACTGACTTCAAACCATTTGTTAGCGGAGCCCAGATAATATTGGTCAGTGCTTCGGCAATGGAAAGTATTGAACCGGATGCAGGATCAATAAGAGCGCTTACCGGTGCATGTCCTATCGCAGTGGCAATACCTTTGTAACCTGAATAATCAAGGGCTGATACTGCTACATTATTTAGAGGAAGCTGAATAATTCCGGCAGTTTGCTGCTTTGCAACTTTACCGGTAACAGACCTGTCTACTTTGTTTGTAAGCCAATCCTTGCAAGCAACAGCTTCTAACTGTAGCACCTGATTAACATAATCATATATTTTCTCTGAAGTGTATTCAACAGGTTTAAACTTCTCGCTGGCAGTGGAATCAACCATAATGGTTTTAGGTGGATTACCAAACATGTCTTCCAGTTTCAAATCGATAGGTCTTTTACCATGTTTATCTTCAAATACAAAATGATGATCGCCGGTTGCCGCACCAATATCATATATAGGAGCACGTTCCCTGTCCGAGACATTTTTAAGTAAACTGATATTTTTTTCTTTAATAACAAGCCCCATTCGTTCCTGGGACTCGTTACCGACAATTTCTTTTGCTGACAGGGTAGGATCACCAATGGGGAGTTTGTCCAAACTGATTTTTCCTCCTGTTTTTTCAATAAGTTCAGATAAGCAATTCAAATGTCCGCCTGCACCATGATCGTGTATTGAGACAATTGGGTTTTCATCGAGTTCTGCCATGGCACGAATAGCATTGCACACTCTTTTTTGCATTTCGGGATTCGAACGCTGCACGGCATTCAGTTCTATTGTGTTATCGTATTCTCCTGTTGCAACCGATGATACTGCACCACCACCCATTCCAATGCGATAGTTATCACCTCCGAGTAATACTATTCTATCACCTTTTTCAGGTTCACCTTTTTCACTGTCCATTTTTTTTCCAAATCCTATACCTCCTGCAAGCATTATTACTTTATCATATCCATAAAACTTGTCATTTTCAGTATGTTCAAATGTAAGGACACTTCCGCAAATAAGAGGCTGACCAAATTTATTTCCAAAATCACTTGCTCCGTTCGAAGCTTTAACCAGAATTTGAGAAGGAGTCTGATAGAGCCATTTTCGCGTCTGATTTTCTTTTTCCCAATTTCTTTCTTCACTAAGCCTTGGGTAAGAAGTCATATAAACTGCCGTTCCGGCCAGGGGTAATGCTGCTTTTCCTCCTGCAAGCCGGTCACGTATCTCACCTCCGGTGCCTGTTGCAGCCCCATTGAATGGTTCAACAGTTGTAGGAAAATTATGCGTTTCAGCTTTCAGTGATAACACTGATTCGATATCTTTTATTTTGAAATAATCCGGTTTATCCTGGGTTTCAGGGGAAAATTGTTCAATAACCGGCCCCTGTAGAAATGCACAATTATCTTTATAAGCTGAAATTACCTGATTGGGGTTTTGACGGGTAGTTAATTTAATAAGCTGAAATAGAGAAGCTTTCTTTTCTTCACCATCGATAATGAATGTGCCATTAAATATTTTGTGTCGGCAATGCTCTGAATTCACCTGAGAAAACCCAAAGATCTCGCTATCGGTGAGTTTTCTGCCTAATTTCTTGCTTAGCTCATCCAGGTATTGTACTTCTTCTTCACTCAAAGCCAGACCTTCAGATTCATTATAATACGCAATATCATCGATATATATAATTGGTTCAGGCACAGCATTAATAGTAAAGAGGTTCTGCTCAAGTTTATGATAAACATGCTGGAGCATTGGGTCATGATCGGGATTGCTCGAATCGACCAGAAAAAACTCTTCAATTCTTTCAATACCTTCTATACCCATATTTTGAGTGATTTCAACAGCATTTGTGCTCCAGGGAGTGATCATCTCTTTCCGCGGACCGATGAAATTGCCTTTAATAGTCTGGTCTGTTAGATATTCAGCACCTGAGAATAACCAAGACAGTCGCTTAATAACAGAAGTATTTAATTTTTTTTTTGACTCTAATGCAATTACCTTTTGTTCTTTACCACTAAAAAAATGGACCATATGCTAACTAAATTGAAATGGATTTACAATTTGCAGCAAAAGTACGAATCTGGAAATTATTATTTCCGATTTTCCAGGCAATTGTTAACAATTCTGGAAAACTCATTCACACTTTCGATTTACAGGGATTATTTCAATATCTGAGTTCTGGTGGAGATAATTTCTTAGAATTTGTTGCACATCTCTGTTATCTTCAAATATAGCAATAGATTCAAACAGTTCTTCCTTGTTGCCTTTAGTACATTCTTTGTCTATATAGCCATATCCCAGGTACTTGCCACATTCTACTGCTACTACTGCAATTTCATCTACAGTACGTCCATCGCCTATAATCAGATAACTATCATCGTGATATCTTAAAGAATTAATTAATTTATTTGCTCTATTATTATATTTATCAAAACTTTCTAATCCGATACAAGCTCCTTTGCACATTGCTATATCATAATGAAAACAGGCCCCTGAAGAATTGTATAAACCACATAATTTTTGGCACAGATCATATTTTTCAATTTGAACCTCTATAAAATTTCTTCCTGATTTCTGATTGCTAAATGAGCATAATGGCATTCCATTCTTTTCCTTATTCTTTTCCAGAGAGAATCTTATGTAACCTGCATTATCGATATAGGTATATAAACCATACTGAGATAATGCTCTCCTTTGAGCTCTGTTATACAAAGGCTTATACTTCTTTATTTCATGTGATTCTTTTAACAATGCAATTAATTCATTTCCTGTTTTCTCATAGTCTATTTCTACAATCTCATTACGCATCTCGATAGATTTTTTTGATGTAAAGTTTCTGAAATGACTTAATATTCTCATTCGGATATTTTTGCTTTTACCAATGTAAATTAACTGCTGTTTATCATTGAAAAAGTAGTAAACACCCGGTTCTTCAGGTAAATTTTTCAATTTACTGAGATCAAATTTGGGATGGAGATCAATTTTATCAATTCCTAATAAATCATTATGAATTAGATTTATATTATTATTTATTGCCATTAAATATTCAAATAATTTGACTGTTGCTAAAGTATCTCCCGAGGCCCTGTGACGATCATTTATTGTTATACCAAGATGTTTGCATAATCTTCCAAGACTATACGACTGTAGCCCCGGGATCAGTTTTCGACTGAGTTGGACTGTACACAGTTTATCACGTTTATAATTATACCCAAGTCTTTTAAATTCATTTCTTATAAAATGATAATCAAATGAAACGTTGTGGGCAATAAAAATGCAGTTATCTGTAAGTTCGACAATCTCTTTCGCTACTTCAAAAAATCTGGGTGCTCCTGCAACCATTTCATTGGAGATACCAGTGAGACTTGTAATATGGTATAGAATTTTTTTTTCCGGATTTATCAATGTTGAATATTCACCTACTATTTTATTGCCATCATGAATATAAATTGCAATTTCAGTAATTTTCTCATTTACCGGACTTCCCCCTGTAGTTTCAATATCAACGATAGCATACATGTATATAAAATTATATCAACTGCAATACATGTTTATTAAAATTAAATCAAGTTATAAACAGAATGAATGAATATTCCATAATTGCTTTTATGATATTATGGACAAGACGGTTCAGTTTTTTACCAATTCCGTTACATGAAAAAAGCTCTGCATAGGGATGCAGAGCCAGAGACCGTTAGCGCGTGTGACTGATATAAGGTAGGATGTGTAAAAGTAAATAATAATCTTTAAAATCCAAACATTTGATAAAATTAATCAGTTTTTTAAAAGAACAGCATGTTCTGTTTCAACTGCTATTTCCTATGAGACCTACAATACAGTACATTTAAAATTAATATGAATTTGGTTATGGTTTAATTTTAAGCTATTGCAGTCTAAACATAGATTTTAAATATTTTTAAAAAGGTCTGACGTATTTAAAAAATATTATAAATATTAAAAGTCTTTGTATGAATATCAAGTAAAAGAATTTTGTTAACAGAGAAGCAGTTTGTTAAAAAAGTAACTGATTCGATGTATTTATTGGCTATGTAAATTTTTTCTTTATATTTGTCACCGTCGTTTAAGGCACCTGTTTATTGTCAATATAAATTCGGCTATTACATTATCACATTGAGTATTTAAAGGTAAGATGAGAAAGAATGAGACATTAGAAGAAATGGTCGCCAGACGCAATAAGCGTCTGAAAAGCCTTTTCTCAAGAAACGGATTAAATATTAGACTGGTCGGCGATGAACAAAAGCCGGCAGTGATTATGGATGAATCAGTGGTATTATCGTGTTATGTAAAGAACTTCGATCTGCATTTCACACAGGAACCATTCAGCGATGAAATTGTGAAAACAGTTAAACTGAAGCATGAGCCAGACATAACCCGATTCGAACTTCAGGAAGTAATTGAACTATGCAAGCACAGACCTGTTTACAGAATTCTCTTAAAGAAGACAGATCTGTATCTTGTCGGGTATAATTACCTTAATTCTGAAGATTCTGTGGGAAGGTATCCGGTGTTTGCAAAGCATAAGCCCAAAGTGTATTTCGACAAAGCCTATGCTGAAAAGGTAGCGGCTAATTTAGCAGAAGACGGATACGAAATAGACATCGTTTAAATATTTCTATAGTCATTATAAATAGTGCTTAGCCCCAATCGGTGATTTAGTGTATAACTAGATATATTATCACAATCCTTATAATTTTATATTGCCAGCATAACTGTCTTTAGATGGAAGTGTAAAACTAAATTTGCTGCCTGTTCCTGGACTTGATTCAAACCAGATTTCTCCTCCTAATAAATTTACCAGATGTTTGGTTATTGATAAACCTATTCCTGTACCTGCGTATATTTTTCTGCTGTTTGCTTCAATTTTTCTGAATCGCTTAAAAATATCTTCCTGATCGTCTACTTTTATTCCTAAACCGGTGTCTTCTACTTCGAATAATAAAATATCTTTTTGATTTCTGCAGGTATATTTTATGTAACCTTTTTCAGTAAACTTGATTGAATTAATTAAAAGATTTGTAAGTATTTGTTTGAGGCGAACATGATCTGTGCGAATGATAAGTTTTTCAGGTATCGTAAAATACCTGATTTCAATACCACGAGCAACAGGATTGAATTCATTTTCTTCCAGCATAATCAAAATTTCAGAAAAGAGTTGATTAACATCAACTTCAGTGATTTTAATTTTAAGTTCACCGGCTTCTATCCTTGAAATATCCATGATGTTTTCTATGAGCCTGAGCAGATAAAGACCACTCTGATTAATGGTTTTAAGATATAATTCCTTTTTCCGGGATGTAAGATTGCTTTGAAGAAGTTGTGTGAATCCTAAGATCGAATTCATAGGTGTACGGATTTCATGACTCATGTTTGCTAAAAACGATGACTTAAGTTTATCGGAATATTCGGCTTTTTCCTTTTCCTTTATATATCTGTTTTTCAGATATATCATTAGAAAAGTACTTATTCCGAGATATATGATTAATCCGGAATATACATCGATTATCCTTAATTTCTCATTTTCGTAATTACTTAGTAAAGAAGGTAACCGGAATTCGACAAGGAACATTGCTACCAGATTCAGAAATGAGAATATGATTATATACATCCGTATTCTTCCGCTCCATAAAAAAAGCAATACGGAGTATGCCACAACAAAAACATATATTATTGGTCCTTTCGATCCATAATTTTCAAACCATAAAAGATCCAGCAGAATAATTGAAAATATAGTAAGAACCCATTTTGACAGAAGAAAATTCCTTTTTCTTTTTGTGTAAAAATATAATGTGACGAATATAATAATTCCAGCACCGGTTAATACAGTCAGGTAATTACTTATATCCAGGAAACTATTAAATATAAACCCAGTTATACTTGCTATGATCGCAACAATTGTACATATCAAAATAAATTGATTCTCATATCCATATACTTCCGGATCGCCAACTACTGTGTGCAGTATTTTGCGTATTGATTTCACCGGTGGGGTATAAATTTATGTCAAGAATGATCTAAACAGAAAAGCAAACTTCATAATAAATATAGCTAATCTTTTCAAGTATACATAACCTGCAGACAGCAAAAGTGATGCGCTTTTAAATAAGATTTCTCCTTTGATGTTTTTTTTCGGCAAGTTTACGCTTATTTTCTAAACGTTTTTTTATTGAAGCAGCATTTGGCCTTGTCCTATATCTTTTCTTAGGTCTAAGTAATGCACTGTAAAGAAGTAAATACATTTTTTCAGCTGCATCCTCTCTGTTTTTCGATTGTGATCTTGTAGTTTGAGAAGTAACAAGTATATCCCCCTCTTTTGTTATTTGCTTTCCAAGCTTTTTAATAATACATTTTTTCTCATCCGAATTAAATACTTCGGTATTAATTATATTAAAGCGTAACTCAACACGGGTACTTACCTTATTCACATTCTGACCTCCGGGACCGCTGCTGCGTGAGAATTCATATACGAATTCATTTTCAAGACCTTTATTTTTTAAATCTTTGATTAGCATACTGCAAATTAATGCATAATAATAAAAAAGACTCCCGGAAATCTTACCGGAAGTCTCTATAATTAATTAAAACATTCTGTTATTCTTTTTCTCTGCGCTCTTCCAGTTCTTTTTTCATAATGTCCGTTATGCCGACATCGATATTATAGAATATCATAAATATTGCACATGACATATACATGAGACCAGGAATAACGGAAACAAGTAACTTAATGCCAGTAATTGATTCTGCTGACTGTGCCACATTTGGAACGTAATTAAACAAGCCCAATAATAATCCGACCAACGCTGCTCCGATCCCCCAACCAGCCTTTTGTGCAAATACCGCAGCCGAAAAATACAAACCTGTTGCTCTGCGACCTGTTTTCCACTCGCCATAGTCAGCTGAATCGGCAATCATGGTCCATAGCAGAGGTACTGCGGGAGCATACGACATTTTTGCAAATATGTTAAAGGTATATACGGTCCAATAATGATCAGGTGATGGAATATAAATCAAAATAAAAAACAGTCCTGACAGAATTGAACTACCAATAAATACGTTTTTATTTCCAAAACGCTTTGCCAATGGTTTGGAAAATGGCAGTGCTGCTATCAATGCAATGCTGCTTATTATATTGAACAGTTCAGTATTTCTTTCCGCATCATATTGTATTACTTTGCCAAGAATATTAATGTTCAATTCTTTACCCATATAGTACTTAAAGTAATATGCTACAGACAAGTTCTGGATGGCGAACATTACAAAGGAGACAATGCCGACTATCGCCAAAATAATCCATGCTCTGTTTTGAAATAAGCTTTTTATGTCTTCCTTCACAGAGTTCTGTTGTGATTTTGGAGGGTGTACCCTTTCTTTAGTTGTTTTAAAAGTTATAAAGAAGAATACCAGACTTAAGAATGCGAAAAAAATTAAAGTTCGTTGATATCCCAAAGCTTTGTTATCTCCACCCAGATATGATGCAATTGTCAATGCAAATCCACTCACCAGAAGCTGACCAATAAAGCTGCAAATAAACCTGTATGTATTCAGTCCTGCTCTTTCATATGAATCGTTGGTCATAACTGCACCTAATGAAGAATATGGAAGATTTACGAATGCATAAGCTGTCATTAACAACACATATGTTGCACCGGCATATAATATTTTGCCAATCTCCCCAAAATTAGGTGTTGTAAATGTTAAAATAGCCAGTATCGCATAAGGGATTGCACCAAATAAGATATAAGGTCTGAATTTTCCCCATCTGGTATTTGTCCTGTCTGAGATCACTCCAACAATCGGATCGATACCCATGTCCCAGAATCGGGCTATTGCCATTATTGTACCGGCAGCAACTGCTGATAACCCAAAAGTATCTGTATAAAAAATCATTATCCAGAAGCCAACCATGTCCCAAACAAAGTGGGAAGCCGTGTCGCCAAGGCCATAGCCTAATTTCTCTTTGAAACTTAGTTTTGAATTTGTCTTATTCATTGTAATAGCAATTAGTAGGTGTATTTTAAATTAAATAAATATTGTTTTATTATGGTGAAATACTTCGGTTATAGAATTTGCCATGAAAGATACAAAAATATATATATCTTGTTAAGTTTGAAGCTAATTCAAATATGTTGTAAAAAATTGCTATTTTCACTTATTACCGGATGATATAAAACATCAGCTTAGTATAACAAATATTTTAGCAAATAATAATTATTTATTGTGATTTAAGATTATAATTGCACTCAATATTATTAAGAATGTCCACAAAAAGAATTAAAATTTGAAATCTAAGTATTTCCTGTCAGCATAATTCGCTTGCATTTCTTATAATTGCACCACCATTTACCCTAATCATCTGTAAGTTTTTTATTATAACAGAATTTAAAATGAACGATTGATGAAGAAGAACGTGTTTTTCACTGTATTTATCTCACTCATTGTAGCATTAGGAGGTTTTTTGTTAGGGTTTGACAGCGCAGTAATTTCCGGAGCTGCGCCTTTTTACAGAAGCATTTTTCGACTTGAAGTTGGTTCCGGTATGTTGGGTTTTTCTGTAAGTTCCATAATAGCTGGCGCAATATTAGGCAACTTTATCGGAGGTCCACTATCGGATAAACTGGGTAGAAAATTAGTATTACTGTTTACAGCTATTCTTTTTTCTTTTTGTGCTCTTGGTACTTCTCTGACAAGCAATCTGTTTTTCTTTATTCTGGCTCGTATTATCGGAGGTGTTGGAGTAGGTATGGCAATACTTGTTGCTCCAGTATATATTGCTGAAATCTCGCCTAAAAAATATAGAGGAACACTTGTCTCAATAAATCAGTTAAACATTGTTCTTGGTATTTCAGCAGCTTATTTTTCTAACTATTTTATTCTTAATAAGGTGTCCAGTCCCGATTTAAACTGGCGTTGGATGCTTGGTGTTGGCGCAATACCGGCTATACTTTATTTTCTCCTGCTTCTTCTAATACCTCAAAGTCCCCGATGGCTTATTATGAAAAAACGTGATGAGGAAGCGCTGAAAGTTCTAATAAAGGTTGGTGGAGAAGAATATGCTGAATCGCTACATAAAGAAATACATGCAACTCTTGACAAATCTAACAAAAAGGAAAGAGTTAGTATAAGCAAAGTTTTTACCAATCGCTATTATCTTATTTTGATAATAGGTTTTGGTATTGCATTTTTTCAGCAAATAACTGGAATCAATGCAATTTTCTATTATGCCCCGATGATTTTTGGTATGGCTGGTGGCGGCCGGGATTCAGCATTTATGCAGGCTGCAATATTAGGTCTTACAAATGTAGCCTTCACTGTCATTGCTATGTTTTTAATTGATAAATTAGGAAGAAAACCTCTATTAATAATAGGGGCAATAGGTATTACAATATCGCTCTCAATTGCTGGATTTGCCTTTAAAAAAGCTTCGTTCATTTTAAGTGATGAAAGTATTTCTAAAATCATTGAAACGGTTAAAGAAAGTGAAGATTCAAGAAAAGATCTAGATGCAGTGCAAAAAGGACTTCCTTTTTTGGTTGGTAAGCATTACAAAAATGAGGTTAAATTCTTTAATGATGTTGAGAAACAGATAGGTTCTGTAAACTATAATTTATTCAGAGATACTATATTGGAAAACAGCATTTCTATGAAAGCTGTTTTAGTGCTTATTGGTCTGATTATGTATGTTGCATCATTCGCAATATCTCTCGGACCAGTTATGTGGACATTGCTTTCTGAGATATTTCCAAACAAGTTGCGAGGTATTATGATTTCCCTTGTTGGAACCTGGAATTCTGTTGTGAGTTTCTCTGTTGCTACTTTATTTCCGGTTGAACTTGAGGTTTATGGCACGAGCACCACATTTCTTGTTTTTGCGCTGTTTGGTCTGTTAACTCTATTATTTGTACTCAAATACGTTCCTGAAACAAAAGGAAAATCGCTTGAAGAAATAGAAGAAACTCTAATTAAATAAATGCCTTCGGTTTTAGATAACGGAATAATTAAACTAATAATAGACGAACCCGGTGAGAATTATATATCTTCCAGGTTCGACTGGACCGGAAAGATTACCAGCATAATTCTGAATGGAAATCATGAGTTTCTGACAGTAGAAAAACCGGTTCAAATGGATGTTTCTTTATTTGGAAGAGGACTTTATAATGAATTTGGCATTAGTACTCCCGTTGGATATGATGACTGCAAGCCAGGTGAATGGTTCCCCAAACTGGGAGTCGGGCTCCTTAAAAAACCCGATGAAAAGCCTTTTAATTTCTATCAACCATATGAAATTAATCCATTCATTATAGAAATAACCTCGAATGATAATAACATAGAATATTTAATCCATCCGAAAGACTGCAGGGGATATGCTGCTTCTTTCCGTAAAAATATTTCACTGGATGAAAACAGAATTTATATCGATTATCAACTTGAAAATGTAGGGAGTAAATCTATCCTGACTGAGGAGTACATACATAACTTCATAGGCATTAATAATGAATATATAGGTCCCGATTATAAACTTGAATTCCCTTTTATTTTGGATACCTCTGTATTCGATGAATTTGTAAATCCCGAAGGAATCCTGGAATTAACAGACAATACAGTTAATTTTGTAAAAAAAACAGAAGATCAGTTTTATATAGGTAATGCAGTAGTAAATAATGTAAATTCAGGTTCATGGAAAATAATAAATGGAAAGCATAAGGTTTGCATTTGTGAAACTGTTAATTTTATTCCATCTTCAGTAAGTATTTGGGGTTGGAAACACGTCATTAGTCCTGAAATATTTTACAGAATAGATCTCAATCCTGGGGAAAGTGCAAATTGGCAACGAAAATATGAATTATACACCATAACTAAATAAACTTAAAATGAACTATTTATTTAACCCTCAAGCAAAACTTAAACTATTTGGTATATCATTATTGGTGGTATTAACAGTAAGCATTTCCTGTACCGGAAAGAAAGAAACCGGTATGGTTTCCGATGTTGAACAAAAGGTTGAAAACCTGCTGGCACAAATGACCCTCGAAGAAAAAGTGGGACAAATGCTTAACCTTGGTTTACCGGCTGTTCTGCCAGGTGATTACTGGGGAGCAAGAGATACTGCAATTCTCGATACTGCCCGCATGGAAATTTATTTAAAAAAATATGGGGCAGGTTGTATTCATAACACTCCCGGATATCCGCCTACAAAGGAAGAATGGTACCACCTTGTAAAAGGAATGCAGGATTATATTAAAAACAACTCAAGACTTGGAATACCGATAATATACGGTATCGATAATATTCACGGAGCAAATTATGTTCTTGGTTCTACAATGATGCCGAATCAAATTGCATTGGCTGCAACATGGAACCCTGAGAAAGCCTATATAACAGGAAAAATTACATCCTATGAATCACGTGCCGCTTCGTTACCATGGAATTACAATCCCAACGCCGATGTTGCTACACAACCTTTATGGGGTAGAATAGGAGAAAGTTGGGGTGAAGATCCATATCTTATATCTGAAATGACAGTTGCCTATGTTAAAGGTTCACAACATGAAGGACTCCAGGATTCTACCACAAATGCTGTTTGTGTGAAACACTTTCTGGGATATGGAGCAGGCACCAATGGGAAAGACAGAGCCAATGCAATTATTCCGGAAAACTATCTGCGTCAGTATTTCATACCTCCGTTTAAAGAAGCTGTTGAAGCAGGTGCAATGTCTATTATGCTGAGTTCAAATGCAGTTAATGGTATGCCATGTCATATGAATAAATATATCATCACTGATATCCTGAAAGGTGAGCTCGGTTTTCAGGGTGTGGTAGTTTCCGACTTCAGTGATGTTGAGTTCCTGATTATAGCACACCAGTCGGCAGGCACATTTCGTGAAGCCACCAAGCTGGCAATAAATGCAGGTCTTGATATGGCAATGCACCCTTATAATGCAACTATATGTGACACTATAATAGATCTTGTAAACAACGGTGAAATAATGATGTCCCGAATAGATGATGCCGTGCGTCGAATTTTACGATTGAAATATTCACTGAACCTCTTCGATGTTCCTTATACCGATCCCGCCGGATACACTAAATTCGGTTCTGAAGAATATATGAAAGAAAATTACGATGCTGCGGCAGAAGCCATAACACTGTTAAAAAACGAAGACATCCTTCCGCTTGAGAAGAATGCCAAAATTCTAATAACCGGTTATGCTGCAAACTCCATGAATGTATTAAATGGAGCATGGTCCAGAACATTTCTTGGTCTGGATACACGCTTCAATGATCCAAGTAAACAAACTATACTGGATGCTGTTAAAAGCCAGGCTGGAGAAAAGAATGTTACATATGTTGAAGGAACTAATTACCTAGATGATATCAATACTGATGTAGCAGTCGCGAAAGCACGGAATGTAGATTATATTATTGCCTGTCTTGGCGAAATTCCTGCAACAGAAAAACCATCTGATATAAACGAATTACCGATGCCTGAAGCACAACAGGAACTGGTTAAAAAACTCGCTAAAACCGGAAAGCCAATTATTATTGTTTTAGTTGAAGCCCGTCCACGAATTATAAAGGATATTGAGCCTTTAGCTGATGGTATTATCATGGCCTACCTGCCTGGGGACGAAGGAGGAAGGGCTGTGGCTGATGTTATTTTCGGTGATATTAATCCAGGTGGAAAACTGCCTTATACTTACCCAAAATATACCGGAAATGCTCTTGTTTACTGGCATAAGAAAACTGATATTCGCGATCCTAACTGGGGATTCAACGGTTTCTACCCACAATATCAGTTCGGATATGGCTTAAGCTATACAACCTATGAATATTCAAATCTTACATTGAGTCTTGATACACTGACAGGTGATCAGGAACTTAAAATATCTGTTGATGTTAAAAATACCGGTGATATTGCTGGAAAGGAAATAGTAGAAATTTTTATAAAAGACCTTTTTGCGACTATTTCACCTGATGTAAGAAAGCTTGTGCGGTTTGATAAAATAGAATTAAACCCCGGAGAAACAAAAACTGTCGAGTTTGTTATTTCTTCAAAAGATATGACTTATGTTGATCTGTCAAATAATTGGATAGTAGAAGATGGCGATTTTGAAGTACATGCCGGTGGTAATCCAGATAGTATGTTGATTAAGAAATTCTATTATAAAAATTAAAAGTGTAATAAATTATGAGTGCAGTTGAAACATTAATGGGAAACTGTCCCATTCATGCCGATAAGAAAGCGGTAAAAGGAGAATTTACACACATCAACGACGAAGAATTCTATGTTATAAAGAATTACGATTCCATGAATCCGTTCTTTATGAGCATATGCAGCGACTCCAATCACTGGATGTTTATCAGCAGTACAGGAGGATTGTCTGCAGGAAGGATAAATCCTGACAGTGCAATTTTCCCTTATTATAACGATGATAAAATTTCAGAATCATCAGAGACAACAGGTAGTAAAACACTTATCCGTGTTAAAAAAGGGAATAAATATATTCTCTGGGAACCCTTCTCTGAGAAATACCACGGTATCTACAAGATTGAAAGGAATCTTTACAAAAATACAATCGGAAACAAAATAATTTTCGAAGAAAAAAACCTTGATCTGGGACTTACATTTTCCTACTCATGGATGAACTCTGATAGATACGGATGGATTAAAAAATCAGTACTTACAAATAATGCTAAATCTAATGCAGATATAGACGTTCTTGACGGATTACAAAATATTCTGCCGCACGGAACAGATCGTGTCACACAAATGATGTATTCCACATTAAGTGATGCATACAAGAAAAACGAACTGGTTAAAGAAGTAAACCTGGGATTATTCAGAATGTCATCCATTCAGGTCGACAGGGCTGAACCGTCTGAAGCCCTTAAGGTAAATACCATCTGGTCGTATGGGTTGAATAACATTAAATTTTTACTGAGCTCTCGTCAGATAGCTGATTTTCGAAAGGGAAAAAACATTAAAGAAGAAACGGAATCAAAAGGTATTAAAGGTTCTTTCTTTGTAAATACAAATGTTACAGTTAAACCGGGAGGATCAGTTAAATGGTACTTTATTGCTGAAGTGAGCCAGGATTCAGTCGAGGTGAATAATCTGATAGAATTTTTGAAAAAGGAAAAAAATATTGAAACATTACTTGAAGAAGATGTTAAAAGAGGTACACAGACGCTTTATTCAATTGTAGCAGATGCTGACGGAATACAGCATTCAGCTGACCGGTTAATTACTGCTCGACATTTTTCCAATGCGCTCTTTAATGTTATGAGAGGTGGTATCTTTAGTAATGGCTATACCATTGAAAGTGCTGATTTCAATAAACATATAGAGCATTTTAATAAAAAGCTCTGGGATAAACATAAGTCATTTTTAACATCGCTGCCCGATGAAATATCTTATAAAGAGCTAAGCAACGCTGTTGAAAATGCCAAAGATGCAGACCTTAAAAGGTTGTTTCTTGAATACCTGCCACTTACCTTTAGTCGTCGTCATGGCGATCCCAGCCGTCCCTGGAATCTTTTCTCGATAAATATAAAGGATAGTCATGGTCATAAGATATTGTATTATCAGGGTAACTGGCGCGATATTTTCCAGAATTGGGAAGCATTGTCTCTTTCTTTCCCGGAATATATCAGCGGTATGATTGCTAAATTTGTAAACGCAACAACTCCCGACGGGTATAATCCATACCGTATTACACGCGATGGTATTGACTGGGAAGTGCACGATCCAAACGATCCCTGGTCTAATATCGGCTACTGGGGTGATCACCAGATTATTTATCTTGAAAAACTATTAGAAGTCTCGCAAAAGTATTTTCCTGAAAGATTGAGTTCATGGCTTACAGAAGAAATGTTTGCTTATGCCAATGTACCATACCGAATTCATAAATATGAAGACCTGCTGAAGAATCCGCATTTATCAATTGATATGGACGATACATTGCATGTGAAGATTGAAAAACTTGTAAAGGAAATGGGAGCTGATGCAAAACTGGTATTGGAATCAAATGGTAGTGTTAAAAAGGTGAATCTTACTGAAAAACTACTTGTTACTTTACTTTCCAAATTAAGCAACTTTATCCCGGAAGCCGGTATTTGGATGAATACCCAAAGACCCGAATGGAATGATGCCAACAATGCACTTGTCGGTTATGGTGTCTCAATGGTTACTCTATATTATATCCGCAGGTTTATAAGTCATATCGATAATTTATTCCAGAGTTCAGATAAGGAAAGTTATACTGTATCAAAAGAGATAGTAGAGCTGATGACTGAGATTCACGGCGCATTCAGTAAAAACGAATCATTGCTTTCAGCAGGTTTTGACGATTCAGGCAGAAAAGTTCTGACAGATCTTCTGGGCAGAGCAGGTTCAGATTACCGTGAAAAAGTTTATAAAAAATTCTCAGGTAAAACCGTTATACTGAAAAAGGAAGATCTTCATGCCTTTTTAAATCTGACTCAGAAATTTGTTGATCAAAGTATCGATGCCAACAAGCGCGATGATAAAATGTATAACGCATATAATCTGATTTCAATTTACGATGATCGCATTTCGATTAGATATTTGTACGAAATGCTGGAAGGTCAGACCGCTGTGTTGAGTTCAGGAAAACTATCAGCTGATGAAGCTCTTGAGGTTATCGAAGCTATGCGTAAAAGTGCATTGTACCGTGAAGATCAAAACAGTTACATATTGTATCCGAATAAACGACTACCGGACTTTCTTGAAAAAAATGTTATTTCTGAAGAGGATGTGAAGAAATCGACTCTGTTATTACAGCTGCTAATTATTGGTAATAAAAGTGTGATTGATAAGGACATCAAAGGAAAATACCATTTCAACGGTAACTTTAATAATGCTAACTTTCTTAAGGACGAACTCATTAATCTGAGGAAAAAGGAAGTAGTAAATTTCAGCGATGATCAAATGCAGGAGGTACTGGATATCTATGAGAAGATATTCGACCACCAGTCATTTACAGGTCGCAGCGGGACTTTTTATAAGTATGAAGGATTGGGTTGTATTTACTGGCATATGGTTTCAAAACTGTTACTTGCTGTTGGAGAAAACGTCGAAAAAGCTGCTGCTGAAAACGCTACTACCGGTACCTTAAATGGATTAAGGAAGTATTACAATGAGATAAAAGAGGGTATAGGCATTCATAAATCGCCGGCAGATTACGGAGCATTCCCGACTGATCCATATTCTCATACACCTTCTATGGCAGGTGTACAACAGCCAGGTATGACCGGACAGGTTAAAGAAGATTTGATAAGTCGGTTTTATGAGCTTGGCATTGTTATATCGGATGGTAAGATCAATATCAAACCAGTCCTTTTAAAAAGAGCTGAATTTGTAGATTCAAGCGAATACTACGATGTACCTCACGTTTATTTTACCTTCTGTAAGGTTCCGTTTATCTATAAACTGGATGGCAGCACGGGTATCGATGTTATTTACAGGGATGGTACAGCCGATAATATAGATTCTGTAACTTTAACCAAAGAAATAAGTCATAGTATTTTCGATCGCGACGGAAAAATCGAAAAAGTTATTGTACACCTGGATGAAAAAGTTCTGATTTAACCAATCCTGGATAAACTAAACCTTAAGTCCCTGTTCATTTTGGACAGGGACTTTCTTATTTGAATGAATAAGAGTTTTAAATTTATGCGATTCAAATGGATATTATTCAATCCATGTCATGTAATGATCAACAATTTTCCAGCTATCATTTTCTTTACCCAGAATTGCTTCTCCTCCCTCATATCCAATTCTAAAATATACCTGAGCACTATCTTTTACTTCGTTGAATGAAATAAGCCACACCTCAGGATGTGTCTCCAGATGCCAGTAATCTCCCCAATGTCCGGGAATGAACAATAAAAAATTACGAAGGAATACATATCGTCGGTGTGTCTCCCCTGTCAGAAATGCCAATTTTACAATATCATTAAAATCTCCCGGCGCTTCATCTGAACCTAAAAAACAGTTGATAGCAGATTTATAATCTGTAGATAAATAAAGACAGTTTATCGTATCGTCGTTGATCTCCGGTCTGAAATCGTTAATAGTATATGAAATATCACCATAACTTTTAAAATAATAATCATACTCAATTCCAGATTGAATAAGATAGTAGAATATATCCTGATATATCTCATATCCAAATTCAGAATAAGCAATCCTGGATAAATCCCACGGGCTATAGAATTCTTTATATACATCATAAATATCCTGAAGGGAATCCGGCATTTCTGAATCATGTGAATACTTATCTTTCCATTCTATTAATATATCTTCAAGACATGTTATACACAAGTCATTATAGGCTTCTAACAGTTGATTAAATATCAGTTGTGCCGACGCTGAAAGATTGCATGAGAAACATAAATCTGCCGAGTTGGTATCATTTTCAATCTCATTATCACTTTCAATATCCTTTGTTTTTTCACAAGCGCTAAAAAGGAGAACTATGACCAATATATTACATACAATTAAATATTTTCCCATAATTTTTTTAATTCTGATGTTTTAGCTTAACTAATGGTTGCGTAAGATTCCTCCGAACAGTTAGTCAAGATCATATTGAGGAGTAAAAAATATGTATCTTTTGGATAATAAGATCAAAGTATAAAATCTTGGCTATAAAAATTATATAATATCGATTGAATTGCAGGCGGATTTACCAATAAATGCCAACTATTCTAAATATTAATACCTGCTATATTCACCCTGAAGCCTTATATGTCGAATAACATCTCCCGATTTGATAAAAGCTCCGTTTGAGCATCCTGTAACATTACAAAATGCAATTGCATCGTTGAAATCCAGGACAGGAGTCAGACCAATTACTACCATCTCTGCACCTTTCTGACAACTGCAGTTAGCAAGTTTACTGAGCATTGTATCGCAGTGCGGACAGAAAAGATCATCTTTAACTCCGTCTTTAAGCTGACCCGAGAGTATTATCTTGTCGAAGTCTCCTTCAATGGCTGAAATGATAAATTCACCTTCCATTCCGGAACGGCTGAATTTCAAACGCAGCCCAGGGAAACCGTTAATTAAATATTCAGGATCTATCAGATTGCAACCTTTTGGACAAAAGGCCTTATCAACAATATATCGGACTTTATCTTCATTTTTAATAACAGAAGCTTTCCGATCTGTGATTGGTATTATTAAACGTCCATCTTTGCTGAAAATATTTTTCATATATGTAAAACTTAGAATTAGGTTGTAATCTGTTAAAATGTTGAAACGCCTAAAATATACAAACTAATCTTTATAAAATGAAACAGATGAAAGGAAATAATACAACTTTAAGAGAAACACTTAAGGAATTCTATAGAGACACTTAATATTATTGCAGCGAAATCTCAATTTTTTTCTTATTCTTCCATTCAGAATATACAATTCCGGAATCAGTAACAATGCCTATCCGATAGTATCTTTTTTCTTCTTTTAAATGTCCCTCTTTTCTTGAACATGTAATGATGATCTTATTTTCACCTGACTTTTCAGCTATGAAATAATCTACGGCATACTGACCCTTGAGATATTCAAATTCATCACCGGCATCACTGTACAAGGTGCCTTCAGCTTTCATATTTTCATCTAGACATACCAGTAGTGTAAGTGAATCGGTACTATATTGCTCTGTAGTCTGGATAACATCAATTAATGGAATTATTGACCCCCCGCGTTGTTTCAGATCAGTTTGGTATATGTCATTCTCAGAATCTTCACCAACCAGTGATATTGTTCTCCATATACCTTTGGGCAAAGCAGGATGATCTGCCCATTTTGGAATAACTAAAAGGTTTGTTCCTAAAAGAAATGCCTGTTCCTCCCTTCTTAATTTAATATCTGTTATATCTGCAAAAAACACCGGTCTCATAACCGGCATACCATTTACAGATGCCTCATAAAATAATGTATACAAGTAGGGAAGGAGACGATACCTTCTTTGCAATGCTACTCTGGATACATCTTCAATTTCTTCCCCAAAGGCCCAGGGTTCATGATTAATACTTCCTGTTACAGTATGACCTCTTGAGAAAGGATAAAATGCGCCAACTGCAATCCAATGACCAAATAGTTCCGGGGTAGCGTTCTTGTCGAATCCTCCTATATCAGGCCCGTTAAAAGGCTGTCCCGATAAGCCAAGGTTAATACTCATTGGAATAGACATTCTCAGGTGATCCCAGCTGGATACGTTGTCCCCTGTCCATGTAGCAGCATAGCGTTGTCCTCCTATATAATTTGCACGTGTCAGTATGAATGGCCGTTTATCAGGATTTGCATCCAGAATACCTTTGCGTGATGCCTTTACCATGAGCATACCATAAACATTGTGGTATCTAAGATGAATATCTCTAAGATATTTTGCTCCACCTCTGTGAATATTTTCGATTGGCATGGTCCAGTCAGGTCCGCCAAATACCGATGGTTCGTTCATATCATTCCATACTCCGTCTATACCTGTATTCATATAGTCTTTGTATAAATCAGCCCACCATTCAGAAGTCTTCTCCTGAGTAAAATCGGGGAATACACAATCACCAGGCCAAACGGGCCCGACATATACATCACCATTTGCATCTTTAACCCAAACGTCATTTTCTGTACCTGAATCGTATACCGTGTAACCTTCTTCTTTTTTAACTCCCGGATCAATCATCCACACCGATTTAAATCCTTGACTATGCAAATAATCATTAGTTTCTGAAGGATTTGGAAACCTTTCCGGATCAAATGTAAATACCCTGTATCCATCCATATAATGAATATCCATCCAAATTACATCACAAGGGATTTGCTTTAACCTGAAAGTATCAGCAATTTCTTTTACCCTGGTGTCAGGATAGTATGACCACCTGCACTGCTGATATCCAAGGCTCCATAAAGGAGGTAAGTTTATTTTACCGGTCAGGGCTGCAAGTATTTGAATAACCTTTTGGGGAGTCGCTGCCCGAATTACAAAAACTCGAAACGGAGGGCCGTCAGATATAAAGACTATCCCGTCTCCAAGTGACAGTTTTTGTTTCCATGTATTATCTGCCAATACTCCAAAGGCTGATCCGTCTTCATGAACTCCAAGAACCCAGGGATGAGTCTGATATAGTCTTCCGTCACTATCTCTGTCATATGAAGGATTATCAGTATTCCAGAATATTCTTGTTTCCCCGTTTTTAACTAAATTTCCCCTGGATTCGCCGGTTCCGTACAGCCAGGTTTGGGATCTGGTTTTTATATAAGCCATCGATTTTTCAAATTCTTCACCAAATTCGACCTTTATGTCCCAACTATACGGTAAAGTATCAATGATCTCAGGTTCCTCAATCAGCGCAAATGACGGATTATGTTTTTCTGCGATATAATTAACAGGGTAAAATACAGCTATGTTATCACTTATGAGAAAAGCTTTTTCCTGAGCAAAGGTTACATGTGATAAAAAAATAAGAAAACTGATTATGTACAAACGAAAGTAGTGTGCTTTTATCATAATTATAACTTATAATTTATATCAACTTATCGTTCCCGCGGTATGAAATCGTTGGGGATCACGGCGCATGGTTTTATCTACCGTGAGCGAGTTTGTTGCGGGCTTTAATGCTCACAACCTGCTTTCACCCCAATGTTTTATACCGCGTGTTATGTGGTCGTGTTTTATTTATTTCCCAATCGACTGGGATTTTGTCTATTATAAAATAAAGTGATAATCCTGATCTCATTATTTACTATGCGATAATAAATAGATGTCTGTTTTGATAAAACAGATTTTCTCAATCCATTTGAATAATCACTCTCAGCATATAGAAAAGGATTATTTTCTATTAGTTTAAGTTGTTTATCAAGAAGAAGTGAAAATTTCTTTATCTCTTGCTTGGTCCATCTGTTTTCTAGGTAATCAATAATACCTTTTAAATTGTTTATAGCTTCATCTGACCAAATGAGTTTATAAGTGTCTTTCATATATCTTGCGGGCAGTTTCGTGGGAATGAATTCTACCTTCTTCGAAATCCTTAAGGCCTCTGTTTATTGACTCTAATTCCTCTTTTTTTAAAGTATCCCACCAGTCTTTAGATTTTGAATAATCGTCTTTTATTTGTTTCAACCTATCGATTATTGAAGTGTCATTAAGTTTTGAAATCCACTCAATTAAATTTAATTTCTCTGTCTGAATATTCATATCCCATCGTTTTAAACAAAAATAATCAATATCGGACAATTTTGCTAGTAGGAATTAGCTTTGTTGTCTGTCAGCCAGCATGCCACACAACTTTAAAATATTTAAATATGCCAGTAGTAGAGTACAGTATCTTTAATATAAGAAATATTCTACTGTATCAGTCAAGACTGAGGTAAGTTAAAAGCTGATATGCTGCTATAGATTAATCAAATAATCAGCATGTACCAATTACAGATCAATGAATCAGGTATTAATTAAATTACTCTTCAAAATAATTCCGATAGAGTTTATTATCGATCAGTTTATTACATTCAGGGCAGTAGAGTTCAGACTGAAATTTTAAAGAATGCTTCTCCTGAATACATTTTTTACATATACTTATATTACAGGATTTACAGTAGTATATAGCACATGAACTTTTACATTTATGACAAGTGCTAATATTGATTAGTACATTTCTTGCATAATTTCTTGCACCGTAACTGACTGAGTTTTCAATAATATGAATTAACACAGATTTCTGTTTTATTTTATCAATTGCTTTGGAATACACTATGTAGGAGCTGGTCTGGTTGGCTATCTCACCTAAAATTTCTTCATCCTGTATCTTCGAAACAGCAAGTTGTCTGGCATAATCACATGCAGTATTATTCTTTCCCAGTCTGGCCAAAATCTCTGTACTTTTTATGTTCTCTACAGCAGTTAACCTGTTATCTTCGTCAGGTTCTTTGAGAATAATGTACATTAAGATTACAGAATCCTTAACCTTTTCAATTGCAGATTTTCTTACTGAAGCATCATCATCATTAATTGCAACTTTTGTGATAATATCGCTGTGCAGAGGCCATATTAAGCTGTTGATTGCAGCTTTCCTCACAAAAGGGTATTCATCATTTTCTGCAATATCAGCTAATGCAGCAATATCCTTTAAAGATTTAACTGCTTCTTCTCTTATCTGCGGGTTACTGCTTTTCCATTTTGCTTTAAACAAATTTAATTTCGTCATAGTAGGAGGTGTCTGTGTAAGTTAGGTGAATAGCGGGCAATTTTTATAGTGTTGAATTAAATAATTAAAAGCCGATAATCGGTTTTCAATTATAGTGCAATCTGTATATATAACCTCTATGTGGTATGATTACCCTACGTTGTGAAATAACAAAATACGGAGTAAACCATATTAAAATATTAGATTACCCTGATAATCAGATTGCTGAATCGGATAAATGTTTATTTATTTTTGACTGAGCTGAAACAAAACCCAATGAAAAAAGTGTCGTCTTGCAGTTCGCTTAAGTTCTGGTGTTGGTCCAGTTGAAGTTAGCATATACCATTATCACCGTTTTATAATTTTAATCCATAATAGCAATGGTTGATTTTAACTCCATCAATCTCTGCAATATCAGGTAAAAACCCCCACCTTTCAAATCCAAACTTCTCCAGCAATTTTACACTACCCAGGTTTATATCAAAAATTATAGCCACAACATTTTTATAGCTTAGTCTGCGTGCAATATGCAGTATCTCTTTTAACAGTAATGTCCCGATTCCCATTTTTTGAAAGTCCTCATGAATGAAATAGCTCACTTCAACCGCTTTATTAAAAGCTTGCCTGCCTTTTCTGTATGGGCTAAGACTTACCCAACCAACAACCTTTTTGTCATACCTTGCAACAAGAATAGGATACCTGCCTTGGTCGTGCTCCATAAACCAGTCTGTACGTTCATCAACTTTGAATTCATTTAAAAATCCAATTGAATGGCGTGTTCTGATTGCCTGGTTGTAGATTTCTACTATTTCTTTTAAATCGTTATATTTTGCATTTTTGATATTCAAATCCATAATTAGGATTCTTGTTTAGTGCAGATATAAGTAATAAAGATACTACCATTGTGCCGGTAAATAATTTTCTATTATTTCTGATCTGAATATTTCCACCACAGTATTGTGCCTATATATCCAATTATTCCGGTTATAATAATAATAATAAAGCTCAGATAATTCAATTGTATTTTAAGATCTTCACCGCCGGCACCAGCATAAATGCCCGGCACCGACCATGGAAAATAATTGCCTATCCCCATCGCCCCGATAATCTGGGCTAAAACCAGCAAAACAGCAACAAAACCCAAAGGAGCCATATAACCCCTGCCAGCTATGGCTGCAAATGCTACTGGTGTATTTAGTGTAATTATAAGCAGAGTTGTTATAAAATATATCTTCAGATTGGTTATTAAGACTGAATAATGCCACCCTTCAACCTGTAATAAAAATCCGAAAATAAGACCTAATAGCAAATTTGAAATCACAAGCGCTAAACACCATGAGATATAATAAATGAATTTAGCATTCAGAATTTTTGAGCGTGAAATTGGAAGTGCCAACAAATCCTTGGCAGTAGCATCAGAATATTCCCGTCCAAATAACCAGCTGGCCACAAAGCCAAATATAAGCACTCCGCCAATGCCAACTGCCTGAGATAATAATGCCAGGAACGAATTCCAGTTTGCTTCGAAAGACATCATTACAGCCTTTGATTTAAAAGAACCGGACAGCCCTTCATAGCCATTATCCTTCATCAGATACATAAACACAGCGCCAAATATAGGTGCAAGAGAAAATGCAATAAACGTAACCCAGGTAATTTGAGAATGCCTGTTTTTTAATATCTCCGCTTTTAATGCTAATATTTGTTGCTTCATTGTTCTATATTGTTTACGCCAATAATTCTCAGAAAATATGATTCCAGATCTTCTTCAAATACTCGAAGCATCTTTGGAGGAATATTATTATTAACCAATATGGCAGCAATTTTTTCAGGATGCGCAATAGCATTCTGTTCTGCTATTTCAAGTATAGAATCACCATTAATCGAAACAGCTAAATTATTCTCATTCAGAATATTGATTGCTTTATTATTATCAACCGTATTGACCAGAAGCTTCTTAATAATCTGCTCTTCAAGCTCGTACGAATCAATTTCCTTTATCAGTTTGCCTCCATGAATTATTCCAATGCGGGTAGTAAGTTTTGAAATTTCAGACAGAATATGGCTCGATAAAAAAATAGTAGTCCCATGATTTTGTGTAAGGTCTTTTAAAAACTCCCTGATCTCTGCAATACCCTCAGGATCAAGACCATTTACAGGTTCATCCAGTATCAGGAGTTTTGGCTTATGGATCAATGCCTTTGCCAGTCCTAATCTCTGCTTGTTTCCAAGAGACAGGTGTTTTTCTTTTTTGTTCTTATACTGCGTAAGACGAAGTATGCTGATAACATCTTTGATAATACTTTTTTCTTTTAAACCACGAAGGTTATAAATTACTTTAAGATTCTCAGTAACCGTTAGATTAGGATAGGAGTGAGGTGTTTCAACAAGATAGCCAACCTCGTTCCATATTCCGGAAGCCTGTTTAGGTTTTTGGCCAAACAGGTAACAAGAACCGAAATCTGGTCTGATAAGGCCAAGCAATAGTCTTATCGTTGTTGTTTTTCCTGCACCATTTAAACCCAGAAAACCATAAATCTCTCCCTGTTTTACATGCATCGATACAGTATCAACAGCAATGGTATCACCAAATATCTTGGTCAGGTTTTCTGTCTTGATAATGTTCATCTAATCTATATATCAGTTAATTACTCTTCCTTCTTTTCAATATATTCAGGAATTTCCGGCAATTTAATCTTATCATTTCCGATTACCACAACCTTGGCATTATCAGATTTGGCAAGTTCAGTAAGTGCTTCAATATATTTCATCTGCAGGACTTTTTCTGTCAGTGATGAATCTATCATATGGTTGTACCGGGCAATACCGGCAGCTTCTACTTTTAACCTTTCCGATTCCATCTGTGCAATTCTGGTTTTATATTCCTTGACCATTATTTCCTGCTCCGATGCCAGTTTTTCTTCCATTATGGCATGTATACCGGGAGGCAATATAACATCTCTTATAAAAATTCCCTCAAGTTTGATATGATATTCCTGCAGAATTGCTTTCGATTCGTTTATTGGTACAACAGTAATTTCATCTCTTTTCGTTGTGATGGTTTCCTCAGTTGTATAGGCTCCGAAATTTTTTCTTAGGGATGATTGTATAACTGGTTTACAAATTTTATCATTATAATATGGGCCTATCGTTGAATCTATCTTAGGAATATCTGTTTTATCGATTTTTATCAGATATGTATATTCAATACCTAAAGTGACAAGATCTGAACTTAGAACATTGATCTGATCTTTGGTTGAACTTATTCCTGCACTGTACGATCCCAAACCGTATTCAACAGTTTTCTGTGCTTTGCACAATCCTGCTAAAAAGATTCCTGATGCTATTATAGCTATTATTTTCTTTGTCATATGTAATTAGTTTGGTATGTTCCTAAATTTATTAATTAATTTTTACTATCTGTTTCTGAATACCATCAGCTCATAATTTCCAAACCCATCAAATTTTTTATTGTATATCTTAATTTTGGTTTGTGCCAGTACTCCATAATATACTGGTTTGGCAACCATTTTTTTAATTATCCATTTCAACAGTGGATTAATCTCCTCTAACAAATCTTTACTGTCTAACATTTTGTCAAAAATAAACTCTGCTTCAAAAGGGAAATCAGCATCTGTTGATTTAATTATGAGAGAAGAAGGGGAATCTGTTTTTAAAATGCTGTCATAACTCGTTGAAGTAACTGAAAATTCAATACGATTGTTAGAACTATGTATAATTTTATTATACTCTGCAACCATTAAAGAAAGTGTCCTGTTTGTTTTACAGACTGTATCCATAAAAATAACAGTAAACCTGTTTGCATAACACTTCCCCCAATACCATCTGGTTACCAGTTCATCGAGATATAAAGGATTCCTTTTATGAACCTTATTATAATTATGATCGTGATACCCAATGGCCCCATTTACATTATATTTTTCATATCTGTAAATAAACGTGCCATCTACTTTTGCCTTTGGCATTGGTATAGTCCAGGCAAAGAAGCCTTTCTTTTTTCCTATCTGATGTTCGACTTCATTTCCCATAGGTTTCCACCCTTCAATTTCGCCGGTAAAATGTAAATCGCAGTGGAATTTCGGAATTTTAACTTTCACAAAATATTCAGCCTGAATATCATCTTTTGTCCAAATGCTGACTTCGTTTTTTATAGAAATATTGCATCTGTTAGTATCGGCTACAATATCGTCAATTTCATACTGGACTGTGATACTTTCACTTCTTTCCGGGGTATTTATTGATAGCGCAAGTTGCGGATAGATTTTTGTCTTTAGAGGATCTGTACCAATATGAATCACAATTTTTATAAAACACTCAGATGAACGATCAATAAAATCGAAATACCACCATTCGAAATCCCCAATATTGAATTTGGTGATATGCAAACCATCATCTTCGGGTGATACAATCAGTTCAGATTTATTTGTAACAATCCGAGCCTGGTCAACTGCCCCATTAATAAGAATTTTACCTGTATGTTTATAACTCATTTTACGTTAACTGCCTCAATGTATCTAATTCTTAACAATCGTAACTATTCCATTGTAATCTTTTATTTTGATGTGCAGGAAATAATTTCCTTTAACTAATTTATCGGTTTTTAATGTAATTGTTTTTCCGGTTTTTGTCATTTCTGAATACACTTTATGTCCTTCAATATCGAAAAGAGAAAGGTTAATTTCAGATAATTCAGAGGAGCTAAATACAAGATTTACTGATTCTATGCAAGGATTTGGATATATATTCAGATTTTCAGTTTCGTTTAACTCTCTAATGACTACGCCTCCGTCTTCTAAATAAACAAACAGTAAATCGTAGCCTTTACATCCATTATGATCAACAACTGTAAGGACTATCTCATTTAAACCCGGATTAAGTGAGGAACTATTAGCAATAAAAGCAGTATCTCCAACTTCATCATCCCATAAATACCTTACATAATTGTCATCAAGTGAAACAGTAAGGCTCTCATCTCCAGATACAGTGTCCACAACACCTAAATTAATTGTAGGACTGGAATGAACTATCAGGCTCATTGTATCTGAGGAATTGCCACAGCTATTTCCTGCGACAAGCCATACCTCTTTCGAATAATCACAATATACATCAGTGATTATGTCACTCGATCCTGTCGACCAGTTTTGCCAAAGCGCATTAAACACAATTGCAGAGACTTGTTTTGTTTCTCCCTCGCATCCATGCATTTCTTCCGGTATAACTGTTTGAGGATAGATACCCTGTGAAATATGCAAGGTATCAACCCCAAGAGTATTTGGTATTGCTGGTAGTTTATTATCATTTGCTATTTCATTCCTGAGAACCCGGCCTGTTTCGCACGAGAGACGTAAATACCAATCACTGGGCAGATCGTATTCATCAATATCAAGAGTTACCCAAAATCCTTCTGTAGGTACGTGTTTTTCACTTGGTTCGATTTTATACATAGCAGTACCTTCGTCTACTTCATCATACATAGCTATAAAGATCATATTCACATCTGCTCTGTTTACATTGTATGACTGCCTCCAGTAAAATTCACCTCCGTATCTCGGGAACTGGTTCTTCTGATATTCACCATCGCGCTGCAGGTTATACCATGAAAATCCCGGCCATATAACAGGTATGTAATCAATACCATGATTGTCGCAAAATTCTTTATCTGGTGCGATGTATTGATTTAAAAAACCATCAATACTTGCTACATCATCATACCTGCCTACACTCCAGGGTTTTATAACATCTACAGTTGAATAGAAATCAATATATTCTGCGTCAGTCCTCCAGGTTGCCGGTACTCCTGTCATAACGGTAGCCCGGTATTTATCAGGAGCATTAAAATGAAACCAATCGATGAGTTCCTGTGCTTCTGAAGGAGTAGCATATGAATACATTTCGAACCCTATTCCGTAAATACCTATCAGCGGACGACCCTTATGCTTCAGATAGTATGGATTTAATATTATATTCAAATCATCGACCAAATGCATCCAATCGCTCTTAATTTGTTCAACCCACCAGGTTTCACCCTCCTGGATACAGAACTCTATAGCAAATACTCTCTCGTATTTTTCACAACTTTTCATTACGTTGTCGGTTACCTTATCAACAAAATCCAACCCTTCTGTATAACGCGTATTTGAAATAAATCGTTGAAGAAAAACACCATCGAGCTGGTTCTCCTTCATCCAACGAAAGTGCCGGTCAACTGTTTTGTAACGATACGCTGAATAAAGCTTTGCCGGTCCTCCGTCGAAGAAATATTCCATATCGGTTGTGAACAGTTCATCTTCATCGTATTCCGAAAGATCAGGCCAACAATCGAATGTAGCATTATCAGCATCGGGGATGTTGTTTTTGAACCAATGTACCCAATGGTCATGCAATGAACTGTCGCCAGGTGCAGCAAACCAACCCTGGTAGCCAAACAATACTTTATTATTTAGCGTGTTCGGATTTACTTTTACCGGTTTTTGTGGTAAATTCTCAGTAAACCTGATATCGTCAATTCTTAGCAAAACTGAATCGGTCATAAAATTATAGAACCTGAAATAGTTGATTAAAGTTAAATCGGGACTACCTGATACATTTGCTTCCGATAGTTTAAGAAATACATGGTTCCATCCGTTTTTCAGATTCATACATTTTATTGGCCAGCTGTATTCATCGACATCCGAACCTCCGGAACTTGTTATTTCTACCTGGCCGGCCTCCTCGAACCTGCTTATATCTGAAACATAAAGCCAAAAATTGAGATATCCTTTTTCAAAACCAACATTGGCATTAATATGTATAAATGATTTTATAAACCTGTTGGTTCCATCTCCATTGGATGAAATACATGCAGTGCCTTCCATTTTATTATAGGGATCACGAACTATTTCGTCATTACCGGACCAACCGGTAATGTAGTTGCATTTATCAAAAACCTGACCCGGAAGTGGTAATTCCATGTCGTAAGAAAAAATTATTTCATCGATCTTAAGTGTTACCACATCAGAATAAAAACCATATATTCTGAAAAAATTTATTGCTGATAAATCGGGCGATCCATTTTTATTTGCACTGGCGAAACTTAATACCAGGTAATTCCAACCATCACTAATGTAAATGTTATTCAGGTTCCAGCTGTATTCATCAACATCGAACGAACCTGAACTTGTAATTTCAATCTGACCGGTATTATCGTAAAGCGATGCATCTGAAATATAGAACCAGAATTTAAGGTATCCATTCTCTTCGCTAAGATAAGTGTTATGAGGGGTGTAAGTTTTTGAAAAAGACACAAGATCTTCTCCGGTGCTGCTGACACATGCGTTTCCCTCCATACTATTCTCCCCATCGAGCTCAAAACCATGCGGGCCTGTCCAACCGGTTAGTGTTTCACAATAATCTAATACAGTGTAATTAGTTTCTGCTGCATATACACTGTTGTTAACGTAAATTAAAAATGTGATCAATATTAATGCAGGGATAAAAAATATTAATCTTTCCCTGATAAATGAACAATTACGAGTTAATTTATCATTTTGGGAAAATTCCTTTGTAAAATAATGTTCTTCAGATACCATAGAGCAGGTTATTTTAAAAATCCTTTCAGATTCATTTATACATGAAAGAACTTTGAAAAATATGATCGGAGTTAATACAAATATAAAAAACCTGCTAAACTGAGATATCTTTCAGAATATATAAATTGACTGGAGAAATTACTTCATTTTAATTTTTAATGTATAAATGCTTCGATTATAATAAAATTATTGCGATGAAGAATTGTAATTTGCTTTAATATCAATTGTAGTTTATTTGCAAAACATCATGGTCGAAAGATGAGAATAATGCCGGCGACGAGAGAAATATTAACAATTTTTAAAATGAAATCGTGATTTGTACAGAAATATATAGTGATGTTTGCGAAATATCATAGTCTGAATATAACCAAACTGAAATTTTGTTGTCTGAATCCGCTTCAGTCGCTATTTCTAAATAGAGTGTTAAATGTTTTCAGATGATTCGAATGGTATTGCATTAAGTATAATTCAACTATGGTCGCCCGCCAGATTCAAAACAAAACCTTAAAATTACAACCTGTGCCCTCTGATTTACTTTTATATTATTTTCTTTTGAACAAATGATTGCAAAAATGTATTCTATTTATTAGTTATGCAGAATATCTTTAATCGATTTAGAATAGTAAATGAATGAGAAAATTATTAATAATTATATCTCCGCTTATTTTATTGTTACTGATAATATTTCTGTTATTTGATTTTAAACCAAGGAGAAGATCTGATGCTCCTGGTCCTGTTTTATTGAAAGAATACGATTTAACAAAATATGATCAAAATATTGGTTTTTATCCAAGTTTTGGAGATCTGGACAACGATGGGAAAATGGATATTCTTTTACACAGGGTTGGAAGCAGGGGAGAAGCAAAATACTTAATTGCGATTGATTATGATGGTGAAGTCCTCTGGAAACTTGGTGATTCAGCACTATCGGAACATAAGTACTGGAAACATGAACCTCCTAACAGAGCGCTGGCAATAATCTACGATATAGATCATGATGGACACTCTGAAGTTGTAGCAGAGACATCAAGGGATAGTACTTACAGAATTGAAATTGTTAACGGGAAAACCGGAGAAATTCAAAAAAGTATCGAATCGCCCTTTAATGAATTGAGCAAAAAAATCATTACCAGAGCTCATCCAATGGCTTTTATTGCATATATGGACGGATATGACAGCCTTCCGACAATTGTGGTAAAATATGAAGCGAGCAACCAGATTAAAGGAATAGCTATTGGATACGATAAAGATCTGAATGCAAAATGGGTATTCCAGAACAATGAGCACTCTGTAGGGCATATACCTGATATAGCCGATATTGATTACGACAGTAAGGAAGAAGTTTGTATTGGGTATGCAGTAATTGACGATAATGGTTCTGCACTGTGGGAAGCCGATCTGCCTCAATTAATGGATGCTCATGCAGATTTTGTGACAACTGCTGATATCCTTCCAAATCCCGGCAAGGAAATTCTTATTGCCGAATGTAAACCGAAGGGTAAAGCTTACTGCTTCTCTTCCGGAGGAGAATTGATTTGGAAGAATGATCGTAATTGCAATCATACTGAATGCATCTGGGCCGGTAACTTTATTAATGACCTTCCGGGTGTTGAGCTTATCATTCAAAACAGGGCACACAGAGCTGTTTTTATGAGTGCAAACGCACAAACAGGAAAAAAAATCAAAAACATCAGATTCAGTAAGAATTATACCGACTGGCCTACAAAAATAAGCTGGGTCGATAAAGAAATTCAGTCAATGTGGATGCCCCTGGAAAGAAAACTATATGACGGATATGGTGAAATAATCCAGGACTTAGGAAAATATGATAAAACCGTACAGGAGCATCTTGGTGCAGGGGTAACTAAAGAACAACTGGGAGTACAGGCAATCGGACTTGATATTTATGGTGACAGCAGAGAAGAAATAGTTATCTATCAGCCATTCCAGGGTAAGAAGATTTACATATTTACTCAACATGATTCCAATGGCAAGTTAAAAGAATATATTCCCCAAAAACAAGCATATAATATGCGTACCATTCATTAAATAAATTGTCAGAGCGAATTACAGCCGGGGAAAAAATATTGTAATATTGATACCTTTACTGTATTCCTGATTCAGGTAAAGTAAAACTAAATACAGAGCCTTTGCCTGGTTCACTTTCAACCCATATCTGACCTCCGTTCTTTTCAACAAATTCTTTGGAAAGTTTTAATCCAAGTCCTGTTCCAATTTCGTTGCTTGTTCCTTTTTTAGTTGTGATATTGTCAGTATCAAATATCTTCGTTCGTAATTCTTCTTCAATTCCAATACCCGTATCAGCAATACTTATTTCCACCATACCTCCGGTTATTTTTTTGGCGCTCACCTTAACAGTGCCGTTTAAACGACTATACTTAATTGCATTTGATAGCAGGTTTCTTAAAATAGTATTTAGCATATTCAAATCGGCATAAACTATAACAATTTCATTCAGATCATAGTTAACGCTGATTTTTTTATTCTTAAAATTTTCTTCTAACAGTATAAGATTGTCCTTAATAATATCATTGATTGGTAACTGAACAGGGTTAAAACTCAGTCTTCCGGATTCCGATGTTGCCCATTTCAGAAGGTTGTCGAGTAAATTATAGGTTTTCTTTGAACCATCATAAAGGATATTAATTAACTCTTCACGTTGTTCAACAGGTATTTCGTTATGGCTTTCCAGCAATGTCTGTCCTAGTGAAGTTAAGGCACTCAGAGGACTTCTAAGATCATGTGCAATTATTGAGAAGAACTTATCTTTGGTAACATTAATCCTTTTCAACTCATCATTTTTATTTTCTATAACCATTACATATCTATTTGACATCCTGAAATAAAATAATAAACCTGCTATTCCTATTCCAAGAACAATGAGATGAATAAAACCCAGAGTAATTATCTGTTTATTCATGTTTTTTAAATAGAATGTGGCTGGAAAAGAGACACTAATGCCCCCACGAATATCACCAACGTTATATCCCTGAAAATAGTGGCATCTTAAACAGCTTTTTTCAGTATACAAAGGAGCCATATATCTGTAATTATTCCCTACAACCTCTAATAGTTCAGGTGTATTTGATTCAAAAAGTTTAAGCGCCCCGGTTTCCCATTCATCGGGTTTATTCGCAGGTCGTATCGGATGTAAACTAGTAATATGAAAGTGAATGCCTAAACGGTCTTTATTAATTTCCGATATCTGCCTTGTCATGTAAGCAGGATTGATTTTAGTGAGTTTTAATCCATTTAAAGTTACTATATCTCTCAGGGTATCTTCAAGATAAGGATTTGGTTGTGTTGATTCGGTTACCGGTACATACACACCTCCGTGTTCCGAGTTCCATGACCGGGTTGTAACAATGTGATCGAAGAATGATTGTGCTTTCTTTTGAACTAC
Source organism: Bacteroidales bacterium (assembly GCA_016929525.1). Classification (GTDB taxonomy): domain Bacteria; phylum Bacteroidota; class Bacteroidia; order Bacteroidales; family UBA10428; genus UBA10428. The sequence goes on from JAFGIP010000103.1 coordinate 44,980, forward strand.
GACTCTGTTATTCTTTATTATTAATGAACGACTCCAAAGGAACGATGCAATAATTAAAGCCGTCCAAGATAATACAAACCAAAGAAGATGCATCTTTCTCATCTCTCACGTTTAATTTATAATGACTGCTTATATTGTTAATATTAGTGAATTTTGACGAAATCTTTAATTCAGTTCAGTGAGATATTTTATTCGTTTTTGTTCAAATAACGGTGACGAAATAAAAAGATATGTTATTCAACAAACGAGGTTAATTCGGATCCGGGTTGAGCTCAATATCCTCAATTATGATATAATTTATACTACCGCATTCGCGGTCCATATGCCAGTTCAATTTAACCGGAGCCGGTAAATTTAACTCATTCAGATCCAAATCACTTTCATCCGGAAGATTTTCAAAACGGTATTCCTCAACACTTCCATCAATTGTTATGATATATCCACCACAACAAATGCATAATGCGAGATCTGGTCCGATAAGATAACCCGTTGATTCATATTTTATTCTTTCATCTTCTTTGCTGCAGCTGGATAGAAGCATCAATAATCCTGTAATTACTATTGAAATAACTTTTTTCATCTTATAAATTTTTTATTAAAGATGAATAATTAGCCATAAAGTTGCTACTGTTTTATGTTTCAGGATTAAATTAAATGCTTACATCGTAAATTATTATTTTATAAGACTCACCCCAACTGCGATCATTCCCTTAGGCCCTTTTTCAATCTCATAATTTACCTTGTCATTCTCACTAATTTCTTCCAAAAGATTATTTGCATGAACGAAGATACTCTCATGGCTAACTGAGTCTTTAATAAAGCCGTAACCTTTATCGTGATTGAAGTATTTAACAATACCATTTCTTATCTTATCTTCTTCTGATTCTACTTTTTTTGGTACACCAATTTCAATATCTTCCGCTTTGATATCTTTCTTTTTCCCCAGATCAGGCGGAGTAGATGTGATATTACCATTCTCATCGACATAGGCAATCATATTTTCAAGACTGTTGTTTTTTTCGTTTTCTTTTCTTTCCAGGCGTCTTTTCTCCTTGTCTTTTCTTTTTTTCTCTTTTTTGCTTCTTACTTCTTTCTTCTTATAAGTTTCTTGTGATCTTCCCATAGATAAATTTTAATTCAAATTACATTGTTTAATTACTTAATAAAAGACTCCTTTCCTTTTAAGAGGTTTTTTAATTTGGATAATCCTTTCGTTTTTATTTGTCGTACACGCTCTGAAGACATTTCAAATTCCAAAGCAATATCATGCAGTGAATAGATCGGTGTATTAAACAGTCCAAATGACATGATAATTATCGATGCCTCTCTCCTGGAAAGTTTACTTAAAGCCCTATTAATGTTTATTATGACCGAATCATTCATAACATTGCTGTCCGTTGGTGGAATATTTCCAGTTTGAATAATATCGTACAGGCTAAAATCGCTGTCGTTATTTTGAGGCACAGGCATATCAAAGGAGACCTGTCTTTTTTTTATATTGTTTGCAACAAAAACTTCTTCGGTTGTGATATCAAGAAAATCGGCTATTTCAGTATTAGTCGGGGCTCTTTCGAGTTCTTGTTCGAGAAATGGAATTGCTCTGGTAATTTTTTTAATCGATGTAAGCCTGTTCAACGGTAAACGTACTACTCTGGTCTGCTCTCCAATAGCCTGAATAATCGATTGTCTGATCCACCATACTGCATAAGAAATGAATTTAAATCCACGCGTCGCATCAAATCTGCTGGCAGCTTTTACTAATCCAAGGTTACCCTCATTGACCAAATCAGGAAATGATAGTCCCTGGTTCTGATATTGTTTAGCTACAGATATTACAAAACGCAGGTTGGCAACAACAAGTCTTTCAAGTGCCCTGTTATCGCCTTTTTTTATCCTCATTGATAATTCAACTTCCTCATCTGCAGTAATCAGTTCATATTTATTGATTTCCTGGAAATAGCGGGTTATTGATTCATCAGTTCTTTGAGTTATCTGTTTTGTAATTTTTAACTGCCGCATTAACAATTTTATTACTTTCTGTTGTACCTGCCTTTATTTGTATCAGTATAAAAGTTTTAAAGATTGATATTTCTAAAACCTAAACTGTTTGTTCCTTCGATTCAATGCAATTCTGAAAATTTCAAATTGTTATTTAATTCTCTTTCTTCACATTAATGGCAAAAAGTCCTCTATCTCCCTGTTTAATCTCGAATACTACTTTCGTTTCTTCATGCAATCCATCATTTGGTTTAATAATTCCACTGCGATGAAAAAAAATATCATCACCATTTTCTGTTTCAATGAAGCCAAATCCTTTGACTTCATTATACCATTTAACTTTTCCTTTATTCATATCTCTTTTAATAATCTTTCCTTTTGGGTCTTGCTTCGTTTACCACTATTTCCCGATTCTCTACCGTTGCACCATTCAATTCTTTTATTGCTTTAACTGCATCGTCATTGTTTTCCATTTCAACAAAACCAAATCCTTTGCTTCTTCCTGAATATTTGTCTGTGATTATTTTAACGGAATTTACTTTTCCATAATCCTCAAATATTCCTTCCAAGTCTTTTTCTTTTACTTTAAAATCAAGGTTTCCTACGTAAATGTTCATACTTTAATAATTTAATTAATACTATTTTATACGGTAAGTGAATTATAGCATCGGGGAAAAATCCGGAAATGGTTTTCACTCATTGAAAGCAAATCAGAATTTCAGTTTAATAAATTACAGATACTTTTTACTCCAGTTACCGTTTATTTTAAAATTAGGATTTAAAAAGTAGAGCAAAGATAAACCAACCGAATAGAGGGTAGTAAATATGCGCAGATTCTCAAATCAGAATTTGCGTCTAAGTTAGACATTTATTTCCTGTATAACTATTTATAAGAATATTTTAGTTGTGATATGAAGTCAGAAACAGTAAAGTAATTAATGCAGTCCATTATAAGAAGCAGCTGCCACATTTCAAACATTTAAATTATTCTGTATACATTATATCACCATGGCCTTTCTTAACAATGCTATCATTAAATTTCAACAAATAATAAATTCTGTAATAATGATTGACTTCATATCCATCAAAACTAAAGGACAAAATTATTGAGCCATGAGTTTGAAATTCATTCTTATACTGAATATCAAGACTTGTATTTACAATCACAATTTCAATTTCCTCTGCAGTAGTTGAAAAGTATATGTTAAAAATTCCGGTACTAGGGTTTGGATAAGCAGGATACACCTGATCTTCAGCTATTGGATTCACTGGCACATTGTCTTTGTCCGTTGTCATGATTTGTGAATCAATAACAGATGCAGAACTCAAACCAAAAAGACCATTCTCAGCGCTGTTCCAGTTGTCATCTGTTCTCCAGTCAGATTCGTCGACGTTGCCAATATATTCTCCGATAGCGTTTGTTTCTGTTATATCTGAAAAGTCATACTTTACAGCATCATTATCTTTATTACAGGCAAAAAATAAAAAGGAAACTGACAAGAGTGAAATTAATTTTTTCATGTTTTTTGATATAAAATGTAATTGAATTTTGAATTTAGGTTTATTGGTTCATAAAAGTAATTATTCTTTTTTATTAAGAACAGATCATGAAATATAGTTCGGATTTGTTTTGTAATATCTCTTTTACACTATGCAGTATAATTCATTTTTTCTTTTCCGAAAGCTTATTTTCGGTCAAATTTTTATTATTTGTGACAGGTATGCTTTTAATACCCGATATGATAAAATTGATAATCGGACTCTCTTCAATTGGATTTCGAAAAACGTTTGTAACATATTTTGGTGGTAACAAAAGTTTTCTTTCAATCATTTCATTAATTATTGAATGATATTTTAGTGATGTTTTTCCTATTAAAAGCGATTCAACGGAGTTGTTATTCTGATAAAGGTCAAGTACCTTACGGAATCCTTTCAGATAAAGATAGTCTTTGGTAAATCCACCACTACGGTATACTCTTGCCGTTAAGTAAAATGCTTTGTCTTCGTCCAATACATTTTGTTCTACCAGGAACTGGTATGTTTTCCTAAAATCATTACCCTGTAGCATCGATTTTATTGCAAGTACCCTTAAAGCCAGTTCTTTCAGTCGAGTTACAGTAATATTCCCGGAAAGGTACTCGCTAAGTACTGCCAAACCTTCCTGTGTCATAGTATTTACAGGCATTCCCAACCAAAGAAATTTAAGTGGCTGTAATCTTGCATTAATTGTAGTGAGCATATGTACACCTATTTCATGTTCAGCCAGGGCATATAGTCCTTTTTCAGTAAACCTTGCATCTCTTCGTATTCTGATTAGCTTTCTGCTGTTAAGAACCATAACTTTTGATACTGTATTACGAGAAATTTCAATTTTACAACTGAAACCATAGTTTTCAAGTGTTTTTTTGAAATAATGTTCAACATCAAAGGCTCCCAGATCGTTGCTCTGGTAGTCTTCAGGTTGGGAAGGTATATGTAATAAAAAATGAGCATTACTCACATCCGTTTCATCCGGTTCACCAAAATAACGCAATGAATTATATAAGAACTTATTGTTACCGATATTTGCTATCATATCAACCTTATCGGCATATGCGTCAATAATATCTTTATAGAGGATTTGAATATTGATATCCCTTATTTTTTCAACCGGTATTGCATATAGTTTCTTTTTGAATGAGAACGGATCGATTATTATCTGCCTGTATTTAAATTGCGGATTAACGCTATACTTCGATTTGTAAAATTGTTTCTTTTCCTGTTCTATGTTAAGAGGATTGACATAATTCAGAATTTCAAAGTCTTTTACAAGGTTAAAAAGTTGTTTATCTGCATTAAGTAATGTTTTATCAAGGTCCGATGACAGAAGTGAGTGTTTTCTGATTGTAGTCAGGTTAGTCTGTTTGCGTGCAAAGAACACCGATGTGTTCAGTACAGCCTTCTTCAAACCTTTGCTAATTGCTTCAATTACCTGGGGATATTTCTCGCCATTTTCCTCATTGCAGTATATCTTTTTTATTTCAGTTGGCAGTACAAGAGTTTTATCAAAGTGTTCATTTATATATTGTATCAGATAACCACATCCTGCAAAAACATCGTTTTCTTCAACTGTTTTATCGATCCCCGGTAAGTTTATTTTTCTCAGATCTTTTATCCACTGTTCTATAAATATCCGGTACTTCGGGTCGATAATTCCCGATCCGATATTGAATACAGGTGTATTCTTTTCAATTCTTTTATAATTATAGGAGTGGATATCAAATATAAGAGCAGCATTAAAAAGTGATTCCAGTTTATGAATAAGCGCATAAACTATAGAGTAAAAGTTATGATGTTTTTGTATACTCATTTTTATTTCACTTTCACTGAGAGGCTTTCTCCATACCTTTTTCCCCCATGCTAACGTATATACTGCTTCTTTTGTATTCCTGTTAAGATCATACTCATAACGTGAATCATGAGCCTTGATTGTTATAGGAAATGATAATATGAAAGTATCAGTTTCAGGATCTTCTTCATATAAACGCTCACCTTCATCAAGAAGACATTTTTCCCTTAGCTCTTCCCGCAGATTATGACCACAGTGTAGTGCAACACAGACAAAGGGTGTATAATCTTCTATCTTTATGCTTAATGAACCGTCGGCTGTTGTGGCTTCAAACGTAATTCTTTGTTCGATTCTCTTAATAATTTCATCCGGGGTAAGCCTATGCATTTTCAATGAGTTTGCGAAAATTTCTCCTGCGGTCTATGGCAGATTCTTTAAAATGGACGAGATTTTCAGTGAAATCGATAATCTTCTTCTGGAGTTTGGAATGGTTGAATGTGTTGATTCGGGGAATGCCCCCAGGACTGCAAACATTGATCTCTATAAGTTTACCGTTAATTACGTCAAGACCTACAAAGAATAGCCCGTCGGCAACTAATTTTGGGCCAATACGCTTGCATAAATTTTTCTCTTCTTTTGTAAGTGCATGCTTTTCGGCATTTCCTCCTGCATGTATATTTGAACGCATATCTCCTTTGGCAGGAACTCTCTTATAAGCACCAATCGGTTCACCATTGAGCATTAGAATCCTGACATCACCTTTGTCAGCTCCTTTGACATATTCCTGCAGTATAACATAATTCCCGTCGCTTCGGCCTGAAATGTAATAATCGAGTAATGAATTTATATTTTGCATAGCACCTTTCTCCAGGACAATCACCCCTCGTCCGCCGTAGCCGTCGAAAGGTTTTAGTATCATTTTATCAGACTTGGATTCCTGGATAACCCTTTTCAGGTATTCTTTGCTCCTTGAAACATGTGTTACCGGTATAATTTCGTTGTTCGGATCAAAAAAAACTGCAGGGTATAATTTATTGTTTGCCTTTCTCAGTCCATCTATATCATTAATAATAAATGAATCATCTTTGACTGAATCGAGGAAATTAAGCATTACCGGATCGAGTGGGGGATTGGGACGTACAAAAATTACATCGAACCCGGATAATGGCAGTAACTGTTCTTTAAATCTGACTTTACGGTAAAAAGTTGAAAAATTTGGCGAGACCTGGTCTGTTTTTTCAATCAGACGAATAAATCCGTATGCGCAGCTTTGTCTGATGGTTAAATTGTGTGGATAGGTGATTCCGACATTATGTCTGCGCACGACGGCTTCATGAATCAGACGTATTGTTGAATTCGTTTCCGGCTCGAGATTACTCCAGGGCTCTATAATAAAGCAAAAATTCACGGGCGGCTGACCTTCTTAAAAAATTCACGGAATAAAGTTGTATTGAATACTTCAAATCTATATTCATCAAACATCACATGATAGGTTTGTCCATTCATACCTGTGGCCGGTGCAAATTCAAAATAGTATGCCTGATTAGGGGCAAATACCTCTTTCCCTTCTTTGCTAAATGGCTTTATACAAATACACTTTTGCATATCATCCGGTTTTATGTTTTTATTATTCTGATTTTTTATCCTTTAGACAGTAATATTGCTATCAGGTCACATTTTTTAGCGGTTTTTTTATGTTAGATCAAGGTCGATAGTTGATATGAAATATTAATAACTTTGTCTGCAATGAATAAACAAGACAACAAAATAGAGCTGCGTCACCTTAGATACAACGATTATATTTCTCTGAAAGAAACTATGGTACAGGCATATTCAGGCATTGGCGGACAATACTGGAAAGAAGATGCAGTAAAAAAATTACTGAAAGTTTTTCCTGAAGGACAGTTATGTATCGTAGTGAATGGAAAGGTGGTTGCCAGTGCACTTTCGTTGATTATTGACTATAATAAATACACGGATACCCATACTTATTCACAGATTACCGGAAATTATACTTTCGATACTCATGATCCCAATGGTGATATATTATATGGAATTGAAGTATTTGTCCACCCGGATTACCGTGCAATGCGACTTGGAAGAAGGCTTTATGATGCCAGGAAAGAACTTTGCGAGAATCTTAATCTAAAGGCGATTATGGCCGGTGGAAGAATTCCTAATTACTCAAAATATGCCAATAAACTATCACCAAGACAGTACATCGAAAAAGTAAAAACAAAGGAGATTTTTGATCCTGTGCTTTGGTTTCAGCTTTCAAACGATTTTCATGTTAAAAAGATACTGGATAACTACCTGCCGTACGATACACAGTCAAAAGAATTTGCAACACTGCTGGAATGGAACAATATATACTATCAGAAAGATGAGCAGCTTATCAATGTGCAAAAAAGTGTTGTACGGCTTGGAATAGTGCAGTGGCAAATGAGGCTTTTCAATTCTTTCGATGCCGTTGTTGAACAAATTGAGTATTTTATTGATGCAGTTGCCGGGTACAATTCAGACTTTGCTTTATTCCCCGAATTTTTCAATGCACCACTTATGGCCGAATTTGATCATTTGGGAGAAGCAAAGGCAATACGATCTCTTGCTCAGTATACCCAGCCGCTTCGTGAAAAATTTATAGAATTTGCTGTTGCTTACAATGTAAATATTATTGCGGGTAGTATGCCTGTTGTGGAAGATGGAAACCTGATGAATATATCGTATTTCTGCAGACGAGATGGCAGCTACGAGTCATATTATAAAATTCACCCGACTCCGTCAGAAATAAGTGCATGGGGAATGAAAGGCGGTGATAAAATTCAGGTATTCGACACAGATTGTGGTAAAATTGGAATACTAATTTGTTATGATATTGAATTTCCAGAACTTGCCCGCATTTACAGCCAGATGGGAGTGCAAATAATCTTTGTCCCTTTTCTTACAGACACACAAAACGGGTATTACAGAGTACGTAGATGTGCTCAGGCAAGGGCAATTGAAAACGAATGTTATGTCGCTGCAGCAGGGTGTGTTGGTAATCTTCCTAGAGTGAATAATATGGATATTCAGTACGCACAGTCGGCTATTTTTACACCTTCTGATTTTGCTTTTCCAACAAATGCCGTTAAAGCCGAAGCAACACCCAATACAGAAATGACACTCATTGCAGATCTTGATATGGATCTTTTAAAGGAACTTCACGAATTCGGCAGTGTTCAGAACCTTAAAGATCGCAGGACAGATTTATATAATATTTCTAAACTCTGATATCATGAAAACATTACTACGATTATTTCTTCAGGGGTTACTTTATCTGGCCCCAATAGTTATTACAATTTATATCATTTACCTGATTTTTTCTTTTATCGATGGGTTATTAAAAGAACATATTTACACGTTGTTTGGCATAAATATTCCTGGTCTTGGTGCAATAATTATTATAATACTATTGATTTTAGTAGGTTTTATTGGACAAACAATTATTGCCAGACCATTTAAATTTCTTTTTCAAAGACTACTTAACAGAGTACCTATGCTGAAAGTTATTTATTCAGCATTTGAAGACCTTTTCTCTGCATTTGTGGGCAGAGAAAAAAAGTTTAACCGTCCCGTACTTGTAATGGTAAATACTATTTCAAACCTTGAAAAATTAGGATTTATTACTGATGATGATCTGTCCATTATTGATGAAAAAGACAAAGTTGCTGTATACTTTCCTCATTCTTATAATTTCTCCGGTGAGCTATTTATTGTACCCAAAGAAAATATTAAACCCATAGATATTCCACCTGCCGAAGTAATGAAATTTATTGTCTCTGCTGGTGTAGCAGAATGGACTAAAAAGGAAACAGTAAGCAGAGTTATTGATAATTAATTAAATACAATGTGACCAACATAATACATTGGAGTCATAATTATAAAATGGAATATGACTCGCATAAAAATTCTTGTAGTTGTTGATTTAGGTTCCAGATCAAGGAATTTCCTGGAATTTACCAGGGAAATTGCAGAAATCACCCATGCGAAAGTAAGTTGTCTGCATATTATCGAGGATTTTAAGATTGCTCAAGATGAATCAGATTCTGTTGAAAAAACACGAAGATATGCTGAAACAAAACTTGCAAAATATGCCCATGATATCTTTAATAACAGTACTGCGAAATTTGATATAATAGTATCCAGAGGGAAACATCAGGAAAAAATATTTGAAATAGCCAGATCATTAAATGTCAACTATATTTTGATAGAAAATAAAACAGGTTTAATTCTTATTCCTCATAATTATAAACCAGGAAAACAGGAAGAAATAAGATTATTTCAAAAACTTGCCCGCAAACTGGAAACCAATATTGTAATTAAGAATTCAAGTTTTCAGTCAGAAACAAAAGTTGATCTGAAAAATGAACATAAACCTGCAGATTTTGGAAACACTTCAAAAATTTTTACTTCACCTGAGTAAATAAAATCATTATCATCATTAAGATATTTGCTATAATTGTTCACTTAAAACTTTGAACATAAGCAAATGAGGTCAAGCAGGATAAGTTATAATACGCTTGATATACTTTCAGCTATTTTGGCTAGTATTCCTATTGGTGTTATCTCTGTTGATACTACGGGAAATATATCTCTGATCAATGCTCATTCAAAAAAGCTTCTGGATATTGATACTGATCTGGAAGAAATTACAGGAACAAATATTTCGAAATACCTTACAGAGGTCCCTGAACTCTCAGAAAAAATCAGAAAAGGAATTTCAACCGGTTTTAAGTCATTTAATTTAGAATCTGTGCAACTTAATGACGTGACATTGAATATAAAGGGAAGACCATTCTCAGACGGGCTCATTATTACTGTTGAAAATATTACAAAACTTGTTGATAATGAAGCAGAATCAATTCAGTATGTGCTTGAAGGTCAGGAAAATGAGAGACGTCGCCTCGCAAAAGAAATACACGATGGAATAGGCCCCCTGCTTTCAGCAGTAAAGCTCAATATTGAGTCTCTCTCTGAAGCAATTGAAAAAACAGAACCTAAAGCAACCACGACACTGGAAAATATTACTGAAATAATTGATTCCATTTCAAATGACCTTAGAAGTATCTCGCACGATTTAATGCCCCGACTGCTTGATAAATTCGGACTGAATTCTGCTTTTGAAAATCTGTGTACTCAGATTAATGCATCAGGAAAAGCTGAAATACATTTCATTAGTAATATGGAAGCAGGAGTACGTTTCGATAAATTTGTCGAATTGAATTTATACAGAATAGGACAGGAGCTATTACATAACACATTAAAGCATTCTTCTGCTTCAGAGATTCATTTTCAGTTGATCAGACATAAAGAAAGTCTTGTGTTGATGATTGAGGATAATGGCAGAGGATTCGATACAAGCGAACTTGAAAATGATGATTTTGGGATTGGGCTTAAAAATATAGACACACGTGCGAGAGCCTTAAGAGGAGATGTAATAATCGATTCTAAAATTGGTCGGGGGACAAGTATTACAGTTGAGATACCGTTATGAATTGCCGGAATCCAGTAAATGAATTACTTTTATATTATATATATCTCAAAATATAACTTAAAACGCGAGCTATTAAATTTAAATCTTTGCCAATAAAAGTAATCATAGCCGACGACCATAAAATATTCAGGGAAGGGTTAAAATCACTCCTTGAAAAGGAGAAGGATATTTTCGTTGTTGGCGAGGCTGAAAGCGGTGATGATGTTCTTAATCTTATCAAATCAGTTGAAGCAGATGTTATCCTTATGGATATCGATATGGGAAAACCCGATGGTATTGAAACCACAGAAAAAATCAAATCAGAATATCCCGATATTAATATTTTGATCCTTTCAATGATGGGACTTCATGATTTTATCATCCAGGCTCTGGAAAAAGGGGCGAGGGGTTATATTTTAAAAAATGCCGGTAAGGATGAACTTCTCACAGCAATAAAGTGCGTGGCGCGTGGTGACAGTTATTTCAGTCGTGAAGTATCTTCAAGTCTTATAGAACATTTAAATAAACCTGTTGTAAAAGGTATAAAGACTGATATTCCGCTTTCTACAAGAGAATTGGAAGTACTCAAACTGATAGCGCAGGAATATTCCAACGCCGAAATTGCTGAAAAGCTATTTATAAGCATTCGCACTGTTGATACGCATAAAAGAAACCTGCTGGAAAAGCTCCGGATGAAAAATACTGCCGGGCTTGTAAAATATGCGATCAAAAACAGATTAGTGGAATAATTGATCTGACAAAGAAAAACTTTTACGCAGCAACTACCGGGAATTTCTGTTCCATTTTCTGGCGCGCACGCATCAGTCTCATTTTTACTGCGCTAGCAGAAAGATTGAATTCTTTCTGTAAATCAAGAATAGAGTAATTGTACCGATATTTTTTCTCAAGCATTTCCCTTTCGACAACGGGCATCTCATTTAATATATTCAATAAATAAATTTCTCTCTTTTCAGACTCATCGCGTAATTCATAATTGTCTGAAACAGAATCATCAGCAAGATCAGGCACAGAGTATATACTCTCTTTTCTTTGCTTATTCTGCTTTACAATATAAGTAATGCAGTGGTTATGTGCTATGGCATAAAGCCACGTTGAAAATGATGATTTTCCTTTATAGAATGAAATCTTATCAAATACTTTAATCATAATATCCTGGGTAAGATCATAGGCATCATCATCATTTTTAACAAAAGAAAAGCATTTTTGATATACAAGCTTAAAATATTTATTGTAAAGAGCACTCATACTTGAATGATCCCCGTTTTGAACTAATACTACAAGATGTTCATCTGAAACTTTTACACATACCTGTGATTTCATATAATAACAGTTACATTTATTTAACGGGTAAATGTAATCACGCATCATGATCTATTATATAGCATATGTGCGTAATTTTCAGATAAGTATATTGTGAAGAAATTGCGTAAAACCGATACCTGGTTTACGTATATTACGTAGGATCAATAATTCTTCCTCCCGGCAGTATATCCCTTGTAATTCTTCTTGTAAAGGCTATCCATAACGGACTTAAAAGAAGTGAAAGTGCAATTGTACTGATTATAAGCTGATACATAAATTCTCCGACTATTCCCTGAAAATAACCTGCAGAGATCAGTATGAAGCTGAATTCACCGATTTGAGAAAGTAAAGAAGCAGCATATATACTGCCTTTCCAGTCCAGACAAAAAAGCTTTATGGCAAAGAGATTAATGGTGTTATTCAATACGAATACCGAAGCTAAAAGCAAAACGACTAATAAGATATTTTCTTTAAGAAAACCAAGATCGATCAGCATACCCACAGATACAAAGAACAGTGCTACAAACATAATTTTAAACGCATGAAGGCTGCTAAAGACCCATGCTGTTGATCTGGCACTTGATATTATTATTCCGGCGACAAAAGCACCCAGAGCAGCTGATAAACCAAAAAAAGCCGTTAATATCGAAAAACCAAAACACAATGAGAAAGCCACAAATACCTGAAGTTCATGGTCGAGTCTGATATACTTCTGAAAGGGCAGTTTTATATGTTTTAATTTTATAATATAAAAGATAATACCAAGTACAAGCAGCCCTCCAACTATCTGTTTTATCATTTCAATCCTTGAAGGTGAACTGCCACCCATATAACCAATAACAACCATCATGGGTACAATTAATATGTCCTGTGCCAGTAAAATACTAAGAACATTTTTTCCGACAGACGTATTTAATTCCCCCTTTTCTTCAACAAGTTTAACAACCACTGCAGTGCTGCTTAAACTAATTACAAATCCCAGTAAAATAACCTGCCTGATGTTCCAGTTGAAATAATGCCCAAACAGCCAAATAACCATTATACTGGCAATTACCTGAACGAAAGTACCTATTACAGAAACCCTCCAGTTATGGATAAGATCAGGAACATGGATTTCCATACCAATGAAGAATAATAATAACACCAACCCCGGGAGTGTTCATTTAAGTGTGTCATCCCTTTAAATTCTATTTTCAAATATAATTGTTAATTGATTTAAAATGGTTGGCCAATCATA
>JAFGIP010000104.1 GCA_016929525.1 Bacteroidales bacterium
AACAGTAACCGATGCCAACGGCTGTCAGAACAGCGATGCAGCAGATCTTACCGTGAACGCATTGCCAACAGTAGATCTTGGAGCAGATCAGACAATCTGTGCCGATGGCTCGGCAACATTCGATGCAGGAGCAGGCTTTAGCGCTTACTCATGGAGTACAGGTGACGCAACACAAAGTATAACAGTCAACACAGCCGGTACATATTCAGTCACAGTAACCGATGTCAACGGCTGTCAGAACAGCGATGAAACAATATTAAATATTAATACGCTCCCGGTTGTAGATCTGGGTGCCGACCAGACCATCTGTGCGGATGACTCGGTAACTTTTGATGCGGGAGTAGGTTTTAGCATCTATGAATGGTCAACCGGTAGTACGATGCAGATAATAACAGTCAATACTACAAATACTTATTCTGTAACAGTAACAGATGTTAATGGTTGTCAGATGAACGGTTCAGTAACATTAACTGTAAATGCGTTGCCAGCAGTTGATCTTGGAGCAGATCGGACAATCTGTGCTGATGGCTCGGCAGTCCTTGATGCAGGAGATGGATTTAGCGCTTATTCCTGGAGTACCGGAGATGCATCACAAGCGGTAACAGTTAATACTGCCGGTACATACTCAGTAACAGTAACCGATGCCAACGGTTGTCAGAATAGCGACATGATTGTACTTGATGTTAATGAACTACCCACTGTGGATATTGGCACAGATATGACCATTTGTGCTGATAGTTTAGTAACTTTTAATGCAGGAGCAGGATTTAGCACGTATTCCTGGAGTACCGGAGATGCAACACAAACGATAACAATTAATACAGCCGGTACATACTCAGTAACAGTAACCGATGCCAACGGTTGTCAGAACAGTGATGCCGCAGATATTATCGTGAATGCTCTGCCAACAGTTGATCTTGGAGGAGACCAGACAATTTGTGCTAATGCCTCAGCAACCTTTAATGCCGGAGCAGGCTTCAGCGCTTACTCCTGGTCAACAGGAGCTACAACCCGCATAATCGCTGTAAATACAGCCAATACATACTCTGTAACAGTAACAGATGCTAATGGCTGTCAAAATAGCGATGCCGCAGTTCTTTCTATCAACGAATTACCGACTGTAGATATTAGTGAAGATCAAACAATCTGTGCCGATGGCTCGGCAACCTTTGATGCAGGTACAGGCTATAACTCTTATGAATGGTCGATCGGAGATACAACCCGTATGATTACAGTCAGTAGAGCCGGAACTTATAGTGTAACAATAACTGATGCTAATGGTTGTCAGAATAGCGATGAATCAGTTCTTACCGTCAATGCTTTACCGGCAGTTGATCTTGGTGAAGATTTTCCGGAGATATGTGAAAATGATGAGCTGATACTTGAAGCAGGGGAACAGTATGAAGCTCCATTTGAAAGACTTTGGAGTGATGGAAGCACAGGACCGGTATACACTGCAACTCAAACAGGAGAAATTTGGCTGAGAGTGACTGATATTAATGGTTGTGTGGGATATGATACAGTTTATCTGACGGTTAATGAATTACCGGTCGTTAATTTAGGAGAGGATGTTGTGATTTGTGACAGAATAAAAATAAATGCAGGGGATTTTGCAGAATATGAATGGCATTCGTCAAGAGGTATTGAATATACAGGCAACCCAATTACTGTTGAACCTGTTCATTTACAACCGGATACAATAACAGTTACAGTCACTGATTATAATCATTGTACCGCCAGTGATATGATTGTTATTCTTCCCTGCGATGTTGACAGACTTTTCAAAGACATGACAAATACAATTACACCAAATGGAGACGGACATAATGATGTATGGAATATACCTAATATTGATTTGTTTGAGAATGCTGTATTAGAAATTTTTGACCGATGGGGTAGACTGGTATACAGAACGACAAACGTTTTTGAAGAACCATGGGATGGTACGTCAAAAGGCAAAGAGCTGCCAATGGATTCTTATTATTATGTTATTGAATTAAATAAATTTAATCTAAAACCTCTTGTTGGAACTGTTAATTTAATTCGCTAGGTAGTTTATGGCGTAAAAAGTAAATTAGATATATTTGCCATCAGGGAAAATATTGATTCATAAGAAACTTGATAAGTAAAAAGTTGAATTGTCAGGAATGAAGATTTCTCACATTAAAAAAACACTAATAGTAACGGTTGTTCTTATTTCTGTAAATGCGAAAGCACAACAATTTCCAATTTACAGCCAATACATGATGAATGGCTTTCTCTTAAATCCGGCAGTTGCAGGACATGAGGGATATACATCAGTTAATCTTACTGTTCGTGAGCAGTGGTTAGGTCTGAAAGATGCTCCAAGTACGTATGCTCTTTCGGGTCAGACCAGGTTATTAAAGAATAGCTATATATCTCGCAGTCGGTCCGTGAAAAAGAGAGACAGGGCGATGTCGAGGAGTGGCCGTGTCGGGTTTGGAGGGTATATCTTTAAGGATTCAAATGGTGCCCTCAGCAGAACCGGGATATCAGGTGCATACGGATATCACCTGACCTTAAGAAGATCACAGCTTTCTTTAGGTGCTTCTTTAAGCACTTTTCAGTATAAAATCGATAAAGCCGAATTAAATGTTGAAGATGAGAATGACCGTCTCTTGTTAGAGACTGACAGCAAAGCATTTATTACAGATGCTAATTTTGGGGCTTATTATTCTGACAGGAACATTTATGCAGGGTTCTCGATACAGAATATTTTTGAAAGCCTTTTAAAACTGAATAACAGGGAAGGTGCAGGTTTTAAGCTTGAACGTCATTATTTACTCATGGCAGGTTACAGGTACGACCTGATCGATTTTTTATTTATTGAGCCTTCCTTTTTACTCAAGATAAGTGAGAAATCCTTTACGCAGTTAGATACCAATATTAAGTTTTATTTTAAAGAAGATTATTGGGGAGGAATATCATACCGTACCGGTAGTGGTTCAAGAGTAGCACAGGAGTCAATAAGCGGAAGGGGATCATCTCTGATAATTATGGCTGGTGCAAGGGTAGATAAGTATTATTTCGGATATGCTTTTGATTATACATTTAGCAGTATAAGTTCAAAAACCATTGGTTCACATGAGTTAATGCTTGCCGTTAAATTTGGTGACAGCGCCAGAAGATATCGTTGGTTAAACAGGTACTAATATCAACACTTCAGTCACAACAATATATAGTTTATTGCTTTTGTTGTCTTAATACGATCAATACTGAGATTATTATTACTAATTGCTGGTATGTTGCAGGCATCTTTCAATCTTAGAAAGAAGATTATCAAGATCGAGCGGCTTGGTTATATAATCATCACAACCTGCGTCTATACACTTTTCTTTTTCATTTGACATGGCAAATGAAGTCTGTGCTATAACAGGCATATTTTTATTTAATTTTTTAATTTCATACGTTGCCTTGTAACCATCCATAACCGGCATTTGAATATCCATCAGTACAATGTCGATCTTTTCTTTTTTACATAGCTCGACGGCAGCCTCTCCATTGAATGCCCTGATTACTTTAGCCTTTGTTTTTGATAAGCACGAATCAAGTACTTTATAATTTAGTTCTTCATCTTCAGCAACAAGAATAGTAATTGATTCCCAGTTATATGTTCTTCCATCAAGTAAAGGATTAGTAACTAAAGCATCTTTAGCTACCTCAACTTTGCGGATATTGTCAACAGGTATGAAAACATAAAACGTACTACCTTTGTCCATTTCAGATTCAACACGAATATCTCCACCCAGCAGTTCTGCAAGATTTTTCGAAATGGCGAGTCCCAGGCCTGTACCTCCAAATTTTTTACCATGCTCAGACTCAAGCTGAAGGAACCTTTCAAATATTTTTGTGTGTTTTTCCTTTGGAATGCCAATTCCTGTATCTTTCACATACAATTCGACCCCTTTAGCCACTTCTGTTAATCCAAATTCAATGAATCCTTCCCTGGTGTATTTGAGTGCGTTATCAATAAGATTTATCAGTATTTGTTTTATTCTGAATGCATCTGTGTTGATTATATAGTCGTTCTTTGTGTCAATTCTTAAATTAAGGTTTACTGTATAGTTATTTTTTGATTTCAGTTCGGTGAACACCTTGTAGAGTTCTCGTAATAACCTGGAAATGTTTGTTGGGCTGATCATGATTTTAAGCTGTTTGGCTTCAATTTTTGCTATATCTATTATATCATCAATAAGACGTAGCAGGCTGTCACCGGCAAGCGTAATATGATCGAGATATTCATTTTTCTTTTCTTCAGTGAGATTTGGTTCGCGCAGAAAGTTTGAAAATGCGATTATAGCATTCATAGGTGTACGAAGTTCGTGTGACATATTCGCGAGGAATGCCGACTTTAATTTATCTGAATCTTCTGCGATCTTCCTGACATTAATCTGATTTTCAAGCTCTCTTGTTTTTTCTACTATAGCGTTTTCAAGATTAAGTTTATGTGATACAATCTCCATTTCTGTAACCTTTTTCTTTCTGTAAGCTAAATAGATTAAAGTAAAAGCAATTGTGAGGATTACTACGATAATGAGGAAGGCTGTTTTTTGGGTTTTCTGGCGCTTTAGTTCTTCAGCAGACTGTGCAAGTTCTTTTTCCCGGGTCTGCATTTTGTATAAAGCTTCAAGCTCTGATATTTTTTCCTTCAGCGAGGCAGATTGTATTGAATCCCGTAATTGTGTGTAGTCGATATAATAATTGAAAGCCTTTTCAAAATCGTTCGTAAGTTCTGAAACCTCAGCCAGAGCTATCAGGTTTGACATAATTCCTTCCGGGCTGTTCAATTCTTTTGCCATTTCAAGGCTTTTTTTATAAAGACTAATGGCAGCATCCTCTTCTTCCATCCATAATTTGGCACTACCCATATTATGGATAGCCAGCATTTGTCCAAATTTATAGTTGGTTTTCCCGAAAAGTTTTTTTGACTGTTCAAAATTCCGGTAAGCCTTTTCGTATTCTCCCTGTCTTAAGAGCATAAGGCCTATATTGCTGAAGGTTGTGGCAACATTTTGTGTATCGGCCAGACGAGTATAAATGTGAATCGACTTTTCGTAATAGTCGAGAGCCTTGTCGTACGATTTCTTATTTAAATAAATAATTCCCAGGTTTTGCAACAATCCTGCAATGTTGGTATCGTTTTCAAGCTGGAGGTTAATATCAAGTGCCTGCCGGTAATAATCAGCAGCTTTATCCGGATCATCGAGATTATGATGAATAAGACCAATATTCTGCAGCACGCGGGCCACTTTTAGCTGGTTATTCTTTAATTTGTAAATGTCAATGGCTTCGCGGTAATTATCGTTGGCATCTTCATAATTACCGAGGAAATAGTTAGTTTTCCCTAAAAGATAATTCAAATCAGCTGCTTTATCATCGTTTATATCTTTATAATAATCGAGTGCTTCAGTCAGATATTTTTTAGCCTGATAATAATCTTCTGTTTCTATTTTAGCCTTACCCATATAGCTGGTAGCAGCCATTTTTCTTTTCGATAACTTATGGGTTATACTAATATCCCTTGCCCTGCTGGCATATTCAAATGCCAGCTCGGGATTTGAATAAATTTCATTTGAAGAAAGGGATAACAGATAATCTACGCTATCTTCAAGATTAGCGCTGTACGTTCCGGTTATGAAACTGTCACTGTTCTCGGAAGGATTCCCTTTAAGAACTGCGGAACTGAGAGTTAATAATATGAGAAAACCGAACCTATGCCACATATAAGTTCGGCAATAATAATAAATAAGAGCTTCGGTTATACCATCAATCGGGTGTATTTTTCAACAAATTATATACAGATGTTACTCAGACTTATAATTTTTGTAAGAATCGCTTCTCAGTTTAACCCGATTAAGGTATTAACCTAATGAATCCGGAATGAAACAGGCATTGACATAGCAACGTTTACCGGATGGCCATTTTGCATTCCCGGAGTCCATTTCTCTGATGTTTCTATTGCTGATAACACCGCATTATCTAAGACCTTATTAGGACTGCGAAGTATGTTAACTTGTGTTATGTAACCTTTTTTATTAACAACAAACTGTACATATACTGTTCCTTCAATTCCGTTTTCGATAGCCGGTTTAGGATATTTAACAACATTTTGAATATAGTTTTTAAATTCTAGTAAACTACCATTATTATAGCGTGGCATTTCTTCTGCTATATATATAACGCTGTCTTTTACGGATTTTTCTTCTTCCAGATCATATAAGTATAATTCAATTCCTTCCAGCAATCCTACATCAAATTTAATATCGAAATTTTCTTCTTCTATGTCTGCTTCGTTATTAATGATTTTGAATTCCGGGTTTTTAAGTTTGGGAGGGGGCTTTTTTTCTAAACGTATAATCTGAACGTCAAATTCTTCAAGGATACTGCCATTCTGATTGTATGATATAAAATCGTTGCTGCGTTCTTTGGTTGCCCATTCGAATACAACAAGAGCAAGTGCGAGTGAGAGCGCTAAACCAATCTCGAAGAAAAGAAGACGTTTCTTTTCAAGATTTGCATTATCTGATTTCTTTGAGACCATGACATTAAGTTTTAGTTTAACAATCGTTTCTTTGCATATATGATTCATAGACAGGCCAAATTCCATAAGAACTATAAAAGATTTTGCATAAATTCAGACTGCATTGTGTGGCTTGATCCTTGTTTTTTATAACTTACAACACCAATATTCCCCAAATACTTTGAGTTTGAAATTTCTCACACTGATACACGGACGAAGGGATCTGAGGGACCTGACTGACCAGCAATTGATAGATCTCTTCAGAAAGAAAAAAGAAGACATTATTATTGATGAATTCTTCGACCGTTATATTCACCTTG
Source organism: Bacteroidales bacterium (assembly GCA_016929525.1). Taxonomy (GTDB): domain Bacteria; phylum Bacteroidota; class Bacteroidia; order Bacteroidales; family UBA10428; genus UBA10428. The sequence continues at coordinate 6,862 of JAFGIP010000104.1, forward strand.
TCTTCGCAGTTTGTATACGCTTTCTGAAAGACGAAGAACAAAGCAGGGATGCTGCAATGGAGATTTTTGAATCGCTTGAAGAAAAGCTGCTTAATTATGATATCAGAAATTTTAAATCATGGTTTTATCAGGTTATCCAGAATCACTGCCGGTTGATTATAAGGAGCAATAAAAAATTTATGATTGAAAGAAATATTCAAAATTTCGATAATACTTTTGTGGAAAATGATCCTGTTCTGAATCATGATGACGAAGAGAAAATAAATATTCAGCTAATAGGTTCACTAGTTAAAAATCTTAAAGAATGCCAGCGTATCTGTATTGAAATGATGTATTTTCAAAATAAATCGTACAGGCAAATATCAGCCGAAACTGGATATAGCGAAAAGGCTGTAAAAAGCTATATTCAGAATGGTAAGAGAAATTTAAAAAAATGGATGATCGAACAAAATGGGCAAAGAAACGAAATATAAGCTTTTCAATGAGTCAGGTTGTCTGACTTTGGATACAATAAGTAATCTGATTGACGGTAAACTGTCAGTGGAAGAGATGCTGCTTGTTGACAAGCACATTTCCAGTTGTAAAATATGTGCATCGGCAGTTCAGGGAGGTAAGTTTTTCAGTAACGGGAATGAATATAAGCAACAGATCGCTGCTGTTAAAAATACGTGGTCTCTGAAAAGAGCTGTTAAACCTGCATTGAACAAACGAGCAATAACTGTAATAAGCGGGATTGCAGCTTCGTTAATCATAATCTCAGGGATACTATTGGTTATAAGGCAACAAAAAAACCAGAAGGCAATGTACGTGAAGCATTTTAGTGATGAAGGTGTAGAACTGAATGAGATATTAACCGAAAATGAAATTATACCTTATGATGCAAATTACATTACAGCTGATTCAGATAATAATATCAGGGACGAATATTATGAAAACAAGATACAGTCAATAGAGTCTGTTCAACCGGTGGCTAAACTGAAGGAAGCTTATATTCTGGCCGGTAATAATTCGGATGTGTCTGATAAGCTTGCATATGCAGAAACTGATTATAATGATGAGAATTCTACGTTTATAAGCTATCCTTATATTATTACAAACAAGCCTCCGCTTATTAAAACAGATAGCAGGAAAGATAAATTCCAAATGGAATTAACTATTATAACTGAAATGCCCAGATTTGAAGGTGGCAGCAGTTTATCAGATTTTACTGACTATGTACAAAATTCAATAAATTATCCGTTAGGGGCACTGAATAATAATGTTTCAGGAAAAGTGTTGGTACAATTTACTGTCAATACAAAGGGTGAAGTTGTTAACCCGGCAATTCTGAACAGATCAGATATTCTTCTAGAGCAGGAGGTGATCAGGGTAATTACAAATTCACCAAAATGGAAGCCGGGCAGGCGGCGCAATAAACCTGTTGATGTATCCCTTGTGATACCCGTTAATTTCGAAATTCAATAAGATGTTAAACTATATAAACAGTTTATCTTCTTTTTTTCCTTTTATTATGTTTTTTCGGTTTATAGGTTTTTTTCTTCTTTGATTCTACATACTTTGAATTTCTTGGCAAATCAGTTTTTTCCGGCATCATAAGATTCCGGCGTTGTGTGGCTGCTTTTTCACTGCTGCTGCAACCTATAAAACCCGTACTAAGGAAAAGGAATATTAAGAAAAGAATAATACTCTTCTTACTCATAACATTGATTTTTTAGTAGTTTTAAGTGTATACGAATTCCTTTTCAAAGGGTTTTAATACATCATAAAAAGTTTTAAGAACAGTTTTTAGGATGATACTTAATTCCTAACATTTTTTATTATCTCAAGGACTTCAGAAACCTTTCGGCTCAACTCGCCGAAGTTTTGCTCTTTTATTAATTCCTTTTTAAACAATCCTGACCCCATACCAATACAGGTAACACCTGCATCGAACCAGGCTTTAATATTATCATGTTCGGTTGTTACACCACCCGATGCCATAATGTTTATCCACGGGCACGGACTTTTAATTGCTTTAACAAAGTCAGGTCCGCCAATTTCCTTTGCAGGGAATATTTTTACTATTTCGGCACCTACTTCTTCTGCACTATTTATTTCGCTTAAGGTCGCACATCCTGGTATCCAGGTAATCTTTCTTCGATTACAGATCTTTGCCATATCGTTGTTTAATAAAGGAGATACGATAAAATTGGCTCCAAGCTGAATGTATAATGATGTTGTTGCACTATCTACAACAGAGCCCACACCGATAATCAGTCCGGGACATTCTTTAGATACCCATTTATTAATTTCGGAAAATACTTCATGAGCGAAATCTCCACGATTGGTGAATTCAAATATTCTTCCACCTCCATCGTAACAGGCTTTTATTACTTTTTTTACAATCTCAACATCGGTATTATAAAAAAGTGGTACAAATCCTTCGGATATTATAGTATTCAGAACTTCGAGCCGGGTGTATTTTGCCATATTTTTTAGTAGTTAGAAGATAGATTATAGAATTTAGAATGAAGAATATAGAATTTAGGAGCTGGAATTTAGAATATATAAGTCTTAAGTTTGAAGCTAAAAGCTTTAATTCTGAATTATTAACATTTAACATTTAATTTTCATTTTATTTCATTTTCTCCTTTCACATATCCAAAGTTTGCCAGAATACCTCCATCGACATAGATTACCTGACCGTTTATGAAGTTGCTGGCCTTTGACGCAAGGAACAAGGCTGTGTAACCGACATCCTCAGGTTTTCCCCAGCGGCCTGCCGGCGTGCGGGTCATTACCAGATCGTTAAAAGGATGATTCCCTTCGCGTATCGGAGCGGTTTGTTCCGTGGCTATATATCCGGGACCAATTCCATTGATCTGAATATTGTATTTGGCCCATTCGCAACACATATTAGCTGTAAGCAGTTTCAGACCGCCTTTGGCAGAAGCATATGCCGATACGGTATTCCTTCCGTATTCACTCATCATGGAACACAGATTAATGATCTTTCCGCTTCTTTTCTTAATCATGTTGGGCGCTACTCTTTTAGAAACAATAAATACTGATATCAGGTCAGTTTCTATTACTTCCTTAAAAACGTTGAGTGGCATATCAACAATTGGTATTCGTTTTATAATTCCTGCATTGTTTACAAGAATATCAACAGGGCCGACGTGCCTTTCAATTTCACCAATTCCTTTATCAACTTCTTCCTCACTGGTAACATCAAACTTAATTGTGAATACATCAATACCTCTTGATTCGTAATCATCATTACTTTTGGCAAGTCTTTCTTCGGAACGTCCATTTATGCAAACCTTTGCCCCGGATTTACCCAGGGCTTCTGCTATTGCCATGCCAATGCCATGTGTGCCTCCGGTAATAAGGGCAACTTTGCCTGTCAGATCGAATAATTCTTTTACCATATTATCTTAGATCAGATGGTTGAACTGTATCAATATCGCCATAATCGAGATTCTCTCCAGCCATTCCCCAGATAAAAGTGTATTTTGCAGTGCCGGCACCAGCATGAATTGACCATGATGGTGATATTACCGCCTGCTCATTTTGTAACCAGATGTGACGTGTTTCATCAGGCTGCCCCATAAAGTGACAAACTGCCTGTTTTTCGGGAACCTCAAAATAGAAGTATGCCTCCATTCTTCTTCCGTGTGTGTGCGGAGGCATGGTATTCCAGATACTGCCAGGTAAAAATTCTGTCATTCCCATTTGAAGCTGGTTTGTATCAACCACTCCGCTTACCAGTAGTTTGTTTATTTTACGATGGTTTGACGATTCTGGATTTCCCATTTCCTGCACAATAGCTTTGTTAAGTGTGACGTGTTTTACAGGATATTCTTTATGTGCCGGGGCAGAATTAAGATACAACTTTGCAGGATTCGATTTATCGACACTTTCAAATGCAACTTCTTTTGTGTCTTTCCCAATGTACATTGCTTCTTTAAAATTAACAATGTACGATGCACCGTCAACAGAGATCAGAGCTTTTCCTCCAATGTTTATTAAACCCATTTCACGCCGATCCAGGAAATGTTCAGATTTTAGCGGAACGATAGTTTCAAGCTTAAGTGTTTTTGCAGCGGGGAATATTCCACCTATAATAAACCGGTCGTAATCAGAATAATATAGCATGATCATATCCGGGATAAAGATCTTTTCGATCAGAAACTCCTTTCGAAGCCTGGTTGTATCATAACTTTTTGTGTCGTCGGGGTGTGAGGCGTTTCGTATCTCAAACTGTGTATTCTTCATACTATCTGCTCTTTTTATTTTTTAAAGTTCATAATATTATTCAGCACAATTTTTATCACCTGCTGATATCAACTGTAAGCGGATCTTTTAATTGCAGGACAAATCTTTGAAGATATTCTTCCCATTCTTCCCTGGAATTAAACTGTTTGCTTTTTTCCCAGCCAAATCCTGCATAATAAACTGCAGAGCTATTTTTTAATTTTAAATGCACCAACAGGTGACTTTTATCTGCTTCATCGGATATAATTTCGGTAACACTTTCAATAATCTCAGGATCAGCAACGATACCCATACCCAGTTCCGAGTCTCCGTGAGGTTGCCAGTAACTGAACCATCCTTCTTCTTTATTGTAATTGATAACTCCGTCGTTTTCATGTAATGTCAGACCAACAGATATTATATCAGTACCTTCAGCATTAATTTCATATTTAGATAAGTTACTGCCAAGATCAAGTGATATTCTTTTTGTTTCGTATACAAGATTTCCATTGGCATGCCAGGGAGAATATGTTAGTTGAAACATTGTACGTATGTACCCCCCGGCCAGTGTTTTCCATTGGATGAAATTGTCTGAAGTGTAAAGTTTCTTTTCTTTTTCATTCCATACACCGATACCACCACAGCCCCTGCTGGCACCAACATGAAAATTATCAAGACCTTCACCGGTGTCTTCATGATAACTTCCGGTTCCAAGTGTATGTTTTGCATACCACTTTTCAATTATCGGATAATCAACCCGCTTTAGCCAACAGTCGATTCCGCTGGTAAGTGTGCCACCCGGAATATTTTCTTCGATCATTCTTTGTGCTTCCGGACCAAATGTCCTGAAAGCAACACGATCGTTTTCCCAGGTGTAATCATCGGTGCGTTCAGGTACAAATCTTGAATATGCAATTGCTTCTGGTGTGAGGGTATCAGAGATAGCATTACCCGGTTTCAGAATAAATTTCTTTGTTTCATTCGCATTGAGTTGTATCTGGAAAAGTATGGCATCCTGTATTCCGTCATCGTTGTTATCGATATGCTGGGTGATAAGCTGAGAATCAGTTGCGACATCGTAAATAAACATATTATTGAACAGATTGATCCCGATCTCTCCCAGTTTTTCTTTGTCAATAGAAATAGTTTCTGTTAACCTGTTGATGGGTTGATTGTTTGTTATCGTGATATGATATTCATTTTGAATATTATCACAGCTAAAAAGCAGTAATGGTGCAAAAAGAATCAGTCCTGAAAACTTACTATTTTTCATATTAACTAATTGTCAGTTACTAAATCGATTTGTCTTTATACACTAATTTATTCTAATCTTATTTAATAAACAGCTTTGGTATCCAAATTCCTTCAATTTCAGTATTTAAAATATAAATTCCATCGGGCAGGTCTTCAATCCTGATTTCTGTCTCTTTACTGAAAATATCATTCTTTTCATACATAAGTACTCCCACTATATTGAGAATTTGCAGGCAGCTGATGTAAGTATCGGCTTTTATTTTTATTATTTCGGAAGCAGGATTTGGAAAGATATTAAGCACCGGGTTATCAGCTTCCGCTAAGGAAATGTCTGTAGCTCCGTTTTCTGAATGGTCAACAGAGTCTGTTCCATACATTCTTCTTTTCAGCTGATCTATATAAAGTGAAACAGGCCGGAGGAACTGACTGGTCCCTTCACCTTCGAGCAGATCCTGTGGTGCCGTATTATATGCCACAGATAACACAACATTGGTTGCATTTCCTTGTGTTCCGATTACGTAACCATAACCCCATTGTTCCGATTTAATAATGTTATTCACCCCACTTTTATATTCTTCTCCATAAGTATTCCAGAATACCGATTGTGTAGTTGTATGTCCGTGTTCAATGGTACCGTAAGGGCGATAAGCAGATTCCAGGTTATCCCGGTCGACAGTTATACAATCAAACATATTTGACATACTCAGATGCATATGAAAATCGGAAGCGTATTTTGAATCTTTTCCCAGGCAATTGTGAATGACATTCCCGCTGGAAAAGGCCGATTTAAAGTCGAAGTTATGCCTTCCATGGATGGCTTGTGAGTTTTTGATCAGACATTCGTTTCCTCTCAGGGTATATATGTATCCGTTACCGCCACCTCCTTCGTATTGTGTTTTTTGGAGGATGCAGGAATCTATGGTTATAAGGCGTGACTGATACATGATCAAAGCATTCGATAATACATGGAAATCGCCGGTATTACTTACGGGTTTGAAGGTGTGTACATTTTTTACCCAGCAGTTCCGGCTATATGAAATATTGATAACATGCGAGTTGTGTACTTCGTAGGCACCGGTGCCAGGTACATTATAATCGTTTTCTCCCCAACCTGAATTTGTGTTTTGGTTATTTCCAACAGAGAAGTTTTCAAGCCCTACTTCCCTGAGTTGTCTCCCGATCTTGTAAACCCTTGCGTTATCCCTTGTTTTCAGGTAGTATCGTAACGGAACATCAATGGTTATGGTGGCTGCAGAGTTGTCGATATCTGTAATTGTCCGACAGAAAGCTACTCCCGGAAGGGTACCGTTCCATTTGCCGGTCATTAAATGTTCTGCGATGAATTCATCGGTAAAATCTGTGGTAAGGACTACCACATCGCCAATTTCGAACGATGATGTCTCATCCAGATAAATAACTGTATCCTTTTCATAAGCATCATAATACAGGGGTACCGGACTTTCTGCGGGGCTATACCAGTTGTTGTTACCTTCGGCTTTGATCTGGATAACATTTTTGTTTCGCATTACGGTTTCATCATTTCTGATAAAGGTTTTATCGGGTCCATCGCCTCTGAGTATAATATTGTCGTCGTAAATCCATAAACCGTATTCACCGGCAGCACTTAGTCGGTATATACCTTCAGGGAGATACACAACACCGCCTCCCATACCGGAAGCATCGTCAATGGCAGACTGAATTGCTGAAGTAGCATCGCTGGTTCCGGTACTATCTGCATTATATGGTGCCTGTGTGACGTCAATAATGTTTTCGTTTATTTCAGGAATTTCCATTTCGCCATAATGGTATCCTGCAAAAGAGAAGTCATGTAGAAAACGCCCTTCACCGTCGCTGTATCCCCCGGTCCAGTCGACAGGATACAGCGAACTTCTCCAGATCTGGGCATGGATCTGGAGCAGTGACAGGGATAGTAGGATTGTGAAAATGGATTTCATAGGAGTATATATATATATAGATGGTGTATTTATTTTTTCAGTTTGAGAATTTCACTCCCTGCAAGTAAAAAAGCTCCTGTACCATATACCTGCCAATCGGTTTTTGAAATTGCTTTGGGCGAATCTCCAATTTGTTGAACATAACCCATCATTCCGTCAGGATCGACATTGTTTACCAGAGCATACCATGCTTTGAGAACTACCGGAAGATATTCTTTTTTATCAAGCAGTCCCTGGTTGATGCCCCAGGTAAGTGCATAGCAAAAGAAGGCACTGCCGCTTGACTCGCCAATGGGAAATTCTTCGGCATCGAGCAGGCTTGATCTCCAAAGGCCGTCACTGCCCTGGATAGCAGCAATTTTTGACGCCATTTCTTTGTATTGGGTAATGTATTTCGGACGGGTAGGATAATCTTCAGGCATATGCTGCAAAACCCTGACCAGGCCGCCCATTACCCAGCCATTCCCACGTGACCAGAATACTTTTTTACCATTTTCTGTTCTGGCATTGAAAAACCTGTCGTCGCGGTAAAAGAGGTGCTCAGTGGTATCGTAAAGGTAGTCGGAAGTTAACCACCAGTGCTTATCGAGATAATCGAGGTATTTTATATTGCCTGTTGCGGTATAAACCCTTGCAAAGGCAGGCGGAGCCATATAAAGTGCGTCGCACCAGGTCCACCATTCGAATACGTACGGATTACCTTCGAAACGAACGTCGGCTTCGGCAGTCCTGTCGATATACATATCCATTACCCACTGTATCTTTTCAAGCATTAGCGGATCTTTTTCCTCGAGGTACATATCGGCAAAGCTTTGGGCAATGGTCAGACGATCGGCATGGTAAATATCGTTGCGCAGCTTCCAATTATTTTCTTCACCAACTTTCCTTATTTCTTCTTTATATTTTTCATTTCCACTTGACTTGTACAGTGCCCATATACCACTGTAAAAGGCACCATATTCCCAGTCGAGCTTACTGTTGTGCCAAGGGTGTATAAGTTGCCAGTCGGCAGTTTTCTGCATTATAACCAGCACTTCTTCCGGATTGGGGATACTGTTGTCATTTCCTGTTGATATAACTGAAAAAGAGAGAAGAAATACTAAAACCGGGAAGAATTTTAATGAATTCATCGGGTTATTTTTAGAGTATTAAATGTATATATTAACTATATGATACAGCTTATCATCACAGTTATATTAATATTCATATCGTTTCCTATTACTTATGATAAAGCCTGTGTAAAATTATCAATCCTTATATTAATTAACCTTTTTATTATTAAGGCAACTATTTTATAGGGTTTCTAATGGCAAATAAAATAAAACAGAATAAATTACGCAAACGATTGCGTGATTATATTTCTTTTATATAAAATAATTTACAATGCTATTACAACATATATTACAAACAGATTCGACACAAAGAATAATCTTTTATCTTTGTTTCGTAAACACTGCGTTTTGAAGAAAAAGACCGTTACCATAGATGATATTGCCAGGTACTTAAACATTGCTACCTCTACTGTATCGCGTGCACTGAGCGATCATCATTCTATCAGCGATCAGACAAAAAAGCTGATAAAAGATACAGCGAAGAAGCTGAACTACCGGCCAAACAGTCTTGCTGCAAACTTCCGTAAAGGAAAAACAAAAACAATAGGGCTTGTAGTGCCACGTATCAATCGCAACTTCTTTTCAAATGTTATTCACGGAGTTGAGTATGTTGCCAACCAGTTTGAATACAGTCTTATAATCTGCCAGTCGAACGAAACATATAAGTCGGAATTAGAGGCTATAGAAACATTAATGAATAATCGTGTTGCGGGAATTTTAATATCGATATCGCGTGAGACCAGAAAACCGGGACATATAAAATCTGTTATTGAAAAGGGAATTCCTCTGGTGCAGTTCGACCGTGTTTTTGAGGAAATTAAATCGAACAAGGTGTTGAATGATAATCTCAATGGTGCATACAGTGCAGTGAAAGGACTTATTGATCAGGGATACAGACGGATTGTCCATTTTGCCGGCCCGTATTACATAAATATATATCAGGACAGATACGAGGGTTATAAAAAAGCTCTTCTTGACAGTGGTTTAACACCGGATGAGAAACTGGTTTTCGAAAATATACTCACACGCGAAGAAGGGTACGAGAAGACCATGGAAATATTCGGTAAAGCAAACCGTCCCGATGCAGTTTTTGCTGCCAGCGATTTTTCAGCTCTGGGTGCGATGATTGCGCTAAAAGATATGAACATAAAAATTCCGGGTGAAGTGGGAGTGGTTGGTTATGCCAATGAACCGTTTACCGATTACATATCACCAGGTCTTACATCTGTAGACCAGCATAGTGTGGAAATGGGTCAGACAGCTGCAAGATTACTTTTTGAAGAAATATTGAACGAAGATGAAAACTATGTTCCCAAAACCCTTACTTTAAAACCGGATCTGGTAATAAGGGATTCGAGCAGTGGAGGGTAGGTTAAATGAACGGTAAACAGTGAACGGAAAGTTTGTGGTTGAGGAGATTTGGGAAGTTTATAAAGTTTAGAGAGTTTAGAAGGTTGAGAGCCCTGTAAGGGCGTAATATTTATAACCAGGGGAGAGGCCCCTGGAAAATGAATAACACAATAT
>JAFGIP010000105.1 GCA_016929525.1 Bacteroidales bacterium
CTGCCTAAAAAACCATCTCTTAATCTGGAAATTATTGATCAGTCAATGGCTTTATCTTTTTAACTTTATATCGAACTCACGTTAAATAAATACTTTTGCTATGCCAGGCATAGCTTTCTTTTCAGATGTTCATTTAACCATACTGGTGGAGGCCCTCTTCCAGCAGGTTTTGATTTTAGGGGGCTTTCCTTATAATAAATAAGCCTTCAATCAGCCGTTGACTAAAAGGCTAATTCGGATTTCCCCTACACTCCGTGATATATTTTTAATGTAATTATATAAAATGCCGGGATCAGAACAAAGGATTTTACAGATTCTATTGTGCTATGTGATCTTAGCTGCATTCCCTTCAATTTGCTCACAGCACAAGGATTTTTATATCCATGATTGCTTTTAAGCTTCTCAAGAGGATGCCGCATTTAATTAACAAAAAATCCCTAGCAGATAAAATATTGACGAGAAGAGGCATATTTTCACATAATTATTCGCTAAAATCGCTTAATTGGATAGCCTTTTACTTCCCCATTTTTAGAGTTTTATTTTTATATCCTTATTATTTAAAACTTCTTAAATTGACATTGTTAAATTGGAAATATAACTTTTAATACTTTCGAGAAGTGGAGCTTAAAAAAGTTGAGATCTTACCCACAGAAAGTACACCAGGAATTTTCATGGATCCTGAAGGATTTATTAAAATCAAGGGCAAGGGTATGGTTTTAGACAATACAAGTAATCACGAAAAAATAATCGAGTGGATTACCAAATACCTTGCGAATCCTGCAGAAGTAACTTTTGTTAGTATATGCATGGAGTATCTTAATAGTTATTGGACAGCAAAACTGATTACAATCCTTAAAAAGATATCAGATATTATTTTTCAACATAAGAAGCTGATTATTAACTGGTTTTATGAGGAAGATGATGAAGATATTTTGGAAAGAGGCGAACATATTTCGGAGAGCCTCAACCTTCCTATTAATTTTATAGTGACAGGCGATATTAAAAGTTGTTGTTGATAAAAGCCTCTCTTCCCTTATTATGCATTTAAGAATTGCTTCAGATTCAATTTGTAACTATGCTTTTCAAAAATCGATCCGGTTTCTCTGGTTAAGGTCTTTAACCAAAAGATATAAATGAGTATTGTTTACATATCACCATCCAAACGAATAAGTCGGACAGTATGTTATTCCTTTTTTGGATAAAGGACTTCTTTTGCTTTTGTCCTGCCAATCCATAACAGGATTGCAAGAACGATTGCAAGAATTGCAGGCAATACTGTAAACCATGGATTTGCATTTTCTTCAAGAGTGAGCCATGCCCATATAAGAGCAATGCCAATCAAAAGGCTTCCCAATGCCATTGTCGTAACATATATACCCTGGTTTTGTGGATTAAGATAAACACGAATACCACCTACTCCAAGAGCAAGCAGTACACCACCTAACCAGCGCAGCCAGCCATGAAATACCGACGTGTCTCCAGACAAATTCATCAGAAACGAAGGAGTGAAGAAATAACCGATGCCATAAATAATACATATTGCAGCAAAGATTATTAGCACAACTTTTAAAAATCCACTATTTCGGTTTTCAGCCATAAATTATCCTCCTTGTTGTTTTAACCGGGTCGAGTATTTTATATAGCAGTCCAAAATAAGAATGTTAATAATTCAGATTTTATTCCCCGTATCAAAATTACAGTATTTTTAATATAAGTCAATTTATTCTTATATCGTCTCCCTCACATTAAAACATAAATATTATTTCCTGATTAAATCAAACACTTAAAAGTAAGTAAGTGGCAATAATTTAAGTCAGAAGTTAACAATTAGAAACAAACATGAGGTTTTTAACAGCCGATATTAAATGTCTGGATGTAATAAATCTTGATTCTGATTTAATGACAAAAATTGAGTTTTGCGTCTTATTTTTAACCTTGTTTAAACAAAACCTGCAGAAGGATGATTTTCTAAAATATTTTCTTGCTTCAAGAATTATCTCATCTGTTGATGCAAATTCTCCAAGCAGCGTATATCGATTACATTCAAACATAAAGGGACAATCATGTTTATGAATAATGTGGGTTCCATCTAAAAACGGCCGCAAACTTATATAATATTTTTCCATCATTGTTTGTTCAGCAAATTTACCTGGGAGCAACGATCATATTTCCCTACTTCCGATACAAATATTAATATCGATAACAATTATAGGGTAATATTAGGATTATGCTGTTTTTGTTACTCTATGTTACTTCTGTTTTTTACTCAATTATTCCATGACGAATACCATCTTCTGACCTATTTGTGAATCGTATTCTCTATAATACATTAATGTCACCATAATTAAAAATCTGATATCGCATTATTTCTTTTAAAGTTTTTTAAAAGAAGAATTAACAGAATCATGGTAACAATTATTTAATGATTTAAATAAAACAACAAACTTCAATTAAAAGCTTTAAGAAAATGAAAGAAAAGAGTAAGAAATCAGATGTAAAAGTGGATTTGAAAGATTTATTTTTAAAAGACCAGATCCTTAGCGAACATGCAATGCAGTCTGTAAGGGGTGGTGACGGAGATGGTGGTGGGGATATTATTCTTTATCCTCCTCCCAAACCTTGAGCTAAAATCAGTATCACCAACTCCCGTTCAACAAGGGGCTTAATATAAGCCCCTATTTTTATCTTTAACCTTTGATAAATCCGAATTTTTGTTGAAATTGTTCTCAGCTTTATTCAATAAAGATGAACAGGTTAGGAAAAAGAATTTTCATATTTCTACTTAGTTTAATGAACATTTCATTCCTATCTTTAATTTGTGCTCAGGAAGATGATATTTATAACCTCTTTCGAAAGTTCGGGGAACAATACAATAAAGGTAATTATATCGAAGCCGAGAAACTTATGCTTAAAGTCATCGAATCTGAGCCGGATAATTTCCCGGATATTATTGTACCAGCCTATAATAATATGGGACTTATAAAGAAGAGCCTTGGCTTTTACAGCGAGGCTCTAAGGTATTATGATAAGTGTGAAGAACTTATGAGCCGGTATGAAAAAGTAAATACTATGGCAATAGCTGGAATCTATATAAATAAATCAAGAATCTTTACATTTCAAAGGTCATATCCAACCGCAATCGATTATCTGGAAAAAGCCATACGTTTGTATAATAATATTGAAAAACCTAATAAAACACTATTTCAATATCTTTCCACAGCATACTTGAATATCGGAATTGTATACAATGAATTGGGTGAGTATAAATCAGCACTTGAAAATCTTGATAAAAGTCTACGGCTTAAGATTAAATACAAACTTAACGAGCTTGAACTGGTCTACATGAATATTGCCAGATCCTATGAAAGGACAGATCAGACAGCGAAAGCTGATGAGTTCTTCAGGAAATGCATGAATACCATAAAAATTGAATATGGAGGGGATTATTTCAGAATGGCAGAAATATATTTCGGATACGGAACCTTTTTAAATAATACAGAAAGATGCTCGGAGGCTCTCAATGTATACGAAAATGCACTTTCCATCTGCACAAAAAATTACGGCGAAAAACACTCAATAGTAGCGCTGGCATATAAGTACATCGGGGATTTTTACCTTCAGCAAGTTAGTTATACCAATGCCCTGGAGAATTATCAAAAATCTCTTATTTCAATCTCAGGCAATTTCAGCAACACTGATATTTTTAGTAATCCGTCAATCGATTCATCGCTGCTTGATATCCGGCTTCTTGATATTCTGAAGAGTAAGGCAGAGGCTCTAAACCGATATCAGAAGACTATTATTGAAACCCCTGCCCGAGTCAGATATCTTAAAATCGGACTTGAAACAATAGACCTGGCGATTTCACTTGCTGAAAGAATTAGAAATAACTATCCAACAGAAGAGAGTATGATATTACTTGCAGGCCATGAAAAAGAGACTACCATTCTTGGTGTTCAGATTGCTGAATCCCTTTATCAGATAACCGGTGGTAAAAGTTACATCACAAAAATGTATAGTATTCTTCAGCGTTCAAAAGCATCTGTTCTGCACGACGAGATCACCATTAATGAATGGTTACCATCCGGTGGCATATCTGATTCTTTAATTAATGCGAAAAATAATCTTGCCGGGAATATTGCAGCTTACAATAACCTTATCATTGAGGAATCAAGGGAAATAAATCCTGATAGTGATAAGTTGATTTTGTGGAAGGATGCACTTTTTACCATGAATCGTGAGATGGAAAAGCTAAAAACCAGAATAGAGCAGAATTTGCCTCAAACTAAAAGAATATTAATTGATGCCGAACCTGTCACACCCGATCTTATCCGTAAAGAGCTTCACAGAAATGAGACGGTGGTTGATTACCTGCTTTCCAACTGGTCAGCTGATGGCAAGAGGGATCTTTATATATTCATAATTAAAAGAAAAAGAATTGATTTCCGTAAAGTAATTCTTGATACAATCTTCATAAAACAAGCGGGATTAATAAAAGAATCATTCAGGAAAACAGTTGACATAGATTTTGAAAGTATGACTTCTTCACTTTCATACATGTATGATAAGCTCATAAGACCGGTTAAGGATCTTTTCGCGGGTAAACGAATTATAATAATTCCCGATGAAGAGATTTTCAATCTTCCATTTGAGGCTTTTCTTATGAAGATCCCGGCATCAGATCAAATTGACTTTGAGGGGCTTGATTATCTTATCAATGAATATGCGTTATCATACAATTATTCATCCTCCCTAATTTATAACAGATATAATTCTCAAATGCGAAACTGGCATGTGATCTCCTTTGCACCTGATTATAAGGATGTAAATGGTTTTGCCGGTCTTTTGGGCGAACTGAAGGGGGCTGAAATGGAAATTGAGGCGATCAACAAGTGGTTCAGGAGTAAAAGTTACAGTGGCAGAATGGCTACAGAAACAAACTTCAGGCTGGCAATCAGGAAACAAGCATTGCTTCATCTTGCGATGCACACATTACAGGATACTTCAGAATCCAGATATTCAAGTCTTTTATTCAGTACCGTTGGAGATTCCTTAAATGATGGAAGACTTTACAACTACGAGATAAGCAATACAGTTCTGCAATCGCCTATGGTGGTCCTGAGTGCATGCAATTCAGGTTCTGGCATTTTATATCATGGTGAGGGTGTTCTGAGTATAGCCCGTGGATTTTTACTCGCGGGAGCCTTATCAGTAATCAGAACTTCATGGGATATTAATGATGATGCAAGTGCATTAATAATACAAGGATTCTACAAGCATCTTTCAAAGGGCAGGCATAAGGATGAATCAATGAGACTTGCAAAGCTTGAATACATGAGAAATTCACCACCCTCCTTTTCAAATCCTTATTTCTGGGCCGCTTATGAGGTGCTCGGGAGCAACGCTCCTGTGAAATTTTTCCCGGTTAAAATCAAATTTCTGGTGCTGGTTATTATATTGATAGCAGGGGGAGTATTAATTTCTTACTTCAAACGTCGCAGGATCTTTGATGCACGTCCACGATAGAATCCCTTCGATTGAGACAGGATCATAAAAGACTGTATAGCTTTATCCTTATCACCTTTCTTAAGGCACGCAAAACCATAATACCACCGCGCATCTCCTGAATATTCACCTGGAGTGTTTGCAACTGACTCAAGAAGTTCAACAGCTCTTTCCGGATTGTTGAGTTCAATCTCTGTGAGACCAAGGAAAAATTTTGAAGGTTGATGGAACTGCTCATTCAAGATAGTTCCGGAAAAAATGTCCGAAGCTGTTTTATAGTTCCCTGACATGTAATTCTTCACTCCCATATTGAATTCTTCATAAGCCTTCTCTTTAGAACCTCTGGTAACTGCCGATACAGTAGCGAATGGCTTATAATAACGGTTAAACAATTGACTGGGATCAACGGGGAAAAATGATTTTATTAAAAGAACAGCACCGGTAACAACCGCAGCAGCCAGGGCTGCATATCTTATGGTGGGCGATTTGAAGAGAAAAATTTTCCTTTTAACCTTATATCTATATTCGGAAAGCGAGGCTGCAATGAATTCTCTTCTCTCTTTTGTTTCAAGATCATTTATGTTCTTCTTTTCTTTTTTCCGGTTCCAGGCATAAACCCACTGGGATGCAATTCTGTTTACATTATTGCCGGAAGTTCTATCTTCATTACTTTCATCTCTAATCCTGTTATTTTCTTCAGAGAGATTATCATAAATGTATTTTTTGTTTTCTTCATTATAAGTGAAATTTCCCTTAAAATTACCAATCATAATGACCGCTGAGTCATTTGCTGATTGATACCCGGGATCACTTTTAACATCTGAGATATCATTTATACCTCTCAGAAATTCATTGATTTCGTGTGAAAGGTTCAAATCATCACCAGAGGGTAACCTTATGGAATGCTTATAATCGGAAAACCAATCGTCGAATCCATTATCCGATCTGTAATTGTTATATCTGCTTTTCCCTTCCATATAATTCAAATCATCTATATTATAAGCTATTCCCGTTTTAACTATTTGAAATTGTTATTGGCTTCTTTTTGTTTTGCAGGATTCCGACCGACTCAGTCATTATCCTGAAATATGGGTGCCGCTTAACTTTTTTTATAAGCTCTGCCTGGGCCTCACATTTTTTCTTTCTTACGTAACCATAACTATATCCCAGTTTTTCAGCGATCTTCTGTGGACTCATTTCTTCCCAGTAAAGCTTTAATATTGTTTTACTCACCTCATCAAGTGAATCGTAAGCCGTCTTGAAAATTTCCTGACGCAGATTCTCATCGGAATCCTCAGAAAAATCGTATCCACTATCTTCCTCTATCCTTCGGTTAAAGTAATTTTCTGCTGCGTGCCTTTTCACTATTACCGATTTCCACAGATTGAGACAGACGCAATAAAGAAAAGTTTTAAACTTACAGGTCAAAACAAACTGATTATTATCAATCTTTTCAAGCATAATCATCAGCCCTTCCTGGAAGATATCCTTTGCATCCTCCGAATTACCGCCCATTTGGCACACCATAAGCCTTATCATCGGAAGGTACCGGTCAAATAAATATCGGACAACGTAACTTTCGCGATTGCGTAGACATTCAATAATCTCGTTATCAGTATATTCCTTCACAATATTATTCTGATAATGCAGACTCTTCTAAACCAAATGTAGTGTTTATTTTAAAATCGTAGGGAAAAGTTATTCACATAAGAGTAACAAAATCGCTAATTTCTTTATATAACGGCTAGATTATTGGTTTTAACGGTTGAAAAATCATGATCTAGATTTTACTGGATTCATTGTTATGATTAATTATTGATATCAGTAAAGTGAAAGTCATCGTATTAGCCTTTAATTGATAATAATAGTATGAGCCGGATTAAAATTTCCTCTGTAATAATTTATTTGTTGTTATCAGGTTCATCTGTCATTTGCCAGGCCCAGGTAAAGATTACTGATGGAACTGACGTATCAATGAATGCAAATTCATTGCTTGAGCTTGAAAGCACTGATAAAGGATTGCTGATACCACGGGTGGCAATTATTGGCCTGTCCCAGACTGATCCTTTGACATCACCGGTTCCTGTGGGAATGCTTGTATACAGTTCAGCTGGATCAGTGCCTGACGGCTTTTATTACTGGAACGGTACAGGATGGACAGGTTTCTCAATTCCCGAAGTTCCCATAACAAAATCCACCTCAACTACTCTGTTGAAAACGGAGAGATTAGTACTTGCATCAGGAGATATTACCCTCACACTTCCTGTGGTAACGAGTGCAGATAATGGCCTAAACATCATTGTTAAGAATGTAGGTACCTATCTTGATTTGATTACAGTTGAAGGTAATTCAGGAGCGACAATTGACGGAGAGACCAGTACATCGCTTACCAGGTGGTTCGCAGAGACTTTTACAGCATGGAATGCCAACTGGATAAGGAGAAGCGGAAAATTAAGTTCAGATAACCGGATAGTGATTTCAGAGAATGGAAGCTTTAATTCTATCGAAGAAGCATTGGGATTCCTGACAGAGCATATTACAAAACCTATTATTATTGAAATAACGAAAGAGTTGAATACTGTTACGGAAACCCATGTAATCGATCTCCCTTACCCCGTAACCTTTGAAGGAACATCTTATGGCAGTGTTACCATCGGTCCTGCCTCAGGGATGACAGGAAAAGCTTTGTTTAACTGTCTTTCTGAATCATATTTTAAAATGATTCATTTTGATGGGGGTACTTTGGGAGGATATGGCTCTCTTTCCGGAGAGGATGCCATCCAGTTGACCGGTAGCGGCACTTATCATGAAATTAAAGATTGTTCCTTTGACGGATTTTATAATGCTGTGGCTGTGATGTCCGACGCTGAACTCTGGCTTTTCGAATGTGATATTGATAACTCTGAAGGCAATGGCTTATTAATCGATAGTTCTGATCCGGGTACTGTGATCAAGGTCTCGGAAACTGATTTCACAGGCAATGTAGTAGGAATAAACATGATGACAGGATCAAATACCACAGTAACATTAAATTCGGGTTTCTATTCCAATCAGAATCCTACAGACATTGCAATCCTTTACCAGCCTGCAACTTTTTCATTTTCAAACCTGATTATTACTGGCAATTCCTGGAATTTTGTCGGAACAAGTATTTCCGGATTTGATTTTTCAAGGCCTGACGGAAGAGATTCCAATGCATTCATTGAGAATAATGCAGGAGTTGAGGATGCAAAACCACATTGCAAAATCAATGTAGTAAACAATGCTCTGACAACAGACTGTGTCGTTGCCAATACCTGGTATAAAGCAAACTGGGAAAATACTTCATATATAACTACCAGCTTTGTTATAAACGATAACCGGATTACTTACCTGCCTGTTAAACCAAGAGATGTGTATCTGATTATATCTGGAAATGTAATCGTCAGCAATATTAACAGGGTCATTACTATAGGGATAGTTAAAAATGGGATTGCAACAACACGCTATGGTGAAACAGCTCTCCGTGTTACCACTGCCAATCAGCCTTTTCAGTTTTCCACTGTTATTTACCTTGAAGATGTAGCTGAGAATGATTACTTTGAACTATACTGTTCTTCTGCAAATAATAATGATGTGCTTAATTGTAAGGATATTAACTGGTATGTTAGTGCACAGTGACCAGCCTGAATAAGCCAATATGGATAATCTATTATGATGAAGATTACTCTGCCAAATACTGAACCATTAATAATTTTCTTTTTCTTCTTCCTTTTTATGAGTAATTACGGAATCTGTCAGAATTTGAGAATTTCGAATAACACAATCCTGCATAATAGCGCAGGAAGTATGATAATAAAAGCAAATATTGTTAATGAAGGTTCCTATCTAAATAATGGCAATACAACAATCCTTACAGGAGGCTCATATGTGGTAGCGGGCACTACTCCTGTAACCTTCAATGATTTAATTATTGATGAGGGTACCATTATTTCACTTACAACTCCCGGCCAGACGTTATACGGGATTCTTTTATGTAATGGAGAAATAAATTCTGATGGAAACCTTACACTGATTTCGACAGCATCCCAAACTGCTCTTATTGATGGAAGTGGTACAGGCGAGGTCAATGGAAATGTAACAATGCAAAGATATCTTGCATCAGGATTCGGCTATAAATATTATTGTTCTCCTTTTCAGGCCTCTCAAGTAAGTGAGTTCAGTGACAACATGAAACTCGAAGATCCTTTTCCGGCATTCTACAGATATGATGAGAGCAGTTTGACTTCAGGCTGGGTTACTTATGTTGATCCGGCAGGATTATTAAATCCTCTTGAGGGCTATGCAATAAATTTCGGGTCTTCATCTTCTCCTATCACCTTTGATGTGACAGGTGTTGTGAATAATGGTAGCCTTTCCAGGACTCTTTATAACCACAATAATCTCTATAGCAAGGGATTCAGTCTTACAGGAAATCCTTACCCTTCGCCTATAGACTGGGATGCTGCCAATGGATGGACAAGGATCAATATTGACGATGCAATCTATTATTTTGAAGCAAGCAGCTCCGACGAATACGGTGGTTCATATGTGACATATCTGAACGGCGTGTCAAGCAATGGAACAGCTTCAAACATTATACCTTCGATGCAGGGTTTTTTTGTTCATGTTACCGATGGTTCATGGCCTGTAACGGGGACGCTTGCTATGAATAATGACGTCAGAATAATGGATTTAACCCATCCCCTGATAAAATCAGGTCTCTCAACAAGATCACTTCTGAGGCTAACAGCAGAATTCGCTGATGACACTCTTTCGGTCGATCCTGTAGTTATTTATTTTGATGAGAAAGCAACCTTTAACTTTGATGGTCAGCTGGATGCACTTAAGCTCATGAATACCGATTGGTTTGTAACCAACCTTTATGCGATAGCATCAGATGGGAGATATCTTTCCATCGACGCTCTTCCTCCAACACAGGATACTCTAATAAAGGTACCTCTTGGTATTAGAATAAACAGAGACGGAAATATCATATTCAGAATCCGAACATTGGAAGGAGAAATGGCTAATAAGGAGATATATATCTATGATGCGGTTACAAACAGTGAACATGATTTACTTTCTGGTAAAGATTACAGGATTGACCTCACCGAAGGAGAATATAATGAAAGATTTTTTTTGAACCTGCACAGTCTTTACACTAAGATAATTGACATTCCATATACCAAAGACAACCTATTTAAGATTTATAGCTACAAAGGAATCCTGAAGCTTCAAATATGGGATCTTCCCGGTCCGGAGGGTACATTAAGTCTGTGGGATCTGTCTGGTAGGCTTTTACTGATCCGCAAATTCTATGAACCGGGTTCATATGAGATCTTAACAACTCTGAAAACAGGTATTTACATAGCCTCATTTTATTCAGGAACAACTAAATCTTCTGTAAAACTGGTATTGTAAGAAAGTTATCTCCTTTCAGTTCATATTTTCTATTCAACAGCATCAACAGGAAGAGGTTTCTTTATGAGTTCTTTTATGCCTATCCCAAGTGAGATTTCATGGTTATTATAAACTCTGGCTGAAATTGTTGAAGAAATGTTGAAAGTGTAATACAGCCTTATCCCCCTGGAAATATTTGTCCCAAATCCAAAACCCCATATACCAGGATCTCTGAAAGATAAGCTGATATAGATATTTTTTTGATATCTCATCATTGCAGCTACCCCAATCTGGTTTCTAATATACTTTCCTCCCCTCAAATAGATAAGAGGACTAATATCCCATCTTTGATTTACAGGGATAGAATATGAAGCATGGATAAGATAATTCGCCAGGGGCTTGTAACTCACATCGACTTCACTGTATTTCATATCGCCAAAATTTATATTGGCAAACATTATCCCAGCATAAAATCCTTCATAATTATAAAGTGCTGAGAAATCAGTCATGAATTTAAGTTTTGACGGTATATCCTGACTTATCATAACAGGATCGATATTATACTTCGGATCATCATAGTAATCTGTGAAATTGAGTCTATTATGGTAAAATCCAGCAGAAAGGGCCATGAGCACCTTATGCTTCTCTGTTATTTTTAGCTTATAGGAATAGGTTCCCATAAAGTAGATCTGGTTGAAAATCCCTGACTTGTCATAAATTATCTTCCCCCCTATGCCTGCATTTGTGGTTATCAGATCACTGTAGAAGAGTCGAAGTGTTCTTGGCCCACCAACTATGCCTGTCCAGTCCGATCTGAAACTTGTGAAGAAGCTGCCCGGATCACTATGGCCGGTATAGGATGAGGAGAGTGTTGATTTTTCCATGAAATAATTGTCAGAGACAGGCATCTGTTGTCCAAGAACCAACCCCTTAACAAAGATTGAGATCAATACTATTATTGCTTTTTTCATAAAACATTAGAGAAGTTTTTTATCTTATGATATTTACTGTACCGGGTATGGTACCCTCTTTTTCCGTTTTAATAATAAAATAATACGCTGCTTGAGGCAAATGGATTCCGTCTGAAGCGCCATCCCATTCATTATGATAGTTGGTGGAAGAAAAAACAAGTTTTCCCCAACGGTTATAAACTCTAACTTCACATTTACCATAGGATTCAAGTTCCGGAATTTCCCAGTAATCATTAAATCCATCATTATTTGGAGTAAATAGGTACAAAATATTCTCATGTGTCGATATTATCTCCACTGAGGTTCTGGCCTCAGCAGGGAAGTAATTTTCATTACCCTCCTGAGAGGCTCTTACTTCAGCAATCCCTCTTGAGAGACCTGTTATTATTGCACCATTTATACTTACAAGACCTATATCATCGCTCTCAAAAAGGACTGGAAGTCCTGACGACGCGACCGCCTGCATCTCAAAAGACTCAGTGACAAGGAGTTTTTCCGGATAAGAGATAAATGTTACAATCTGGTTGATTTTTATAATGGTGAGAACTCCACTGACATAATCAAAATCATAGCAATCGTCATACCCTCCGGAGACTAAAATTGGATATTCACCAACAGGTGAATCAATAGTGGCATTTGTACTTAGTGAGGGGAGTATATCGAGGACATCTATGGTTTCACTATATACAAATCCGGAACAGGAATAGGTCAATGTTGGATTCTCTGATAGATACGGCCTTGTTTTATTATCTGCAGTAATTGTAAGATGGGCTTTAGTGACTGTTAGACTGATCGTTGTATCTTCAGCTGGCATAAAGTTTCCATCACCAGGCTGGCTGGCAGTAATATTGACAGTACCAGTTCTGGTGATATGTATAATGCCGTTTGTAATTTCAACTACTGATGGATTATCACTGGTATAGTAGATTGGCAGACCTGATGTTGAGGTGGCGCCGGCATTGAAATCCGGAGATCCGTACACAACAGAAGAAATTTGAGGGAATGATATTATCTGGCTTGCTTTGCCGACAGTCAGGATTTGTGAAACATTTTGAGCAGGATTATAGTTCTGATTACCTGCTTGTGAAGCTGTTATCGTGGCGGTTCCGGCACCCTGAATAACTATCATATCATTATTTATAGTTGCAACCAATTCATTATCACTGTCGAAATTTATATCAAGACCTGAGGAAGCAATAGCGTCAGGATATAAAGGATCATCACCGAAGGTAGCAATGGGTAGGGGCATAAATGTGATGGTCTGATCAGCTTTGCTTACTGTGATAGTTACCGAAACATCGATTGCCGAATAGTAAAGATTATTCCCATCCTGTGAAGCGATGATTATTACCGTTCCAGCTCCGGTAATGTTGACAATGTTTCCTGCCACAATAGCGACTTCAGGATTACTGGTAGAATAATAAACCGGTAATCCAGATGAGGATGTTGCATCAAGTGTAAAATCCGGATCTCCATAAGTTTTGTTACCAGGATTCGGGAAAGTAATAACCTGCTCTGCCTTCATAACATTTAAGACCCTGATATATCTTGCCGGAGCGAATGTTCCGTCGCCTACCTGCATGGCAATAATATTTGCTGAACCTGTGGAGTTTATATCAAGGATATTGCCTTCAATGCTAGCAACTGTTGTATTCGAGCTGGTAAATGTTACCTGCAATCCGCTTGAAGCGGTAGCGGAAAGAGTAAGAGGCGGATCACCATAAGTCATTTCGGGCAGAGCAGGAAATGAAATGGTCTGTATTACAAAGGTTACTGGTTCGTCGACAAATGATGGAAGCAATCCCCCGGATTCGGCTGTCACATCGCCCTGCGTATATGAAATAAGGACAGTCTCTCCTCCTGTAAGCGGAGTATCCAATGTAACGACAATTGTATTGGGATCACCGGGTTTCAGGGATACAGTACTAATGACTACAGGTGTACCATTTACTTTTACAATAAATTGATCTTCTTTACCTGTCGGATCATTCATTGGCTTGTCAAACTGGATCTCAATATTGCCGCTTTTTGCTGCCAGGAGAAAATTCGGGATCCCAGGTGGATTTACATTTATTGTTATCATGGCTGGAGGTGAATCACCTGTTCCATCATGAATAAAAAAATCAAAGTTGCCTGCTCTGTTACCTGCATCCCCGTCAGCTACGTAGATCAGATTCATCTCCTTATCATCAATAATGGCTGGTACCGAGGTTATCTTATTACCTCTGGTGCCTGAAGTGTATTGATAAAGAGATCCTTGTAATGGTAATGTCAGTAACACAGCGGTTTTTAACTCCCCATCACCGCCTGTATACTGAAGCTTAATTAACCTTTCTTCATTCTGTTCCGTCCATATCGTCTGTGGAACTGCTGCAAGCGGCGGAGAAGCGCTTGTGGTGAAGCGATAGATTTCTGACCATGTGGTACCTGTTGAATTAGAGGCAAAAACAGCCCAGTAATATGTGGCATCTACTGAAAGCCCTGAAACGAGATATGTATTGTTTGTTCCAGTGTTATAATCGAAAGATTCGCTTATATCGGAATTTGTTGATATTTTCAGAGTGTAATTATTGGCATTTGATGAACTGGTCCATTCAAATTGTTGAGAAGTTCCAATAACGGCATTGTATGCAGGATTGATCAGTATCGGTATTCCCGGTTCAGGAAGGGCAATATTCTTGGTCAGATAGATACCATCAAAAGTAGCTTCAGAATCAATCGTGTATGTCGCACCTGATGGATGGAATAATATGGCTTTGCCTGAGGAAACAGCATCGGGATTATGATAAGCAAACTGAACACCAGCTGTTCCGTGGGAATTTTCCAGTCCTATCACTGCAGAACTTCCATGAGACCTAGGGGATGTATGATCGATTATACTTCTATACTGGATTCTGATATCATTCGAATTTTCATATAAAATTACAGAGAAGGTACCCATAAGAACATTACTTGCGTAAAATCCCATATTGGTCCATTGTATTATACATTTGCGGTTTGGTGATGCCCCTATGCATGAATAGAGTATTTTCCCCGAGGGATGTATAACCATATCATCCCAGAAAGCAGCAATGAAATTGTTAGGTGATGATGGAGACGGTATTGGATCCTCAGTATAATCATTTGATCCTGATTGAAACATTAAAAGTCCGTTTGAAGTGACATAAAAACGATTATACGGATGTCCGAAGAAATTGAAATTAAAGCCGATCCGGAACGAACCCCATGAGCGATCATCATAATAGCCTTCATATACAACCGTTCCGGGATATATTATTTCAGGCAGTTGTGCCTTAACAGCAGATCCTGAAATTATTAGAAATAATATTAATACGTTCTTGTAATTCATATAGTATCTGTATTATCTGACTATAGCCATGTTCCGCGGGGGCTGGTAATCTGCAGGTAGTTTAGAATGGTATTGTGATTTGTATTGAGATTCTCCGGGAGCATAAATATTATAGATCATTACAGTTTCATCCGTATTTTAATGAAATTGTTACTTCCATGATATAATCGTCTCTTTATTCGAAGAAATCAAGTGTTTGAACAAGAAAGGATTACAGTTCAACATTATATGAATTGTAAGTCTTGCACCTGATGTCGAAAATAAAATCCATGATCATGTTTATTTGAATCTTTTTATGGGGATATCAATATCTTAATACCATCTGAACTCGTAGAAACTGCATGAGAATTATTTACAGCACTCACCGTCTTTTTCGTCTTCATCAGTGATTCCTATTTCTAATCTCATTAAATCGCCAAGGATAAAATAATATCTTTGCCACCCCAAATCTTTATGGTAATAGCACCATACAATTAACTCTGATTTTTCATATCTAACTGTATGATTTCCCTTATTGTCATGGGCAGAGCTATTTTATTATGAATATAAATAATTGGCTCTGGTAATCATATAACATTTCTTTTAAAAGATAATCTTGCAAATAATGAAAAAGCATTGTTTTTTCATTTATATCCCTATGGAATTACTCGTTTATATTGCATGTTCATAATTAGCATTTAAGTTGATAACTTATTTTGCATAATTTAATTATAATTCATATTTTAATCATGTCAGGCATAGCTTTCTTTTCAAATGTTTCACTTTTCTATGCTGGTTATTCTTAATTTTTAGATCGGCCTCCATTCCATCAGCTTTTCATCATAAAGGAGGCCGATTTTATATTAAAAGCCCCGGTAACAACGAACGACTACCGGGGCTTTCCCCTTCTCACTATTCCCCAACGCAATTGGTATTCGGGGCTGGGTTATCAAAACATTCTGCAAGTTAGACAATTTAAAGTCAAATTGTGATGTTATTGTTTGAATTTCCAATCAAACATGACAGCTATAAGCTTAAAAAACTATTATTCATCTGAAATAAAAATTCTAACATTGAGCCCAAAATGACCAAATTACTTTTCCTGCTTACCCTTATACCGTTGTCGTTACATTCTTTTAAGATTGTTCCCGTAAAGGAGGTCTTAATAACTATCCATTTGCAGTCCAGGTACCAAGCTTATTGGGTATTTCGTGTGTCGCGATACAATATTGATTTATAACAGGTACTATCTTGTTTCCTAAAAGTTGGTAAACGGTCACTGGTGCAGTGTCGCGGTAAATGCTATCCCGAAGCCATGAATCTGTCCCGGTGCACGGATTTTAATTGGGTGCATATGCGCGTGTCCGGGTGCAACGACCATTACAAGTTTGTCTTGAGTGCATGAGCAAAAGTTGAGGAGCGAAGCCGAAATCCCGCAAGGCGGGGCAAAAACCGTGACACCCTGTCCCGCGCAGTGGGAAACAACTTACCTTTATTGCACATGTATTAGCGTTATTATTATTTATGAATTGCCAAAAGTTTGAGATTATTCAAAATACTCATATTTAAGAATATAGCTTGAGGCTGAACTATACGCAACAAGCTCATTTGATTCAAGTA
>JAFGIP010000106.1 GCA_016929525.1 Bacteroidales bacterium
AAAACAATCTGAAAACTCTTCTTAACCCAAAGTTACAAATGGTTGAACCTTTTAAATCATTTGTAATGAGTTTTTTAAAAAAACATTTTGCCATTATATGTCTGGCTATTATCTGGCAAATAGCTGCAAATGCAGCAATTAACGATTCAATCTACTCAATTCCGGAAATTGAAATCAGGTCAGACCGGTTCTATTCCTATCTTATTGGAAGTTCTGTACAACAAATAGATTCTCAGATTTTGAATACGTATAATATTCATTCTGTAGCTGAGATCTTAAACCGCGAATCGCTTCTTTCTGTCAACATCTATGGCCCCGGCGGTGTTGCAACTGCTTCATGCCGTGGTGGCGGTGCTCAACATACAAGTGTTATTTGGAATGGTATTAATTTACAGAGCCCAATGAACGGAGGAATTAATTATTCAACCCTTCCTGTATTTCTTATCGATGAAGTATACATTCAATATGGGGGTGCAAGTACTCTCTTCGGTTCGGGAACAGCAACAGGCAGCATACATTTAAATAATTCACCTTTATTAAATTCAGGCTTAAGAACAGATGCAGCAGCTTATATAGGCTCAGGTAATAACTTTATACAGTCAATAAAAATTTCACATGGTAACGAAAATATTGCCAGTATTACCAAATTCTACCACCAGGGAAATCAAAATAATTTCAGATACAGAAACACCGAACTAGAAGGAAGCCCGTATGAAAATCTTGAACACGCCAACTATGAACAATATGCTCTCTCCCATTCAAATACAGTAAGAACAGGTAAAAACTCCTGGATTGGAATTGATTTATGGTTTGTCGATTTTGATAAAAATATACCCGCCATGATGAATGCCGATTCAAGCAACGCTGCTCAAAAAGACAGGAATGCCATGTATTCCTTTTATTTTAAGTATGCCGGAACTAAATTAAATACCCGAATACAATCAGGTGGTTTTTACAATGAGAATCATTATGAAGATCCGGATTTTCTAATTAATACACTTAACCGATCATACACTTTTGTAAATCTTGCTGAATTTAAATATTCACTTATAAAACAATTGGATGTCGGGCTAATTCTTGAGCAAAAACATGAAAGAGCAAACTCGGATTCCTATACAGACTGGAAATTTCGGGATATTTTCACTCCTGTATTATCTGTCTGGTACAGACCTGCAAAAAATCTTTCAGCTATATTAAATGTTAGAGAAGAGATTGTTTCTGTGAACATCAATCCACTTGCCTTCTCATTTGGCATTGAATACAATGTAATCGATTTGTTAACTTTTAAAACTCATATCTCAAAAAATTATTCTCTCCCAACTTTTAATGATCTGTACTGGGAAAGAGATGCATGGTCGGAAGGCAACCCTGATCTTAAACCCGAATCAGGTTGGTCGACAAATGCTGGTACCTATCTTAGCTTCAACAGGGAAAATATTAAATGGAATTACAGTATTGTTGGTTATTACAGTTATATAGACAACTGGATACGTTGGGTATCTGATGAAAGCTATTTTTGGACCCCGCAAAATATTCAGGAAGGAGAATCGAAAGGAATTGAAATTGCAGGAAATTTCAGTTGGAAATTAAATAAGATTAATATAACTGGTAATGCCTTATATGGATATACAAAGGCAATTATTAAAAAATGGGATGATATGCTTACCGAAAATGCTAAGATGTGGTATATGCCGGAACAACAGGTCAGGTGCAATCTTGGTATGCATGTGAAACATTTTGGACTTAATTATTCCCATTCAGCTTATGGTAGTAGAACTTATCCATACGCAGAAGAAGATTTACCGGCATACGGGATAGCAGATCTTACAACAGAGTATGGATTTACTTTTAACTCATTTGATATTCTTTTATTTCTGAGAATAAACAACCTGTACAATAAACAATACCAGATTAAAGAATTTTATGCTATGCCCTTAAGGGAGTATTCCCTGGGAATTACATTTTCTTTCAAAAAATAATATTTCTGAATATATCACGGCCGGTTTATAATTTTATGGTAAACCGGTTTTTATTTTACAAGTCTGATAGTTTTATTGGCAATCATTTCCTGTAGTTGCACGAGAAGAGCCTGTTCATGATTATCAATATGTCCGTCTTCCAGCGCCAGATTAAGAATTTCTTCATGTTCTGCTCTGCTCAGTTCATGGTCTTCAATAGCCTTCACTATCAACTCTTTTAGTTTATTTGCATGTATGTCACTCATATTATTCTAATTTGTCGTTAATTTAAAACATTATACCCAGTTTGGTATAAAGACTTCGTGTATTAGATATATTTTGAAATTTTCTCCTGTGCAATCCATCACTCAGTTCACCACCCATCTCAGCAAAAAATGTAATCCTTCCGATATCGACATCAGAACCAATTGATATAAATATTGAATTTTGGGTACTTGAGAATTCAAATTCAGATGTTTCAAATTCAATGTATTCACCGTCGAATTCATATTTCGATTTAAAATCTGCTTCTTTATTAATGAAGTAAAAGAATGAATAACCACCAGTTATAAAAGGTTTTAATTTATTCCCGGATATTCCCATTATACTGTACTTTACCGAAATCGGTATCTTGATACCTTCCACATCGATATCCAGCTTGTTCAACAATGTGTCATAAGTCTGTTCTCTGTATGATCCGTAAGAGTATTTTGCAAACGAGGGTTCGATCTGAAAACCAAAAGCCTTACCCGTAAAATTCGGACTGTACAGTACTTTTATTCCCGCCATAATATATAGATCCGGTACAAATTCATAATATTTTGATTTTGTATAATATGGCCTTACCTCATCATCCAGAAAAAGTAATGAGTACCCTACTGTTCCTGTAATACCGAATTTGAATTTTCTCTGAACATCAGGTTCTTCCTGAAGTGATCCTGAGAAATATTGATATTTGTTCAGCGAAATGTTATCCGGTTTATAGTTATATTGAGCTTTCAGTATTGAGTTTATCGACAATAAACAAATTCCTGATACCAGTATTTTAAATTTATTTCTAAGCACTGACATCATTATTATACATCGTTCATGACTTTTAGCCGGATGTCTTCTTCTTTTATCTTATATCCCTGTTGTTTAACACTTAGAATAACTTCTTTCCTTTCCCCCGGAAGAAGATCGAAATAGTTATCACTTAATGTAATTTGCACATTTGGTATTGAGATCATTACATTTTTTGCTAGCTTGTCTGCAGATAATACTATTAAATATTGTACATCGCTCTTTTCTTCCAGTTCATATCTTATATTACACTTTTTAAGATCCAGTTCACACGGATATACAAAATAGTGCAGACCAGTAAATATTGTTTCACGTCCTACTTTTAATTCTACTTTTAAAAGAGCTTTATTTAAAGGTAATTTACCTAATAGTTGAATGATATTGGCGTCAAATACTTTTGTAGATTTTTCAAAATCAAAATGAACAACACTTTTTTCATTGTGATATACATACCCTTCAAAATCCAATACTGTTATAATAAGTTCTGCATCCGAAAGATTTTTATCATCATTTAAAATATAACATCCTATCTGGTCATCCTGCTGCAAAGTCGTAACTGTTGTTTTACCAAAAGCATCTCTGGCTGCATAGTGCAAGGCTTTCCAGTTTCCGTAATAATCAATTCCCGCCCATGAAGGTCCCGGCCAGGTATCATTAAGTTGCCAGTACAACGAACCCATGCAATAGGGTTTATTTAAGCGGTGATATTTTATACCTGATTCTATTCCGTATGCCTGTAAAAGTTGGCTCATATATATCAGGTCTTCAAATTTATCCGGAACCTGAAAATATTTCTCCATATACTCTTTTATTTTCTGATTACCAATTGGGCTCCGCTGATGAGCCAGCATAACATCTGAGTAGATACCGTGGTCTTCAGGCTCAGTAAATCTTCTGATGGTGTTCATTTCCGGAAATGACTGAAAACCATATTCACTCATAAACCGCGGAATAACCTCTCCAAATCTTTCAAATGGTTCTCCTCCGTGCCATACTCCCCAATAATGAACATCACCTGATTTTGACTCATACCCTGATGATTTTCCTTCAGATTCTAAAGGTGACGAAGGCCAGTAAAATTTATCTGCATCGTATTTCTGAACAATGTCCGGTAATATTTTATGAAATAATGTATCATATGCATCCCAGACTATCCTACGCTGTTCTTCATCATATCTCTGTTTCCATCCCCAGCCACAGTTTTCACTTTCCCGGCACCAGGCTGCATCATTTTCATTGTTGCCGCACCAAAGCGCAATGCACGGATGATTTCTTAACCTTACAACATTTTCTATAGCTTCTTCTTTTACATTATCAAGAAATTCCGGATTACCGGGGTACATGCTGCATGCAAACATAAAGTCCTGCCATACAAGAATTCCCAATTCGTCGCAGAGTTCATAAAATATATCATTCTCATAAATGCCACCTCCCCAAACCCTTAACATATTCATGTTGGCTTCAGCGGCTGAGGAGATAATCGTTTTATATTTATCTTCACCGACCCTGGTAACAAAGCAGTCGTTCGGAATGTAGTTGGCTCCTTTTGCGAAAACCGGCACTCCGTTAACACTAAAATAAAAACTTGTTCCGACGCTATCTTTCTCTCTGATTACTTCAATCGTTCTAATGCCGGTTTTGGTAATTTCTTTATCTAATAATTTATCATCTTTATAAAGACATGTTTTAAAAGAATATATATAAGGCTCACCATAACCATTTGGCCACCATAATTTGGGATCTTCAATCTTAAAATTAAGCTCAATATTTTCTGTATTATCTTCTTCCAGCTTTATATTTTTCGCGGCAATTACTTTATCTGAACCATATTCTAAGATCTCAATTTTATAATCTCCGTCTTTAAAAGCAGTAGCTGATATTTCGGCATTTATTTCAGCAACTTCCTTATTTACTTTTCGCTGTCTTAGAAAAATGTTTGTTATTTCCGCAGCATCTATGAACTGCAGTTCAACAGGTCGCCATATACCCATTGTCACAAAACGAGGGCCCCAGTCCCAGCCATAATGATAAGGTGCCTTTCTTGTAAAAACACTGACCCTCTTTTCACCAATACCCCCTATTTGAGACTGATCATTCACTGCAGGAAGCGCAATACCATATTCATCAAGTTTATCCAGTCCGATCTTTATTGGTGAATAAATTTTCACTCTCAGGGTGTTTTCTCCTTTAGTTAAAATATGTTTAATATCAACCTTCCAGGAACGAAACATATTATTCGTTTGCAAAATCATTGAATCATTGAGAAACACGTCGGCATAGGTATCAATGCCTTTAAAAAGAAGGAATATTTTCTGTGATTCCAGCTGATTTCCGTTGATATTGAAACGGCAAGAGTATATCCAGTTTTCTTTGTCAATCCACTGCAATTCTTTCTCGTTATCGCGATAATAAGGCGATGTTATTATATCTTGCCTTAATAAATCGGTATGTACTGTTCCTGGTACTTCTGCAACAATATCTTCTTCGCCGCCATCCATTTTAAGCAACCAGTTAGTTGTTAAATCCATATATGAATTAACCATTTTATCCTTCTTATGGCATGCTGTTAAAGATAAAATGATCAGGACTTCCAAAACAAATTTTGTTGTTTGTTTCATTTTTAATTCTTATCACATCTCTTTCGAAAGTAGTGATTATGTTTTAACTAAACTTCTATCTATCACCATTTAGTTTACAATTGTCCACATAGAAAGAAACATTCATCCACATCACCCGCATTAAAGTGGATTAAGTTTGAATAACTAAATTGTTGTACTCTTTAATTATCATAACTGAACGTTTGGATTTTACGATTAAAACATCAACAATAAACAAAATGAAATTATACATACATAGACTTGACTTTAAAATTATAAGCATTCTGTTTATTGTTATAACTGTGACAGGATGTAATAAAGAATCAAAATTACCTCCCCGGGTGACTACTAGTTTCAACAACAACTGGAAATTTATACTTTCTGACAGTGATTCATTATTTGATTCAGATATCGATGACAGTAACTGGAGAAATCTGAACCTTCCGCATGACTGGAGTATTGAAGGGGAATTAAGCAATGATCATCCTGCAACAGTTGGTGGCGGGGCATTACCTGGTGGCATTGGATGGTACAGAAAAACTTTTATAATTCCTGAATCCGATTCGCTAAAAAAACATTTCATTCTTTTCGATGGTATTTACTGGGGCAGTAAAGTATATCTGAACGGTCATTTACTAGGGTACAGACCTAATGGATATATATCTTTTCAATATGATCTTAGTCCTTATTTAAATTATGGCCATAAAAAGAATGTTCTGGCAGTAAAGGTAGATAATTCAAATCAACCAAATTCCCGCTGGTATAGCGGATCAGGAATATATCGTAACGTTTGGTTAATAAAAAAAGAACCCGTTCATATCGACTTATGGGGAACGTATATCACAACGCCCGAAGTATACAAAAAGTTTTCTGTTGTTACTGTTTCAACAAAAGTTAAAAATACAACCCAGGATGCTGTAACCGTTGATGTCAAGATAGAAATTTATGACCATGAAAATTCATTGGTTGCAGACGTTAGTAACAAATTGTCAGTAAATGCCAATAGTGATAACGTTATTAAACAAAACCTGACTGTTCCTTCACCAAAGCTCTGGTCGGTAAATAACCCTTATTTATATAAGGTGAAAACACTTATTAAAAATAAAGGAGTATTGATCGACAGTGATGAAGTTAATGCCGGTATCAGAAATTTCAGATTTGATGCTGAAAAGGGATTTTTCCTGAATGATGTCCCTCTAAAAATTTTAGGAGTTTGTAATCATCACGATCTGGGATGTCTTGGCTCGGCTGTAAATGAGAGAGCCATTGAACGACAACTGGGAATATTAAGAGAAATGGGTTGTAATGCAATAAGAACCTCTCACAATCCGCCGGCTCCGGAATTGCTTGATCTTACAGACAGGATGGGATTTATTGTTATGGATGAAACTTTTGATATGTGGAAAAAACCCAAAACTGAATATGATTATTCACAGTACTGGGATGACTGGCATATAAAAGATCTTACTGACCATATATTAAGAGACAGGAATCACCCTTCGGTTTTTATCTGGAGTATTGGCAATGAGATCATCGAACAATGGGACACCAGTGGTACCCGAATGACTAAAGAACTTGTCGCTATCGTAAAGTCACTTGATAAATCACGCCCTATAACAACCGCGAATAATTACGCAGAGCCTGAAAATTATATTCTGAAATCGGAAGAATTTGAACTCATTGGTTACAACTATAAACACGATCAGTTTATAAATTTCCATGAAAAATTTCCCGGAGGAAAATTTATAGCAACTGAAACTACATCTGGTCTTATGACCCGTGGTTGCTATGATATGCCATCCGATAGTATTCGCCGCTGGCCATACCGTTGGGATAAACTCTTTACGGATGGTAATCCGGATAATACAGTTTCAGCTTATGATAATGTTAGCACTTCCTGGGGTTCGACACATGCTGAAACCTGGAAGATTATCAGGAAATTTGATTTCCTTTCCGGTATGTTTATCTGGACCGGTTTTGATTATCTCGGTGAACCCACTCCATATGTATGGCCATCGAGAAGTTCTTACTTTGGAATCATTGATCTGGCAGGTATTCCAAAAGATGTATACTACTTATACCAAAGCGAATGGACAGATAAACCAACACTGCATGTTTTTCCGCACTGGAACTGGCAGGAAGGACAGATTATCGATGTAATTGCCTATACAAACTGCATTGAAGTTGAACTTTTCCTAAATGGTAAATCTCTCGGCAAAAAAAATAAATCCGAAGATGATCTTAAATTAATGTGGAGAACCGAATTCATACCTGGTGAACTGAAAGCCTTAGGAATTCTGCCTGATGGAAATAAACTTGAAACGATAGTTAATACTTCCGGAAAACCGGCGAAGATCAGTTTAAAAGCCGATAGAAACCAGATTAAAGCCAACGGAAAAGATCTCTCATTTGTAATTGTTGAGGTCTGTGATTCTATAAATAATATGGTACCGTACGCTGATAATTTAATAAACTTCAGGATTGATGGCGATGCTATCATTGCTGGTGTTGACAATGGTGATCCGGTAAGCCACGAACCCTTTAAAGTAAACTTCAGGAAAGCTTTTCATGGAAAATGCCTTGTTGTGATTCAATCGAAAAAAACGAAGAACAAGGTTCGTCTCACTGCCAGTTCAAAAGGACTGGAATCTGCAGAAACTACAATAACAATTGAATAACTCCCTTGTTATGATAAGAAAATCATTTACTATCTCGATATTATTAATTACCCTTCCAAAAATATATTCACAGGATACAAACTGCTTTTTAGTTGATCATTCACCTATAGATATTGTAGCACCGACATATATTGATGCAGTAAAACCGTCTGAGCAGTTTACTGTAGAGGTCAGCATCGATCCATACGATACTTTACACAAGGTATCTAAATATGTGCTGGGAAATTCAGTTGCAACCTGGGCCGGTAATATAGGGACCGATCCTGATTTTGTCAATTATACCAGTCTCATGTCACCCACTCTTATCAGGTATCCAGGAGGCAGCTGGGCTGACATATTTTTCTGGAATGCCAGCAACGAAGGTGATGTTCCGGGTATACCCGATTCGTTGGTCAATTCAGAGGGAGTCAAAGAACTTTTCTATCCGCAGTTCGGAGCAGCATTTGGTGGTAACTGGCGAATGACCATTGATAATTACTATTCTCTAAAAAGTTCAACAGGCACTCAGGGATTAATCTCAGTAAATTATGGATATGCACGTTATGGGAGAACGGAAGATCCTGTTGCAACAGCTGCCCACCTTGCTGCAGAATGGGTACGTTATGACAACGGAAGAACCAGGTTCTGGGAAGTTGGGAATGAGACAGCAGGAACCTGGGAAGCCGGATGGAGAATTGATACATCATATAATCATGATGACCAACCAGAAATCGTTAGCGGTGAACTTTACGGTCAACATTTCCTGGTATTTGCCGACTCGATGCGAAAAGCAGCTTCAGAAGTCGGAGCAGAAATCTATATCGGAGCACAAATACTCCATTATGATGGAACCGGTAGCTGGAATTCAGCTGATCATGAGTGGAATATCGGAGTTTTTAATGCTATCGGCAATGCAGCAGACTTCTACGTAATTCATAACTATTTTGGCACTAATTCAAACAGTGCAACCTCATTGTTGAATGAAGGTTATAATACGATTGGCGAAATGATGGATTTTATCCAGGGAGATATCGAAGATAAAGAAGCAACACCTCGTCCTGTTGCACTTACAGAATGGAACACTTTTGCAACAGGTGATAAAAGATCTTCAAGTATAAATGGTATCCAGGCAATTTTAGTATTTAATGAACTCAATAAATATGAATATGGTATGTCATGTCGTTGGCTTTTAGCCAACTGGGAAGATGACGGTATCCTTTATGTTGGTGACGATTCCTCAATTCCCGATTTCAGTCCGCGACCTGCCTTCTTCTATATTTATTATCTGAACAAATTTGTTGGTGATCATTTGATAGCCTCTGAATCAAACCTTAGTAATATAGTTAGTTATGCATATACTTTTACCACAGGTCATGTATCGGTTATTGTTGTTAACAAAGGTTCTACTAATGAAGTTGTCAGAATCCTGCCAGGAGAATTTGGGTGCAGCGATAAGTTTTATTTATTTTCTGTAGAAGGTGAGATAATTGGTGATGAAAGTGAAAATTTCCCTCAGGGGGTAAATGTAAACGGATATGGTCCTGTAAATGATTTCTTGGGCCCTATAGAAAATCTTGAAAGCATAGAAGCAAAAGGTTATGACACCGGCATTGAGATCAGATTTAATTCACCGGCCTTTTCAGTTCAATATGTTCTTTTAGAACCCGGTGAAAATTTTTTATCTCCTGTAGAGAATACACTAATGAATAATGAACTGGCTGTATATCCAAATCCGTTTGAAAGCCAATTCACAGTTGAACTTTCTGATAATATCAGAAAACTTGAAATTATCGATTTGCAAGGGTGCATTGTTTTTACCAAAGAATTATTAAATAAAAAGATATTGCAGATTTCAACTGAATTAAATAGTGGTACTTATTTCCTTAAAGTATATACATCAGATGAAATTCTGATGCAAAAGATAGTAAAGAACTGATCAACCCTAATTAAATAGCCCGGTGAAAATTTTTAGACATCAGATTACCTTAATCGCTTTTATACTGACCCTGCAATGTTATGGTGAATTAATATGCTCAGCATCAAACCCGGTAAAAGGATTCACCAGCTGGCTTCCTGCACGAACCTGGGATAACGCAATGCTTTGTGGTAACGGAACAATGGGAGCAATGATATATGGGAATCCTCATGATGAAACAATTATTGTAAATCATGCATTGCTCTATCTGCCTAATACAGAACCTTTAAAACCTATTGATCAGATTTCTATCCTTGATGAAATTAGGCAGGCGGGGTTAGATGGGGATTTTAAAAAAGCATCCCGTTTGCCATATGAATTGGCACTTAAAGAGGGCTATGGCGGTACACGTTGGCATGATCCTTATATCCCTGCTTTTGAAATTAAAATTCATATGGATGCAGGGAACATTGAAAAATATAAACGGAGTGTAAATTTTGAAACCGGTGAGGCCATCGTCAGCTGGTCACAGGATGGAAAAACTTTCAAAAGACAGGTGTTTACATCAAGGGCAGATACTGTTTTAGTCATTAAAATTTCAGGTACTGAATCTTTTAACTGTCAGGTTGAATTAAAACAGCTTCCCGTCGAATGGGATCAGTGGGATTACATTAACAGTACCGTTAAAAAAACTGAAATAACAGCATAC
The DNA here is from genome assembly GCA_016929525.1 of Bacteroidales bacterium. GTDB lineage: Bacteria > Bacteroidota > Bacteroidia > Bacteroidales > UBA10428 > UBA10428. Next base: position 10,899 of record JAFGIP010000106.1, read on the forward strand.
GACAATACCCTAAGATATAGTTGTGAATTCAATAAAAAGTTTACAGAAAGCATAAGTGGCTTTGAGGGAGCAGGCAGGATATATCTCGTTGGCGGAAGTTCCAGGGTTAAGAATAATTCGCTGTATATCAACAATGCCAACGAGATTATCCTGCTTTTATCATTAAATCCTTACTCCCAAAATGATAGTTCTGCTTTTAATACTGCTCTGAACAGGATTAATAAACTTAATCCTGATTATAAAGACATACTTTTAAAACATACTGAAATTCATGGTGAATTATTTAATCGTGTGAATTTCAATTTATACGGTTCAGAGAGAGACAGGAACCTTGATGCTGAAGTAATGATGCTTCAGGCTAAAAATCGCTATAGCTGCGCTTTTATTGAAAAACAGTTCTATGCTTCGCGGTACAATATTTTAAGTGCTACTGGTATTAAACCACCAAATCTGCAGGGAATATGGGGTGGTACATGGACACCTCCATGGTCATCGGTTTTTACAAATGACGGCAATGTACCGGTAGCCATTTCTTCTTTCATGAGTTCAAATCTGGAAGAACTTATAATGGCTTATTTTCGATATCACGAAAGTCTTCTACCCCATTACAGGGAAAATGCTAAGAATCTTTTCGGATGCAGAGGTATCAATATTCCGGCCCATACAGGAACACACGGCTATTTAAATCATTTTGGCGACGTTTGGTGTTTATCTCTCTGGACGGCAGGAGCCGGCTGGGTTTCAAGTTTCTTTTTTGATTATTACTTGTATACAGGTGATATTACTTTCCTAAAAGAAAGAGCATATCCCTTTATGAAGGAGACTGCTCATTTTTATGAAGATTTTTTAATTGAAGGGCCAAATGGAAGATTTATTTTCAATCCTTCTTATTCTCCTGAAAATAATCCGGCAAATAGTGAATCGCAGGCTGTAATTAACGCCACCATGGATGTTATGGTTGCCAGACAATTATTAAAAAACTGCATCAAAGCAGGAAACCTTATCGGAGAAAATCCGGATAAAATAAAATTATGGAAAGAAATGCTGAATAAAATGCCGGCATATGAATTAAACGAAAAAGGAGAGTTGCGTGAATGGATATGGCCCGAACTGGAAGAAAATCATGCACATCGTCATGTTTCACATTTATATGGTCTTTATGATATAATTGATCCTGACCTGGCAGCTGATCCGGAGCTGATTGATGGTGCCAGAAAGGTATTGATGGAAAAACTTAAGGTTAGACAAGCCGATAATGGAGGAATAATGGTTTTTGGACTGGTGCAGTTAGCCTGGATTGCTGCCAGCCTTGGAAACGGGAAGACCGTGGAAGAAATTCTGCAATGGCTGTCTGCACAATACTGGTCAAACTCATTGGCTACATATCACGATCCGAACGGACTTTTTAATATGGATTTGAGCGGAGGATTTCAGCAGGTTATTATCAAAGCTTTATTGTATTCCGAAACCGGAATGATTAGAATCCTGCCGGCGTTGCCACCGACCTGGAAACAGGGAGAAATTTCAGGCATCAAATTGCGCGGACAAATAGAGGTCAAACGGCTGTCATGGGAAGAAAATAGTATAAATGTTGACATGGTATCTGATATTGATCAAACAGCTAGTATCAGTTTCCCTGATGAAGTCAAAAATATTGAACTGACCGAAGGACTGACAAAAAATGATTTTCAAAAGAAATCAAAAACTGAATATATCATTAAACTACAAAAATATAACCCCGTTTCCCTGCGTGTGCAATTAGATGTAATAAATTAAAAAACTTAGGTATGAAGAGGAATATTTTGTTAACGCTGTTACTGACTATTGTTCTTATCTCTTGCAACAGACAATCACAGCTGTCAGTAGAATCGCCCGACGGGAATATTAAACTGGTGTTTTCATCTTCAGAAAATTCAGTTCAGTATAAAATTTTCTATATAGATACCGAGATTATAAAAAACTCTGCTTTAGGTTTGGTCATTAAAGAAAATGACACATTAACAAATAATCTTGTAATTACCAGTAGCCATAAAAATACTTACGATGAAACCTGGGAACAACCATGGGGTGAAAAAAGATTTATCAGAAATAACTACAATGAAATATTTGTCTCGCTTAAAGAATCCAGCGGTAAACAACGACAAATTAATATAATCTTTCGGGTATTTAATGATGGAGTTGGTTACAGATATGAGATTCCTGAACAACCAAACCTTGACAGCATTATCATAACCGATGAGTTGACCGAATTTAAGTTTGCTGATAACCATGAAGGCTGGTGGATTCCTGCTTACAGAGACAACAGATATGAATATCTGTATAAAAAGTCAGCACTTAGTGAAATAGATACCGTTCATACTCCTTTTACCATTGAAACAAATGATGGATTTTATCTGAGTATTCACGAAGCTAATCTTACTAATTATGCGAGTATGACACTTGCTTCCGTTGGTGATAATACTTTAAAATGTGACCTGGTCCCATGGGCCGATAGTACGAAAGTCAAAACTTCGGCTCCAATGGTCACTCCCTGGAGAACTATTCAAATAACAGATAAACCCGGTGACCTGATTACTTCATATCTGATATTAAACCTGAATGAACCAAATAGGCTTGATGATATCTCTTGGATAAACCCTGTAAAATACATGGGAATTTGGTGGGGAATGCACATTGGTAGATATACCTTCTGGGAAAGCGATAATCAGGGAGCAACCACAGCTAATGCAAAATACTATATCGATTTTGCATCAGAACAAGGTATTAAGTACTTACTGATTGAAGGGTGGAATACCGGGTGGACCCCTTCATGGTATGAAAATCTACTGCATGTTTTTTCCTTTACCCAGTGCGCAAATAATTTCAGTTTTAATGAAGTAGTCGATTATGCTAAATCAAAAAAGGTAAACATAATCGGTTATCATGAAACCGGATCGAACCTCGAAAATTATCTGGCTCAGATAGATAGTGCTATGCAAATGTATGAGGATGCAGATATACATAACATAAAAATCGGACAGGTAGGATCACGTCTTCAACTTAAAGAATGGCACCATGGACAATTTGGAGTTGAATATTACAGATATGTACTTGAAAAAGCTGCTGAGCACAAATTGACGGTAAATTTTCACGAACCGATTAAACCAACCGGGTTAAGGCGTACAATGCCAAATCTAATGACCGGAGAAGGAGCTCGCGGTCAGGAATATAATGCGTGGAGTGAAGGAAATCCGCCTTTACATACATGCATATTGCCTTTTACAAGATTGCTTGCCGGGCCAATGGATTTTACCCCTGGTGTTTTTAAAATTACTACAACGCGAGTACATACAACTCTCGCTAAACAACTGGCGTTATATGTAATTATATTTTCACCGGTACAAATGCTTGCTGATCTGCCTGAAAACTATGACAGTCATCCTGCCTTCCGTTTTTTAATTGATGTACCTGTCGACTGGGAAGATACAAAAGTACTGGAAGGTGAAATTGGCGAATACATTACTATTGTCCGTAAAGACAGACACAGCAATGATTGGTATCTTGGAAGCATTACCAACAAAACTGCACGTGAAACCAAAGTTGATCTTTCTTTCCTGGAAGATGGAGAAGTATATATCGCAACAATATATGCAGATGGTGAAGATGCCGAATATGATAAAAATCCGGAAAGTTACCGGATCGATACAATGAAAGTAACCAGCACTTCATCAGTTGATTTGAAACTCGCCCCTGGCGGAGGATGCGCTATCCAGTTTATTAAACTTTAAATTGATTATATATAGTTAAATACTTTCTTTAAGAACTTCGCTCTTTCTTTGTGATCTCTGTAGTTTATCTTTATGCGAGATGATAAAAAAGCATTTCCGTTGAATTAAAAGAAATGATTAAATTTTTAAACAATGAAAAATAAATTATTAAAAACATTATTATTAATAGTAATGGCCATTGCAGTTATCAGGGACTTGGTCTTTGCACAACTTCAGGGCTTCACTCTGCAGAACGAACCGATAGATATAAGCCCGGACTTCAGCAGTTTTAAAAATACGTATTATCTGGCTGATCAGTTGGCAAATTTTGATCCGTTAACGGGAAAAGGTGAAATTCAATATGATCGTTATGAATATTCCACAAGAATGGCATTTAACAATATGCTTGGAAAATTAAATCCTGTTGTCCCGAATGAATTTCCCGGAATTGAATATGCCGCTTCACCCCACCTCCCGTTTTCGGTTGAATTTATTTCTCCCCGAACAGTGCGGATTAAAGCAAAATCCGGCACAGAAGTTAATCCTGATGAAAAATCGTTAATGCTGGTAAATGGAGTTGCGCCTGTCAGTGATGCATGGAAATATTCAAAAAGTGATGATAACCATGTGTATACGAGTGAATTCGGAAAAGTAGTAATCTCTTCAAAGCCTTTTCGGATATCAGTTTTTGATAATAAAGGAAAGCTGCTGACAAGTACAAATCATCATGAAGATAATGCACTTACAACATATACTCCTGTATTACCATTTTCATTTGTTCGTCGTGCATCGGATTATTCAAGAAGTTTTTCCGCAACCTTCAACCTTTCTCCCGATGAGAAGATTTTCGGCCTCGGTGAATCGTACACAGTATTTAATAAACGCGGACAAAAAGTAGTACTGTGGGTCGATGATCCGAACGGGGTGCAGAATGAAACTATGTACAAACCCGTCCCATTCTTTATGAGCAGTCGCGGATATGGAGTATTCATGCATACCTCATCACCTGTTACCTGCGATTTCGGTAAATACTTTAATGGCGTTTCCTCTCTGATGATTGGTGATGAAGCGCTGGACCTTTTCATCTTCATTGGAGAACCCAAAGACATACTTGATGAGTATACCGATCTTACAGGCAAGTCTCCACTTCCCCCATTGTGGTCATTTGGGTTCTGGATGAGCCGGATAACATATTTCTCGGAAGATGATGGCAGGATTGTAGTTGATAAACTCAGGAAATACGAAGTCCCTGCCGATGTTCTGCATTTCGATACAGGTTGGTTTGAAACTGATTGGCGCTGTGATTACCAGTTTTCTCCATCCCGGTTTAAAGATCCTGAAAAAATGATTACCGATTTCAAAGAAAAAGGAATACATACATGTCTGTGGCAACTTCCCTACTTCGTTCCAAAGAATACATTGTTCCCTGAAATACTTGAAAAAGGGCTATATGTGAAGAACGATAAAGGTAATCTGCCCTATGAAGATGCAGTACTCGATTTTTCAAATCCTGAGACTGTTGATTGGTATCAGGCTAAGATAAAAGGACTTCTCGACCTGGGTGTTGGAGCTATTAAAGTCGATTTTGGTGAGGCAGCTCCTGCCAAAGGAATTTATGCATCAGGAAAATCCGGTTTTTATGAACATAACCTGTATCCATTGCGATACAATAAGGCTGTTTCGGATATTACTTACGAAACTCACGGTGAACGCATTATCTGGGCCAGAAGTACCTGGGCCGGAAGTCAAAGATATCCTGTACACTGGGGTGGCGATCCTGCTAATACATATTCAGCTATGTCAACAACGCTGCGTGGGGGTTTGTCAATTGGTCTGTCAGGATTTTCGTTCTGGAGTCATGATATCGGAGGATTCGTTTTAAAAACTCCTGAAAATATTTATAGGCACTGGACTCCTTTTGGAATGCTTACATCTCACGTAAGAAGTCATGGAACTCCTCCAACGGAACCATGGGAGTACAGCGAAGATTTTCTGAACGCATTTCGTGAAGCTGATAACATGCGCTATCGACTTATGCCGTATATCTATGCTCAGGCTAAGGATTGCTCCGAAAGAGGACTTCCTATGCTGCGTGCCCTTTTTATAGAATTTCCTGATGATCCCGGATCATGGCTGATAGATGATCAGTATATGTTTGGTACAAATATTCTTGTGGCACCATTATTCTCCGATGATAATAATAGAAATATTTATTTGCCACCGGGAAAGTGGATCGACTATCAAACTGGAAAAATGTATGAAGGAGGCTGGCACATGATTGAAGCAGGTGAAATACCAATTATAATGCTGGTGCGCAATGGCTCGGTTATACCACATATTAAACTGGCTCAGTCGACAAAATTTATGGACTGGTCAGAAATTGAACTGGTCGTTTACAACGACCATAATAAAAAATCGGATGGAATTATCTTTCTGCCAGATGAAGATACTCTGAAGAAAGTAAGAATTATAACAGATAAAGAAGGTCTTAAACTTGTGCAGGATCCTTATAATAATAAAGTTACCTTGATACTTAACAGCTGTACTAACCGTTTAAATAATTAATTATGAAATCTGTTTTTATTACTTTCCTGGTAATATTCCAGATAAGTACCTGTACCTTTGAACTAAATGCCCAATATGAATATCCTTTTCAGGATCCGAATCTTGATGCAGAGTCACGTATCGACAACATCATTGAGTTGATGACGCTCGATGAAAAAATAAATTGTCTCAGTACCAATCCATCCGTAACAAGAATTAAAATTGAAGGAACCGGACATGTTGAGGGTCTTCACGGACTCGCAAAAGGAGGACCGAGTAACTGGGGCCAGATTAATCCTGCTCCTGCAACAATATTTCCGCAGGCAATAGGTTTGGCAGAGACCTGGGATATAGATGCAATGAAAAGAGTTGCCGAAATTGAAGCTTATGAGGTTCGATATATGTACCAAAATGAAAACTATACCCGAGGGGGATTGGTGGTAAGAGCTCCGAATGCTGATATTGGCCGTGATCCCCGCTGGGGAAGAACCGAAGAATGTTTTGGTGAAGATGCCTGGTTCAATGCACAGATGGTTGTTGCCTTTATTAAAGGACTTCAGGGTGATCACCCAAAGTACTGGAAAACTGCCTCACTAATGAAACATTTTCTGGCAAACAGTAATGAAAATGATCGGGTCAACTCATCATCCGATTTTAATGAACGGTTATTTCACGAATACTATTCCTATCCGTTTTATAAGGGAATTACAGAAGGTGGTTCAAGGGCTTTTATGGCTGCTTATAATGCATACAATGGTATCCCGATGACAGTGCATCCGGTACTTAAAGATGTAACTGTTGATGAGTGGGGCAACAATGGAATAATTTGTACCGACGGAGGCGCTTTTAAATTATTGGTAAGTGCTCACAGGTATTATCCCGATCTCTACATAGCTGCTGAAGGATGCATTAAATCCGGTATCAACCAGTTCCTCGATGATTATCGTCTTGGAGTTTACGGAGCCCTGGCGTTTGGGTATATTACCGAACAGGATATCGATTCAGTGATCCGAGGAAATTTCAGGGTGATGATTAATCTGGGACAACTCGACCCTCCTGAAATGGTCCCGTATAAAACCATCGGTCAGCCGGGAGAAATTGAGCCGTGGCTTACGGAAAAACATAAGCAGGCAGCATTGGATATAACACGTAAATCAGTCGTATTATTAAAAAACGAAGACAGCACACTTCCTCTGAAAAAGGAGAACCTGAAAACAGTAGCAGTAATAGGACCCTGGGCTGATACAGTGCTTCTAGATTGGTATAGTGGTACACCTCCATATTATGTATCACTTCTTGAAGGAATTAAAAATAAATTAAATGGGTATGGAGAAGTATTATTTGTGCAAAATAATGATGACAACCGTGCTGTTGAAGCCGCACAGCAAGCAGATTTAGCAGTAGTTGTAGTCGGCAACCATACTACCTGCAATGCAGGCTGGGCACAATGCCCCACACCAAGCGATGGCAAAGAGGCTGTAGACAGGCAGGCTATCAATCTTGAACAGGAAGAACTTATAAAAGTCGTTAATGAGGCCAATCGAAATACTGTTGTAGTATTAATAAGTAATTTTCCTTACACCATTAACTGGACTAATGAAAATATCCCGGCAATTGTACATATTACCCATGCCAGCCAGGAACAGGGGAATGCTTTGGCAGATGTACTTTTTGGCGACTACAATCCGGCAGGCCGACTGGTACAAACCTGGCCAAAATCCATTGATCAGCTTCCGGAAATGATGGATTACGACATTACCAAAGGACGTACCTATATGTATTTTGATGGTGAAACATTATATGAATTCGGATATGGTCTGAGCTATACAACTTTTAGATACTCTAATCTCAAATTAAATAAGAAGAGCATTTCAGCAGACGGAGAAATTGAGGTTAGTGTTGATGTTGTAAATACAGGTAAAATGGCGGGGGATGAAGTTGTACAATTATATATTCAGCATTTGAATTCAGCAGTAGATCGACCAAACATTGAGCTTAAAGGATTCAAAAGGATAACCATTAATCCCGGAGAAACTGAAAATGTAAACATTACTTTAAAAGCTTCCGATCTGGCATACTGGAATGTTGATATGCATGATTATGTTGTGGAACAGGATCAGATTAAAATAATGGTTGGAAGCTCATCAAAAAAAATTAAGCTTACAGAAAAAATAAATGTAGTACAATAAAAGATACCCTGACAGGGTGTGCTATTTTAAAATACATGAAAACACCTTTCTTCCTGATTTTAATTTTTTTAAATGCTGAATTTACATCAGCACAAAAATTCGATAGCCTTGCTCTTACTCCGCCTATGGGATGGAACAGCTGGAACCACTTCGGCTGTAATGTGAACGAACAACTAATCCGTGAAACAGCAGAAGCCATGGTAAGCAGCGGAATGAAAGATGCCGGTTATGTTTATGTTAATATTGATGATTGCTGGCATGGTGATCGTGACAGCCTTGGCTTTATACATCCAAATTCTGAACGATTCCCTTCCGGAATGAAAGCCCTTGCAGATTATATCCATTCTCTTGGACTTAAGATCGGGATATATTCTGATGCCGGATGGAAAACCTGTGCAGGTTACCCTGGAAGCAGAGGGCATGAATACCAGGATGCATTGCAATATGCTGCATGGGGTATAGATTATCTTAAATACGACTGGTGTAATACCGATGGACTTGAAGCTGTCGGAGCATACCTTACCATGCGAAATGCATTATATGAAGCAGGTCGCCCCATTGTATTCAGTCTATGCGAATGGGGTAATGACCAGCCCTGGGAATGGGGAGATACCATTGGGCATTTATGGAGAATCAGCGGGGATATAGACGTATGCTTTGATTGCAAAGTAGATCACGGAACCTGGTCCTCCTGGGGAGTTCTGCAAATTATCGATATGCATGACGGAATCAGACAGTATGTAGGCCCTGATCACTGGAACGATTATGATATGATGGAAGTTGGAAACGGCATGAGTACAAATGAAGACCGGGCACACTTTTCAATGTGGTGCATGCTTGCCTCACCTCTAATAGCCGGAAATGATCTGAGAAAAATGACCCCTGAAACACTTGAAATTCTTACTAAAAAAGAAGTTATTGCTGTCAATCAGGATCCTCTTGGGATATCAACCTTTAAGTATGATGCTATTGGAAAAACAGATGTCTGGATCAAACCTATGAGCAATAATGAATGGGCAGTTTGTTTTTTAAACAGAAGTACAGAACCTGTAGAATTTATTTTTCCCTGGAAAGAAAACCCGTTTAATGATAAATTATCGAATCGCTCGGCAGATTTTATAACAGAAGAATTTTCAATAAAAAACCTTTGGACAAACAAAACTGAAGGAACAACCAAAGAGCCAATGGAAATAAAAATACCCGGGCATGATGTGCTTTTATTAGAATTATCACGGAAATAGATAATTTTAAACTTACAATCAAAATACTAAAGACTTGAAAACTTATATTCTCTTATTTGCAGTTGTAATTAATCTGTACTCCTGCACCAGGAACAAAGACATCTTTTTAGAAACATCCCCTATGTTTGGGAATAATATGGTATTACAAGCCAATAAACAAATTCCTGTCTGGGGTAAAGCAACACCTGATGAAAGAATAAAAGTTAAATTTCACAATCAAAGAGTAAAAGCAAAATCTGATGAACATGGTAACTGGAAACTATTACTGAATCCGGAGAATTACGGTGGCCCCTATCATCTGACTATTACATGTAAAGACACGAGAATTGAATTTAATAATGTACTGATTGGTGAAGTATGGCTATGCTCCGGACAATCAAACATGGAAATGCCCTTACTGAGTAATTGGGCTAAACTTAATAATGCCGAAAAGGAAGTTCGTGATGCTGATTATCCGAATATCAGACTTTACACTATTGAAAAAAATACCTCATTCTTTCCCATTGATTCGATAAATACACAAGGATGGAAAGAATGCATTCCTGAAACAGTAAAAGATTTTTCAGCAACAGCATATTTTTTTGGAAGAAAAATTCATGAAGAATTAAATGTACCTGTCGGATTGATACATTCCTCCTGGGGAGGAACTGTTGCAGAAGCCTGGACCAGTAATGAATCACTTGAGAAACTTGATGATTTCAAAGACCAGGTTCAAAAAATCAAAAGTCTTTCAATATCAATAGACAGTATTTACATAAAATATCAAAAAGACCTTGAGCAAAGAAATCGTGAAATAATTGAAGCAGATATAGGATTTGAGGACGGAGAAGCAATATTCGCAAAGGATAATATTGATACCCAAGGCTGGATGAAAACCGACCTTCCAATGATGTGGGAAAAAACTGAAATGGGAAATTTCGACGGATCAGCGTGGTTCCGGAAAGAAATTAATCTTTCTTCAAATATGGCTTCCGGTAAATTAACTCTTTGTTATGGTGCCCCTGACGATCATGATGAAGCTTGGTTTAATGGAGTTAAAATCGGTCAAAACACCGAATGGGATGTACAACGTAAATATGCAATACCTGATGGCCTGGCAAAATCAGGAAAGAATGTTATTCTTATCCGGATTTTAGATTACCAGGGAGATGGTGGATTTATGGGAGAAGAAAACGATTATGTCTTAAAATCGAACAGAGGTGATTCAATGAATCTTCATGCCGGATGGATGGCTATTAAAGGATTTGATCTTTCAGATATCAAAACAAAACCTTTTTCTCCTTTTGATCCTAATCAACCTGCTGTTCTGTTCAATGCTATGATTAACCCGGTAATCCCATATACAATTCAGGGAGTTATCTGGTACCAGGGCGAAAGCAATGCAAACAGGGCATATCAGTATCGTGAATTATTTAAAACTTTAATCACCGACTGGAGAAACCTATGGGGTGAAGAATTGCATTTCATGTTTGTGCAGCTTGCCAATTACATGCAGCAAAATTCGATTCCTGTTGAGGATTCATGGGCCGAACTCAGAGAAGCACAAACTATGGCACTTGAACTTCCAAACACCGGTATGGCAGTTACCATAGATATTGGCGATGCAAATGACATACATCCCGGTAACAAACAAGATGTTGGAAAACGACTTGCTTTAAATGCCCTGGCAAAGGTTTATAATAAAGATATTGCATATTCCGGGCCTGTGTTCAACAGCATGGAAATCATTGGTGATACTATAAAAATTAGTTTTGATCATGTTTATGAAGGTCTTCATACCAGCGATGAAAAACCTGTAACCGGTTTTTCCATTGCCGGGGATGACAGAATATTTTATTGGGCAATCGCTGAAATTAATGGCAATTCAGTATATGTAAGCTCGCCGGGAGTACGAGACCCGGTTACCATTCGTTATGCGTGGAGTGCAAATCCCGCATGCAATCTGGTTAATTCTGCTGATTTACCGGCATCACCCTTCAGAACTGATGAATGGCCCGGCATAACAAAAAAATAGGGTTTTCTTAAAAAGTCTAAAAAAATATAAGAAAACTTCTGATCAACCCGTTATTATATATTAATTAACCTTCCTAAATAATAATTATGTTAAACAAATTAAGAGTAAACATCGAACACCCCGAAGTTCTCGAAGGTCTGTATAACTCTGATAAAAAAGCATTTGAAAAAGCATTCCGGTCAGTCTATAGTGAAATTGAAAATACTCCTTTTGCCAAATTCTGGAAAGCGAGAATTGATTTTAATAATGTAGAAAACAAGTCATTATTTTCTGCTCATAAAGATTTGTTTGTATTAGTGATATCCTGTATTGTTGCTGGAATATTAATTAAGATCCCCGCAATATTCAGCCTTGACATTGAAGATTATTTCTATTACCAGAAAAACGGAGGAATAATATTATTTTTTGGTCTCTCCCTTTATACCATCTGGACAAATAAAAAGTTAAGGCCAATTGAATTAATTCTAACATTTTCAATATTTATATTATCGGCACTGTATATAAACTACTTACCTTTTAAACCGGACAGCCAGTCCATTAACATAACATATATTCACGTTCCGCTATTTATTTGGTGTGTATATGGTCTGGTATATATTGAATTCGATATTTATGACTTATCCAAACGAATCAACTTTATCAAGCATAACGGTGATCTTGCTGTACTGGGATCCATTTTGCTTTTAGCAGGTATGATACTTACCGGAATTACCATTGGCTTGTTTTCAGCAATAGATATCAGAATTGAAGATTTCTATATAGAATACATCGGTATTTGGGGCTTGGTCTCTGCACCGATTGTTGCATCTTTTATCATTAAGATATATCCTGTTTTAACAAATAAAGTTGCACCTGTAATCGCAAACATTTTCAATCCTTTGGTGCTTATTACGCTTATAATCTACCTTATAACAATACCTTTTTCAGGAAGGGACCTGTACAATGATCGTGAATTTCTTCTGATATTTAATATAATGCTTCTGAGTGTTATGGGAATTATAGTATTTTCAATATCAGAGACATCAGTAAATAAAAAGCGAAAATACACTGAATTGATGCTTCTTGCATTAACTGCCGTAACACTAATAATTGATTTTATTGCTTTGACAGCTATTTTTTATCGTCTGGGTGAATTTGGAATTTCACCAAACCGAATAGCAGTACTAGGTTCAAATTTGTTGATTTTTGGAAATCTGATCTGGATATTGACAGATCTGATAAAAATAAACTTTAAAAATTCTGATGAGACAATTGTTGAACAAACTGTAGCAATATATCTTCCTGTCTATGCAGCCTGGACGTTAGTTGTAACTTTTGGATTTCCTTTGTTGTTTAAAATGAATTAGCTATGCCCCAGCCTTGTATTTTGAGGGCAACGTTTTAAATTCGGCTTTGAAATGTTTTGAAAAGTAACGCGGATCACTAAATCCAACCTGGTAAGCAATTTCGCTAACCGATAGCTGGCTCCTCTTTAAAAGCTGTGCTGCACGTTTTAGTCGGACCAGCCGGATAAATTCTACAGGACTTTTCCCTGTAAGTGATATCATTTTTTTATACAGATTTACTCTGCTCATTGCCAGATGCGAACTTAACCTTTCAACCGATAGTTCTGACTCTGCTATATTATCTTCAACATACTTAAGTGCTTTATTCATTAGTTTTTCATCCAGAGAGGTAATCCCTACCGCATTGGGTTCAATCTTAAAAGTTTTCTGATATGTCTGAATAAATTTCTGCCGTTGTTCAATCAGATAATTAATTCTCGATTCAAGAATTTCGAAATTGAAAGGTTTTACCAGGTATTCATCAGCACCAAGGTTGTACCCTTCAATTTTATCATTTACCTCAGTTCGGGCAGTAAGCAGAATAACAGGTATATGAGATGTATTAGTGTTTGTTTTTATTTTCTTACAAAATTCATAACCATCAACCTCAGGCATCATAATATCGCTTACAATCAGATCCGGATGTATTTGTTCAATATTATCAAGAGCTATTTTACCGTTTGGGGCTTCAGCAATATTAAATTTCGATGACAAATTATCCCGGAGATATGTCCTGAATTCATCATTGTCTTCAACAAGCAGGATTGTTTTTTTATTAACAACCTGATCTTTGTTAAACGAAACTGACCTGTACCTGCCAAACTGAAAAATTGTTTTTACATCGTCGTCTTCCTGCAGTTGGACTATGTCACGATTTACCGGCAAGACGATTGTAAACCTGCTTCCCTCACCCTCTTTACTGGTTAATGTAATTTCTCCTCCAAGTAATCGCACAAAATCCCTTGTAAGTGATAAACCTATTCCACTCCCTTTGCTGATCATTGCTGAAGGAAGATTGCTCTGGTAAAATCTTTCAAATACTTTTTCCTGCCTGTCTTCCGGAATTCCAATCCCACTATCGATAACTTCTATATAAAGGTTTTCCTTCTTATCCGGTTTCTTCTCAATATGGGTTTTTACTTCTACATTTCCATTTTCAGGTGTAAACTTGAAAGCATTTGACAATAAATTGAAAATTATTTTTTCCAGTTTATCACGATCAAACTGCATAAATACTTCAGAAATCTCATGCTGCTGATAAAGACTAACATTCTTGGATTCAGCCAGTTCAGTAAAAGAGCTTATCGTTCGTTCAATAAAACCAATTACATTGCCATAGCTATAATTTACTGTCAGACGATTCTCTTCCAACTTCCTAAAATCCAGCAGCTGATTTACCAGATTTAACAGTCTTTTTGCATTTTGATAAATTATACCCAGCTGTCCCCCTGTAACAGGATCGCGGTTCGATTTAATCAGCTTTTCCAGGGGAGTAAGAACCAAAGTCAACGGAGTACGAAATTCATGGCTTACATTTGTAAAGAACCTGGTCTTTAAAATATTCAGTTCATGCTGCCTGTTCGATTCAAGAACTGCCTGCTCCTTTTGAAATCTCATTCTTTCCCGATAAAGTAAAGAACTTCTGAATAAAAGAAGTAACCCGGTCACGATCAATGCATAAATCATATAGGCAACTATCGATCTGTAATATGGTGGTTTAATAATAATCTGAATTCCGGCTTCTGCCAATTGCCAATTATCGCCGGACTCTGAAGCCTGAACTATAAACTGGTATTTACCCGGATTTAAGTTAGTGTATGTTGCCAGCCTGTTATTCCAATCGGTATATAGCCACTGATCATTAAATCCTTCCAGTTTGTAACGATATTTTATTTTCCTTGGATTCAGATAATCCAATGCTGCAAATTCAAATGAAAAGATGTTCTCTTTGAATTTAAGTCTCAGTTTTTTATTATTCAATAAATTCTGATCCAGGATTTTCCTGCCGTGTATTTCTTTTCCAACATCAACCTGCTCTCCAAAAATGTGAAGTCCTAAAATATATATATCCAAAGTCTTTGTAAATGCGTCAATATCTTCCGGATTAAAAATATTAAACCCGTTAGGACCGCCAAAAATCAATTCTCCCTTTCTTGTTTTATAAGCTGCTCCTTCATTAAATTCCCTGCTTTGTAATCCGTCAGATTCATTAAAATTTGTTATGAAATGATTTTCATATTCTTCATCATCATTGAAAATCACTGTCATCTTTGATAATCCGTTTGAAGTACTTATCCACAGATCCCCCATATCCGATTCAATAATTGAGAGTATCGAGTTTTCTGCCAATCCGTTTTCTACTCCAAACTTCACAAATGCATTTGTGTTCTCATCATATAAATTCAACCCGTCACGTGTGCCTGCCCACATATTACCCCTATTGTCCTTTTTTAAAGCAAATACAACATTATGACTAAGCGACTGAGGATTATTTACTGACTGGCTTAAATGACTAATTCTCCCGGTTTGCCAGTCAATGATAAAGATCCCATTGTCAGTTCCTACCCATAAATTCCCTTCGCGATCTTCCTCCATATCTATCACAAAGTTGGATCTAATGGATGAAATATCATTGCCACTGTAGTGGTAAAAAACTTCACTTGATCTGTCAAACCTGTCAAGGCCCCCGCCAAGGGTTCCAATCCATAAATTATGTTCTGAGTCTTCATATATTTCCCAAACCCTGTTATCGGAAATACTTTTATTATTTTCCGGATCATGAAGAAATGTTTTAAAATACTTACCGTTATAAAGGTTCAAACCTCCATGATAAGTACCTATCCAAAGATTCCCATCGTTATCGATATATAAACTGACTATAACATCGTTGCTTAGACTATTCAGGTCGTTGTTGTGATGCCTGTAATTAATGAATTCTTCTTTTTTTCTGTCGAAATAAATAAGACCTTGTCCATTGGTACCAATCCATAAATTAGATTTCATATCTTCAACAAAACAGTTCACATCGTCATAAGAAAGGCTTTTAGGATCTGAGGGATGATGTGCATAGTGTTTAAATTTATATAAATCGGGATGGTAGAAGTTTACCCCCTGTTTATATGTTGAAGCCCATATTATACCTTGTGAGTCCCGGTACAGATTCGTTATTACGTCCTGACTTATACTATATTCATCCTCCGGATCGTGTTTCTGGTAATCTACTGTTCCGTATTTTTTGTCGATTATATTAATACCACCATGATCGGTCCCTACCCATATTTTCCCATCACTATCCTGGACAATATTTGTTATAACATCAGAATTCAGTTTAAACTTTTTCGATTTTCCCGAATAATGTTCAGTTAACTTTCCCTTCTTATCAATATAATATAATCCATAAGCTTTGTTTGAGGAATATACCCATATACCGCTTGTATTATCAATATATAGTTCGTAGTTTGTGCCTTCATCTGCAGGGAGTAGTCCCTGTAATGCAAATATTCTGTTAGCAACCTTGTCCGTTTCAAGTCCGATTTTTTCAATTATAAGATTTCTATGTATAACCCAAAGATTGCCTGAATTGTCTTTATCCATACCGGTTATCTGAGTCGAGTATATAGATGCAGAATCTTTAATTGAATGTGTTATCAGCCGTCTTTTATTGCTTATAATATTGTATTTAATTAAACCATATTCCGGACAATTAAGCCAAACAATGCTGTCCCCGACAGGTAAAACACCCGAGACATTTTGAAATGTAATTTTATGTTCCTCTGTTGAAACTGATAGTGACTTAGTAAATGTTTCCTTAACCGGATCGAAAATATAAAATTGTTGCCCTTCAATCCAGATTCTACCTTTCTGATCAAGTGTCAAAGACTGAATAACGTTGTCAGGCAATGAAAGGGTATCGAATGGATTGTTTTTAAAAATTTTAAAACTATAACCGTCAAAACGGTTTAATCCCGAAACTGTTCCGAACCATATAAATCCACTGCTATCTTTTAATGTGCAGATAACCCTGTTATGAGAAAGCCCATCGGTATAATCGATATGTCCGAAATTATAATTTGTATTACGGGCCTGTATATTCAGAACCGAATGATAACAAACAAGAATTATTACAGTAGCAGTTTTAATAATGCTACGTAATTGCTTACATTGAATATTTTTTTTAATAAATGCCATTAACGTATTACCTTACTCAAAAATAGTAATGAATTGCTAATATTTTTATTTGTAACATTACAGATATAAATGGGTTGTCAAAGTATCGGCAACCCATTTTTTTATTTCCGGAAGTATGAAGCTCTTTAACTATTGTGGCCAGCCCGGATTTTGATACAATGTACCGTTCGAAAGCTCAATTTGAGTTTCCGGTATGGCAAACAGTCCCATAGTCTCACGTCTGAAAGGCCTTTCATAAGGGCTTGTTGTATTTATGGCTTCCTCCGTCACATCAATACCCTGTCGTAAAAGATCCCAGTACCTTTGCCCTTCTAAAGCCAGCTCCCAACGTCTTTCTTCCATAATTGTCTGAAAACCATTTATATCGTTGGCTAAGACTATTCTGTGATCTATATTCTGAAATGCCCTGTCGCGCACACGGTCGAAATAATCCTGTGCTAATGTAAGATTGTCATCCAGATGCAGTTCTGCACCCATAAGTAGAACATCGGCAAAACGAATTATTATATCGTCAAAGAAATTGTCCCACATAAAATTTCCATTCAGGCTATCTGTCTGCCTTTCTGTACTGTCAATTGTTGTAAGCGGGCAATATTTCTTCCAGTTATATCCCGTATATTCTCTCTGCGATTCAGGATGATAGTCTATTCCTAATTCCTCCCATGCCAGAATTGTATTATCACGTCTTGTATCTCCTTCAGGCCATTCCGCATATAAACTCGGATTTACAGTCGCCAAACCCCATCCGTCGGAAAAGGGTGCAACTATTTCATCACGCAAACCTATCATCACCTGCCAGCGATTTCCATCGTGAATGTTCTGATCTCCCTGACCATGCCATGTATATTTAATAGCAAACACGGTTTCAGCATTGTCTTCACCTGCAAATGAACTTCCTTCAAATGGAGCAAATTGCCATAATCTTTTAAAATCGTCAAGTAATTCGTGTCCGCTTACGTTTATTACGCTATCTATATATGATCTTGCTCTAGATTTTGTTAATTTATCAGTTATTCCTTCGGTATTATAATAACCGGTATAATATAAAAACACTCGTGCATAAAGTGACTGCGCAGCCCATTTGGTTGCTCTCCCCGATTCTTCGTTGGGCCCTGAATAAGGAGTACCGGGCAAATTATTACTGGCAATTATAAGATCTTCAGCAATAAATTCATATACATCTTCCGGATCGGCTTGTGCAATATATGCATCTTCAGGGGCAATTGTTTCGGTTAGCAAAGGAACATTACCAAACATCCTTACTAAATTGAAATAAAAAAATGCGCGAAGGAAATGTGCCTCTCCTTTATATTTTTTTTCCAGATTATATGGATCGCTCCCCCAATCAATATCATTGGCACTTTCAAGAAACAGATTTGCCCGATAAATACCACGATAAAACCTTTCCCATGATTGGGCATGCCCATCAAAAAAATTTATAAACTGATCCACATCCTGACAAAAAGCATTGTCGCTTGTACCAGCACCTCCATAGCAGTTATCGGAGGCAATTTCGGTTATTATATGAATATTGTTATAATCGTTTGAATTTTCTCCACCCCCCCACTGCAACATATCGTATACTGCTACAAGAGCTTCAAAACCATCTTCGGGGGTTTGGTAAAAGTTACCAACAACCCGCTGATCATAAGGTTTTCTGTCGAGGAAATCTTCGCTACATCCTGCGAAAATTAAAATTGTAGCTATAAATAAAATTGATATAATATTTTTCATGATTTCTTCAGTTTAAAATTTAACATTAAGTCCGAAAACATAAGACCTTGGTACCGGATAATACCCCAGATCGATCCCTGTTGACATGTTTGAATACCTTTCCCAATCATAATCGCCATAGCCAATTTCAGGATCGAGGCCTTTGTATTTGGTAAATGTGTAAACATTATTTACGGCAAAGTAGATACGCAATTGTGAAACAAACGTATTTTTGAGCAATACTTTAGAGAAATCATATCCAAAAATTATGCTTCGGATTTTCAGGTATGATCCGTCTTCAATATACAATTCACTGAATCTAACATAGTTATGGTTTCGTTCACTGTTATCAGTTACACGTGGAATAGTGCTACCATTGCTTTCTCCGGGATTAACTACTTCGTCACCATTTAAATCTTCCCATTGCCATCTTCCAAGAATTTCTGTTGAATAATTGCTGTAATATCTGTCAACAGTACGAATTCCGTTCACGATGTCATTTCCGTAAACCCCTTGTAACAATATTGAGAAATCAAATCCCTTATATTCCAGGTTCGCACTGAAACCATATGTAAAATCGGGATGTGGATTACCTATCATCGTTTTATCTTCAGCATCAATTACCCCATCGCCATTACGATCAACGAAAATTACATCGCCGGGTACAGCATCTGGTTGAATCAAACCTGTAGAGTCGTGAACATATGCATTAACCTCAGCAGTATCCTGGAAAACACCGGCAACCTAATATCCCCAGAAATATCCTACCGGATATCCTTCCTCTGCCCGGTAAAATTCTTCACTTCCATTATAAAGAATGCTCGTTTCGCCGTGAATTACATGCTCTTCATTAGGTATTTCAAGAACTTCATTCTTATTAAATGCAATATTCCCTCCGATACCAAATCGAAAATCACCGATATTATTATTATATCCTAATGCCAATTCCACACCCTTGTTCGAAATGAGACCCCCGTTTATAGTTGGGGCTTCAACAGCACCAACCAAAGCCGGCACCGGAGAAACTACCAGCCAATCTTTGGTTTTTTTAACATACCAGTCGAAATTAACTGAAACGGTATGGAACAAACGAGCATCAAATCCAATATCGATTTGTTCCGATTTTTCCCATCGAAGTTTTGGGTTAGGGACTTTTTCAGGAACAGTACCTATATATAATACCTCATTTGGACTACCAAAGTAGTAACTATTTCCTTCAGAACTTACAAGGGCTTCATAGGCAAAAGATCCTATTTTATCGTTTCCGTTCTGTCCCCAGCTACCCCTGATCTTAAGGAAGTCCATCCAGTTTGTATTAATAAATGGTTCTTCGGTTATTACCCAGCCTGCCGATACCGACGGGAATGTACCAAAACGGTTTTCAGACCCGAATTTCGAAGAACCATCCCTACGTAAAGTAAATGACAGCAAATATCTTTCTTTATAGTTATAGAAAATACGTCCGAAATAAGATATCCATCCTTCATCTTCTTTGGTACCCTCTGGTTTACGCGTATCCTCCTCCGTACCGTTATTAATAATTGCGTAATCAAAATCATCAATGATCAGGTCCTGTTTTTCACCTCTGAGCCAGTATCTGTTATATTCCTGTACAGACATTCCGAGTAAAACATTAATGTTATGTCCTCTTATTGATTTTGAATATGTAGTATAGTTTTCCCACAAGTAGGTCATTTTTCGTTCCATGCTCTGAATAGCCATATTATCACCATCGGCATTGAAGTTCTGTCGGGTTAAATAGTACAATGGTTCATATCCGTTTTCGTTTCTGAATGCAAGATCGAAGCCATAGTTGGTTTTAATTTTTAATCCTTTAATGATCTCAAGCTCTAAAAATACATTTCCGAAAATTTTGTCATCAGTTTTGTCATTAAAATTACCATAATACATACTCGCCACCGGATTAATCTCAAATGGGAAAATCCATGATTTACCAAAACCATCGTTATAAATTTCATCAGACACTAAATTGCTTGCATCGGTCACCCATGTTGTATCATACACAGGAAATGTCGGACTTGCATTTAAGAATGACCTTACACTATTATCATATATATTCCCTATACCAATTCCCGCGAAATTCTCATGGCTGTAAACCAGGTTTTCTCCAAAGGTTAAAATTCCATTATAAAGTTTATGGTCAGAATTCAACCTTAGTGTAATTCTTTCAAAACGCGATTTATTCTGTGTACCAATGATACCTTCCTGATCGAAATATGATATCGATGCAGAATATGCGCTGTTTTCATTTCCTCCTGTAAAGCTTAGTACGTGATTTTGAATTTTGGCGTTTTCATTAAATATGTAATCCGTCCAGTCAGTTCCCTTACCTATTGTATCAATTATTTCGGGAGTAAATATTGTATCATCTCCCATATTATAGGCAACTTCATTCATGATCATCATATACTGCTCTGTATTAAGCAAATCCATGTTATTAACCGGATTTTGAAAACCATAATAGCTATCCAGTGAAACTTTGAGTTCGCCCGGTTTACCTTTTTTAGTAGTAATAAGTACAACACCATTGGCTGCCCTGGCTCCGTATATCGCAGCAGATGCAGCATCTTTTAAAATATCCACCGATTCAACATCCGAAGGATTCAGGTAAGACACATCGTCGGTAGGGACACCATCAACTATATAAAGCGGATCGGAATTACCAACTGTTCCTACACCTCTTACTCTTACCTTCATACCTTCACCCGGTTGGCCGGAGTTTGCTGTAACAGTTACCCCCGGCGTATAACCCTGTAAAGTTTGTTCCAGTCTCAGATTATGATTTTTTGAGATTTCATCTTCTCCAACATTAACTGTTGCACCTGTGGATAGTTTTTTCTTCTGCACACCATATCCAACAACTACAATCTCATCAAGCCCAATTATATCAGGCTTCAACTCGATATTAATTTCCGTCTGATTACCAACTGCTATTTCCTGATCAAGGTATCCCACAAAACTAAAGATAAGGATGTCAGACTCCGTAACGTTGAGACTATAACTACCGGCAAGATCTGTAGATGTACCCTTATTTTGTCCTTTTACTATGATTGAGACACCAGGAAGTGCTTCTCCGTTCGTGCCATCTTTAACCACTCCTTTGACCTGTTTTTCTTCATCCTGCAGCAACTGTTCACAAAATGCAGACTTTGGCAGAGTAAACAAGAGCAATAGTGCAGTGAACACTGGTACAAGCCTATAGCCTGTAAGCCAGTGCTTTCTAAATAAAGTATGATTTTTTTTCATTGCGATTAGAATGAGTTAATGGGTTAATATAATTCTGATTAAAGCTTTTATGCTATATTAAGTTAGTGCTAAATCGGCTTCTTTAAAAGCTAATTCGCTGAAATATAAAGGTAATCGGACGCTTTATTAAAAATGTGGAAGGATGTTTCTGAGATGTGGGTTAGATGTTAATAGATAAATTGAATAAATCTTTATACTTAGTGCAGACAAAGACAAATATTTTATACCCGTCCTGATAGATATATATAATAAACTTAAAAATTTCGTTATTCAATTAATATCTTTAACAATAAAGGTGATAAATAAATGATTGGAAAAAATCCGTGGTTCATTTTTATTATTCTCTTCTTCACGAGTTTTAATTATACAAACTCCCAACAAAACAGAATTGGAGGATCGTTACTTTACAATTTTAGCAACAAAGGTTTTGGGTTAGGTTTGCGGGCAGAATTTCCAGTTAAGCAGATAAATCTTCTTGAAGGTATCTCAGTAGTTCCCCAGGTTGCATATTACCCTTCATTTAATACGATTCATGAATTTTATATCGGTTCCAGCGTGAACCTAAATGCATATGTATATGGTCGATGGACATTTTACGGATTATTGAATATTTCATATAACGGCTGGATAAATAATGAGAATACTGAATATCGTACCGGTAACTTTTCAAACTTCGAATTAGATTTGGGATTAGGCGTAAACAGAAAACTTTTTAAATGTCTGTATCCTTTCTTAGAGTTGCGGTATAGTTTTATCTGGAACGATCCCGTGTTGCACCTCGGTATGATGTATACTTTACATTGTGACAGGAGAGGTATGGTGAAATGTTCAAAAATTCCTCCGCAGCCAGAGTTTTTTAAGCAATGATATTAAGTTAATTTGTTTGGAGATAAAGCCTCAGGTTTACCGATATTCCGTTAATACCTATCTTAAGTTTTATATATAAAATACTTTTCTAAATAACCAGGTAACTAAAACACCTTATTAATAAATTGGACATACCCCAATATTTCCTTTTGATTTTTATGAGTTGTAGGTTTGACAATAGATCAGGAGATTTGATAACTGAAATTGAT
>JAFGIP010000107.1 GCA_016929525.1 Bacteroidales bacterium
GTGCATCATAGCGAGTCTTTAGGGGAAAACAGTTTGAGAGGTTTGCGCTCGCTCATGCCCTTACACTGTTTTCGTACCCGGAGCCGGGATCGAACCGGCAAGGGCAAAGCCCACTGGTTTTTGAGACCAGCGCGTCTACCAATTCCGCCATCCGGGCAAAGAACCTTTTTTTAAAAGGTAGGCGAAGATAGAGAAAATGTTCCTTCTGAACAAAAATTGATAATTCTTATTACTATTCAAACTTGACATGGTTTTAACTGAATATTCTTTTCGTCTTTATTTGTTTTTTAATTAAGTTATCTTTGCAAACTCAATATTCTGATTCTATTCACATTATCTCATTCAGGATGAAGAAGTACGATAGTCTCAGACCATATGGTCAAAGACAAGATCAGTTTGATAAACGATATCTGGAATTAGCACGGATATGGGCTAAAAATTCTTACTGTAAAAGACGACAAGTTGGTGCACTTATCGTTAAGGACAGAATGATTATTTCTGATGGTTATAATGGCACACCCGAAGGATTTGAAAATGTTTGTGAGGATGAGAACAATAATACCAAACCCTACGTTTTACATGCTGAAGCCAACGCCATTACAAAAGTTGCCAAAAGCAACAACAGTTCCGATGGAGCTACGTTATATATTACTACCTCACCTTGTATGGAATGTGCAAAGTTGATTATACAGTCGGGTATCAGGCGCGTTGTATTTTGTGACAGTTATCATACAAAAGAAGGAATTGATTTACTGAAACGTGCATCAATTGAAGTATTATTCATTGAAATGTAAAAAATGAAAGAATATAAGTACTCATCAAAAATAATTATTACACCTCTTCTTTTTGCCCTGGCAATTGTTATTGGAATTTTAATCGGAAGGTTTTATAAACTGAATAAACCGGATAATATGTTTTATATATATCCGCGTGCCGATAAATTGACCAATGTTATTAATTATATTGAAAAAGATTATGTCGATCCGGTTTCATCTCATGAACTCATTGAAAATACAATCCCTAAAATTCTGTCGGAATTAGACCCTCATTCGCAGTATGTTCCTGCTGAAGAAATAAATGAAGTAAATGAACCTCTTGAAGGTAATTTTAGTGGTATCGGAATCCAGTTTAACATGCTCAACGACACTCTCATTGTTCTGAAAACAATTACAAACGGGCCTTCAGAGAAAATAGGTATTCTGGCAGGAGATCGAATTTTAGTCGTTAATAACGATACGGTTGCAGGGAAAAAAATTCAAAGCGATTCAATCGTTAGTCTTTTAAAAGGACCTAAAGGCACAATAGTAACTGTTGGCGTGCAAAGGAAAAATGTCAGCGATCTCTTATATTTTGACATTACCCGGGATAATATCCCGTTATATAGTATGGATATTGCATACATGGTGCGTCCTGGTATTGGGTTTATTAAACTGAATAAGTTCTCCAGAACCACCTATGAAGAGTTTTCGGATGGTGTTATTAAATTGCTTGGTGAAGGAATGACAAAGCTTATTCTCGACCTTAGAAACAATGGAGGAGGTTATCTGGATGCTGCTGTTAAAATTGCAGATCAGTTTCTGGAGAATGGTCAGCTTATAGTCTATACAGAAGGTAATTCATTAAAGCGTCAAAATTATACAGCTACAAAAGGAGGCATTTGTAAAGGGTTAGACGTTATTATTTTATTGGATGAAGGTAGTGCTTCTGCAAGTGAAATATTGGCCGGGGCAATACAGGATAATGACCGAGGGCTTATCGTTGGTCGACGTTCTTTTGGTAAAGGTCTCGTTCAGGAACAAAAAATGTTTTCAGATGGTTCAGCAATAAGACTCACTATTGCCAGATATTACACGCCGACAGGAAGATGCATTCAGAAACCTTATGAAAACGGAAACGAAGAAGAATATTATCTCGATCTGTCGAACCGATTTCTGCATGGTGAAATGGCGCACAAAGACAGTATTAAATTTGATGATTCCTTAAAATATTTAACACCGGGGGGAAAAGTTGTTTATGGTGGAGGAGGTATCATGCCTGATATTTTTGTGCCGATTGACACAACCAGTTTTACCGATTATCTTGCTGATATTAGAAACCGCGGACTTATTTACAGGTTCGCTTTGGAATTTACAGATCAACATAGAGAAAACCTTGAAAAAATTTCAAGTCTTGATGAGTTTTACTATTATCTCAACAGTCGTAAGACTTTGCAGCAATTTATAGAATTCGCAAAAAATAATAATGTGCCTCCGAACAAAGAACAAATAACAACCTCGGAATTTGTAATGAAAACACAGCTATATGCGTATATAATAAGGAATATCTTCGATAATAAAGGTTTTTACCCGGTTATTGAAAAGATTGATAATACATTGCTTAAGGCAATTGATATAATATCATCAGAAGAAATGATGGCAAGAGAATAACTTTCTGAAATCCAAGATTAAATGTATTCTGTTGTGTTGCATGCCATTTTCCATTACTTTTGCCCGTCTAAAATTTAATTAATACTCATAATGATATCTCAGGAGGATCTTTTTAAAAAGATAATTGCACACTCTAAAGAATATGGTTTCATATTTCAGTCAAGTGAAATTTACGATGGTCTCAGTGCTGTTTATGATTATGGTCAAAACGGAGTTGAACTTAAAAATAACATAAGAAAATATTGGTGGGATGCCATGACCCGCCTAAATGAAAATATCGTTGGTATAGATGCAGCTATATTCATGCATCCAAAAACCTGGGAAGCCTCAGGTCATGTCAGTGCTTTCAATGATCCGCTTATCGATAATAAAGATTCAAAAAAAAGATATCGTGCCGACGTCTTGATTGAGGAATATCTGGAAAAGATTGAAGGAAAAATACAGAAAGAAATAGATAAAGCTGCTAATCGATTTGGTGATGCATTTAATGAGAAACAGTTTCGCGAAACCAACCAGAGAGTTCTTACAAACCAGCAAAAGATAGATGAAACTAAAGCAAGATTCATAAAGGCCTTGGAAGATAATGATCTGGCAGAACTTAAAAAAATAATTGAAGATGCAGAAATTGCATGCCCGATATCCGGATCAAAAGACTGGACTGATGTACGTCAGTTTAATCTGATGTTCAGCACGCAGTTAGGGTCGATCAGTGAAGAAGCCAATACAATATATCTTCGTCCTGAAACAGCTCAGGGGATATTTGTGAATTATCTTAACGTTCAGAAAACAGGAAGAATGAAAATTCCATTCGGTATTGCTCAGGTTGGAAAAGCATTCAGAAATGAAATTGTTGCCCGGCAATTCATTTTCCGTATGCGAGAATTTGAGCAAATGGAAATGCAGTTTTTTGTAAAACCCGGCACCGAAATGGAATGGTATAATTACTGGAAAGAAAAACGATTGAAATGGCACAAATCACTGGGTATGGGCAATGAAAAATATCGCTTCCACGATCACGATAAGCTGGCACATTACGCTAATGCTGCCGCAGATATAGAATTCCTGTTCCCCATGGGTTTTCGCGAAGTCGAAGGTATACACTCACGTACGGATTTTGACCTTGGAAATCATGAAAAAGTTTCCGGTAAGAAAATTCAGTATTTCGATACCGAGGAAAATAAGAATTATACTCCTTATGTTGTCGAAACATCAATTGGTTTGGATCGTATGTTCTTATCTGTCGTTTCAAATGCTTACAACGAAGAGACTGTTGAAAATACAGGTGACCAGCGTATTGTTATGAAAATACCTCCGGTACTTGCACCGGTTAAACTGGCAGTATTCCCACTGACCAAAAAAGATGGCCTGCCCGAAAAGGCACGTGAGATCATGGACACTCTGAAATTTGATTTTAATTGTCAGTATGAAGAAAAGGATACCATAGGTCGTCGCTACCGCCGCCAGGATGCAATCGGAACTCCTTTTTGTATTACTGTTGATCATCAAACTCTCGATGATAATACAGTAACCATTCGTTATCGCGATACCATGGAACAGGAAAGAGTTGCAATTGATAAACTTGGCTCAATAATGGAAGAAAAAGTAAGTATGAAGAAGTTACTAAAGGAATTGTAATTTTTTCCTGATATTATATAATTATGTATAAATGGCAGGCAAATTTGATCATTTCCTCATCACCCGGTTTAATTTGAAATCGGATCAAAATAATTGGAAAACAGCAGATAACAGATCCATCGCTTCAACTGGTGATTGGCTTGATCACAGAATAGAACTTTTTCAAGAATACTGTCTCCCTTCTGTTATTAATCAATCAAATAAAGATTTTACCTGGCTTATCTATCTCGATTCAGAGACAACTCATGAGTACCGTCAGAAAATTGAAAATCTGACAAACGGATATTCTTTGATAAAACTGCGTTACGCTGATAATTATGGAGAATTTATTGCAAAACATACCTCCGACATAATACACATTAAAAGTCCGGATAAAGAATATATTATCACCTCACGAATAGATAATGATGATGTTGTACATTTTAATTATATAGATACAGTACAGAAACAGTTTGAAAATCAAGAATTCATGGCTGTTAACTTTATTAAAACGTATCATTACAAAATAATTCAACCTGAAAAATTATATCTTAATTATCGATTCTCTAACCAGTTTATTAGTATAATTGAGAAAATAAAAAACAGAACTTTGCATGGATGCTATGCGCGAGGCGACAGGTTTTGGAACAAGAAAGGTGAGATTATTCAGATATCAAAAGGTATTTTTTGTATGGAATTAATTCATGAAAAAAATTTGTTGAATAATTTAAATGGATTTCCGGTTGCTGTAAAAAAGGATTTAAATGATTTCCAGATTAATAAAAAGATATGCACAAGAACACTAAAAGATTTTCTTAGAATTTGGAAAATGAGCTGGAAGAAATATCTAATTTATCTTATTAAATATTAATCCACGATGAGGGTTTTCATTCTTTGTACAGGAAGAAGCGGATCACTGGCGATCATTAAAGCATGTAATCATATTACCAACTACACCAGTGGCCACGAAAGCCTTGCGAAAGAATTTGGTCCTTCCCGACTGTCATATCCCGATAATCATATTGAAGCAGATAACAGATTAACCTGGTTTCTTGCCCGAATGGAGAAAAAATTCGGTGATGATCCTATTTATATTCATCTGAAAAGAAACAAAGAGGATACAATCAACAGCCTTAACAGAAGATGGCATAGCCGAAGTAATATTACAAGAGCTTATGCCGAAGGTATTTTGAAAACTCCGCGTGAGAAACTGAATAATGAGCAAAGATTAAAGATTTGTGAAGATTATTACAACACCGTGAATGACAGAATCGAAGTATTCCTAAAGAATAAAACAAAAAAAATGATTATCAACATTGAAAATATTTCTGAGGATTTTATTCAATTCTGGAAATTCATCGAGGCGAAGGGGGATCATAAAAAAGCCCTCAAAGAATTTACGCAAAGTCATAATAAATCTAAAAAACGACCGGGTAAAAGCACTCCATATGAACTAAAATTATTCTTATTACGCATTTGGCGTAAATTCAGCAAATAAAATGAAACGTGCTTTAATTATTACATATTATTGGCCACCTGCTGGAGGAGCAGGAGTATATCGCTGGCTGAAATTCACCAAACATATGCATAAATTCGGTTGGCAACCCGTTATATATACTCCGTCAAATCCTGCTGTTGCCGCGACTGATAGATCATTGTTAAATGATGTTACAAAAGAAACTGAAATATTAAAGTACCCTATTTTTGAACCTCTGGATCTGTACAAATTCTTTAATCGAAAAAATTTAAACATTGGTGCTGGATTACTCACCTCAAAAAAAACAGCCGGCTGGAAGTCAAAATTACTTTTTTGGTTTCGTGGTAATTTTTTTATTCCCGATCCGAGAAAATTCTGGATTAAACCTTCTGTGAAATTTTTAAGAAATTACCTTAAACATAAACCAGTTGATGTGATAATAAGCACAGGCCCACCACACAGCATGCATCTGATTGCTTTAAAACTATCTCAAATCCTTGATATCAAGTGGGTAGCTGATTTTCGTGATCCATGGACAAACATTGATTTCTACAATCAACTGAAGCTGACTAGGATTGCCGACAAGAAAAATAAACGTCTTGAACAAAAAGTACTGAAAAGTGCAAATATAATTACTACGGTAAGTAATAGCTGGGCAACTGAATTTATCCATCTTGGTGCCGGTGAAGTAGAAGTAATTACTAATGGATTCGATCAGGAAGAATTTTCATCTTCTTTGAAGAAGACCAATACAAATTTTACAATCACCCATATCGGGTCTATGAACCAGGATCGCAATCCTGCTATACTTTGGCAGACGCTTGCAGAATTGCTCGATGAAGACCCCAGATTAAAAGATATTTTAGAAATTAAACTAATTGGAGATGTCGATTTTAGGGTTTTTGAATCCGTAAAATCTAACGGCCTTTCTGAAAATTTGGTTCACATTCCATACATGGAGCATAAAAAAGTGATTGAAGTACTGCAACTTTCGTCGGTACTGCTTCTTCCACTAAATAATACACCTAATGTATTAGGTATTATTCCCGGTAAATTATTTGAATACCTCGCTGCAAAAAAACCGATCATCGCCATAGGACCTGAAAACGGAGACACAGCAGTGATTCTTAATGAGACAAAGAGTGGTACAACTATTAATTATACAGATAAAGAAAAATTAGCCGCGACACTTAAAATTCTTTATGAAAAGTATAAGTCAGGTGATATAAAACAAATGACAGATGACAGTAAAGCAGAAAAATACAGCAGAGCAAACCTTTGTAAAGATTTTTGTGTTTTGCTTGATAAACTAACGCAAAATAATTAACAGTTCATGCAATGAGTAAAGAGAAGAGGTATAATATATCACTAAGATACATCAGAAAATATGTACCAAAGGAAGAAAAAATCCTTGATCTGGGAACTCCTAATGAGCTTTCAGCACTAATTGCAAAAAACGGATATACAATTGAAAATACCGGTGGAGAAGATCTTGATGATGATTTCTCGGCTGTACAAACCAATAAATATAATGCTGTTACTGCATTTGAAATCTTTGAGCATCTGCTGGCGCCATATAATATATTAAAAGCTATTAAAGCAAAAAAGCTGGTTGCAACAGTCCCTTTGCGTCTTTGGTTTAAATCTGCTTTCTGGAATGACGATACTGAATGGGACAGACACTTCCACGAATTTGAAGTAAAACAATTTTTATGGTTACTTAAAAAAACAGGCTGGAATGTTATTGAATCGGAAACATGGGTTTCACCTACAGGTCAAATCGGGATCCGTCCGCTACTCAGATATTTCTTCCCCAGGTATCTGATTGTTTATTGCGAAAGGAACGGAAGAACCTAAGTTTTATAATGATGTAATCATATTAAACTGGTGAGTAGTACCATTGAAATTCACCTTCTTTTTTGGAATTTTGGAACAATGAAAGACTTTACTCTAAACTCAATATTCCATTCCTCCATCACCACATGATTAATTAAAAGATTTAATTTTAACTATTGACAAGTAGTCATAGGTCGATCTACATTAAATTAACTCACAATCTCATTAGGATAGGCTACCAAGATAGTCTCTGCATGGCTTCTCAATCCAAAGGGGGTAACAGCCATTTTTCTTATCATATAGCTGTAATTGTCTAATATACTTTCCAGAAAAGGTTTTGTCTCAAAAAATTCTTTAGGATTATGATATATAGCCAATGATAAGACCGGGCGATATTTTTTTAATGTGTTCACTGCTCCTTTCATGCATTCTAAGACATAACCTTCAATATCGGCTTTAATAAGTTTTGGTTGAATCTTATATTCATCAACAATAGAATCAAGTGAGCGCTTTTGTACTTTTAATACTGCATTCTCTTCGCTGCTGAGCTTATCGGAAAAAAGTGTATAATCGTTACCAGACATATATATAGGAGGATCATCATCACTCGATGACATGGCTGCTTCAACAATCACATATTTTGAATTATCTATTTTATTGGCTTTCATCCAAACCTTATAATTTTCGATTGCTTTAGGTGAAAATTCAACAGAAAATATTTTACTGTAACCATATTTGGTAAGTGCCAGAGCCGAATCACCAAAATATGCACCTAGGTCAATAAAGTGCTGGTCAATAAGATAATTTTTAACTCCTTCGGGTAAAAATATAAGCCCGTGATTAAAGTAAAATACAGAGGCATCCATATTATTGCGGGCAAACTTAAACTGCTGTTTTATTTTCGACATTCCACTTTTTACTTTTTTCCGGCTTTTAGTCGATTCTTCCTTAAGCAAACCGCCAACAACTTTTGAATAATCAGTATTTATTTTAATACCATAGTGGTGCTCAGGATAATTTAATAATCGTTGATAAAGAACATCCACTGTGTGTAAAGAATATTCATCCATTCCCTTCTTCAATGCCTCAAGTCTTTGCTCCATATTTTCTTTTGAAATGTATTCTTTAAAACTCCCCCCGCAATTATCGAAAATATGAATTGATTTTTTACCGGATCTTAACTTATCATAAATCCCAACAACTGAAAAATATATCGCCGGATAATGAAGTCTCAGATATTTAATAATTCTCCTTATCATTATAACAATTCAATAAATCAATTTTTTATTTTTATTACCTGTCTGATAATATTATCAAAAATATCCCTGACTGATTTCGAAACTTTCAGCTTTAACAACAGAAATAAAAATACTCCTGAAAATATACTGCTGCGTACTAATATATCTATATAGGTGTTAATCACCACTGGTAAGAACATTACCGATACATATGAAACGATTGCTATAATTGAAATGATTAAAAAGTTCTTGTCAAACGGATGTTCTTTAAACTTCATATAGATAAAAGTGATTTTGGCTGCAGACAATACAAAATGTGATATTAATACAGATAATGCTGCGCCATTAATTCCATACGGCGGAATAAGAAAATACCCTGCAAGAACAAGCACCAATCCTGAAGATACACGCATATATGTAAGCAACGGAAAATGTTTTGAGGTAATGATGATCATGCCACCCGGGCCGGAGATCATTTCAAGAAGATATGCAAGACCTATTATCAGCACTACATATTCACCGTTTGAATATTGTTCGGGTAAAATGCTAAATATGTTATCGATATTAATCCAAATCCCAAGAAGAATGTAAATCCCAACTAAATATAAATGTAAGCAACCTTGCCTGTAAACATCAAATATTGTTCGCAGGTCATTATTCTTCCAGCTGTCGGCAAGTATCACTGAGGATATCTTTGATAAAGCAGTTGAGGGTTTCAGTATTAAACTTCCAATGAAAAAAGCAATTGAATAAATTCCCGTAGCACGCAGATCTAAATATGAAGCAACCAGGTATTTATCAATATTCAATACAACAATACTTCCAACACTCGATAACATTCCGAATGAAGCTACTTTAATTATCTGATTCTTCAGTTCAGAACTGATAAATCCCCTGACCCGCCGAAATGACAATTCTCTTCTCCGCATGATTTCCACAAAAAGCATGATGGCGGGAAGCATAAGTGTGATTACATATATCAGGAAAAATAAATTAAAACTATATATGCCAAAGTATACAAATATCAGATTCACAAAAGTGAGTACCCTGAAAATTACTTCTTTGTATAATGTCCCTATTGTTGAAGAATAAAGAACCTTTAACAAATTATCGAAAACAGTATAATAGAGAGTCCCAAATATTAATGGTAATAAAAAAAGAACGTTTCTTTCAAATAGAACCGAGCCTTCAAGACTGTTTTTAACAACGTATGGCTTAATTAAAAAGAATACCAATACAGATAACAGAAAGCCAACTGTTACAACGCTGAATATGATAAACAAATAGCCATTGTTTTTATTTTGTTTATTCCTGAAATAACTAAATAATCGGGTTGTAACCTGGTTAAACCCTAAGGTAGAAAACTCAGCAAATATGTTTGAAATAGCTACCAGAAGATTAATTAATCCAATCTCTTCTGTCAGCAGAATATTTGGCATTAAAACCAAAACATTCACTACTCCCAGCAGTACACCAAGGTATGAATATATAGTGCCCCGAATTGATTGTTTGATAATTATGCCCACTGCAGTTTTGATTTATTTGAATACTGACATAATAGGTACATTCATGTTACAACGAGTGGTAAAGTTTTTTTAATTCTTTTCCTGCATTTTCCCAGTTGTATTTTTCCATTACCAACTCCCTGCCTCTAATCCCCATTTGTTCTCTTTTCTCAGGGTTTTTATAAAGTGTTAATATAGCATTCTTTAACGTATCAACATTACCTGCATTAAATACAATTCCGATCTCATTCGTGTCTACAATTGCCTCCTGCGAAGGGCAGTCACTTACAATTACCGGTAAGCCATAGAACAAATACTGAAACATTTTATTGGCATAGGTTGTATCATGATGGACATTCCTGTGAAAAGGACATATTCCCAGTTTCGATCCAAGTAAATAAGACGAAGCCTTATTAAACGGCATATAACCAGTAAGTATTATATTGTTAAGTTTTAATTTTTTTATCTCCTTCTCCAGTATGTGTTGCTCCGTGCTGTCTCCAATAATGTAGAACAATATGTTGTCATATTTTTTTAATTCTGCTGCTACCCTTATCAGGTCAATAGTCCCTCTGCGAACGCCTGTATCTCCGAAATATGTAATGCAAAATTTATCTTTCACACTTTTCACAATCTCTTCATCGATAACAATCTTAGAAAAAGCATCAATGTTAGCGTAATTCGCCACAACAAATATTTTCCCCGGATCAACACCAAATTTATCTATATAGTATTTTTTTGCTTCAGGTGTTACAAGTACCAGTCTGTCAACTACCGGACTTACTCTTTCCTGATAATGGTGCCATTTTTTTAAAGAGATAATATGTTTTGCAGGAAATACTTTCAGGTAAGGGTAATACTTCATTATTTCCGGCCGGTTTTCATGAAAATCAGCTACAAGTTTCAACTTATGCTTTCTCCTTATTCGCAGTCCCACCTCAATCAACGGTAAATCATGTATATGGAGTACATCGTACCTCTCGGTTTTTAGCACTTTTTCAATGTTTCGGCACCAAAAATTAAAATACACCGGCAGGTCAAGTGCAAGTGCGCTTATTTTATACATAAATTTTGTAAAATGAAATTTATACAGCTTTCCCCCCATATAATTATCGACATGTGTTTCTTTTTTTGTAAGGCAAACCATATCGACTGAATGTCCGTAATTTATTAGCTGCTGAATTTCATTCTCGACCCTCCCGTCAGGTGGAAATTCTTTTTCCAGGGCCATCAATATCTTCATCCTACTAATTTTGGCTAAAGTTTAAAAAATTTTTTGAGTTCGAAGAAAATAACTTTACTTTATATCTCTTAACTGATGAACTAAATTGTTATGAAAAACCTGAAATCAGAACTACTGCCAATCTTTATTGCACTTATTCTGTTTGTTATTCTTTCAGCTATATATATGGCTCCGGCTTTGCAGGGTAAAGATCTGCAACAAACTGATGTTATTCAGTTTAAAGGAATGTCGAAAGAACTAATAGATTATCGGGAAGAAACGGGTAAAGAAGCTTTATGGACAAACAGCGTTTTTGGCGGAATGCCAGCTTATCTGATTTCTACGAAGTATAAATCGAACTTTTTAAGGGTTTTTCACAAAATTTTTACATTGAATAACTGGCGACCAATATGTTATATTTTCCTTTATCTGTTAGGTTTTTATCTTGCATTGCTCGCATTTGGTGTTAACAGATGGTTAAGTATTGTCGGGGCTATTGCTTATGCCTTTTCAACTTATTTTTTCAATATTATTGAAGCCGGACATATTTCTAAAGTAATGGCACTGGGGTATATGCCCCCAATAATTGCAGGTGTGCATCTCGGGTTTAGAGGCAGGTATCTTTGGGGGGCTACTATGCTGGGTTTATTTTTATCTCTCCAGTTGCTTGTTGTGCATTTACAGATAACCTACTATACATTCCTTATAATTCTGGTTTATGGAATATTTGAATTTATCGACGTAGTCCGTAAAAGCAATTACAGAAAATTTCTTACGGCAATAGCTGTAATGATCCCGGCAGCGTTATTGGCAGTAGGATCGAATTTCGGGAATATCCTTACTACATATGAGTATGGAAAATACTCAACCAGAAGTGAGTCGGAGCTTACCCTCTATGAAGAAAATAAAACTACAGGATTAGAAAAGGATTATATTCTGGACTGGAGCCTGGGGATTGCTGAAACATTTGTACTGATGATCCCGAATTTTCAGGGGGGTGCAAGTTACAGCAAACTATCAGAAAAATCAAAGACCTACGAATTTCTAAAACAAATTCAGGGTGCCGCCAACGCAAAAAAAACAATAAAAGTTATGCCTACTTATTGGGGCCCCCAGCGGTTTACATCTCCTGTTTATGCAGGTGCCATTGTAATTTTCCTGTTTGTGCTGGGTCTCCTGATTGTCAGGGGGCAGCTTAAATGGTGGCTACTCACAATAAGTATATTATCACTAACGCTGGCGTGGGGGAAAAATTTCCCCTGGTTATCCGATCTGTTTATTGATTATTTACCCGGATATGATAAGTTCCGCGCTGTTACAATGACTCTGATTATTGCAGAATTTTCATTTCCTCTTCTTGGTATGCTGGCGCTGCAAAGAGTATTCACACAGGACACCAGTCAGAATGAACTTCTGAAAAGTGTTATGCAAGCTTTCTATATAACAGGTGGAATTTGTTTGTTCTTTATTCTTTTTGCACCAGCTCTTTTCACATTCGAATCGGCGATGGATGAAAGATACCTGGCTCAGGGAGCAACAGAGTTTGTGAATGCCCTTAAAGCCGACAGACTTGCTATGTTGAGAAAAGATACTTTCAGATCTGTTTTATTCATAGCTCTTGCTGCTGGTGTTTTGTATTTCTATCTTAAAAACAATATAAAACTCAGTCATGCAGTTTTTACGCTGGGAGTTCTTATACTCATTGACATGTGGACAGTAAATAAAAGGGTACTGAACAATGATGATTTTGTGACAAAAAGAGCTGCAAAAAATGCCATTACAGAATCTACTGCAGATAAATTCATTTTAAGCGATCCTAATCTGAATTACAGGGTTTTGAATTTATCGGTAAGCCCTTTTCAGGATGCAACAACTTCATATTTTCATAAATCTATCGGAGGATATCATGGTGCGAAAATGCGCAGATATCAGGAAATATATGATTTTTCAGTTCTTAATGAAATGCAACAGATTATTGGTGCGCTGCAGAAAGGGAGTATTGCATCTGCTGATAGTGCATTAAAAAGGGCAAACACATTGAATATGCTAAATACAAAATATATCATATATAATCCTGAAGCCGCCCCATTGACAAATGAATATGCATTAGGAAGCGCCTGGTTTGTTTCAAGTATAATATGGGCTAAAAATGCTGATGAGGAGATTAAAGACATAATAACATTCATTCCTGAAAATGAAGTAATAATTGATGAGAGGTTTAAAACGATGGTAGGTGATTTTAATCCTGAACAGGACTCAGTTGCTTCGATTGAACTTAAATCATATGCTCCGAATAAACTTCTTTATTCAACAACTTCATCAAAAAAACAATTAGCTGTATTTTCCGAGATATATTACCCTAAAGGTTGGAATGTATATATTGATGATAATAAATCGGAACATTTCCGATCGAATTACATTTTACGTGCAATGATTATTCCTGCCGGAGACCATGAAGTTGAATTCCGCTTTGAACCCCGTTCCTACTATTTAGGTAATAATATTGCTAAAGCAAGTTCCGGCATATTACTTCTTTTAATTCTTGGAACTCTTCTTTTAGAAATAAAAAAGTCATCAAAAGATAAAGAATAATAACCTGTTTTTAAGGAATTTTAAAACTTTTAGGGCATGTTATTTATGCCCCTAATACCTTTCTAACCAGCGATAACGACGGGTGCTGTCACCAAATTTAATGGCAAGTACAACTTCATGTGATCCTTTACTTACACGGGTAACCTGGCTGAAACCATAGTCAAATGAATATCCTATATAAAATTTATTCACCTTCAAACCCATAAGTAAGATCATATCACCGGTAGTCCTTACTGATAATCCCGCCCAGTATTCACGTTTGTATATAAAACGACCTGTAACTGTTGCCTGGAGATTAGGCTTATAACCCATTGTATATACATTCTCAGAAACTATGTTTGAATTGGCAAGAAATGAAGGCTCAAATTCCCAATTCCTGTTCCTTAATCTTAAACGGTAATAACCTGTTAATGTCAAATAACGCACATGATCAAGGGTTAATGTGTCCCGGTCTAAATCAATTTCGCCAAATCTTAATCTAGACTGAATAAGTTGATTGACTGATAGTCCGATGTTTGCTTTTGGTGTGGCAAAATTAACTCCGAAGTTTGCATCAAAATAATAAGCCGATTTACCAAGAATAGAATTTAACGGATCATCCGGACCTAATTCTGCAAGTCGTTCATCTATCTTAAACTGACTTGTCACTGCTGAAAGCCCAAAGGA
Source organism: Bacteroidales bacterium (assembly GCA_016929525.1). Lineage (GTDB taxonomy): Bacteria > Bacteroidota > Bacteroidia > Bacteroidales > UBA10428 > UBA10428. Next base: position 14,577 of record JAFGIP010000107.1, read on the forward strand.
CAGCTGATAATTCTGCAAGAAAATATGATACGCATAGGTGAGTTGAAAATGTGTTCGATTTATTGCCCCGTTTCTGTCACTAAGAAAATACCCTCCTAAACCGACACGACCTTTTGACCCTTGTCTTACTCTCCTGTTGCTGATTCCAAAAGGTGATTTTAAAATACGTGTAGATATACTGGCAAAGTACGTTTCGGGGGCATATTTTAACCCCACCCATTGCTTTCGCCCCGAAAAATTTACACTTGTCATCCCGTCAATACCTGCCACTGCAGGGTTCAATATAAATTCATTCAATATATATTGACTATACAGCGGAACCTGTTGGCTTATCCCTTTCCCGCATAAAAATAAAAGGGTACTTAAAAGTAGCAGCTTGCGCATGAATGACATGTTCGCTTTTACTGTAGGTTTTTCCAAAAATAATTAACTGGTTCAGAATATACGGAGATATTAACGAAAAGTTATAAGTTTCTAACTTAACGTATGACTGTAACTATACCATTGGTAATTGGAGTATTACTTATACAAATAATATAGTAATATGTGTCAACCGGCAATAATCTTCCCTGATTATCTGTTCCCTGCCATGCACTTTCTGCAGGATATCCCTTTTCAGAAGTCCATACTTTTCTGCCAGTGCGATCGAAGATAACAACTGTAAGATCGGGGTAATGTTCACTAATGTCGGTTCCGCCGCCAATCTCTTCCGGTAATTCGAGTACCCAGCTTTGACCCCACGGATCACCATTAGGAGAGAATGCTGAGGGTATCACAACACAAGCAGGAAGTAGTGATTCTAATGTAAATGACCTGGTCATAAAGCAGGAATGATTATCTTCAACCTGAATAATATATTCACCTTCATTTAAACCATTTATAGTATAATCTCTCCCTATTGTATCTCCATACGAAATCCATGAATACGAATAGGGTTCAATACCTCCTGTAACCGATACCGTTATTGATCCGTTGCTTGAGAACTCGCAAACAGGCTGAACAATATCTTCTTCAGATGCTTCAATGATTATCTGATCAGGTTGCTTAATTATTACTATGGTATCAAGAACACATTGATTACCATCCGTTATTCGCAGCATATATTGTCCTGCCCTTATATACTGCACAAATGTTCCCTGAATAATATTTCCATCCCAACGATAACTATAATCTCCAACACCTCCAACTGCTCCGAGTTCAACCCATGCATCGGAAGATCCGTAACAGTTGGCATCCTGTACATATATATCCGTAAATATGTCAGGTGGCTGATCTAATATATATGATGCCGAGTCATAACACCCATTATTATCTGTTATTTCTACAAGGTATTCACCCGCCGGTATAGATTCGAGAATTTCACCTCCCTCCAGTCCATTCCAGAGAATGGTTATAGGCTCCGTTTCATTCTGGTAGTTCACTCTTAGTGAGCCTGTTTCTGCTCCAAAACAATCTATTTCCTGTAAAACCTCTAATTCAACTTCCAAAGGATCTTCATTAATCACATGAGCACTATCGATAAGGGTACATTCATTCATATCGGTTAACTGTACAAAATACCATCCGGAATCCAGTTCGTTTATCGTATGGCTGTTCCCAATTATTTGATCAGATTCGTCTCTCCATGTATACAGATATTCAGGGTTACTCTCAAAAGGTACCCCTCCATCAGGGATAGCTACAATGGTACCATAAGTATTACAAACCTGATTAGCAACACTGAAATCAACCTGTATTCTCCGCGGAGCATCTAATCGGCGGCTGTATAATTCAAAGCATTCGTTTTCATCTGAAATAAGAACGCTATAATTCCCCTCTCTTAATCCTGAAATAGAATCTGTTATGGCATCATAAGGTGCATAATTGTAATGCCACTGATAACTCAATTCCCCCGTACCGCCTTCAGCATTAATATTTATCCATCCGCTACTGTCCCCGTGACAAGCAACCTGCCAACCATTATAATCGGATACTTCAGCAGAGAAAGTAATTGCAGGAGGTTCGGTAATCTGAATTGTGTCTTCTACAGTACAACCAAAACCATCAGTTATCGTGAATGAGTATTCTCCGGGTGAAAGATCTTCGGCTATTGAATCCGTCCTGGATGGATCGTCCGACCATTGATACAGGAATTCGGGTTCTCCTATAGGATCCAGAGAGATCATTCCTGTCTCTTCACCATTACAAACGACTTGTGTAATAGCAGCATTAGGATCGATTGGTGGTGGTTCCACCAATTCAAAATCCATGGAATCATAACAGTAATTGTCGTGCACTATCACGCTGTAATCACCTGCCGGCAAGTTTTGAATATATTCTGTTTCTCCTTCCTGCAGTATATCTCCTTCATCCATCCAAACATATATATAATTATCCGGACGACCTCCGGTAACACTATCAACATTAATGCGGCCATTACTGTATCCAGAACATTGAACATGATAAGGTTCATTAATAAAAACAGAATACGCATCGACAATGTGCAATGAATCAGGTTCATCAAGTGATGTACTGTCTTTAAGAAAACAACCCTCCTGTGTATAGACATTCAAATAATAAGTGCCCGCCGGCAAACTATCAAATTTCGGTCTATATGTACCATTTATCACAGAATCAACGATAGTTGCCGAAGCACTGTCTATTAAGTAGAAATCATATGTTGTCAAATTATCGCTCATAGAGGTAAATAATTCTCCATCTCTTCTTCTGTAACAGGTCAGGTCAAATCCATCATACTGTCCTCCTATATAATCGTCAACTGGTTCAAAAGTATCTATATATCTAAGACTTCCCTGATAGGTTGAGTCACCATGAATTATACAACCATTGGTGTCTACGACAGTCCATCTAAAATCACCATTTGTTGCTTCAAATATTGTATCCGCTATCAGACTATCACCCGGGAATTCATAGTCTCCTGTTAATGTCCAATAAAGCGTATATCCCCACCTGTTTTCTCCTGAACCAAACCATGTGCCTCCTCTATAATTTGCGGTGAATTTTCCTGTATCGCCTTCACATACTGGTGCTACGGCTATGGTAAAAGATGTCTGGAGAGCTTGCGGTTCATTCAGTACAAGTGTATCGTACGATATACAACCTGAAAAGTCTTCAGCCCGTAATGCATAAGTACCTTCAGTGAGACCTGCAATACTATCCTCACTTTGGTCTATATATCCATTCTGGAAGTAGTAATCAAGATCGTCGAAAGTATAATCATCGTAAGCCTCAATTCCTCCTTCGGAAAACATATATATTACTCCTGAATTATCACCATGACAACGTATATGTAAGGTATCGTAAACGTATGTTCTTGCCGAATCAAGCATGATTATCAATGGCGTAATATCATAGCGAATAGTATCTCTTTTCCCTGCATAACCATCACATTTAATATCCCCACTGCCGTTAATGATATATGGTTCAGCTATAATAAGTATTTCCTGGACTTCAGTTGAATTATTTGTAATATTTACAATTATTTCATCGTCCTTTTCAAGATCAAATGTGTCGGCAGGATAGCTAAATGAAATCTCAGACGGAGCTTCAATAGTGTAGCGGAATCGCACATCATTGTTCGCAGATGTCTGAGTATTACTCGTTATTTTCACTCTTGTTGCCAGACCCGAGCAGAATACGGTATCGTTAGCTCCAAGATCTAAATTAAGTCTTTCTAATACAACCTCTGGCGTAGGTTCGATCCAGATCTCAATGTTTACGGGAATTCCCTCACAGCTTAATGTCTGTGTTCCGGGATAGAAAATATATGGAATAAATTCGCAGGTAACCAGTCGGGCAGTATTACCATTGTTTCTAAACTGAACATCTGAAAAATCACCAAGTGCCAAAGTATCGGCAGCAGGACCGGATATTATTTCAATATCAGAATGTGTTATCGTCAGGTTATAAGACCAGTGCAGGCTGTCAGAACTAGGTTGCGTTAAACTTTCAGCATATAATCTGATCACTTCTTCATTACATAAGGAAGTATCTTCAGTTGTTAAGGAGAAACGTGGGGTAGGTTCTACATACACTGTTATCGAAGTGTCTCTGCCATTCGTACAGAACGGTATGCCGCCATTGCGTGAATCATCGATCCGTGGAAGGAAGGTA
>JAFGIP010000108.1 GCA_016929525.1 Bacteroidales bacterium
GGTGCAATATATATTTACACAATCAAATTACCTGAATAATATAAAATTAATCTGTATGTGCGTCTTTTCAGATCGCTCCTACGGAGCCTGAGATAAACCGATTATTTCTTGCTATAAACAGGTTGCACCTATGGTGCAGTATATAATTAAACTGTCAAATTACCTAAACGATATAAAATTTATCTTTATGTATTTTCTTTCGGATCTTTCCTATAGAGCTTGAGATAAACCGATTATTTCTTGCTATAAACAGGTTTTATTTGGGTTGCCAGTAACACCTGCGGGGAGATACAATTGTGCCTTCTGCTTTTAATTCATTCATGGCTTTGTCCACAACTTTGCGTTCCAAACCTGTTAACTCAACAATTTTGCCTGTATTTAGCGGTTCACCGGCTTTCTTCATGGCTTCCAATACCTGTTCTTTAGTTTCCATACTTTATATTTAACAATGATTACTTTGATTTATCAAAAGGATAAAAATATCAAATATAAATGGTACCAAAGATTATTCTCAATTAAGAAATCTTCACCCCCACCAAATGCATAAATTCTTCCCTGGTTTTATGGTTTTTCATAAATGCCCCGGTAAAAGCACTCGTAGTTGCTTTTGAATTCTGATTACGCACACCACGCATTACCATGCAGAGATGTTTCGCTTCAATTACTACAGCTACTCCCATTGGATTTAGGGTTTCCTGAATGCAATCACGGATCTGAACTGTAAGCCTTTCCTGCACTTGTAATCGTCGCGAAAAAGCTTCCACAACACGCGTAATTTTACTAAGTCCCGTTATATATCCGTTGGGAACATAAGCTACGTGGGCTTTACCAAAAAATGGCAACATGTGATGTTCACATAGTGAATAAAGCTCGATATCCTTTACGAGTACCATCTGCCGGTAGTCTTCTTTGAATTTTGCGCTTTCAAGAATAGCTGCCGGATCTAATTTATACCCGTGGGTTAAAAACTGCATGGATCGTGCTACTCTTTCAGGTGTAGCTATCAAACCGCTTCTTTTTGGATCTTCCCCCAGATCGGATAAAATTCTTTTATATGATTTTGCCAGCTGCCTGGTCAGTTCCTCATCGAAATATTCAGGCATTTCAAATCCTTCATTATATTCCTGTCTGTTAAAAAAGTCCTTTTGCAATTTTTTCTTTTCCATTAGTTAAAAAGAATTGTACACATTAGCGTTAATTTGAATAACTTTATTATATACTCGCGTATTAATTGTCAAATATAAGAACAATATAGTTTAACTATTTTAAATTCCTGATCATTGAGAGTTCTGATAGTGGCATCATCGAATCGTGAAGTGAATGAATTCATAAATAAGCTAACCTTTGTTCATCAGATTGAAAGTAATTACCGCAATTATAAACTTGGGGATCTGAATATCGATGTTCTTGTTGCAGGTTATGGTAGTGTTTTTACTGCTTATCAGCTTACACGTGCACTGAATATGATCAATTACGATCTTGCCATTAATATCGGGCTTGCTGGTAGTTTCGATCATTTTTTGGAACAGGGTTTTGTTGTCAACGTAGTGCAGGATCAGTTTGCCGATCTGGGTGTTGAATTCAAGAGTAAACTGTATACCCTTGCTGAAGAAGAACTGATGAACGAAAATGAATTTCCTTTTGCAGAAGGAAAATTAAACAGCCTGGGAAATTTTGAAATTGACGAAGTTGAATCGTTGATCCCTGTAAAAGGTATTACTGTAAATACTCTTTATAGCGATCCGAAATGGATCAAACTGATGCGCGATAAATTCTCTCCTGAAATTGAAACCATGAACGGAGCAGCATTTTTTTATGTATGCCTGTCGGAAAAAGTTCCTTTCCTGCAAATAAGATCCGTTTCACATTTTGTCGAAATAAAAAGAATTGAGAACTGGAATATTCCAATTGCTTTAAAGAACCTTTCAGGATCGTTGTTGAGTGTTCTTGATGAACTACGCATGGATTAGGTTATTTTACTTTAATCTTTCTTAAAATAAATTTTTAAATCAGAATTTCTAAATTTGTCATCGCCGGTTTGATAGGCATTCTATATCGTTAAAAAATATTCAAATGATTGTTGTTACTGGTGCTGCCGGATTCATTGGCAGTAATATGGTCTCAAAACTAAATTCTGAAGGTTACATCGATTTAATTCTTGTCGATGATTTTTCGAACGATGAGAAAAATAAAAACCTTGAGAATAAAAACTATTCGGAAAAAATACAACGTGATGAATTTATAAAATGGGCTGATAAAAACTTTAAAGAACTCGATTTCATATTTCATCTGGGTGCACGAACCGATACAGCCGAATTTGACAAGAGTGTCTTTGATAAACTCAACCTTAATTATTCAAAGTCTATTTGGGAAATATGTACCCGCACCCGAATTCCACTGTTGTATGCATCATCAGCAGCGACTTATGGGATGGGCGAAATGGGGTATGACGACAAACATGAGATCGTTGATAAACTGAAACCGCTAAATCCTTATGGTGAGTCGAAAAACGAATTTGATAAATGGGTCTTAAAACAAAAACAGGCTCCGCCGTTTTGGGCCGGAATGAAGTTCTTTAATGTGTACGGACCTAATGAATATCACAAAGACAGAATGGCTTCGGTTATTTTCCATGCTTTTAATCAGATTAAGGAAACCAATAAAATGCAGCTTTTCCGTTCGCATAATCCCGGCTTTAAGGATGGCGAGCAGATGCGCGATTTTATTTATGTGAAAGATGTTGTTGACGTACTTTTCTTTTTCCTTGAAAATGAAGAGCCATCCGGAATTTACAACCTTGGAACAGGAAAAGCACGCACCTTTCTCGACCTTGTAAAAGCAACTTTTAAAGCAATGGGAATCGGGGAAAACATTGAATTCATTGATACCCCGGAAGATATCAGGGATAAATATCAGTATTTTACTGAAGCCAATATGGCCAAACTTTTGGATACAGGATATTTCATCCCTTTTTCTTCACTGGAACAGGGTATTGACGACTATGTTAAATTTTTCCTTCTGCCAGGGCGTTACAAGTAATTAACAATCAATTATTAAGTAGTGTAATATTTTTAGGATATCAAATTGTATTTTACTAATATTGTACAACCACCTCTGCAATATTTAATTATGGACAAAGTATATCAGTACATTAAAAGATTATTATCTTTTCTGTTTTGCGCCGTATTATTTCTTTACTCTCTCAATTTTATTTCGATATATATCAGCCTGCCTTTGTTACTGCTGACATTTTCAATTCTGCATTCAAGGATTACCGGCGAGAAACCGCCTCACCTGTTTGCATTTTACCGCACCGAGAATTATTTTAAAAAAGGCGGCCTCAGAGACTTTATCAGAATATTGGTTACTCTGTCCGGTTTTATCTACGATACAGTAATCTGGACGGTCTGGGGAATTTATCTGGTTTTTATCCTGTTTATTGATCTTATTGATTTTTTAAAAACGATCATTTACTGGATACTTCATGCTGTTCTTTGGTTTTTTAGGCAGTATGTTCCGTTCTTTGTTTTTCTGTATATACTGTTTATTCACTATCTGATAAGATGGCCATGGTGGCTCTACCAGATCGCATATAATAACATCAGAAATGCTTTTAATTTAAATGCATATAAAATAGCACTCTGGGGAACATTGCTCTCCGGTTTCATCATCTTTTTATTCTACTTTCTGGAGCTGATGCTGGAAGACATTCCCGGAGTAACATATATAGGTGTGATCATCGGCCTGCTGCCGCTTACGTGGTCTTATGGTGAAATAGCAAATCTCAGAGCACAGAAGCTGGAAAAAGAATCTTATTCTAAATTAAAAAGCAAATTCCAAAATGGAATGGAATCGGTAAGAAGCACCCTTTTTTATATTACACTTTTCGTTGTGCTGTTGTTGGTTCAGCTTGGACTTAATCTTCTTGGATGGATTCCCGGTTCAGGCATTGTAATAGCCGGTTTCATGTTTAACGTTAATACATTTATTAGTCTCATTCTTGTATTCCTCGCAATTATTATTGTTTTTGGAGTAATTTTTATCCCTTCTTACAGAATTTTTAACTCCTTTAGCGAAATAAGCCTAAAAGACTCAGCAGACTTACTAAAAGCAATTTTTAGAAAGATATTACAATACTTTACAGTTAGCATTCCGGTATCATTTTTTTCATTAATAGCAGTAATAATCCCTTTTTTTATAATCTTCCTAGTAACTGTAATAAGTTTAAATATTAAAAATTCCGTTGTTGATATAAAGATCAATGTATTAAAAACAGAACAGGCAACTACTAAAGATGCTGTTGAAGCATTTGCAATAAACAAAAGGATAGATCAGCTGGAATATCTTAAGGTATTTCCCGGCAGAATATTACAGGAGTTTGAACATAGAAAAATTACAGAAACTGAAATAGCATTTGCCGAGGAAGATTTTAGAACAGAACAACAGGAATTACTCAGAACACAAGAAGAAACAGAAAAAAAACTTATTGAACTGCAATCGGAAGTCACCAGTCTGAAACTGGAAAAACCTAACAGCAACTTAATTTCAGAGCTGTCAAACGAAGCTGTTATTCTTCAAAATAATATTAAAGAATTTACCCTCGCAAAACAGATAGAAATTGAAAAGCTGGATATACAGATAAAATACCTCAAAAGAAAAAATAAACAAATCCCTGCATTGCTATTCTTCGGCGGGCTTTGGCTGGTTCTATTCGGAGGGATGGTTGCTGCATTTATAACAGCGTATACAGGTAATGTTTACCACCAGGTATATCTGTTCCGTAACGATAATGAAAAGAGTGTCTGGATTAAAAAAGTACGCGAAATAAAAGGTAAAGATTCAAAACAGCCTTTACTTGGAGGAACTTTATTTATCCTGACTATAATAATTATTTACATAGTGTTAACCCAATTAAATGTTATTAGTTCAGTGACCGGGTTATTCGGGATTCTGCTGAGTTATTAGAATTATATACCTTCCTGCAAGGTTTATTGCATTAATATAGGTTTACTGCTACACTTCCTCCCGGTTTGATTTCAAATGTACGATTAATTGTATATAATGTCTGTCGTGCGTTCTGCGCCCTGAAAACTACCCTGTAATATCCCGGTTGAAGGACCAAAGTTTCATTTTTCAGATTTGGATCTATATTAACAATCCATTCTTCATCATTAGGAGTCAGACGATAATAAATACTGCCGTAACCGGAAGCTCCTTTTAATAGATTGAGTATTCCCGGACGCGGAATTGTAACTGTAGTTGTAGTACTTTGATTGATCTCAACATTATATAGGTTCAGCCGCGGTAAAATAGGAATTTCAATATCATATTTCCCTACAAGGTATTTCTCCTCCTTATTAATCTCTTGTACATTTAGAGTTTCCATTGTCCCGGCTTTACGCACAATATACTGCAACCCCCTGTACTGTCTGCTGCCTTCAACACTCACTTCCAGCGTTCCCTGAGGGCAATCAGCAGCAATGATCGTATGTTTACCAACATATACCCTAAAGCTGTCCACATCAACAGGCGGGATAGTATGCACCCTCATTTTATAAGTAACAAGATGATCAAGCACCAATGTATCAGGTACTCCTCTGTGATTTATAGTATGCATGTAGTTATGCAGGATCTTACCTGACATAAAATCGTAGAAAGTCATATTTACGTTGGTCTCTGTGGGATTCCCATTTTTATCGAGCAGATTAACCTGTGCTGTTGTAGAATTAAGAGCCTGTGAAATTACAACTTCCATTACCTCTGAAAACCGTTCTTCATCTGCTGCATTATAGTAATGTCCGATGCACTCAAAAGTCTTCCTGAATCCTTCATCAATACCAATACCAATAACAAATGGCTTCAGTACAATCCCCTGACGCTGCAAATCCAGAGAAACCTGGCACGGATCACCATCGCATGCTTCTATTCCATCTGTAATTAGAATGATAATATTCCTGCAGTTATCACAATCTTCCGGAAAATCTTTAGCACCAAGTTCAAGTGAATGTGCTATCGGTGTTGTTCCCTTTGGATTTACAAAGCGTAATTCCTGTCGAATTCGTGATGCATTATCCTTACCAAATGGGACCTCAAGCCGGGTATCATTACAGTCTTGCGGTGGAACAGGACTTTGATGCCCGTACAACCGAAGTGCCATTTGCACATTATCTAAATGTTCAAGACTATCAATGATGCTTATCAAAGTGCGTCTTGCAATAGTAATCTTTCTGTCGCTTTCCCAATAAGCCATCATACTTTGTGAAGCATCGAAAATGAATAAGATCCTTGTATCGGGAGGTTGATACTTTGGTGGTTGAATCACCTGGGCAGATGAAATACCGGCATATATCAATATACCAGCGATCTGACAGCTTTTATATAAAAATCTCATAAAATACACAGATTTTAGAGAATAACGATAATTCTTGCCCTGCATTATGTTGTGAAAGATATAAATAATATGTACTTGTTGAGAATATGTCATAGCGCTTTTTTGAACAGTCGTCAAATACAGGTGCATTGATGGCATCATTCATCAGGTAATAAACTGATACTTTTTAAACAGATGCCATACCGGAATTTTAAGGAGATGGAATATTGTAATATTTGTAATATTGGCGCAAATATCTGCAAAATTCGAATCTCCCATTCTTCTTTATTTCTATCTTAACATTTTTCCGTCTTTACATCTTTTCAATTTTCCACACCTCATCAAACCTTTACTCCCAAACACCACCAAGGTTTAATAAATAACTCCAAATAATTCTCTAAAGACAAGATTAAGATTTATTTTTGCGCTGAAATGTGGTAAATGAATCCACTTTTGCTAAAGGTTTTAATTACTGAAATAGGTGTGCGGATATTTAATAATATGGATTAGTATTGAAATGATGAAATAGAACTTTTCTGCGAAAGGCCGGGACAATAAACTGAAAGAAAAATAACATGGCATTAAAATGCGGAATAATAGGAATAACCAACGTAGGTAAAACTACTCTGTTCAACTGTATATCGAATACAAAAGGTGAAACGACCGATTTTGCTTTCAGTACAAATAAATCGAATATAGGTCTTGTTACAGTTCCCGATTCAAGGCTTTTCGAACTGGAAAAATTACAGCCTGCAGAGAAAGTAATCCCCGCCACGGTAGATATTGTTGATATACCAGGCCTGACAAAAGGAGCCAACCAGGGTGAAGGTGTGGGAAATAAATTCCTTGCTGATATACGCAATACCGATGCTCTTATTCATGTCCTCCGCTGCTTTGATGATGAAAACCTGCCTCATATAGACGGATCGGTGAATCCGATGCGCGATATTGAAACCATCGATCTGGAACTGCAGGTAAAAGATCTTGAATCGGTAGAGAAGAAGATACAGAAGTTAGAAAAGCTGGTAAAAATCGGCGACAAAGAAGCTAAAACAGGTATTGAGGTCCTTATAAAAGTTAAAGAGAACCTGGAAAACTTTGTAAATCTTCGCGATATGGATCTCGATGAAAAAGCCATGAAATACATCGATGATCTGTTCCTGCTGACAATTAAACCAGTGATGTTTGTATGTAATGTAGACGATGCATCTGCTGAAGGCGGTAACAAATATGTTGAGCAGGTCAGGGAAGGTCTTAAAGATAAAAGCACTGAGATACTGATCATTAACGGTAAACTGGAAGCAGAAATTGCCGAACTGGAAAATGAGGAAGACAGAAAAGAATTTTTAGCTGATGCAGGATTATCAGAACCCGGTGTTAATAAATTAGTGCATTCGGCATACAATCTTCTAAATCTTCAGTCGTTCTTTACAGTTGGTCCAAAAGAGATAAGGGCATGGACAGTAAAAAAAGGTATGAGCGCCCCTCAGGCAGCAGGCGTCATTCACAGCGATCTGGAACGAGGCTTTATCAGGGCTGAAGTAATGAAGTATAAAGATTTTATTGAACTTGGTTCTGAACATGAGTGTAAACAAAAAGGTAAACTATATGTGGAAGGAAAAAATTATATTGTTGAAGATGGTGATATTATTCATATACGTTTCAATATATAATTTCAGTAAATAATACAGTATTATTTTTTTGCATTACTAATTTTTTAAACCAGTATTCTGTATGAAATATATATTAGTTCTCATCCTGTTTATCTGTAACAATTCAATATTTTCATTCGGACAAAATGCCGCACACATACCACCTGAAAAACCTACTCTTATTATTGGAATTGAAATAAGCCAGTTTCGTTATGATTATATCCCCCGATACTGGGATAAATTCTGTGAGGGCGGATTCAAAAAACTTATCAGCAGGGGAAGTTACTGTGAGAACACATCTTACGATTACCTGCATTCCGATATTGGTGTCGGCAGTGCTACAATAGCTACAGGGGCTAATCCTTCAGGTCATGGTATTATAGCCAGTTCGTGGTACAACAATCTTAAAGATGAGATCATAAGTTATACTTATGATGAAAATACCTCAACAACAGGGAGTGGTTTTGAAACCGGCAGGTGTTCACCCATAAACCTTATGGCAACGACCTATGCCGACGAAATTAAGCTTGCAAACAACTTTAACTCAAAGGTAATTGCAATTTCTCTGGATCCGGCACCGGCAATATTTTCAACCGGACATACAGCTGATTGTGCTTACTGGTTCGATATAACCACCGGCAGCTGGATTACAAGCTCATTCTACAAAGACTCTCTTGACCCGTGGGTTAACGATTTCAATGAAAAGAAATTTGCTGATACTTACATGGAACAGGAATGGACTACTTTACTTCCTATGAAAGAGTATTCTGCCAGTCTGCTCGATAATAATGAATATGAAACAGGAATTTATGGTTACAAAGTATTTCCATATTCAGTGAAAGACCTTTCAAAGAAATTTAAAAAGAAAAGTAAGTACGAAGTACTTAAATTCACCCCTTTCGGAAATAACCTGACAAAAGATTTTGCCATTTCAGCAATTGTAAATGAGGAACTTGGAAAAGATCAATATACTGATATTCTGACAATATCTTTTACGGTGAGCGAACGAATAGGCAATCTTTACGGACCACTTTCCGTAGAAATTGAAGATATCATCTTAAGACTCGACAGGGAACTTGCACATTTATTAGATTTTATCGATGATAACCTAGGCAAAGAAAATGTGCTTGTCTTTCTGACTGCCGAACATGGTGTGGTTCATGTTCCCGATTATCTCGCCGATCATAAAATACCGGTTGGATATTTTAATGCAGGTGGCGCTATTTCCTTATTGAATAGTTACATGAATAACATTTATGGGAAAGGCGACTGGATTAAACAATATCATGGTCTGCAGATATATCTGAACCGCAATCTGATTGAAGATGCCGGATTAAACCTGGCAGATGTGCAGACCAATGTTGCAAACCTTATGCTTCAATTCAGCGGAGTGTCAAATACCTTGACTGCAACATCGCTGCAATCGACCAATTTTACCGAAGGAATATTTGCCACCATGCAAAATGGTTATAATCAGAAACGCTCGGGCGATGTATTAATGAACCTTACGCCAGGCTGGGCAGAAAAACAGATTGTAAACGGTGACCCAGCACCCGCCTATGGTCACGACAGACGTGTACCACTTATCTGGTATGGATGGAAGATAGGCAGAAATTCTGTTCTTCGCCCTGTCGATCTTACCGACATTACCCCGACAATATGCACACTGCTTGAAATTTCTTATCCGAATTCATCCGCAGGTAGACCAATTCTTGAAATAATTGAATAATTATTATTCTGACTAATAAAAAACCGCCGGTAATAACCAGCGGTTCGGTTGATATTAATAAAAATCTGTGATGGCATAAAGATCAGACAATACCCTGAGCAAGCATCGAATCGGCTACCTTGATAAATCCGCCAATGTTTGCACCATTAACATAATTGATGAAGCCTGATGAATCTTTCCCAAATTTTACACAGGTTTCATGGATGCATGTCATAATCTGATGTAACCGATCGTCTACTTCTTTCCGGGTCCAAGGAAGACGCATCGAATTTTGTGTCATTTCAAGGCCTGATACTGCAACACCGCCGGCGTTGGCTGCTTTTCCCGGACCAAATAATATCCTGGAAGCAAGGTAAACTTCAACAGCTTCAGGAGTAGAAGGCATGTTGGCACCTTCCGATACAACAAAGCATCCGTTTTTCACCAATTCTTTTGCTTCTTCTTCGTTGATCTCATTCTGGGTTGCACATGGTAAAGCAATTTCACATTTAATGCCCCATGGACGTTTACCTTCAACATACTGTGCACCAAACTTATCGGCATATTCTTTAATACGTCCTCTACGGATATTTTTCAGATCCATCACCCATTGCAGTTTCTCAGAATTAATACCATCTTTATCATAGATGTAACCTGATGAATCGGAAAATGAAACTACTTTTCCGCCTAGCTCAATAATTTTTTCCGCTGCATACTGTGCAACATTTCCCGAACCTGAAATAACGGTAGTCTTACCCTTAATCCCTTCATTGCGGGTTTTAAGCATTTCTTCGGCAAAGTATACCGCCCCATAACCTGTGGCTTCGGGTCTTATCAGACTTCCTCCCCATTCAATTGCTTTACCGGTAAGTACACCTGTAAACTCGTTTCTAAGTTTCTTATACTGTCCGAACAGATACCCTATCTCACGTCCGCCAACTCCTATATCACCGGCAGGAACGTCTGTATTCGGACCAATATGCCTTGATAACTCAGTCATAAAGCTTTGACAGAATCGCATTACTTCATTATCAGATTTTCCTTTAGGATCGAAGTCGGAACCTCCTTTTCCACCCCCCATTGGTAAAGTTGTTAAACTATTCTTGAAAACCTGTTCGAAAGCAAGAAACTTAAGAATTCCAAGATTTACAGTCGCATGAAAACGTAACCCTCCCTTATAAGGTCCTATCGCACTGCTCATTTCAATACGATACCCTCTGTTTACATGGATCTCACCATTATCGTCGACCCAGGGTACGCGGAAACTGATCACTCGTTCGGGCTCAACCATCCTCTCGAGGATCTTACCATATTTATACTTCGGGTTGTCTTCAATAAAAGGCATTAATGATTCCACTACTTCTTGTACTGCCTGATGAAATTCTGATTCATTAGGATTCCTTGCTATTACTTTTGCCATGAATTCATTTACCTGGACATTTAAAATATCGGCCATTAGTGTATGTTTTTAAGTAAAATGTTAATTATTCATCAGATAAAGAAGCTCAACCTTTTTCAGCAACGATTAAACAGGTGCCTGTCATGAAAGGGGAAGACTTCCTTTTCTTTTGCAGTTAAAGTATAAAACTTTACGTTACCTGATATTTTACCCCGTCCAAATTCCGTGAATCACTTATAACATTCCGAGTATTTCGTATAAATTCCAGTCTGTAATTATTCCTCAGGAAAGAATCTTACAGAATTAGCATTGTTGTTTAATTTAAGGTGAGTTGGCATTTTGTTCGTTATATTATTGTATCTCAATGATATTGTTTTTAATAGCAAATTTTACCAGATCTACAGCTGTTTTAAGATTCAGTTTTTGCATAATATGGTTTTTATGGGACTCAACCGTCCGTACACTTATAAATAATTTATCTGCAATCTCTCTGTTTGTATGACTATTACCCCATAATTCTATTATTTCAATTTCCCGCGAACTCAGGTTTTTTAAATTTGCAACTCCATCTGATTGTTCATTTTGAATTTTCGATATATATCGTTTTAACAACAAATGTGTAATAGACTCACTGTAATAATCATGTCCGTTTCTTAAAGTGTAAATAGCTTCTATAAGTTCATTTCTTTCCGATTCTTTAGCCAGAAAACCGTTCGCCCCGGTCTTTATAATCTTTAAGACCACCTCTTCATCGTCATGTACCGAAAGGATCAGCGTTTTAACCCTTGGAAAGCTTATATTGATCTGGATCATGAGATTAAGGAAAGAGGTATTCACATTGTGTACGTTAACCAGCAGCACATTTACAGGAGTTGTATTCAGCGAATCTATAAGCTGGTTTCTCGTGCATGCTTTAAAAATCACTTCTATATCTTTGGTACTTTTCAATAAAACATTTAGTCCCTCCTGTACCAGTTTATGCTCATCATATATGCCAACGGATATTTTACTCATTTCGGTTAAGTATTATCAATGATAGCTGAAGTTTTTTCCCTGCCGTTCATCAGCACCGTAAGTGGTTTTTGGAAACATATATGTTTAAAATGTTTTGTTGAGTTGATAACAGTTTGTTTATTTAAAACATCCCACTTTATAAAATCATCCAATGAAGAATTCTGAACTGAAAAATATCCAATATTCATTGACGTTACATTATGAAAAAAGTGCGACCCCAGAGAAGAATCGAGCGGAAAATTAACAAGGCTCATTTCAACAATCACCTTTGCATTGGAAATATGATGCCAGTTGACCGGTATGCCAAGAAAACGGTCACGTGTACCCCATCTTCCCGGACCGATAAGTATGTACTGTTTGTTCTTCTTTCGCATGGTACTGTTCATATATTCCATCTCACTCACCATTTCCATGGTTTCAAGTTTATCGAATTTTGCAGGATCTGCAAAGATTATATCCCTGATATGATTGATCTCGCCATTTCCCAGACTGGAACGTGTGTATAGAATGATCTTTGACTTGTCGTAATTATCCAGATTAAAATTCAGATTCTGCTGTCTGCCAACCAGCGGTTTTACCTGTAAAAGATAAAAAGAAGGCAAATTATTCTTAGTAGGATTCAGATCAACAGCAAATTCAATCTCTATTGGCGACCCTACTGCATCCTTAAGAGTTTTGAGCATTATATCAATAGTTTCTGCAAGCGGAATATAATTGTATTTAAGTATCTCAGCAAAATTAACGATCCGTGGTCCGTTTGAACTCAATCCCGGCTCTATTGAGTCATTCCCGGCATTGTAAACCGAAACACAATGTTTAAGTGTACCATGTTCTTCGGCATGACTGATATCCAGCAAAGACAATGAAGCCAGCTCACCTTCGTTCACAAAATCAACATCCTGTTTTGAGAGGTCAAGAGCATAAAACTGAAGCTGCGATGTTGATAACATATCCCGAATTGTAAACATGTCTATTTTTGGATATTTTGGTGAGAACCTGTATGCATTTCTTCCACCGACAACATACGCTCCCAGTCCAACTGCAATTACAGCAAAACCTTCTTCAGGGTCCATATTTGCCAGAGGATAATAATTAAATGATTGTGCTACACCGCTGATATGAGGATAACAATATTGCCCGTAAGTTTCACCAACCAGCTCCTGCAAAACAACCGCCATTCTCTCCTCCTCAATTTTATGATGTATTGCACTAAAATACGCACGTGCATCATCTGAATAAACTGAAGCAAAGACCAGTTTTATAGCCCTTATTAATTTTTCGAATGTTTCCTCAACATTATTACCATCATAGGGGATGATATATGTGTCAAATATACCGGCAAAAGGTTGCGATACGGAATCCTCCAGCAAACTCGAGGACCTGACAGCTATTGGTTTGTCTACCAGTCCGAGAAATACTTTTAATCTTTCTTTTAATTCCGCTGAAAGTTCCGCTTCGACAAATCGTTTTCTTATATTTTCATAACCTAAACCGACTTTAATTACTTTTTCAAAAATGTTATTGTTTTCAATAAAGCTCTCGAATTCATCAGTACCAATTATTATTGTTTTAGGGGCACGAATATTAATACGGTCTGTAAAAACAGAAAAATCCAAATTGTTAATAAGAGTATTAATGAAAGCCAGACCTCTTCCTTTGCCTCCTAACGAACCTCCCGAATAAAGAACTATGTTATATTCGTCGAGAGTTGATGTTTCTTCAAAGTTCAATATCTTCCCGCGTTTCTTTTCTTCCTTATATCTCCTTAACTGATTTATTAAAAACTCCCTCGATTCTTCAACATTAGAAAAATCCCCTATGCGCAATGGATTAAGTGTTCGTGCCAGGTTAATCTCACCCCTTGCCATCAGCCATAGGGAAAACTGATTTTCCAGGGCATGTAAATAGAATGATTCATTCGTAATTTGTTGCAGCTGTGTTTCAAATTCTCTTAATGACCGGGCGACACCAATTTTTTTCCCTTCTTTATCACGAAAGATGAAATCACCAAAACCCAGATATTTAAGTAAGAAATTCTTCAGATCGTTTAATAAAGTTTCTGAATTCTTATTGATATAAGAAACTTTCAGCTCTCTGG
Source organism: Bacteroidales bacterium (assembly GCA_016929525.1). Taxonomy (GTDB): domain Bacteria; phylum Bacteroidota; class Bacteroidia; order Bacteroidales; family UBA10428; genus UBA10428. The sequence goes on from JAFGIP010000108.1 coordinate 14,242, forward strand.
CCAGCTGATGATTCTTATCATCCGATGATTGAAGTACAATAGGAAGATTAAAGATGTGTGACTGAACATATCTGATAAACTTGATTCCGGCCTTTTTATCGATCTTACCTTCTTTCTCAAATTCAACATCTGATATAACACAAAGCATAAAATCTTTGTATTTATTGAAAATATAAATAGCATCCTCATAGTTTCTGGCCAGAAGTATTTTTGGCCTGGATCGCATTTTTACAATCTTATCGAGTTCTCTTTTTTCCACCTCCGGCAACAATTGTTGAACCTGTCCGAATACAATTGAATAAAGAATCTGGAGATATTTAGAATAATATTGTGCCGAGTCTTCCACTAAAAGAATTACCCTTACCAAACCAATTTTGGTGTCATTCTCCACATTTACTTCATCTTCTAAAGATTTTACAATAGAAAAGAATATTTGTGAATTACCGCTCCAGATGAATAGTCTATCAATGGATTTGGTGGTATTCGTTAACTCTTCAAAATACTGGATATATCCCTTCTGGTTAAGTAACAGGTAAACCAATAAATTAGGCTGTTTTTGCTTTATTCTTTTACTAAGTTGAACAGGAGTGTTTTTATCGATACCAACCATAAGAATGGCGATATCGAAATGTGTTGTTTCCAGGAGATCGATCGCTTCATCGGCAGATGTAACACCTGTGATACGAGGTAATGAGAACAGACTGTACTGATAGATCTCTCCCATGAACTGTTCGAACAGATTTTCTTCCGACTGGAGAGTAAAGGCATCATACATGGTAGCTACAAAAAGGATCTCCTTCACTTTAAACTTCATCATATCGAGATATATGTATTTCTCAAGTATCTGTTTATTAAAAAACAGCTGTAACTGATCCTTATTCTTGACCAACGACTCTCTGTACTCTACCGGCTTATTCTTTTCAGAAATTCTGGCTATATTCTTTCGAAATATATCGCGACCCTTATAATCGTTCAGGTAGCCACTAATAAGTTTACATATATTAATGAGCAGGTTGCGTTCTTCCTTTAAAAAAGGACCTTCATATATTCTTGGGAATTCCCTGAGGTAAAATACCTCCACGGTTCCTTTCTTATTATCTATTGTTATAAAATTTTCCCTTTGAACCCATACTGTGTCTTTAAAGGAACGACTCACGTATATTTTCTGATCAAACAAGATGCGCACAGCTGTATACTTAGGATATTGCCACGATTTAGGCAGTACCGAACATATTTGTTGCAGGGTGTCTTCAACGGTTTTACCTGATGCTATTATTTTTGAGGTCAGGTTAATGGCACGAAGTTCTTTGAGCCGTTCCTTGTTTTCCTGCAACAATTTATTGAAAACATAACGTGTAGCGGAACCGGCGATTAAATTTGCAAGGTTAATTAAAAGATCACGTTCCTCTTTTAAAAATGGCCCTTCATCAGCGTCAGGAAATTTCTTAAGATAAAAAATCTCAATTGCACCTTTTTTATTTTCCGGCGCTTCAAATTCCTGTCGCTGCTTCCATTTGCCTTCTTTAAAATCAGGGCTGGTAAAAACCTTATCCTCAAGGGTTATTCTGGCAGTAGTAAACTCCGGGAACTGCCATGCTTCGGGAAGAAAAGTACATATCACCTGCAACGATTCTTCTATTGACCTGCCCTGTTTCAGTATGTTTGATGTCTGGTTTATACCTCTTAATTCCTTCAGTCGCTCTGTATTCTGAGCAAGCAATCTTCTAAGGGCATTCTTTGAAGCTGTACCTGAAAATAATGCTGCCAGGTTATCTATCAGGTTGCGCTCTTCCTTAAGGAACGGGCCTTCATATAATGGCGGGAACTCTTTTAAATAGTATATCTCAATAGTACCCTGCTCCATATCGGTAGTTTCAAAATTCTGACGCATAACCCACTGTGTAGGTTTGAATTTTCTGCTTTTGAATACTTTCCCGTTGTAAATTATCTGTGCTGCGGTATATTGCGGATACTGCCATGCCTCGGGAAGAAAGGAGCATATCTTCTGTAATGATTCTTCTAAGTCACCTCCCCCTTGCAGTATCGTAGCTGTACGATTTATTCCTTCCAGCTCTTTTAAACGCTCAGTATTATCGTAGTATAATTTCTCAAGAACAAATCTTGCTATATAACCCATAAGAAGAGTTACCACATTTGAGAAAAATTCATCATCCTGGATTAGAATTGAACTTCCCTCCTGTTCAATTAAATTCTCCGAAAAGTATATCTCTATATTGCATTCATCCTTACCGGGAATACAAATCTGACGCCTTTCAAGCCACTGTGACTCAACAAATTTTTTACTTTTAAATACTCTGTTCTGCACTGATAATCTAACTGAAACTTCATCAGGTAAAGAATAAGCTTCCGGAATTATATCACACACCTGCTGCAAAGTATGCTCAAACGACTCATCACTACTGATTGCCAATGTGATTTTACTTAATACCAAATGCTTTCGGGTAATATCTTCTGATTGTTTTACAGGCATGGATCAATATTTTACCGAATTTAATTTTCCATTTTCCAACTCTATATACTCAAGTTTTTAGTATCCTCTTCTGTTACTGAATTCTTTATGCAGTTTTAAATGATATTCTTCCATCGTCTGAAGGACAGGAAAACATTGTTCTCATTATATTTTATTACGTAAATATACCAGTATTCTTTAATACAAACGATATGTAATAATACATTAATCCTGATACCTTCATAGCATGAGGCGATTTTACTAAGTATAACATGAGTATTCTATAATCTCCGATAAATACACACATTATTAACCATTCCCGATGCACGGAACGTAAAACCATCTACTAAGAATACTGCATAATATATTTTCCGGTTACAGGTCAACTTATCATTGAACAATAAGCAGTAATATGAAGATTTCCGGTATGATTATCAGGAAGAATTTAATATCCGTGATTGATTAAAAGACTGATTAAGGCAGCTTCGGTATTCATCCAATAACCGGCACAGGCGTACTCAGATAGCTAAATAAACAATAATAAAATCCGGCCTATACTATACGGCCATAGTACTTCATGAACTGTATTCGTTCGTAGACTGAAGGGTTGGTGGCTTTTTTATAGCTGGCAAGACCTTTAAACTGCTGAACAGAAAATATCCCCTTTTCAAACATCCATTTTTCAATTCCTGTAAGAATTTCAGTTATATATTCCTTCCCGTTCAGATATATTGCTGATACTATCTGAACTGCATCAGCGCCGGCAAGTATTTGTTTGATTGCCGTATTACTATCCTGTATTCCCGTTGAAGCAGCAATACTGCATTTGATCCTGTCAGACATCAGGGCGATCCATCTTAGTGGTTTCAGGTAATCGGTATCGCAACTTAATTTTCTGCCTGTAACAATATCCAGGTTATAGATATCAATATCGGGGGAATAGAACCTGTTAAAAAGTACAATTCCGGCAACCCCTGAAGAATCGATCTCCAGTATCGTGCCTGCTAAATTTGTAAAACACTCCCCTATCTTCACCGCCACCGGAATTTTAACAGCTTTCAATACTTTCTTAATTATTCTGATTATGATCTTATCCGCATCCTTAAGATTAATATCCATCGGACTTAAAGCAATATTCAGTTCAATAGCATCGGCCCCTGCAGATTCTATCTTTGCTGCATATTCTATCCATTCGGAATCGGTGATACAATTGATACTGGCTATTATCGGGATCAGCGTTTTACTTTTAGCCTCTTTGATCAGGTTCAGATAATTGCTGAATCTTTTTTCTTTGGTATGAACATCGATATAATCGAGGGTTTCTGACAACTGGGTATATATAAACTTATTATTCTCTGCTTCTTTCAGATCAAACGAAGCCTCGTTAAGAATTTCTTCTTCAAATATCGATTTCAGAACTACCGCAGCAATACCTGCCTGCTCCAGCTGGATAATATCTTCAACTTTCGATGTTATTCCACAGCTGCCTGCAATAAGAGGGTTTTTAAGTTCCAAACCCATGTATTTGGTTGCTAAATCTGCCATGATTAAAAATTTTCAGTTTTATTAATACCCGATCTTTAAAAGTAATTGCAGCTAAAAAACTGCATCTGTATATTGTTATTTGCCAAATCCGTTTTGCAAGTATTTATGTATTCCTGCTGCAGCCTTTCGGCCATCGCCCATTGCCAGGATAACCGTTGCACCTCCCCTTACAATATCACCTCCTGCAAATAATCCGGAAATATTGGATTGTAAATACTCCTCGTCCACACTGATTGTACCCCAGCGTGTTGTATTCAGCTCTGAAAGGCTCTGCGGTATCAGGGGGTTTGGAGAGACACCAACACTTACTATAACCAGATCCACTGCAATTTCAAATTCCGAATCAGGAATCGGAACAGGTCTGCGTCGCCCTGATGAGTCAGGTTCTCCAAGCTCCATTTTTTGCAGGATTGCTGAAGAAACCCTTCCGTCTTTGTCTGCATTATACTTGATCGGATTATGAAGATTCAGAAATTCAATACCTTCCTTCTTCGCATGTTTTATCTCCTCCTTCCTGGCCGGCATCTCATCGAATGAGCGACGGTAAATGATCATTGCACGTTCTGCACCTAGTCTTTTTGCTGTCCGAACAGAATCCATTGCGGTATTTCCGCCTCCGATCACTGCAACATGTTTCCCTTTCAGCACAGGAGTGTCATAATCGCTTTGTGATGCACCCATCAGGTTCACACGCGTTAAGTACTCGTTGGAAGAAAGTATACCATTATAATCTTCACCGGGGATATTCATGAAATTTGGTAAACCGGCACCACTCCCGACAAAGAAAGCTTTGTATCCTTCATTCTTAAGGTCTTCAAAAGTGAGTGTTTTCCCGATCACAATGTTTGTTTCAAATTCAACGCCCATCTTTTTGAGACTTTCTATTTCCACATCGACAATACTGTTTGGCAGCCTGAATTCAGGTATGCCGTATTTTAAAACTCCTCCCAGTTCATGAAGTGCTTCAAAAACTTTTACATTATATCCCATTTTAACAAGATCGCCCGCGGCAGATAAACCTGCCGGTCCAGAGCCTATTACAGCAACTTTAAGGTTGTTCTTACCTGTTATTTCGGGAATATGGATTTTACCACTCTGTTGTTCAAAATCGGCTGCAAACCTTTCAAGATGACCAATGGCTACAGGTTCTTTATTCATTTTTTCCGCATAGATACATTTCGCTTCGCACTGAATTTCCTGCGGGCATACCCTTCCGCATACTGCCGGTAAAGAGTTCGTCTCTTTCAGGGTGCGTGCTGCATTAAGAAATTCACCGGCCTCTATATATTTTACAAACCGTGGTATGTCAATTCCAACAGGACAACCTTCTATACATGCGGGGTTCACACAGTCGAGGCATCGCGAAGCTTCTCTCCGGGCAATCTCAGCATTAAGTCCGATATTCACTTCCACAGTGCTTTTACTCCTTTCATCTGCATCGACCTCAGGCATTTTAACACGAGCAATCAGGGAACGCTCCTTTGCTTTTAATCTGCTCCGTAATTCCTGACGCCACGGTTCGTTACGCTTATTTACGCTTCCTTCATTTTCTGAAATCATACTACACTCATTTAATTGCTTGACTGTACTCCTTAAAGCTTGAATATTCTTCCTCTTTATATGCACCCAATCGCATCAACAGCTCATCAAAATCTACTTCGTGTGCATTGAATTCGGGTCCGTCAACACATACGAAGCGGGTTTTATTTCCTACAGTAACCCTGCAGGCACCGCACATCCCGGTACCATCTACCATTATTGTGTTCAAACTGGCAATGGTCGGAATTGCATGTTTTTTAGTAAGCAAACTGCAATACTTCATCATGATGGCAGGGCCGATCGCATAAGCAAGATCTATGCGGTTCTTCATAATTACATCTTCCATACCTTTGGTAATAAGACCTTTCTGACCATAGCTCCCGTCATCGGTCATTATAACCACTTCGTCTGAAACCTTTCTTATCTCGTCTTCAAGGATGATCAGATCTTTTGAGCGTGCCCCCAGTACTAATATAATCTTATTCCCTGCCTCTTTCAAAGCTTCAACAATCGGCAATAACGGAGCAATGCCGACCCCTCCGCCGGCACAAAGAATGGTGCCTTTATTCTCGATATGCGTAGCGTGACCCAACGGACCTACAAGATCGGTAACATGATCCCCCGGTTCAAGGGCTGCCAGTTTATGACTGGTAGTGCCCACCTTCTGGATTATCAGGGTTATTGTGCCCGAATGTTCATCAGCCTGTGAAATAGTAAGCGGGATCCTCTCACCTTTTTTACCAATCTTTACTATCACAAAATGTCCTGCCTTTCTTTTTTTTGCAATTTCCGGAGCTTCAATTGAAAGCTTTACAACAAGTTCTGACAGGTTAATTTTCTCAACTATTCTGTTCATATCTCACATTGTCTTTAACCACGGTGGTTAAAATAGCCTTTATTCCAAAAGTAGCGAAAACATTACATCATTTTACGTGATCTTTGTAAGGGAATGACGTAAACAGTCAATACAGTCTTTACTCCCCTTCAACACTGCTTATATGTTTGTATCCGACAATTTCAATGTAATCTCGGATTATAAGGTAATATCAGTACGTTATGAATTTATACACAAAATATTTACTTATTCAAAATAGAAATTACATTATATATTATTTGTGAATACAATGTAAAAATTGTAATTTGCCATACATCCTAAATGTTATATGAAATCTTAACTATAAATAATATATAATAACCAGTTAAAGCAAATTAATCAAACAAATCCTAACACTATTATGATGCTTAAAACTTTCTGTATCTGGTTTGTTCTATCTCTGATGTTTTACTCATGCAGAGAAGATTTAATGTTTTCAGAAAACATTGACCAGAATTACCCTGTGAAAATTTCATATGAGGAAGAGACAATCTCTTTCTACGATTCAGAAAAAACTGATAATTCAGGGAACCCCGTTAATCAAGTAATGCAGGAACCAAAGATTGACCGTAAACATGTATTTATTGGCATTAATCATGATGGTACCTCATTAATGGAAATTTCTTTCATAAAACCCCGGAATCAATTCAGGGTTCCCAGTGATGCATTACCCAACCCTGATCCACAACTAAGCAAAATCAGGTTTGAGAACGGGCAGATATACTATCTCGATCGGTCTGGTGCACTTGTCAGACAAGAATTTGGTAAATCTCCCTTATTTACCGGTATAATAAAGTACCTAAAAGAAAATAATAATCAATTTTCAAGAAATCACTTTCTGAATTATATGACAATTACACCAACAGCAGATGCTGAAAATATCGCCAGTGCTAAAGATGATGGTAACTTTTATATTACTGAAACAATAATAGGAACAGAACACTCAGCTCCGGAAGAAATGATCGGAAAAACGATTTTGAACTACTTTGATAAAACAACAGAAACACTCGCAGCTCAGACAATTATAGACGAAACAGGGAATTATATGTATCGCTGTCAGTTCAATTTTTGTTATGATGAAACAAATCCGATCCCTGAGTTTATTAAGGAAGAATCTTTTGAAACAAATGAAAATGGAGAATTAAGCGTAACTACCACTATAAGATATATTGAAAATGTTGAAATCACCGTTAACCTTTAAAATCAGCTCTATGAAAATCAGGAAAATCTTAATAATTATTGCATTATCATCTTTATGTATCGATGCAGTTACACCCCAGGCCAAACCAATATACTGGGTACACGGTATGGGAGGTAACAGTCAGAGTCTGAAAGAATTTGCCGATTATTTCGGCACAAATTACAATGCCTATATGTTTCGTGCAGGTTACAGAACAGATTTGGGTATAACGGGATCTGCACAAAGTTTATCATATGATATCAATGCAAATTCATACAGTGAGAATATAATTATAGCCCATAGTATGGGAGGTGTTAACAGTATTGAACTTTACCGGCAAAAAAATGCTTACAGCGGTAATTACGAAAGCAGGTATGTGGGTGGAATAATAACGCTGGCAAGCCCTATAAATGGTGCGTTCATAGCCAATAACATTGATAATGGCGTTCTTGATGATTTTATAACCGAAGCTGTGGATAAAGGTTCAAAAGGTGCTCGCTCAGAACCTGCATTTGTGGCAACCTGGCTGGCTTCTTATGTAAATGCCGAAATAATAAACAGAATTTGCGGAACTAATTATAGCAACCTGAGGGACCTGTTATATAATCTGCCAGTAAAAATGGTTAAAGAAGAAGCAGAGAAAACAGTTCAGTCAGCAGCTACAAAAAACTCATTAAAAACAAACAGCACAGAGATTGATAACATCCAGAATTCAGGATTTATTCGTCCGAGTATTGCGATTTATGGCGTTGAAGATTCACCTGCCTTTATTCGTCTGGTAAGCAGCAGAAAAGATGCTAATGCAATCCTGCTTATTGAACTAATCTATCAGACATGTCAGCAACGATATTCTTTTCACAACAATATGTACTACGCATGCCTGGCAACACTTCAGTTCGCCCAGGCGGCTGTTCACAGTAATCTTGCATCTAAATGGAAAACCAGTCGAGATTACTGGAACGGACAGTTTCAAAAATCAACAGATGTTCTTATAGGCGCTTACCGTACTGTTACGCAAACTGTTGAATACTGGGATTATGAATGCAACTGTAGCGAGCCTTTACAAAAAATTTTAAGCTGCGACTGGCCATGTCCGCCAGAATACCAGGTACCTGTTTTAAGACACAGAACAGTAACAACTATTATAGAGGAAGAAAGTGACGGATTATTGGTAACTTCGACGCAAAAAGCCCTGCCGGGATGTTTGAGAACGATACGAACAGACCATATAAACCATGAGGAGATGAAAACACATTCTACTGTAAAAGCAGAATTAGAAAAAATATTTCTTGGAACAACATACACAGACCGTGATCGTGAATTCTTTATACTTGATGAAAAAAATTAAGATTAATAGATTAGGGATAAGGAATAATATAAGTTTTGTTCTGCTTATATTTTTGTTATTTCAGTGTTCTGAGAAAGAACCAACCTCCATAATATATGAGAATGGGATTATTATCTCACAGCCATACTTATGGCGGGTTGAGTTATCCGAAAATGAATATATTGGCGGGCATTATGATCAGTCTATTGTATTTAATAACAATATATTATTGGGAGCAATGGACGATCAGGACATAGCAATACTTGTAAGTGTGGAAAGTAAAAATGGTGAAATTGTATGGGAATCTGATTATGTCAGAAGATCGAGCAGTTTTTTTATGGTTAATGCTTATCAAAATAACAACTTGCTGACAGGTAGAACGGGTACAGTATTGTATCAGTTAAATTTAGAAAATGGAGACTATACATGGACAAAAAGTATTGTTCATCACGGTGAATATACCTGGATAACCGGTATTGATGATTTGTTTTATAAATTTGTATTAGAACCTTACCCTGATTTGAACTATCCGGTAATTTCAGCACAATATGGAAACATCATGAATGGAAATACCCAACTGTTTTTAATTCCGGATCTGGGTGATCTTCCTCCTCCAAACTTAGAACTGGTAAACGTTTCTATTGGCGGATTTAGATACATAAAACCATTCAAAAACGAAACAAGCAGTGAAATTTTCTTGCTCTGTTATTATGATAAACAGTATTATCTTCTTGAAAATTCAGCAGAACAGGTCAGTGAATCTTATGCAGGTTTATATAATTTTTCTCAACGACAATGGGTTTATGAAAAAGTAGAATTAGGGAATTATAATTTCCTGGAAGGCTTTACACCAACTATTATCGGAGACCGGTTTTACCATACACTTTCGGGTGGCATTACCGGATGCCACGAACTGTATACAGGAGAACCGGTGTGGAAAAATGTTGATCCGCACCAATATGCTTTCAC
>JAFGIP010000109.1 GCA_016929525.1 Bacteroidales bacterium
TACATTATATCCGCCTTCAGAGCATGCTTCGATATCGACACCTTCACTTGTTCTGTACTGCCCGCCATTATTTGAAGCATCATTATCATGATAAGCAACGCCTTCACCGCCATTATCGTAATTTTCTGCTTCTACGGTACCCGGTATAGCGATAACACCGTTGTATGGTGTTTGCTCAACCGGTGTTCCTCCGCTTCTCAGAATGTAATATTGAAAAGCCGGTAAGCTCATTGTTGAACCTGATGTCAGAACATTTGTGGTTCCAGATATCATTCCGGTGTATGTTCCTGCCAGTGCAGAAGGAATAGTATAGGAAGATGTGGCATTTCTCATGTTAACAATAACAACAACTTTTTCTGATCCGGATACTTTCGTAAACGCACATACATTATTATCTGAATAGTTGGTCATTGTTCCTCTTCTTATTGCTTCACTGTTGTTCCTGGCATTAAGTATATTGCTAAATTCGGTAGCTGCGGAAGGATTAGTATTCCAGTTGATGTCAACCGAAGTATAAGGCCAGGGAATTGTCTGGTTAAAATCAACCTCCTGTCCGGCGGTCAGGAAAGGAACACCTCTCATACATGCCGATACAACAAAATTTGCACAAACGCCGGCATGACCTCCGAATACATTCATTGCTGTTTCAGAAGTTTCAGTGTCGTGGTTGGCAGTATATCTTACTACCTGTTGTGTGCTGTTTGCATAAGTATACTCGGTGTTGGTAGTAGTCTGTATTTGAGAAACTGAAGTTCCGCTGGCTATTGGTTTAAGAGCATCATAATACCACTTATCACCAAAGTTAAGATCAAAACCAACGGTAAAGTTTTCCAGGCGGTCACCTTCGGCAAACATAATCAGTTTATGGGTGGTGATACCTCTCAGGTTATTGATGACCTGGGTCCAGAAATCAAGAGTAGGATTATTCGCATAATCACATCTGAAGCCATCGATATTTGCAGTAAATACCCAGTATCTTATAGCATTTATTATTTCCGTGCGCACTGTCTGGTTATTCAGATCAAGTGCTGCCACATCAGGAAATGGATCAAGAGCAAGAATATTACCACTGCCATCACGAAGATAATATTCCGGATGCTGGGTGATCCAGGCATGACTCCATGATGTTTGGTTTACGATCCAGTCGATTATAACAGCCATACCTCTTGCATGTGCTCCATCAACAAGTGCACGAAGGCTATTGAGGTCTCCGTATTCAGAATCAATAGCAGTAAAATTCTGAACGGCATAAGGGGAATCACTGTCCCTGGAGTCTGTGCCTCCATTAGGATAAAAAGGCATTAAATAAAGGACATTTATGCCGAGGTCCCGAATTGCATCCAATCTGTCAATTACCGATTGGAAATTACCCGATGGAGCAAAGGGACGAAGATGCACCTGGTACATGTTAATATCTCTCGTATCAGGCACCCCGCTAAATGGCGTACCATATTGCGGTGGGTCTTGCGCCTGTAAGATTATCCCAAAAAATAAGAGATAAGCCAACAGAGCTTTAAAAAAATGTTGAGTTTTCATAATAGAAATTGTTAGTGTTAGTACTTAGATATTTTAGAGTTAATTTTCAGTGTTTACATGATTTTGTAATTATGGTAAGTCCAAGAGCAAGAGATAATTTAGTTATAGTGGTTCATTCAGGGATAGTATTCCGAACCAATTTAAGCAACAGATAAGATGCATTACTGGCTTTGATTGATTCCGGGAACACGTTATCTGCCATTAAAGTAAAGGGATAGATACCAGTTATGAAATTTTAATAAAAGGAATCTAGGAAATATTATTGGGCATATTAATGGAATGCTTATCAGTACTATGTTTAATGATTTTGCTTATCAGAAAAATCTAGATATTATCTAAAGTATAATGAAGTTAATCGACCTTTATTTCCATCAATTTTTCTTCAAATTTTTCGTTGGGAACAATAGCCTTCTTTTTGACTTTTGTCTTATAAGTGTATATAGTGGTAACCGAATAGTTTAGAAATTTTGCGATTTTTTCGTTATCAGAGATACCTAACCTCATGAGGGCAAATATTCTCAATTCAGGCGAAAGTGCCTTTCCTTCTTCCTGGATAAAATGGTCTTTCTCCCTTAAAAGTGAATTAAATTTTGTGATAAAATTTGGGAACAGTTTGATGAAAATGTTATCAAAACTATGATAAAGCTCTTCTCTTTCACCTTCCAGATCGATATTCTGGACAATGTCACTAATATCACTGAAAAGGTTGGCAGACAGCTTACGGCCAACAGATTTTTTAAATCTTTCGATCTTTTTAATATATTCTGAAATAACGTCGAAAAAGTGTGCAATATATTCGTTTTTAATAGTGCTTACTTCACGAAGTTTACTATTTACCAGCTGTAAATTCTGTACCGTGATATCCAGACTTGTTTTAATTCTTTTTAGTTTTTTAAACTGGACAAATACGGTAATTGCAAGTGCAATGAGTAATATACTCAATATGGTTAGTCCTATCGAATAACTTAATAACAGTTTACGTTGCTTTTCCTTTATGGTATGTTGCCGGGCCTCTATAATTGGCAATATATCCGAAATCTGCACTTTACGTTGCCTGGCACCATAAAAATCAGCATCTTCCACAGCATGGTTAATATATATATAAGCACTTTTAACATCACCATTCATAAAAATCATTTCAGCAAGCCGTAACATTGCAACGGTTTCTTTTGTTGAAGTCTTAATGTCAGTAATCGCAGCTTTTATTAAAAGTTCCATGGCATAATCCGGGTCATTCAGAACTCTTCTTAAATATGCCAGACTTGATGCAGCTACAGCATACTCCTGATTGGTTATTGAATTGTGATTTAACAGGGCATTGTAACAGCTATCAGAAATTTCAAAGTTTTCTTTTCTTAAATTATACAGCCCCAGTACAAAAAGTCGTTCTTTCGAATCTTCTTCAGCAAATTCTAAAGCTGTTTCCAAGGCATCAAATCCTTTCTGATTGTAATATTTTGTAAAGAACTGATCCTGCACATAATCGCAGAGATCGAACCATGCTCTCCCCAGATTAAAGTAATAATTTACCTTTTGATCACTGTTTAAATAATCTGGTCGTACCGACAATAGTGTATCTATAGATTCATTAAAAATTCCGGCAGAAAGTAAGGTAAATCCAAGATCTACCTTTGATTTTTCTATTAATTGTTTATCATTTATTCTATAGGAAGTTTCTAACAGGAGATTAGCGTATTTGAAGGCAGAATCGTAAATAAATGATCTGTTCTCCCTGAAAAGTTTCTCATATATTCCGTAAATATATTGGTTTGTTTCCTGGTTCGTTGTTTCACCAAGCATGCTGTATAAAACCTGAATACGTTGTTCTTTCTTTTCATCGATCTGTTCCTGTTCCGATAGTGCTTTATCAAGTGCACGGAACAAGCTATCCGTACTATTTGCAATAATTACAGACAACGATATTGAATGAAAAAGCAATACTAATGCAAACTTCATTATACTCTCATATTAAAAATCGCTCAAAAATTAATGAAAAGCCTTATATAATCCTGCATTTAATGAAAATAATTGAAAAAGTTATTTATTAAACCATAACATATATTTATTTAACTTCCGCATTAAAAGAATATCAACATAATTTATACAACTGATGTTTTAATCAAATAAGTCGGTATGATCAATGAAATATTATTAAAACGCAGAAGTACAGTACTTTTTGATACGAAAAGTATTGAAGATGCTATTCTTGAAAGTCTGTTTGAAGCTGCACGCTGGGCTCCGTCGAGCAGAAATACCCAGCCCTGGAGATTTGTTTACTCAGTAAGGGGAGATGAATTTCACGCATCCATGATTGAATGTCTTAATTCAGCAAACAGAATATGGGCATCGCATGCACCTGTTTTATTACATACTGTTGCGCAGGTTGTATCAGATTACAAAGATCAGGAGAATATATATGCCTGGCACGATACAGCCATGGCATATTCTAACCTTGTTTATGAGGCAACGGACAGGGGTTTGTATGTTCATCCTATGGGAGGGTTCGATCGAGATATGGCGCGTTCTGTTCTCCATATACCTGAAAGATATGAACCTGTAATCTTTGCTGCACTGGGTTACAAATCTGAAAATCCCTCAAAATTTTCTACAGAACTAATTGATCGGGAAGCAAGACAGCGAGTAAGGAAGCCCATTAATGAACTTTTATTTTACGGAAGATTTGGCACAGAAGCAGGATTTAAAAGTAAACAGTAAACAGTTAAACCTTGAGCTGTCCCTACATTAGGTTTACTTTTATTATGAATTAATCCTACGGGTATTCAATAGAATTAAACCATTGCACAGTCTGAACTCCCCATGGAACTGTTCCTGTCTCATGATTTAATCCATCCATTTCAGTATATTCAACAAGTGAAGATAATCCCAGATCGACAAAATCACTATATATATTTTGTGATTCGAATACCGGAACATTCATATCTGCATTACCATGATAAAAATGAACGGGAGAAGATACGTCCCATGCCTCAATGCTATTATGCTTTAAATCAGATATTAACTCCGTAAACTCATCGTTGTTTGCAAATCCACTTATAAAATCAGCCTGCAGCAACTCAGGAACTGAATTTGTAAGCTGGGCATTTATCTGGGAATTACTGTAAGTACCGTCAAATAAATCAGGAATAATAGAGGCATAGGGTTCATTAAAAAACACATCAAGAGGATCTGTTATTGTGCCAAACTGCTGGTGTGAATATATATAATAAGGTAAATATAAAGGTCCGGGAAATGAATCAAGAGAAAGAATGTAACCAGATACATCCATTAAATTGTATGCACCTGAACCACATGAAGTGGCTTTGATTTCGAAAGGGATATCTAAATTATTCTCGAGTTCATATAACGTAACAAGGGTAGACCATCCACCTTGCGAATATCCCATAAGATATTGATTTAAATTGTAAAAGGCATCACCTGAATAGTTCTCTATCATTTCTCTTGCGGCGAAAAGCATGTCTATTACAGCACCGGTAGTCGATTCTTTTTGATAATAGGGGTGGACAATATTTTCCGTTGATCCGAATCCTGTATAATCAGGGATGACCATTATATATCCGTTACCTGCCAGCAGTTCAATAATAAGATACATTGAGTATGAATGATTAACGCTGGGAGCATTTGCATTTAACGCATTTGTGCCATTCTGAAAACTGATAAATGGAAAGTTGCCTTCTGCATCGGGGATACAAATTAAACCGGAAGCAACAATTTCTTCATTATGAAACCATGTTTTGTACCTGATTATGTATACATCAACCGGGTAACGTGTTTGTTCTGCCAAATAAATAATTTCAGGATATTGCAGACTGGCAAGATTAAAAGTCGAAACAATGGTTTCCTGGCTGAAAGAATTCACTTTTTCATAATCAACCAGGTAGTCATACTGTGGATTACCGCTTTCATCTTTCTTACAGGAAGAAACAAGAACTAAAACAAATGAAATAAAAAGTGTAAAATGAAATAGCTTTGAAAGTGATGTGTATTTTTTCATCTTATTTAAGGAATAAATTTTACGTGAATATGATGTTCAAATAGCCGCAATAATAATTCCATACTGCGTATCTTTTAAAAGAAAATTCTTATTCCTTAAAATTAATAATTACTGATCCAAATCCGAACAAATCTTTTCTTTTGTTAAATCCATAAGCTCTCTGATATTTTTTTCAGAATAACCATCGATACTGACAGGTTCATGAATGATCATTTCAACTTTACCGGGAAATTGAA
Source organism: Bacteroidales bacterium (assembly GCA_016929525.1). Lineage (GTDB taxonomy): Bacteria > Bacteroidota > Bacteroidia > Bacteroidales > UBA10428 > UBA10428. The sequence goes on from JAFGIP010000109.1 coordinate 5,785, forward strand.
CTAAAATATCTGCAGGAAGGATTTTTCTTGTTCCTTTAAGCGTTACAGGAAGAATTGGAAGCTTCAGGTCAATTGCCAGCTTAAATCCACCGCGTTTAAAACTGCCGGGAATTCCGGTTTTGCTCCTTGTTCCTTCAGGAAAAATTACAACTGATGTTCCATTTACAAGTTTTTCTTTGGCTGCTGCCAGACTTTCAAGAGCTGCTCTGTTGTTTGACCTGTCAAGAAATATATGACCTACTTTTACGCTTCCCCATCCAAGACCCGGGATTTTTCGAAGTTCCTTTTTCATTATCCATTTAATATCCAGTCCAATCCAGCCATAAACAAGGAAAATATCATAGAAACTCTGGTGGTTTGTCATAATGATATATGAGGTGTTCTTCTCAATATTTTCCTTTCCCCTGACTTTTGGTATCATAGGTATAAGCAATGCACTTAACCGAGACCAGATAACACCTCCGATATAACTGCCGGCACGCTGGTTTATCAACAGAGAGAAAACAACAGCCAGAATCCCAAAGACTATAGTATATAAAAAGAAAAAGGGAACATAGAATCCCCAGGTGTAAAACTGATATATAAACTTAATGACTTTTTTGAAAGTGTTCATTGAATTTTAATTGCGCGACAAAGGTAAAAAAATGTTATTATGGTGAGAAGTTAGTAGTTGTAATTTGGAAGTCTGAGGGTGGGGCAGGTTAATCTGACTGATGATAATATTTATATATTTGTTGATCTAAGGGTTATTATGCCTGCAGTTTGATCTCATTTAACCTAATCAGCGTCCTGATCGAATATGAATGAAATTTCACCTGCGTTTTTCGGAAGATCATTTGGTGAAATAACCAATGATTATATCAACGGACCGGGAAAATACATCTCTCCTGTATTTCACGTTGCAACAATTGTCATATTTATCCTTATAATACTTAACGGTAATAAGCATAAGGATAAATTCACATTGTATTTTCTTATCAACTATACATGGATCTTTCTATATGCAGGTCTTTATATGAGCTATATGTTCTTTCAGAAAATGGGCATTTATTTTCTGGTATTCTGGGGGGCTATCCCATTTTTACTTTTTTTTATTCTTTATCAGTGGTTGCGAGAATTCAGAGTAAAAAAGAACAATCTCACTCTTAAAAGAATTCCCTATTACCGATTTATAATTTTACCGGTTATTTTGTTCGGATTTTGGTATCCAACGTACAAATGGACTGGCGGATTTCAGTTCGAAATTAAAGACTTTTTGTTCTCCTTTTATGGATTGATGCCTTGCCCTACAACAATTGTTGTGCTTGGACTCCTGACTTTAAAATACCCGGATGTAAATAAAGGACTGTTTTATTCTCTTACGCTATTTTCTGTTATGGTTGGGACAGCACAGTTTGCAATAGGTTACGTGCCTGATTATCCTTTGGCAATTACCGGTTATTATTCTGTACTGCTAATTGCTTTTGATAAATTGCATTTTATTTTTTTGAAATAACAAAGTACTTCAGCTTTTATATTTCTTAAGTTTAAGTCTCACAATATTTTATTGTGGAAGTGAAGACATTAAATTGAATACTGGATATATGAAAATTAAATATCAGATATTTAAAGATAAAAACCTTTTGGTTTTAAAATATTTAGGGAATTATTCAGTTGATCATTTCCGGAAATTTGCATTGCAGCTGATACAAGAGCCGGAATGGAAATATGTAGAAAAGGTTCTGGCCGATTACAGGGAAACAAATCCGGAAGCAGCTGTTGATAAATTAGAGGAGATAGCCAAAATCAGAAGAGAGATCATCAGAAAAGATGTATTGGTTGTATTCCTTGTAGATAAACCATCATCAACAGTTCCTATCCATCTTTATGTTGAGGATTTACCGGATAATAATAAATATTGTTCAACTTTAAGCCGTGCAATTGAACTCCTGAAAATAAAGGAATCTGTTAATCATCTTGAAGATATACTTAAAAATCTGAATAATAGTCTTTGATTATTATTTAACTCGTTTCTTAAGTCATATACAGCTTATTATATAAAACTTTATCCTTTCTATACATTAGCCATCAACTTTTTTAACATATTCTGATTCCGGTGTAAGAAATATAATGTATGTCCGACAAATCATCCTGATATAAGTTATCGTATTGATAAAATATAAAATAAAAAACAGTAATTAAACTAAAATCAGGATCATGTATTTAAGCATTATAAAAAGTTTGACGACAGCAGTTCTTGTGACATTGTTATTTGGTAATACCCTGGGGCAGGGTTGCAGCGATGCAGGTTTTTGCACAATCGAAAGCTTTCAGCCTCATGAAGACAATGACGAATCAAAGGAATACAAAAACCACATCAAACTTGGCGTATCATACGGCGATGCAGACCATTCAATTTATATTATTGGTAATTATCTGGAATTTGGAAGACAAACAGGCGAGAAGTTAGGTATAGATTTTAAACTAACTTCCATTTCACAAAATGGTAATGGTATTTCTACATTAGGATTATCAGATCTTTATCTTAATGCCAATTATGCTGTAACAAACACCTTAACATTAACGCTTGGCTCTAAAGTACCTGTTAGTAAAAGCAATGCAGTAAAGGATAATCTGCCTCTGCCTATGGATTACCAGAGTACTCTGGGTACTTTAGACCTGATTGTCGGTATAGGTTATACAATCAATAAATTACAACTCGTTCTTGCACTGCAGCAGCCACTCACACAGAACAAAAATGAATTTATATCCGATGATTACCCTGCCAATTCAGAACTGAGCAATTTTCAGTCGACAAATAAATTCAAAAGAAATGGTGATGTTTTATTACGCATTTCACACCCGGTTACCATTGCAAAAATGCTGACCATTACCCCAAGTATTCTGCCTGTTTATCATCTGGGTGTCGATAAGTATACCGATGCTTCAGGAACAGAGCAGGAGATTAAAGGATCTGACGGACTTACATTAAATGGAAATGCATACTTCGATTTTGCTTTAAACGATAAAAATTCTATACAGCTTAATTTTGGGTTACCTTTCATTGTGCGTGATGTCAGACCTGACGGTTTAACACGCAGCTTTATTGCAACATTGGAGTATCGGTATAGTTTTTAGAAGATAGAAGTATTCCGATCCGTTTTTTATGCACTATATTCTAAGCTTTGGTTTATTGAAATTTCTATTGCTTATAAAATAGCGCTAACAATAATCAGATTTCATAATTAAGGCAGGAAGGAAGCCGAGGTATGCTGGAATTCATTCCCAAGTAGCAATTATTCGAAACAATAGTAACGAACAGATTAATCTTTTTTGAAAATAATAATGAAAACCGTATTTTGTAACTGGATTTGTCCGGATAAAGATTGAAAAGCCTGAATAGTATAAATGATAAAAACAAGAAACCCATGAAATACCTCTTTTTAATCTGCCTTTGTATAATGATGTTTATTTCATATCATTCATCCGCGCAAAAAAATAAAAATGAAACATTTATAAAGGAATGGGAGGATTTCAGATATTCATTATATCAATATCTCGATACAATCCGATTTGATAACTATTCCTTATTTGATCTGCCTGAAGTGCACCCTTTAAATCTAAGCATTCAAAAATTCCTGGACGATCATAAAGGTGATATATCGGATTATCAAAAAAGTGTGCTGGAAGATCATGAGGACAGTTATATTGAATTTAGTAACTACAGGACAGATACAAATTTTTTGATATCTACAAGCCGGACTATCTGGGATGCTGACTGGAATGAAATAACAAATAAATACAATAAGGAAAAAGACCATCCTGTAATTATTCTGTTGACAATAAACCCATTCATTCAATCAAATCATTTCCTGAGTATGTATCTTGCTCGTTTGTATGAACCAAAGGAGTTGGGAGAAAGAACATTCAAAAATACAATTGCACAGCCGAAGATATCAACAAAATAAATTAGCAGGGATATATGGAATATTTACATAGATTACTATTCGGAGATCTTTGAATTCAAATACGATAGCAGCAATAATGAAATTGAATTACGGAAGAGGTATTACAGGATTTAAAAAGGACTTTCATTTAGCAAAGAATATGAAGACCTGGGAAAATTGCGCACCAGGTTGATCTTTCCTGTTTAACTAACAAACTTTAGATGGTCTTTACATATGTGCAATATTATTTTATTGATTTTGATATATTTCTTAGGTTTTCACGATCTATTGAAATAATCCTCCGGAAATATTAATCTTTCCTCTAAGTACCTGGAGTCATCTTCTAAGACTTTCACGTTTTCCTCTAAGTATTTGAGTTTGTCTTCTAAGACTTATAACCTTTCCTTCGGGTGTTTGAGTTCGTCCTCTGAGACTTTCTTTCTTTTCTCAATGTCCCTGACATGTTCCTCTGCCAAAGGAACCTGAAATTTTCCCGGAGGAATAACAAAAAATACCAGAGGGAGTCATTATTTCTCCTAAGGAAGAGGTGAAACTACAAAAGAGAAGGGTCAACCATACAAGGGATCAGTAATAATGCTGACAGGAAACACCCTGAATTTGATTTTGGCGGTAAAAATTGTATTTTGCATTTGAAAAAATAACAAGATTCTGACCTTCCCTAAAATAGCTTGACAGATTTATACTGTATTTGGATAGTTGAGTATTTAATTAGAAAAGAATGAAGGTGTTGCTGTTTTTCATTATATATCACCATTATCCTAAAACAAGTTCAGAAGATTTTAAAAATTTTATCCGGACAATATTGATATTATATACACAAAAATTCCATTACAGATATTGAGTCGCCAGGTGTAAAATCGTTTTTTTTCATAGATTTAAAATGTTATATTTAAA
>JAFGIP010000110.1 GCA_016929525.1 Bacteroidales bacterium
TTATCAATTTCAGTTATCAAATCTCCTGATCTATTGTCAAACCTACAACTCATAAAAATCAAAAGGAAATATTGGGGTATGTCCAATGATATTATACATTGCAATTATCTTTCATTTTTTATTTCTTTGTAATATCAAAGTTCCACTCACAGAATTAATTGAAAATCATTGAATTTTTAAATGATTCTCCGGCTCTCAATTACATTTATTCAGATTTAAACAAATTCTCAGACAATTTAGTTTATATACAAATGTAAATTAAAACTTATGAGTAAAACACAGTTATCCAGCAGTGAAATTCAGGATTTAATAAATAAATATAATTCTGAACTTAAAAAGTTACAGTACCAGGTCGATGAAGTGATTTATACTATTAGGGAACTTGAGCGGATGCTTGTCAGTGTTGAGGGGAGAGAAAAGGAGGCATTGTCTAAACTGCACAGTAAAAAAGAAAAACCTGTTAAACTTAAATCTGCTAAAAAAAGAGGCAGACCAAGGAAAGTGATAAGTGTTACCGATACTTCCGCATCGACTAAGACCACAAAAAAAGGTTATAAACTTTCCAAATGGGATGAAATGGTTATAGAAGGTATAAAAACCAGTGGGAAGGTGCTGTTAACAAGCGAACTAGTTGATTTTGCAATTAAAAAATCGAAAAAACAGGGTTCTGCAGTTAATGAAGAAGAAGCAAAAAATCGTGTTGTTAGAAGTCTGCAGAAGCTTGTTAACCGTCGTCATGATCTGGCAAAAGTTAAATACAGAGGGAAGGGTTTTGCATACGCATTACCGGAATGGGTTAATGCACGGGGCACATTAGATAAACAGTTTAGCAGAAAAAAGTAAATACACAGATTAAAACCGGGCAACCGGTTTTTTTGTTATTATTTACCGTGCAACATTGACAAATAATTGCCAAATATTTTTTATTTAGCTGCAGTTAGAGAAATTATTGATACATTAATGCAGATTTTGAAATTTTAATGATGAATAAATTTCTGCCTGGTTTTATTTTTTTAATTGTGATTTGTTATAATGCGCATTCACAGGAAAATTTAGTAGAACTAAACATTGAAAGCGATTATCAGGGATGGGGTTGGGAAACACTCGTTATACATAACAATTTGATTACTGTTGCTGTAGTTCCGTCAATCGGAGGAAGAATAATGCAGTATTGCATTGGCACCGATACAATAATGAGGGTAAATGAATCGCTTTTTGGGGAAGTTTTTTATGATGGAGGTAGCGGTCCGTGGAATGGTACCTGGGGTTATGGGGCATACAAAACATGGCCTGCTCCGCAAAGTGAATGGGGATGGCCCCCGCCTCCAACGCTTGCCTGGGGAAATTATGAATACGAAATACTTAAAGAAACTGAAGATACAGTTAGCATCTGGTTGCAGGGTGAGACAGAAACCGAACTCACTCCCGGGCTTAGGTTCGACAGATATATTGAAGTGTACAGTAATTCCACGAAAGTAAAAATAACAACTCATCTTTATAATGAAAATGAAGATGAACAGTCGTGGAGTATCTGGGATGTTACCCAGCAGATAGTGCAGCATGAGAATGAAGGAGACTATTCTAATTTTTCGGTATATTTTCCGGTTGAGAGCAGCTCAGATGTGTGGCCGGCAGGAAGTGTTCCGGATAGGGGTGAGATTACTCCGGGGGTATATAAAGTAAATTATAGTCCACAGGATGGGAAAATATTTGCCAGGGTAAATGAAGGTTGGGCTTGTTTTGTCGATGAACGTGATCAGCAAAGTTATGCTAAGGTATTCAATATTAATCCTGATAATACTTATCCTGATGACGGGGCAATGGTTGAGGTTTACACTTCAGGTAGCAGTGATTATCTTGAACTTGAAGTTTTATCACCCATTGAGGCAATCGGACCCTTAGGCGATGACATGAAATTTACAGAGTACTGGTATGCTACTAAATCTGACGGACCTGTTCATTTTGCGGGTGAAGCAGGAATGCTGAAAACCCCGTTGAATTACAATACAGAAAGCAATATGCTTACAGGTGAGTTTGGGGCTTATCATAACGGATCATTCGAAATATTATTCCTCGACGAGACCAGTACTATTTTACAAGTTGCTGACACATATGTGGCAGACCCAATGATACCCGTTAACCTGAATTTAAATGCAGAACTTGCTGAGAACACCAGATATATCGAGATCAGGTCATATAATCAAAGTGACGATTATCTTGGTATTCTCGACAGGCTTGACCTGGATGCAGTTGTTGCTTCACCTGAATTAACAATCAACAATGAAACCCAAATAAGATTATGGCCAGGTGTTATTGAAAGTGGTGGTGATTTAAATATTCAGCTGAGCGGATATGGACAACAGTTTACCAGACTTGAAATATTGAGCATAAATGGTAGCGTTGTATATCAGGATTATTTTAAAATTTCTGGCAATACGTCAAGGTTGACGATTGATTTACCATATATTTCTGGAGGAATTTATTTTGTCAGATTTACCGGGAATAAAAGGAGTTTGACAGAGAAATTCATAGTAAAATAAAATTAAATAATTATGAACATAAATGATTTACTGGAATGAAGAAAATTTATTTAATAATTGGTATTGTTTTAATTTCACTGGTGATTCCACGGCACATAAATGCCGGTGATGGTGAATTTATAATTTTGCGTGCAGATGAAGACCCGGTAATTGATGGGGTTGGTGATGAAGCAGTATGGGATGAAGCGGAATGGCATTCCATTGACGTTTTCTGGATTAGCTCACCGGTTGATTCAACAGATTTCTGGGGTAGGTTTAAAGCTACATGGACAGCGGACAGACTTTATCTTCTTGCAGAAATAAATGATAATGAACGCTCTGATGATCATGGTGATCCTGTTGTTGACTACTGGCAGGACGATTGCCTTGAAATTTTTATTGATGAAGATAATTCAGGTGGTATTCATCAGTATAATTTTAATGCATTTGCTTATCATGTTTCCTTATTGTATGATGCTGTGGATTTAGCTGACGATCATCAGGCACATCTGTTTAATGATCACGTAGAGGTTGTTCGTACAGACGACGGTAACTATTCAACATGGGAACTCGGAATAGATATTTACGATGATACATATGATATGGATGGTGTAAATGAACCTGTTGCTCTTTATCATAACAAAGACATGGGACTTAGCCTTGCATACTGTGACAATGACGAAACAACTACCAGAGAAACTTTTATTGGTTCTGTTGAAACTCCTAATAACGACAACGATCAGCACTGGATTAATGCAAGCGAGTTTGGATTGGTTTATCTTATTGACCCCGATGACGATGTGCCGCCCGTTGCCACAATTGACGCTGACTATGGTGTAACAACAAGCCAAACAGTCTGGGTTGATGTTACATTTAGCGAGTTTATTGATAGCCTGACCATTGAAGATTTCATAATCACAAATGGTATTGCTGCTAATCTTGTGGTCGAAGACTACAGGAAAGATTATACTTTTAATGTTACAGCAGATGCAGCAGGTGAGGTTACAATTACTCTGCCTGCCGGTGCAGTTACAGACCTTAATGGACTTGAAAATTCAGAAGTATCAGCCAGTTATACATACGCACCTACTGCAGTCGATGAAGTACTTACCGATGATATCCGCTTATTTCCAAATCCTTCCAACGGATATATTAATGTGGAGATTGATCGTATAGCTAGTATGCAGATTTACAGCAGTACTGGAGCACTGGTAATGCAAATCGATAAAATTGCCGGAGGTGAGATTGATTTAACTACGCTGCCTGGAGGTATTTATCATGTGCAGATTATGGTCGATGGTAATATTTTGGGACAAACTAAACTGGTTGTAGAATAAATGATGCAATACAAAACAAAAACCCCGGTCTAAGCCGGGGTTTTTTAATATATCTTCTACTAATTCTTGCTTTTATGATAACTTAAAATTCCCGTTATCAGAAATACGTATAGGAAAAGATTGATAATCCAGATTATTGACGAATTAAACTCCGTTGTATCAATTGATTGAGCGTTCAGTTTTTTTTCAGGTAAGAACATTATTCCTCTGCCAAAATCTGAAACAGGATACTGATATATTGCATCAGAAAGCTGTATAGGAATACCTGATTTGTATTTAACACCATTATCTATATGATATCTTTTTACAGCATCATCGACAGCATAATTGAAATTCTGCATTTTTAGTTTATCAAAAGAATAATTTCCTATTGAATCTTTTAAATGTTCAATATGTTCTTTCTTCTGTTCTGAAGATGTTTCATATACCGAGTAGATTGATATTTCAAGATATTCTAAATACTCAAGTGCATCAGCTGCAATTTCGGGATTAAATTCATCGATTGTGAGTAAGCTATGATTTTCATACGGGAAAATATTATATAGCTCATTCAGCTTTGTCATTTCCGATTGTAAAATTCTAAGAAATTTATCGCATGTATAAGGTTTTGTTTCATAATTAAAACTGCAATATTTGAGTTGTGATTTTAATGATTGTATCAGATATGATGTGTGAAAAATTGCTGAAGACATTGATCTTTCATAATCATAAATACTCTTTTCATAACTGTTATTTTTAAACTGGTATACCATAAGCGATTCATAAGCCCAGCGTGTTACCATCAGATCTGAAACAATCGGAGTGTACGCATTGTTGTTATTACTTAACGACTGTAGATTAATAAACCCACCGCCATATATAAGCTGAAGTATAATAATAACAGGTATTGATCTGATATAAATTCCTTCCAGTGTTTTGTGTAACGAAGAATAAAGTAACCCCAGTATTAGTCCGAATGCATGACAGCTGAAGTATATAAACCAGTGAACAAGAAAGAGTCCTTTTATTTCTAAAATCAGGTGTGATATTGCAATGAATAAAACCGACTGTAATAATCCAATAATAAACAGATACGTAATTTTTGAATTGATATACGAAAACCAGCTAAGATTAAGATATTCCTGTTTTCTGTTTATATTTATTTCTTTAAATATTTCATTTGCCGATTGCACCAGACCAAGGAAAATAGCAAATATGATACTCAGGAAAAAATAAACCGGGATGTTTTGATTTTCAGCAAAAGAATAATCTTTACCCGTTGTACTTTTTAATATAAAAGCAAGAATAAATGCTGAAATTGGCGAAATCAACAGTGTAAAAATAAGTTCACGGCTTCGTGCACTTTTAGTTTTAAAATTCCTGATATAATATATGATGTATTGCCTGTCAAGTGTTGGAGGGTGTAATATTTTATCGGGAAGAATACGCCTGTTATGCGCAAGTGCTTTTGTTTTGGTCGTTTTTTCAAGGTAATGCTTATAAAGTCTTACCGGTGATATAATTCTTTCTCGTGACGATTTTTCTTCTGAGTGCTTTGTTAATCCTATTAAGTTTAAAATTGAATCCGGGCCGTGTTCCTGAGTACTTGTATCATGATATATATCCATCACCCGTGTGAAATAGTCCCATACATAGTCAGATTTATCATAGTATACAGGAAAACCACCTTCATCTAAAATGAAAAGCTTGTTAAATGATGAAAATGCTTTTGTACTGGTTTGTGTAATGCTTGTGACGACAATCCTGCCTTTAAAAGTAAAATCGGAAAGAACTTCGATTATTTTGGTAGAATCGGATATACTTAGTGGCGCAATTGCATTGTCAACAATAAGTATTTGCGGGTCTCTGATAAGTTCGAGCGCAATATTGAGCAATCTGCGCTGCCCGGGTTGCAGATGCTTGTCTGTTATTGTTCCGACCTTTATTTTTTTAAGTTCATCGAGTTCTAAATATTTAAGAAGATCATTCACTTTCTGTCTGATGTTAAATTCGGACATTTTGCCCAGGTATAGTCTTGCACTTAAATAAAGATTTTCAAAAACAGTAAGCTCATCATATAACAGGTCATCTTCAGAGACAAAGCCTATCATTCCCTTTAAATGATAAAGTTCCTTTTTTAAACTGTAACCATTTATTATAATATCTCCAGAATGCGACTGAATATCACCGGCAAGAAGCTTCAGCAATGTCGATTTACCTGTTCCTTCTTTTCCAAGTACACCAGCAAGGGTACCGGGATCAATATTAAGATTAATCCTTTTTAAACCCTTTCCGTTTGAGTATGAATAGGAGAGATCATTAACTTCGTATTGTAGCTCATCGGCATATTTTTTTCTCAGGAATCTGTTTTTCAGATCGTGATAATCGATGCTTGCTTCCTGGTTAATGATGATTTTTTCTCCCGGCTGGAGGATTTCCCAGCCGCAGATACTTATTTCATCATTTTTGCTGATAAGCACACTGGAATTGGAGCAGGTTATAAGGAATGCCTTTAATTCGTCTATGTATAATGTTTTAAGAGTGTGATTTAATGCTTCAAATAAGAAATATTCCTTGCTCCCAAGATCTTTTGGTTTATTGCTTTTTATCCATTCACCTTCCAACTCATATTCTTTTTCAGCAGTTGGTTCTAATAAGAATAATTCACAACTACCATAATTATTTTCCAGATTTTCAGGATTGAAAAAATCATTCAGCGCACCAACATGATCAGTACTCAACGAAAGTGTTCTGGAAAGCAAATTATTATCAGACGGAGTAAAACTGAACTTAGAATACCATCCTGATATGCATGCAAAGAATATTATTCTTTCTTTTAAACTTAATAACTCAAAATTACTATAGCTTAAATTTAAATCTGAATAGCTGATAAAAAGCGGATCAAATCCGGATCTTTCTGAGTGCGAGCTTTTTTGAACAGATAAAAAAAGTGTAGAAAAGTCATTTGATTTAAAATGCTTGTCAAGTGATTCGGATACCGATTTCAAAAAGAAATTGATCTGTTCCGAGGGTTCCTGATAGGCTAATAATAATTTAACCATCAATTCATAAGATTGCAGCAATCGGGCTTTTTGCATAGCATACAATGTGGATTGTAAATTTATTGAAACTGATTAAGCAGGTTGTAATTTTTTGTTAATAATTACTAAAGATTTTATTATATACTGATACATTTTGTTGTTATTTTTAATGTAAATTGATGTAAATCATCAAATTGATGTAATGAAACTCATCTATTTTTACTTTCGATTAGATGATTTCTGATTTAAATTTGTAGGTAATTACAAGCAGTGCAGAAATTATAGTTGGGTTTAGTTAGATTTAGGGTTAATTGTAAAGATGAATTTCAGAGGAGTGTTTAGTTTTAGGTGAAAAAATTCCGGTCTGTTTAAGACCGGGATTTTTTTTAGTCACGCTCTCAAAAGTGATAAGAATCACCATGTTATAATATTTTATATCATTCAGTTTTTCATGGATTTAGCTGTTGCAGAACGTATATTTGAACAAAGAACTTTTCATAGAAATTTTGGGTTTACATAGTGTAATTAGAGTTAATTTTTTCAGCTGTAGGTTAATATTTGATAGGGTTTATTAGTTTTAGGTGAGGAAAGGTCCGACAAGGACCTTTTTTCATTTGTGGTATTTTAAAATCGGAATAAATATAAAAGATATATAAACATATTACCATAAATTATCTTTATATTTTAATGACTATTTTTGCCGTTCATTTTTGTAAGAACTAAGATTAATTTGTGTGACTGGTTGCAGATTTATTTGTAGGATTATTTATTTATTACAGGTCGTAACTTTTTGCGGGAATGCTTTTAATGCAGGTGCTCAGACAAATTCTTCCGAAGAGTTGTTAAATGCGGTTGATATTAAGTTTTATCATCTTGATCTGGAAGTAAACAATATGTCAACCGAAATTAAAGGTAATACAGTTATCTTAGCTTCAGTTGTTGATAATAGCTATGATTCCCTGGCCCTGGAACTTGCCACCGACGCAGTTATCGATTCGATGAAAGTAAACAGTATCTCTGTTGAGTTCAGTCATTATAACGATATGATTTTATTTCCTCAGCCACAGGACGCACAAGTAAACGACATTCTTGAAATAATAGTATATTATCAGGTTGCATCGGCTTCTTATGGTTGGAATGAAGGAATCTATAACGAAAAAAATCTTCATAATAAATCAGTTACCTGGACTCTTTCTGAACCTTTTGCATCGAAAAGCTGGTTTCCATGTAAACAGGTGCTTGATGATAAAGCTGATTCCCTATATGTTTTTCTGACTGCTCCTGATAGCGTATTGGCAGGATCAAATGGTTTATTGACTGATATTGTTGAGCTTGAAAATAACAGCAGAAGGTTTGAATGGAAATCCAGATACCCGATAGCATATTATCTTATTTCATTTGCGGTTGCCGATTATATGGATTATAGTTTTATGGCTTCTACTGCTGACGGGGATTCGGTTCTTGTTCAAAATTATATTTATAATGACAGTGCTTATTTTCTATCTGTTAAACCTGATATTGATGCCACTGCTCAATTGATTGAATTGTTTTCTGAAAAGTTTGGGGTATATCCTTTTAGCGAAGAAAAATACGGACATTGCGTCGCTCCTATGGGTGGAGGTATGGAACATCAGACAATGACAACTCTGGTTAATTTTAGTTTTGCACTGGTAGCCCATGAATTGGCGCATCAGTGGTTTGGCGATGAGGTAACATGTTCCGACTGGCAGCATATATGGATTAATGAGGGTTTTGCAAGTTACGCAGAGTATATAGCAATCGAAAATCTGCTTACTAAGCAAGAGCTTCAGAATTGGCTTGGGTCAGCCAATGCATATATACTTTCAGCACCGGATGGGTCGGTTTATGTTCCTGAGAATAGCGTAGATGATGAAAACCGAATTTTTGACTACAGGCTTTCATATAGAAAAGGAGCTTTACTGCTACACATGATGAGACATGAACTTGGTAGTGATGAATTATTCTTTAATGCCATTAAATTGTACGTAGATCGTTATGGGAGTTCGGTAGCGTCGGCTGAAGACTTCAAAGATGTGGTTGAAGAAATTTCGGGAATTGATTTTGACAATTTTTTTGAACAATGGTATTATGGAGAAGGTTATCCGATTTTTAATTTACAGTGGAAACAAAATAACGACAGCTTATATATTTATTCTTCCCAGACAACATCATTCCCATCTGTAACACCCTTTTTTAATACTTTAATCGATCTGAAAATAGAATATCTTGATGGTGACACAATTGTTCAGGTACGCCAGGAAGCTTCGCAAGATACATTCGTGATCCCCATGAATAAATCCGTTTACCGGATTTCGGTTGATCCCGATATGTGGTTGATCCGTGAAATTGATAGTATCGACAGGATTTTTAGTAACAAAGAAGATAAATACTTCAATTTATTTCCAAATCCTGCTTCAGATCATTTCTATATTCAGAATTATAATATTGGTCAGGGATATCGCATTAAAATATATAATTTCAAAGGCTCTTTAATGAAGGATATTGAAGGCTATGAAGTTTTTACTAAAGTTGATATATCAGATCTTACGCAGGGTATTTACCAGGTTATCATAACTTCAGATCAAAACAAATCGGTTTTTAAGTTGATCAGGGTAGATTTATAAAATTTATATTTACTTCGCTTTTTGAGAATGAATCATTGAAATTGATATATTATTTGATTCAGCATTTAACAGAATAAATTTCCGGTTCATGAATTTTTTCATCAAGAAGAACGAAGCTTTTTTTTGGCCATACCTGGCTTTTTTAATATTGTTTTTACCTGTTATACTGTTTATCCCCAAAGGAGAGTTCCATATTTTTCTTAATACTCATCACTGTATATTTGGCGATTACTTTTTTAGGATGATCACTTCTCTCGGTGATGGTCTTGTACCGGTAATTCTTGCTTTATTATTTATCTTTATTTCTTTAAGGAAAGCTTTCATTCTTGCTGGTTCAGGAGTACTGGCAGGAATTATTGCCCAGGTTTTTAAGCGACTTGTTTTCTCGCAAATAGTAAGACCTGTTAAATTTTTTGAAAGCAGTTACGATCTTTATCTTGTTGAAGGTGTTGATATGCACTCGTCATTCAGCTTTCCTTCAGGGCACTCCGCGACAATATTTGCACTTTGTCTGAGTTTGGTATATTTCGTCAGAAAGGATATATACAAATTTCTTTTATTTATTCTGGCTTTAGTTGTTGCTATGTCACGTGTCTATCTGTCGCAACATTTTTTTACAGATATTTATGCCGGATCAGTCCTGGGAATTTTTTCTGCAATGATTATATATACGTACCTTGAAAAAATTGATAATTCCTGGATTGATAAAAACATTGTATCAGTTTTCAAAAAGCCTTAGATAAACCGATGAAGAATAAACATATTATTATTCAGATAATTATAATTGTCGTCGCTGCCATATTTTTTATTCCATTCATTGGGCGGGTTCATCTCTTCGACTGGGACGAGATCAATTTTGCCGAGTCGGCAAGAGAAATGATTGTAACCGGCGACTACCTTACAGTCAGAATATTTTTTGAACCATTCTGGGAAAAACCACCACTCTTTATCTGGATGCAGGTTCTGTCAATGAAAATATTTGGAATAAACGAATTTGCCGCCCGTTTTCCGAATGCATTGTGCGGTATTGTAACTCTGCTTGTTATATATAATATTGGAAGGAGAATGTATAACGTGAGGTTTGGAATAATTTGGGCTGTAGTTTATTTTGGATCACTGTTACCATTTTTCTATTTCAAATCAGGCATTATCGATCCGTGGTTCAACATTTTTATTTTTCTTGGAGTTTATTTTTGGGTATTGGCTGCAGAGAATACTCATCTAAAAGGAACTAACCTTCAGGTCATACTATCTGCATTTTTTCTAGGCCTGGCTGTTTTAACCAAAGGTCCTGTAGCAGTTTTGGTTTTCGCTGTACTGATATTTATTCTTTTCTTAGTTAAAAAGTTCAGGCTCGGACTTAAATGGAGCAGTGTATTGCTATTTATTGTTACACTTACTTTTATAGGGGGATTTTGGTTTCTTTTACAAATGGTAACGGGTAATTTCGACTTGGTACGCGATTTTATTATTTACCAGATCAGACTTTTCAACACAAAAGATGCGGGTCACGGCGGATTTCCGATGTATCACTTTGTTATCCTGCTTATCGGGGTTTTCCCTGCATCGGTATTTGCAATACAAGGACATAATTTGAAAGGAAATATTGGTACTGAAAGGATATTTCATTTGGCAATGATTATTTTATTATGGGTGGTGTTGTTATTATTTTCTCTGGTAAAAACTAAAATAGTTCATTATTCTTCGCTTACCTATTTCCCAATTTCTTATCTGGCAGCATATTCATTTTATAATATAATGACCGGAGAATTCAGGTACCGGTTATGGCAGAAAATTCTTTTATGTATAATAGGTGCAGTAATTGCACTGACGGTGATATTACTTCCTGTGTTTATTCTGTTCAAACAGGTATTTATTGATAAAGGTTTAATTACTCATTCTTTCACTATTGGCAATTTACAAGCTGATCCCGGATGGAATTTTTCACACTCTTTGATAGGGTTTACTTTATTAATAGGATTGATATTTTCCTTCTTTTATTTTAAAAAGAATAAAATTCTGCAGATAGGAGTACTTTATATTTCATCAGCCGTTTTTATGTTTCTGGCAATATTGTTTATTACCCCTGGTGCTGAAAGAATATCACAAAATGCCGCTATTGAATTTATTAAAAGTACTACCAACCAGGATGTTTATTTATGTTCTTTTTATAAAAGCTATGCTACACTTTTTTATCATAACCAGCAACCTGTCGATGATAAAAAAGCATTTAATATGAAATGGCTGACATCAGGAGATATCGATAAAGATGTTTACTTTGTGCTTCGAATTGATAAAAAAAATGAAATTCTAAACAAATATCCGCAGGTTATTGTGCTGTATGAAAAAAACGGATACGTTTTCGGACTTAGGGAAGCCATAAGAGAACAATGAAGAATTAAAATGATAAAAGACAAAAAAATTACAGTAGTATTACCAGCTTATAATGCTGCCCAGACTTTAAAAATGACTTACAGCGAAATACCTTTCGACATAGTTGATGAGGTAATTTTGGTCGATGATCAGAGCAGCGATAATACTATTCAAAAAGCGAAGGAACTTGGTATTAAACACATAGTAAAACATAAAGAAAACAAGGGTTACGGGGGAAATCAAAAATCATGTTACAACAAGGCACTGGAAATTAATTCGGATATTGTTGTAATGTTGCACCCCGATTATCAGTACACGCCCAAACTGATTCATTCAATTTGTCACCTGATTGCAAATAATGTTTATGAAGTTGTTTTTGGTTCGCGTATCCTGGGTAAAGGGGCACTTAAAGGAGGAATGCCGATTTATAAATATATTGCAAACAGACTTCTGACACTGTTTCAGAATATTCTTATGAATCAGAAACTCTCGGAATATCACACCGGGTACCGTGCCTTTACAAAGAATGTGTTGCAAAAAATTAACTATAATGCAAACTCAGACGATTTTGTATTCGATAATCAAATGGTCGCACAAATATTTTATGCCGGTTTTGATATTGCAGAAATAACATGCCCGACCAAATATTTTGAAGAAGCATCATCTATCAATATACGCAGAAGTATTAAATACGGATTAGGAGTACTTGGTGTTTCTCTTCAATATTTTTTACAGAAAGCAGGACTTGCAAAATTCAGGATATTTTCAAAAGCTGAAGTCTGATTTAATTTTGTAAAACAATAATCAGTTAACTTCGTTTAGAAGTTGTATGTATTTTTTCACACTAATTTCAAATGAAAAAAATAATCAGAATTGTACTTTCCGTTCTTATTTCTGTCATTCTTAATTCTGTTAATGCTCATAATTCTGACAGTGTAAGGAACATTATTTTAATGATCGGGGACGGAATGGGTGTTGCTCAGGTATATGGAGGTTATACTGCAAATAAAGGATTCTTAAATTTGGAGAAATCGACATATATTGGTTTTTCTAAAACTCATTCGGCGAATAAATATATTACGGACTCAGGCGCAGGAGGCACGGCAATTTCAACCGGCCAGAAAACGAATAATTTTCATATTGCTGTCGATACGAATAAACAACCCTTAAAAACTATTCTTGAAAGCGCTGTTGAAAATGGGATAGCTACAGGGTTGGTAGTAACAGCATCTGTTACACATGCTACGCCGGCTTCTTTTATTGCTCATAATATTAGCCGCTATGATAGTCTGGATATAGCCTATGACTATTTAAAGAACAATGTAGATATTTTTATCGGAGGCGGAAAGGCCCACTTTGAAGACAGAAAAGACTCGGTGAATTTAACCGATTCATTACGTCAGAAAGGTTACGAAATTTCATATAGCATAGGTGATCTGGATCCGGCATCAGACAAAAAACTTGGATGTTTTGTAGCTGACTATCAGCCACCTTCCGTTATTAAAGGAAGAGGAGATTATCTGCCTCTGGCTACTAAAAAGGCATTGGAGAAACTTAACCGGAGTAAAAACGGGTTCTTTTTAATGGTTGAGGGGTCTCAGATTGATTGGGCTGGTCATGATAATGACCTGGAATTTCTACTTACTGAAGTAATAGATTTCGATAAAGCTGTTGGTGAAGCTTATGCTTTTGCAGATGAGAATCCTGGCACTCTCGTTATAGTTACTGCCGATCATGAAACCGGTGGTTTTTCAATTATTGACGGTGATTTGGTAACAGGTAACGTTGAAGGTGTTTTTGGAACTGATGACCATACAGGGGTTATGGTTCCCGTATTCTCTTATGGTTCAGGTGCAGAGGAATTTGCAGGTATTTATGAGAATACTGAAATTTACCATAAAATGAGGCACCTTTTAGGATTGAAATAATAAGTAGTGAGATATTTACGCATTAAATATTGCCTTTTACTTTTAATTCCAATTCTTCCGTCGAGTTGCAGGGATGAACTGGTTGAGTTACCCGGTGATGATGATTTGGAATTTACTATAGAAGAAGTCTCTGAACTTCCCGGGCAACTGGCTGAGGCATCAGGGATTATTTTTTTTAACGAAAAGCTTTGGTCGATAAACGACAGCGGAAATGAACCTGAAGTTATTAGCTTTGATACCGCTAATGGTAATATAGATAATATCTTATTATTGACCAATGCTACTAATACCGATTGGGAAGATATTGCGCAGGATAAAAACAGGATTTTTATTGGCGATTTTGGAAATAACGCAGGAGACAGAACCGATCTCGTTATCTATATCATCGATAAAAGTGAAATTACAAATCAGGAATACCAGGAAATTACTGCTACCAACATACGTTTCAGTTATGAAGATCAAACTGATTTTACTCCCGGTCAACATACAACTGAATTCGACTGTGAGGCAATGATTCATTTTAACGGGTCGTTATACCTGTTTACCAAGAACTGGCTTACAGGAAGCAGTGTTGTGTATACATTACCCGATACCCCGGGTGAATTTGTTGCAACCAGAATAGACGAATTTGATTCACAGGGTTTGGTTACAGGGGTTGATATTGATTTGTCTGATAATAAAATGGCATTCTGTGGATACAGCGGGTATATGCCCTTCGTTATCCTGTTTAATGATATGGAAACAGTCAGTTTTGATGGTAAAGGATCTTTTAGATTAGAGCTGGATGAATACTTCGGTACACAGATTGAAGGAGTGTCTTTCGTTAATAAGAGTATCTACCTGGTTTCAGAAGCAACAACAATTAATGGCCCGGCATTATTTCGGATCAGTTTTGAATGAAACACTTTTTCTTTCCGCTTTAAAATGTGTACTTTAGAAAAAAGAGAAGTATGTACCGTCTTTTAATAATCGTTGTTATATTATCATTTTGCCTTTTAGCAAAAAGTCAAAGAGAGTATAGAACCGAATCTAAAAAGGCCATTAAATATTACGAAGAGGGTCTGAGGTACTATAATCAAAATAATTATTCTATAGCAGTCAGCTTTCTTACCGATGCGATTAAAGCTGATGAGAACTTTCAGAATGCGTACTTAGTTTTGGCAGAGGTTTACTGGGAAAGTGGAAATTATGAGCTGGCAGTGAAATATTATGAAGAAGGTCTAAAAATCGATCCGTTTTTCTATTCTAAAGGATATTATAATAAAGCAAGGTTGGAAATTAAAATTGCCAGGTATACCGATGCACTGGCCAGCTTCAAACAATATCTCAAACTGGAACCTGATGATGAAAAGTATAAGGGGCTTGCAGAAAGGGGGATTAAACAGGCACAATTTGCAATTCATGCGGTAGAAAACCCGGTTGATTTTGTACCACTGAATCTCGGCCCAAATATAAATTCAGTAAAAAATGAATACTGGCCTTCCCTGTCTGCCGATGGAAACATGCTTGTAATTACACGCCAGGTAGATAGTTATTCTATTACAAGTAATAAGAATGTACAGGAGGACTTCTACTTTAGCTTGCGCGGAGCAGAAGGCTGGGGACCTGTTAAAAATGTGGGTTATCCGCTGAATACTCCCGATAATGAAGGGGCTCAGTCTATATCAGCCAATGGACAACTTATGGTTTACACAGTGTGTAATCGTAAGGGAGTCATTGGTCGTTGCGACTTATTCTATTCTGAGCATAAAGGCGATGAATGGACAATCCCGAAAAATATAGGCGGTTCGATTAATTCCACCGCGAAAGAAACACAACCCAGTCTGAGTGCAGATGGTCGTACAATTTATTTCAGCAGTGACAGGCCCGGAGGGAAAGGCGGTTTGGATATATGGATGAGCAGCATGGATGACAATGATAAGTGGAAGAATCCGGTGAATCTCGGAGATACTATTAATACTCCCGGTGATGAGCAATCACCTTTTATTCATCACGACAATAATACTCTCTATTTTGCGTCAGACTATCATCCGGGGATGGGCGGATTTGATTTGTTTATTTCCAGAAAGGACACATCGGAAAAATGGATGATCCCGGAAAATATCGGATACCCCATTAACACGAATCTCGATGAGATGGGACTTATTGTTAATGCAAAAGGGAACATTGCATATTATTCAGGCAGAAATGATGGTAATGGATTGGATATTTATCAGTTTGAATTACCTGCAGAAGTCAGGCCACAGGAAGTATCGTATATGAAAGGAAGGGTATTTGATGATGATACGAGGGAACGGCTATATGCTGAGTTTGAACTATACGATCTAAAGGATGGTTCCCTGATTGGAAAATCTTATTCAGATGAGCGTACAGGTGAGTTCTTACTTTGCATTCCGACAAATAACAACTACATGCTTAATGTATCAAAGAAAGGGTATTTATTCTATTCAGATCATTTTTCGCTGCAGGGAGTGTTCCACCTTGAAAAACCATTCCTGAAGGATGTCCCGCTAAAAAGGATTGAATCGGGTAAAACCATGGTACTGAAAAATATTTTTTATAAAACTGATTCATATGCTCTTCGATCAGAGTCTAAGTATGAACTCGATAAGGTCATTAAGTTTTTAAATGCAAATCCGTCTATTCTGGTTGAAATTAGCGGATACACCGACAATGTTGGTACCGAGGTTTATAACCAGGAATTATCTGAAAACAGGGCACGCTCAGTTGTTGAATACCTTACTGGCGAAGGTATCGATAAATCACGCCTGACTTTCAAAGGTTATGGCTTGACTAGTCCCGTCGATACCAATGATACTCCTGAAGGCAGGGCAAATAACCGCAGAACTGAACTGAAGATATTGAACTGAAACGGGAAGCACTTAATATGATATAACAATCGTTTTAGTTTAAATGCTTAATATATTTTATAAAAGCAACATTTTTTTTGATGTGATGTTGAGATATTTTTTTTAAGAATCATTTTCTTTGTAAATTCATAGAGAAGTAATTTTTAGCTAGAAAGATATTTATGAGAGTTTTATGGATTACACTGGCGTTATTGGTCAGTCAGATTTCGATTGCAGAAGATAATAAGCCGGTTGAAGAGAACAGTGAAGAAGCATTTTCTGAAAATTTTAAGATTATTAAAAGCATACCTGCAACCTCCGTTAAGGATCAGTATATGACAGGTACATGCTGGAGTTTTTCCGGATTATCATTTATCGAATCTGAATTAATTCGCTTAGGCAGGGGTGAGTTCGATCTTTCCGAAATGTATGTTGTACATCATACTTATGAAAGAAAAGCAAAAAGATACGTACGCATGCACGGAAATATAAATTTTGCACCGGGAGGTGAGTTTAACGATGTTACCGATATCATTCTTGAATATGGTATTGTACCTGACGAAGTATATAACGGACTTTTGGTAGACGATGAAAAACATATCCATTCTGAAATGGACCTGGTTCTTGAAGAATACGTAAAGGCAATAATTACCAACCCAAACAAGAATTTAAGCGGAGTCTGGGAAGACGGGTTCAGGAAGGTGCTGGAATCTTATCTTGGTGAAATTCCTGAGAAATTTGAATACAATGGTGAAAAGTATACACCGGAAACATTTGCAGGCTATCTTGGTATAAATGCTTCCGACTATATAATGCTTTCAAGTTTTACTCATGAACCATTTTATGAATCTTTTATTCTGGAAGTTCCCGACAACTGGTCATGGGGAGAGGTTTATAATGTACCTCTTGAAGAATTTACTATGATTGTCGATTCTGCAATTCGTAACGGATATTCAGTGGCATGGTCCAGTGACGTTTCTGAAGATGGTTTTTGCTTTGATAAAGGTATGGCAATAGCTCCGGAAATAGTCTATGCGTCATGCGCATCAAGACAGAAAGAAAAATGGGATGAAAAAACAAAGAAGGAAAAAGAAGAGATACTTTTCAATTCAAAGAAACCGGTTAAAGAAATCTATGTTGATCAGGAGCTCAGACAAAAAGCTTTCGAAGATTATTCTACTACCGATGATCACGGAATGCATATTGTAGGACTTGCATATGATAAAAAAGGGAATTCATATTATTATGTTAAGAATTCATGGGGGAACGATAATCCTTTTAACGGGTATATGTTTGTCTCGCAACCTTATTTTCAGTATAAGACAATTGCTGTAATGGTTCATAAAGATGCCATTCCCAAATATATCTTTGAAAAGATTCAGCAATAAAGTATTGTCCAATGGATTGCAAAAAAGAATCGAATCGCCAGATTTGTCCCTGCACTTTTTCCTGCAGTAAAAAAGGAGTATGCTGTGATTGCATTATGTACCACCGCAGGCTGGGCGAATTACCCGCGTGTTACTTCCCTGCGGATATTGAAAGAACCGGCGACAGATCAATCGAGCGATTTGTCACCCTATATGAGCAACGTGGCGCTTGGTGGTAGTTTGCAGTACCCAGCAATCAGTCCAACAACGCCAGCACTTTCACTGAAAGTTTCAGTGCTCAATGATTGCTTCGTTGAACGAAGAATATGCGCGCCAGTTGGCATCCGAGTAACTTTTTATGGCATTCGAGTAAAGAAAATTGGCATTCGAGTAACCATTTATGGCATGCGAGTAAAGAAAAATGGCATTCGAGTAACTTTTTATGGCATCTGAGTAAAGAAAAATGGCATTCGAGTGACTTTTTATGGCATGCGAGTAAAGAAAATTGGCATTTGAGTAACCTTTTATGGCATGTGAGTAGGAAAAAATGCCTCCCTGTAGGGAATTTATCCTCTCCTGTTTAACAGGGAGACACAAATTGTTACGGGAACGGCATAAAAGTCAACGGGGAGGGGTAAAGACTTAACAGGGAAGGGATAAATATTAACTGGAACAGTAAAACACTAACAGGGAGGGGTGAAAACTTAACAGGGAAGGTTAAAAATTAACAGGGGCAGGTGGAATGCGGCTTTTAGACAATTTAATAGTTTGAGTTTAGCTTCACTGAGCTCACCGACCTTGCCTAATGGCAAGGGAGGTAATTAATATCAACAGTTAAACGATTAAAAAGATAAATTACAGTTGAAATTTTATCTGCTAACTACTATATTCTGCCTTCTATCTACTAAAAATTCTAATTTGTTGAAAAGTAAGTATTTTCCTGCCTGTTTTTGAAACCCGGAGGATGTAATTTCGGTATGAATTGAATATAGCGCACGTTGATGTCGCACTGAAGTTACAAGCTATACTATGAAGGGCAATTTCAGAAAAGGACTGATCATTTTATTTGCAGCGATAATTACGGGGGTATTTCTCCAGTTTTCGATCGATAACAGATCGTTTAATGAGCAGGAATTTATTTTCCGTCCTTCACCGCCTCCCTTTCTAAATGATACATCGCGCTGGGTCGACTCGGTTTTTCTGACTCTTTCTGTGAAAGAAAAGATCGGACAGCTGTTTATGGTTGCTGCTTACCCTGAAAACGGGAAGGCAGATGTCGACAGAGTAACAATGCTTATCAAAAAGTATAATGTTGGAGGCATTATCTTTTTCCAGGGAAAGCCTGAACGTATTGCAGAGCTTACAAAATATTACCAGTCAGTTTCAAAAGTACCTCTGTTGTTTGCATTTGATGGTGAGTGGGGTTTATCGATGCGTTTTGATAATACAATAGAATATCCGAAGCAAATGATGCTTGGCGCCATCACCGACGATGATATTATTTATCAGATGGGAAGGGATATAGCAAAGCAGATGAAGCTTATCGGTTTGCATATCAACTTTGCACCTGTGGTGGATATCAATAATAATCCGGATAATCCTGTGATCAATACCCGTTCTTTCGGTGAGCAGCGTGAAAATGTTGCAAGGAAAGGAATACTGTATATGCGTGGACTGCAGGATGAAGGAATAATTGCTGTTGCTAAACATTTTCCTGGTCATGGTGACACTGATGTCGATTCTCATTACGATCTGCCCGTGATCCGCCAATCCAGGTCCCGGCTCGATAGTATTGAGCTTTTCCCGTTCCGGGCGCTTATTGAGGGTGGTGTAGGGGGAATTATGACAGCGCATCTGAATGTTCCCGCTCTAGATAATACAGCGAATATGCCATCATCATTGTCGGCTGCTGTTACCGATTCGCTTTTACGCGGTAAATATGAATTTAAGGGTTTGATATTTACCGATGCCATGAACATGATGGGTGTGTCAGCCAATTTCGAACCTGAGGTTGCTAATTGTATGGCCCTGCAGGCTGGCAACGATATTCTTCTTATGCCTTCAGAGGAAAAGAGATCGGTTCGACAAATAGAAAAACTGATCAAAAAGCAGGAGCTTGATATTGATGATCGTTGTAAAAAGATTCTTCAGGCTAAAGAATGGGTATTAAAAGAACAGCATAAAAGAGTGAGTCTCGATAAAAAAGAACTGACTGATTCTTTGAATTCGCCGGTGTTTGAAATTAACAGGAGAAAACTGATCGAAAAAGCACTTACTATTGTTGAAGATAAAGAACGGATAATTCCTTTTATCAATCTGTCGGATAAAAAGTTTGCAGCAGTAAGTCTGGGAGATCCGAAGGGTAATGAATATCAGAACACGTTATCGAAATATACATACTTCGATCTTTTTAAGATTTCCGGGGACGAAGATTCTGCGCAGGTTGAAAATATCCTTAATAAGCTCATTTTTTACGATTATATTTTCCTGAGCATTCATAGTAATGATATTCGTGCCAACAGACAGTTTGGTATCAGTGATCGTTTACTTAAGATTGCAGACCGTATTATCTACAGATGTCCGACTGTCCTGAATGCTTTCTCGAATCCATACCTTTTGGGTAAACTTAACAATCTAAGTTACAGTAAAGTTATTGTAGTATCATATGATAATGATCCGGTAGTACAGTCGCTTTCGGCACAAATGTTATTTGGTGCGGTCGATGCTTCCGGCAAATTACCGGTCGGGATAAACGAACAGTATACAGCAGGCACCGGTAGCAGGTACAGGGGAAAATCGAGGCTGAAATACACTATACCTCTGGAGGCAGGATTAGATGCAGGTAAGCTTTCAGTTATCGATTCACTGGTAAATGATGCCATTACCAAAAAAGCAATGCCGGGTTGCCAGATACTGGTGGCTCGATATGGTAAAGTTGTTTATCAGAAATCATACGGTTACCATACGTATAATAAGAGAATACCTGTGGAAGATAATGATTTGTACGATCTGGCATCGATTACAAAGATAGTTGCAACATTACCATCTGTAATGTTACTCGACCAGCAGGGATATATCAATATTCAAAAGCCGCTAGCAAATTATCTTCCCGAGCTGGATACAACCAATAAAGCGGAAATGATAATAAGGGATATTCTGACTCATCAGGCAGGACTTAAAGCCTGGATCCCGTTTTATCGTACTGCTCTTGAACCATTATATCCGAATCAGAAAGTTGCCAGCAATAAGTTTTCAAAACGTTATCCTTACCAGATAGGAAATCATTACTTCATCAACAAGCATTTAAAATATGTCGACAGCACATTTTCCAGAACGCGAAGCGATTTGTATTCGGTTGAAGTCGCCGAAGGATTATACATGAACCCGATACTCATTGACAGTATCTACCTGAAAATTTATGCCTCGGAAATGGATGAACCGGGCGAATATAAATACAGCGACCTGGGTTTTTATCTATTCCAAAGAATGATTGAAAGGCAGACACACAAACCGCTCGACAGATTTGTTGATTCGTGCTTCTATCAGCCTCTGGGGACAACTACATTGGGTTACCATCCTTTGGAAAGGTTTTCTAAAGACAGAATTGCCCCGACTGAAAATGATATGTTTTTGCGCAGGCAGGTTGTCCATGGATATGTTCACGATCCGGGAGCTGCTATGCTAGGCGGAGTTGCAGGTCATGCAGGTTTGTTTTCCAATGCAAACGATCTGGCTAAATACATGCAGATGCTGATGAATGAAGGAACTTATGGCGGTAAAGAGTATATTGGTAAGAAACTCATCAGACATTATACCTCTTGCCAGGATTGTGATAATGGTAATCGCCGCGGGTTGGGGTTCGATAAGCCCGAGATCGATACAACAAAGAACGGACCTGCATTCAGGGGTATTTCAACAAACAGTTATGGCCATACAGGATTTACAGGCACAATGGTATGGGCCGATCCCGAGACCGGTATACTGTTTATATTTTTGTCAAACCGGGTATACCCGGAAGCGTTCAACAACAAGCTTATCGAAATGGACGTGCGCACTAACATTCAGAGGGCAATCTACGATGCAATTATAGAATGAAAGTGGTATTACCTCCTGTTGAGATTTTTCAAAAAAGTCAGATCCACGTAAAAACCGGTAAAATATAACGCTAAGTACGCAAAGTTATATGAATAATAAACAACACTTTGCGAATTTTGCGTGTTTTTTACTTAGCACACTTTGCGTGGAATTATACTACTTTAATAGACATCTGAGCAACTTGTTTTAAAATCTGGTTTAAATCTTGAAAATCCCCGTGTTAAAATTTATATAAAGCCTAATTTATTTGTAACTTTATTTATACGCAAACGAATAAAGGATTTTTACTAACTAATTAGATCGTAGAAGTTTAATCAAAAATGAATATTATGAAAAAGATTAATTTATTGCTTGGGCTTAGCCTTCTGGCCGTATTTGCTTTCTTCACTTCCTGCAGTGATGATGAAAACGCTATCGGGCCTTCTTTGCAGATAACAAGCGGAGAAGCAGTTACCGCCAGTGCTAACAGTATTATTACCATATCGTGGCGTGCCGATGCCGGTGATGCCAAATTGGCCACCTTTACAATAACAAACGAATTAGGTTCGGCAGTTGCCGGCTGGGATGCATATGAAATACCCAATTCTGAAGATGAAACTTACATTGGTTCAGCTGATATTTCTATTGGCGATGAGGATACTTATTTTACACTTACCGTTGAAGATAAGGACGGATTAGAGGATAGCAAGACGGTAAATGTTACTATTGAGGGGAATCCATTAAACGAATTTACAGCAATACTTCTTGGTGCTCAAGAAAATGTTGCTGCTCCAAGTTGTGCAAGTCTTGAAACCGGAGAAACATATAGTATTTCTGGAGGTGTAGCTGCAGATAACTCTGAGGAGGTTGATATTGTCCACTACAATGAAGCAAGAGATGTTGCGCTTTACTCTCCATCAAATTCAGATATACAAGCAGTTACTTTATATGGTATTTTAGGTTGGGATATCAAGAATGAAACTTTACTCTCAACTACAAGTATATCAGCATCAGAATTTGAAGCTATTGAAACCGATTTGGATCTTGATGAAATAACCACACCAAGTGATGACGTTGTCGGATCTTTGGGCGTCGATGATGTAATTGTATTTGAAACTGCAGGAGGTAAACGAGGTGTATTCATAGTAACAGATTTAGTCGATGCAACAGATGGTTCAGTTACAATTCATGTTAAAGTAGAAGAATAGAAATTAAAATTATTATAAAAGAAGGGTGTTACTTATAATGTGATACCCTTTTTTAATTGTTACAAGCATACATAAAACTTATTCCTTTGATTTATTCAAAATATTTTCGTTAATTGTATCTCCGAAATTGGGTTAGAGCAAGAAAGTTGAGTGTTAGGGATTGAAGTTATTGGTAAGGTAAATAAGATCAAACCTTTCCACTGTGCCTGCCGGTTATGTATTTATTAAAACCAATAAATATGCGTAAGCCGAAAAGCATAGAGAGTAGGCAATTCTAAAAATCCTATCATTATGAAACATGCAATTAAACTGGCATTACTCATGCTCGTTTCAGGTACTTTTACTTACGGGCAGTTAACCCAAAGTAACCCTTTGCTTTTTAACAATGGCGGAAGCTACAGCGACTACAACCGGCCACAGATAGCTTTTGGCTGGTACTCCAACCAGAATTATGCTCATAGGATAAGTTCCAGGCATCATTCAGTTAATAATACATACAATGCTATTGATTTTTATGTTTGGCAGACAGGACAAAGCCCCACTGCCATCGGAAACAGACATGTTATGTCGCTTACCGGTAACGGGGTTGGCATTGGGACTACTAGTCCGCAGGAGAAACTTCATGTTGAAGGAGGTAGACTTAAAATATCATCAAATTCATATCACCTAATTTTTGATCCTGCTGTACTTGGCGAGATAGATTTCGAACCTATTATATACACTAATAGTGCTTTGGTGCTTTCTTTTTATAATGATTATTTTGATGATTATCACACCATTAGAACTGGCGGTATTATGGTTCAAAGTAATGGAAGTTCGAAAGTATCGGGATTGTCAACAAGTTGTCTTTATTTGGCAAAAAGCGACGGGCAAAACCATCGAGATGTTTATATTTCTGCTGATGGCTGGGCAACCTTCAACGGTAAAGTAACCTGTAAAGAAATCGAAGTAAAGCTGGATGTCTGGTCAGATTATGTGTTTAGAGATTCGTACGAACTCCGCACTTTAAATGAGGTAGAAAAATTCATTTCCGAAAATAATCATTTGCCTGAAGTTCCTTCCGAAGAGGAAGTTATTACTAACGGAGTAAACCTGGGCGAAATGAATGCTCTTTTGCTTAAGAAAATAGAAGAACTTACCCTGTATATTATCGGCCAGCAGAAAGAAATTGAAAGTCTGAAAGCCGAAATGCAAAATTTAAAATAATGATTAATCATACGGTTATGAAACGAATTGGTTTAATCATTTTATTTGGTTTAAACTTGTCTTTTTTGCTTTCACAAAGCGGAATAGACGGTTGGGTGTACATCTTCATCGACGACTTCGATGGGAGTAGCCTGAAGGATGAGTATTATCACCTGGATTACCCAGGTTCCGTTGAACATCATGATTACACCTGCATGGATATGGATCCTGATAATTTCTTGGTGGCTAATGGAATTCTTAGGTTATTAATCTATCATGAAGATTGTGTCTGTAATGATGATGGTATAGATTATTACAGGGATTATAAGCAGCAAAGTCTCAGAACCATTAGAAACTATAAATTTGGAAGGTTTAAAATAAGGGCCGAGATAGGAAAAACAAGTGCCTTTTTCCCCGCATTCTGGTGGCATGGAGGTAGCAAATCGCCATATCTGAAAAGCACTGAAATAGATTTCTTTGAAATATGGACTCTTATGGATGGAGATGAAGCTGCATCAACAATTTATAGAACTCATCCATCAGGTTTGAAACATAAATGGCAGGTAGATTGGAACTGGACTCCGAATGACTGGTATACATATGAATGTGAATGGCTGGAAGAGCATGTTAAGATTTATTATAACGAGAATAATGTTGTTACATTCAGTATTCCTGAAACTGGTTACCCGGATGAATTAAATCCCTGGGGAGATTATGAGGGGAATGGTAATGTAATGATAAGCAACCAGTTGTTACTGGGCAATGGCACTGGTCATCAATTACCTACCGGTGATGTATCAATGTATATTGATTATTTTACAATTATGTACCCAATTGATGTTGATGAAATTGTAACAATTGATGATTATGAAATTCATGCTCAAAATGAAGAAGATAAAACCGTATTCTCGGGAAAAGAGATCTATGTTTCACCAAATAATGGATCTGTTGTTATTAAGAAATTAACAGATAATCCCTGGCACGATCCTTCAAGAATGGATTTGTTTGCTACCGATAAGATAGTATTCAAACCCGGATTTCATGCAGAGGAAGGAACTGAAATGAATGCATGGATTGTTTCAGCAGAGGATATTGTAGATAAGGATGCTGATGAAAATGAATTTATACATAACTTCAGTAAATATGTTATCTATCCGGATGAACATGAAAGTAAGTCTGATATCGATAGTTATTCTGTAACCGGGATAGATGAAGATACGGATACAGAAGTCTTCCAGAATCTTATCGACATTTATCCCAACCCTGTGACAGATTTTATAAATGTTAAGTTAGGAGGTAGTGAGATGATTGAGCAAGTGATAATTATCAATATGGAAGGTGAAATTCTGTTTGAGCAACAATATTCCTCTAATTATATTCAGGCTGATCTGTCAGCTTTAATGGAGGGTAATTACGTTATTACTGTAAAAACAAATAAACAGGTAAAAAGAGAATTTATAACAAAATTATAGATTTTTCATACCAAAACGAAGGGTCCACTCACTCGAGCGCACCTTTTTTTATGAATACCTGGAACGCTCTTTTTGCATATAATCATCCGATGACTTCGAGTCATCGGATGATTGGTCCAACGAATCCGGTGTCCAGGTAATATGGATTCCGGCCCTACGACCGGAATGATACGTTCTTCTGCATATAGCATTCCTGACGAAGTCAATCCAGTTGAGCAAAAATGCCTATTAATTGTATAAAAAAGAAATTTGTATCTTTATTAAAAAAAGTGATGGGTTTAGCAATAACAAATAAGACTCTTGATAAGTATTTCGGATTTCTGAGAAGACTGGACAATAATTCGAAAAAAAGATTGATCATAAAATTGGCGGAATCGATTGAAACAAATGATAAGGGATCTTCTGATTTGAGAAATATGTTTGGTGCATGGGAGGATTCTAAAGATTCTGACGAGATAATAAGACAAATCAGGGAATCAAGGGTAGATAGCAGCAATACGGAACATTTTTGATGAAATACCTGCTTGATACAAATATATGTATTCACTTTTTTCGTGGTAGGTTTAATTTGATTGATAAATTGGAGACCATTGGATTGGCTGATTGTGCCATATCAGAGATAACTTTGGCAGAATTGGTATTCGGAGCAGAAAACAGTTCAAATCCAGATAGGAACCATGAATTAATTCAACAATTTACCGATCAAATAACAATCCTTCCCATTTTTGATTCAATATATAAATATGGAAAAGAGAAAGCCCGATTAAGGAAATCAGGTAACATAATAAGTGATTTTGATTTATTAATAGGTTGTACTGCGATTGAAAATGATCTTATTATGGTTACAGAGAATATTAGCGAATTTGATAGAATTTCAGGAATTAAAACAGAGAACTGGATCTTACGATAGATATAGGGTTAGCTTATTTTGAATACCCCTTTGCATCTATTCAACAGGTATCAAAACCCTGATAGGGTTTTTCGCATCCACATGCACTTTTAAGTTATTTATATTCTGTCCGGTTAATTAAGTTAATCATTCCTGATGGAGCAGAGCGGATTTATCTGCCGAAGCACAGCGAAGGTAGAGATCAGGAATCCAGTATTTTAGTCAACCCAGACAGTAATGCCCTCAATTCCTGGATTCCGGGTCAAGCCCGGAATGATGCTTGCTTCAATTTTTCATTCCTGACGAAGCAAAGCGGAGATCAGGAACCACGAAGTGCTCGACGAAGTCAATCCAGATAGAAATGCCATCGTCTCCTGGATTCCGGCTCTTCGGCCGGAATGCCATTTGTAATTAGTATCATTCCTGACGAAGCAAAGCGGAGCTCAGGAATCCAGTTGCTCAATTTATATGGATTCCGGCGCTTCATTTCATTGCGGCCGGAA
>JAFGIP010000111.1 GCA_016929525.1 Bacteroidales bacterium
CGCACATACAGATTAATTTTATATTATTCAGGTAATTTGATTGTGTAAATATATATTGCACCATAGGTGCAACCTGTTTATAGCAAGGAATAATCGGTTTATCTCAGGCTCCGTAGGAGCGACCTGAAAAGACGCACATACAGATTAATTTTATATCGTTTAGGTAATTTGACAGTTTAATTATATATTGCACCATAGGTGCAACCTGTTTATAGCAAGGAATAATCGGTTTATCTCAAGCTCTGTAGGAAAGATCCGAAAGAAAATACATAAAGATAAATTTTATATCGTTTAGGTAATTTGACAGTTTAATTATATATTGCACCATAGGTGCAACCTGTTTATAGCAAGGAATAATTGTCTTACCTATAGCTCCGTAGGAGCGACCTGAAAGAATACCCATAACTAAATTTTCATCCATGAACCAATTTATTATCTTTGCGCCTTAATTTTTAAATGTAATATATATGAAGGCATATGTATTCCCCGGTCAGGGAGCACAGTTTGTTGGTATGGGAAAAGAACTGTATGAATCTTCCGACAGAGCAAAAGAGATGTTTAACCAGGCAAACGAAATACTGGGGTTCAATATTACAGATATTATGTTCAACGGCACGGAGGATGATCTGAAACAGACAAAGGTTACCCAGCCTGCTATTTTTCTGCATTCTGTTATTCTTGCAGAAACATTAGGTGACAGTTTCAAACCCGAAATGGTGGCCGGTCACTCACTTGGAGAATTTTCAGCACTGGTAGCTGCTAAAGCTTTTGATTTCAAAGACGGACTTATACTTGTATCAAAACGGGCACAGGCCATGCAGATGGCTTGTGAAAAGCAGCAATCGACTATGGCAGCCATAATAGGAATGGAAGATGAACAGGTTGAAAAGGTATGCAACGAGATTGATGCTATAGTGGTGCCTGCTAATTATAACAGTCCTGGACAAATTGTAATATCCGGTTCTGTAGAAGGGATCGATCAGGCTATCGAAAAATTATCTGCAATGGGTGCAAAGCGTGCTTTAAAATTGAATGTTGGTGGTGCTTTCCATTCACCACTGATGGAACCGGCAAAGGTCGAACTCGCTGAAGCAATTGATACAACCGATATCAAAAAACCTGTTTGTCCGATCTATCAGAATGTGACAGCAAAAGCCGTAACAGATCCCATACAGATTAAAGAAAACCTGAAACAGCAGCTAACAGCTCCGGTTAAATGGACGCAGACAACGAAAAATATGTTGGCAGACGGAGCTACATCATTTACGGAAGTAGGTCCGGGAAAAGTACTGCAGGGACTTATTAAAAAAGTCGATCGCTTAATACCAACGGAGAGCGCTTAAGTGTTAACAAAATATTATTTAAGGGGCTTTTGCCCCTTTTTTTGTGCAAAACTCAAATTATTAAAGTGGTAACGAATTGAACCCGATAAAAATCGGGAGAAAGTCGAACCATCCCGATGACAATACCGATGACTATCGGGAGCATCGGGATTACTGTTTTATCTCATTTCTTCTTAGTGAATTAATGGCTATTTTCGAGTCATAAAATTAAAACTGATGAAAGTATTGAAATTTGGAGGCTCTTCAGTAGGAACTGCTGAACGAATGAAAGGAGTCAGGGATATCGTTCTGAAGCAACCTAAGCCTGTTTTAGTAGTGGTTTCAGCATTACAGGGAATTACTGACCAGTTTGAACAGCTGTGTCAGCTTGCATCAAAACATGATGAGATGTATAAAAATATAATAGAAGAGATTCGCAGAAGGCATACGGATCATTGTGCGGAACTTATTTCAGAGAATAAATTGACATCGGTTTTAACGACGGTAAATTCTTATATAGATGAACTGGAAAACATTGTTAAAGGAATTTATTTGCTTGAGGATATTACTCAAAAGGCACACGACAGGGTTGCAGGTTACGGAGAACTGATTTCTTCATATATACTTAGCTCTGTTCTGGAAAATGCCGTGTTCATCGATTCCAGAAATCTGATCAGGACCGATTCGAATTATGGCAATGCGGCAGTGGACTTTACTGTAACAAATAAACAAATATTGAAAAGTATAGATCCAAAAACAAATAAAATATATGTAGCACCGGGATTTATAGCTTCTGACCATGATGGATTTACCACAACTCTTGGCAGGGGAGGTTCCGATTATTCTGCTGCAATTTACGCGGCAGCTCTTGATGCTGAAAAACTGGAGATATGGACCGATGTCGATGGTTTTATGACTGCCGATCCCCGGAAAGTTCCCAAAGCATTTGCCATTGATGCATTAAGCTATGCTGAAGCGATGGAGCTGTCACACTTCGGTGCAAAGGTAATTTATACACCTACAATTCAGCCTGTTTATCACAAAGGAATTGAGATTGAGGTTAAAAATACGTTTCATCCGGATAAGCCGGGGACTGTGATCTCAGATGCGCCTTCAACTGCCGGTTTAGCACTGATCAAAGGTGTTTCTTCGATGGACGAAATAGACCTGGTAACTATACAGGGCCCGGGTATGGTTGGAGTGAAAGGAATTTCTTCACGTTTGTTTGGCGCCCTGGCCGATAATAATATTAATATAATTCTTATTACCCAGGCATCCTCGGAATATTCTATCAGCTTTGCTATTAATCCGGCCGATACGGTAAATGCAATACGTGCCATCGTTAAAGAATTCGAAGTTGAAATTCAGCTAAGGGACGCTATAAAGATCCTGGTTGAAAAAGATTTATCCATCATAGCAATTGTTGGTGAACGAATGAAGAATACCCCGGGTATATCGGCTACCATGTTTTCAGCTCTTGGCAGAAACGGTATCAGTGTAATTGCTACTGCACAGGGTTCTTCCGAACTGAACATTTCAGTGGTAATTAAAAAAGCCTCTCTTAGAAAGGCACTGAACGTAATTCATGAGGGTTTCTTCCTTTCACATTACAAAGAACTTCATCTGTATGTTGCCGGGGTGGGAACTGTCGGAGGAAGCTTGTTGAGGCAAATTGAAAAGCAGCAGCAGAAATTGCTTGAACAGCATCGCCTGAAAGTCAATGTTGTTGGTATTACCAGGTCGAAGAAAATGATTCTGGATCCGGAAGGTATTGATCTGGGTAACTATTCTGCCTTACTGGAGAAGGGTGAACCTGCAAATATTGATAAGTTTATCCGTTCCATCAGGGAGCAAAATCTTCGTAACAGTGTATTCATTGACTGTACTGCTGATGAGGAACTGGCAGGAAAATACATGGACGTTCTGAATTCGTATGCATCAATTGTGACTGCTAATAAAGTAGCCGCATCTTCAGAGTATAAAAGATATTCAGAACTAAAAGAAGCTGCTAAAAGCAAGAATGTCAAGTTTATGTTCGAGACAAATGTAGGAGCAGGTCTTCCGGTCATAAGTACCATTAACGATCTTATTCGCAGTGGTGATCGCATTCTGAAACTTGAGGCGGTCCTTTCCGGTACACTCAACTTTATCTTCAATGAGCTGAGTGCTGAAATACCTTTAAGCAAAGCAATTCAGCAGGCGAAAGAAAAGGGATTTTCAGAACCTGATCCCAGAATCGATCTTAGTGGCATAGATGTAATACGGAAACTTTTAATACTGGCACGTGAAGCGGGATACCCGCTCGAGAGGGCGGATGTTGATCTGCATTCTTTTTTACCGGAAGAATGTTTTAAGGGTACCATTGATGATTTTTGGAAAAAAGTAGCAAAATACGACAGGCAATTTGAAGAAAAAAGAAAAGAACTTGTGCAGAAAAACATGCGCTGGAGGTTTGTTGCTTCACTTGAAGGCTGTAAAGGTGAAGTCGGATTAAAAGAGGTAAGTATTGACCACCCGGCGTATGAATTGGTGGGGAGCAATAACATAATTCTTATTACAACCGAAAGATATGAAGAGCCGATGGTTATAAAAGGTTACGGGGCAGGGGCGGAAGTTACTGCTGCCGGGGTTTTTGCCGATATGATCCGTATTGCAAATCTGTAAAACCGAAATATGATACAGGGTGTAATTTTCGATATGGACGGAACACTTGTGGACACTGAACCACTGTGGCAGGAGGCAGAAATTGATATGTTTGCCCGCGAAGGACTTGTGCTTACAAAAACAGACTGTGAGAAAACGATGGGTTTACCTACACACGATGCAATGAGGTATTGGCACAGGAAACTTGATAATCCGGGAAAAAGTATCGAAGAGCTTTCTGTTGAAATTAATGAAAGAGTCGGGGTGTTAATGATGCAAAAGGCTGAATTAAATGAAGGAGCAGTTGAGTTAATCGATTTTCTGAAAGAAAAGGGTATACCAATGGCCATTGCTTCCTCTTCGAATATTAAGTTAATTCAACTTGTTGTTGATAAGTTTAATATCGGGAAATATTTCAAATTTTTATATTCCGGAGATAGTGAGCCAATTGGGAAACCGCATCCCGGGATATTCCTTAAGGTAGCTAACAAATTAAAGGTTGATCCGGTATATTGCATTGCGTTCGAAGATTCTTTTTATGGAATGATAGCGGCAAAAGCTGCCAGGCTTAAACTTGTTGCATATCTTAACAGTGAAAAATTCAGCGACACAAAGTACGATTTTGCTGATTTGAAATTGGAATCATTTTATAACTTTGGCCCCGCGGAATACGAGTATTTACAATCTTTAATGTAAGTCTTTTAAATGTCAGAAATTCTGTTTTATTCTACTAATCAGAAAGCAGGGAAGGTTTCATTTCACGATGCATTGTTAAAGGGTCTGGCTCCTGATGGCGGACTTTTTATGCCCGATTCTATTCCGGTTTTCACAAGGGATGAGATTGCTTCTTTCAGCAGTAAGGAATATTATGAAATAGCGTTTGAAGCAGCAAAGAAGTTTCTTTCCGGTGTAATTGCTGAAGATGAATTACTGGCACTGGTAAAAGATGCATACAATTATCCTGTTCCCCTTGAAAAGGTATACGAGAAGAAATATATCATGCGCCTGGATCAGGGACCAACAGCGTCTTTTAAAGATTTTGCCGCACGTATGATGGGTCGCCTTATGCAATATTTCCTGAAAAAGGATAACAGAAAGATGCTTATTCTTACAGCTACATCAGGCGATACGGGTAGTGCCATAGCCAACGCTTTTTTTGGTTTGGATAATATAAATGTTGTGGTCCTGTTTCCCGAATCGGAAGTAACCGACCGCCAGCGAAAACAGATGACAACACTCCATAAAAATGTTCAGATCATTGGTATTGATGGCAAGTTTGACGACTGCCAGGCAATGGTGAAAAAAGCATTCAACGATCCTGAACTGGAGTATCTGAATCTCTCATCGGCCAATTCGATTAATATTGGAAGACTTGTTCCGCAAAGTATGTACTATCTATATGCATATTCAAGGCTTTGTGATATCAATAAAGGAGAAGAAATAATTTTCTCTGTGCCATCGGGTAATTTTGGTGATCTGATGGGCGGACTTATTGCTTTAAAAATGGGA
Organism: Bacteroidales bacterium; assembly: GCA_016929525.1. Taxonomy (GTDB): domain Bacteria; phylum Bacteroidota; class Bacteroidia; order Bacteroidales; family UBA10428; genus UBA10428. The sequence goes on from JAFGIP010000111.1 coordinate 5,475, forward strand.
CTTCCGGTGAAGAAATTTATCGTAGCCACAAATAAGAATGATGAGGTGCCGGAATATTTCCGTACAGGGAATTATAAGACCATTGTACCATCGCTCAACTGTATATCAAGTGCAATGAATGTTGGCCATCCAAGCAATATGGCAAGGGTTGTAGCGCTGTATGGAGGTATGATGAATGAACACGGAGAGGTATTGGTGCAACCGGATATGGCTGCAATGAAACGCGATATGTTCACTGTGGGAATAGACGATGACGAAACCCTTGAAATCCTTAAAATGGTATATGACCGGCATAATGTGCTATTAGAACCACATGGTTCGGTTGGTTGGGCAGGATTAAGACATTATTTCCGGCTTGCTCCTGAGGATTATAATACAGAGCAGGTTACTGTTTGCCTTGAGACGGCACATCCGGCTAAGTTTCCTCTCGAAATTCAGGAATTATTGGGTTTCGACCCGGAACTTCCTCCAAGTCTGATCGGTTTGGAAGACAAAGAAGAAAAATATGGGAGAATTAAAACTGATTACAATACTTTTAAGGAATATCTGAAAAGAAATTATTAAGACTAATTTAAAGTTATATGAATATCCTTTTACTAATCCATCGACATTTATGAATAATAGCAATCCGTGCTTGAGAAGGAATCCAGGAACTTATGGATTTCTGCTTACGCAGGAATGCTCATCTGATTATGTTTGGTGTAAAGTTTAGGATATAGGGATTAATAAAATCTAACTTGAAAATTTAAATATGCATATAATTTGTTGCGACTTAGAAGGAGTATGGGTACCTGAAGTATGGATCAATGTAGCTAAAATTACGGGAATTGATTCTTTAAGACTTACCACAAGAGATATTAAGGATTATGATGAACTGATGAACTATCGTCTGAAAATTCTTAAAGAACATAACCTGAAACTGAAAGATATACAGGATGTAATTGCCACATTAAAACCTCTCGATGGGGCAAAGGAAGTGATCAACTGGATTAAAAGTGTTTCCAGACTGATTGTGGTATCTGATACTTTTGTCGAATTTGCAGATCCTCTGATGCGCCAGCTCGACTATCCGACACTGTTCTGCCATTCGCTGGAAGTAGATGAGGATAATAATATTATTGGTTACAGGCTGCGGCAGAAAGACCCGAAGCGCCAGGTAGTAAAAGCTTTAAAAAGTATGAACTATGAGGTAATTGCCTTTGGTGATTCTTATAATGATGTTACAATGCTTGAAGAGGCCGATAAAGCATTTCTTTATAAGCCGCCGCAAAATGTAATTGATGATTACCCGCAATTCCCTGTAGCAACTAATTATGATGAAATGAAAGAACAGTTATTGTCGATGATGCAATAAATCTGGCATTAACTAAATCAACACAGCTCACATTTGTTCACTCTGTAAAGCTCACTCACACTCACTTATACTATTCCCTGGTCAATCATTGCATTTGCTACTTTCAGGAATCCGGCAATATTTGCTCCGCGAACATAATCGATATAGCCGTCAGGGCGCTTCCCGTAATGGACGCAGGTTTCATGTATTGCCTGCATGATCTGGTGCAACCTGTGGTCGACTTCATCTTTAGGCCAGCGCAGTTTCATTGCATTTTGGGTCATTTCCAGTCCGGAAGTTGCAACACCGCCTGCATTTGCAGCTTTACCCGGTGCGTATAATATATCATTATTCTGTAATAATTCTATTGCCCCAGGAGTACATGGCATATTTGCTGCTTCGCAAACGCATTTGCATCCGTTATCAATGAGATTTTGTGCATCCTTCTCGTTCAACTCATTTTCTGTTGCGCATGGAATTGCAATATCGCAGGGTACTTCCCACGGATGTTTTCCTTCAATGAACTTTGCACTTGCAAATTCATGCGCAAATGGTTCAACGATATCATCATTGCTTGCTCTTAATTCAAGCATATAATCTATTATTTCTCCTTCGATTCCTTCTTCATCGTAGATATAACCGTCAGGTCCAGATAAGGTTATAACTTTTGCTCCCAGTTGATTAAGCTTTGTTACGGCTCCCCAGGCAACATTTCCAAATCCTGAGACAACAACTTTCTTACCTTCAATTTTTTCATTTCTCGTAGACAGCATTTCTTTTGTAAAGTATACAACGCCAAATCCTGTCGCTTCTGGTCTGATAAGGCTTCCTCCCCAATGAATCCCTTTACCTGTTAAAACACCTGTGAATTTGTTTGTGAGCTTCTTATACATCCCGAAGAGATATCCGATTTCACGTGCACCAACACCAATATCACCTGCAGGCACGTCTGTTTCAGGGCCTATTACACGCCAAAGTTCAAGCATGAATGACTGGCAAAACCTCATGATCTCGGTATTCGATTTTCCCTTAGGCTGAAAATCCGATCCTCCTTTACCTCCACCCAGGGGTAGGGTTGTTAAAGCATTTTTAAATATTTGTTCAAAACCCAGGAATTTCAGAATACTCTGATTTACACTGGGGTGAAAACGCAACCCGCCTTTATAAGGTCCGATTGCATTATTGAACTGAATCCGGTATCCTTTATTCACCTGAACATTTCCGTCATCATCAAGCCATGGAACTTTAAACGTTATTACTCTGTCAGGCTCTATTAGTCGCTGTATTATTCCTGCGGAGTAGAAATGAGGATTTTCATTATATATATCAATTATAGATTCCAATACTTCATGCACTGCCTGCAAGTATTCATGCTCTCCCGGATTGCGGAGTTCAAGTTCATGCATTACCTTTGTTACGTCCATTTTCTTCATATTTCTTTCTGAGAGATATTACAAATATTAATTCTATATTACTTTTTATCATTCATTTTTAAAATGATAAACTTCAGTGAATTTAGTTTATTTATTCATTTATAGAAGTGAAATACATTTGCAGAATAGTCATTAATTTGTCTACTTTGCGTTAAAAAAGTTGGAAAAAGTCCGGGTTGATAAATGGTTATGGGCAGTAAGGATTTATAAGACCAGAGCACAGGCTACAGATGCCTGTAAAGGGGGAAGGATTCTTGTGAATGGGATTACTGCCAAGCCGTCAAAAGAATTAAAAGCCGGTGATATGATATTGATTAGGAAGCTGCCGGTTATTTATAGCTTTTTTGTAAAACAGGTTGTTGAAAAAAGATTATCTGCGAAACTTGTACCTGAATATCTTGAAGATCATACTTCGATTGAAGAACTTGAAAAACTAAGGGTAAATGAAACTTACTTTATAAAAAGGGATAAGGGAAGCGGCCGTCCTACAAAACGAGAAAGAAGACAGATTGATAAATTAAATGACCTAAAGGAATAGAATATGTTAATAGCCAGGGAAAAAAGAAAGCAAAATATCGCTGAATACATATTGTATTTGTGGCAAATAGAAGATACCATCCGGGCTTGTAAATTTAATATTGAAATGATAGAGGAGAGGGTAATCTCACAATTTAATGTTTCAGATAAACAAAGAGCTGAAATAAAAGACTGGTATGCAAATCTCATTCTAATGATGCATGAAGAAGGTATAAAAACAAAAGGCCATTTAATGATTCTTGAAGACCTGGTAAGAGACCTTGAACTTCTACATAATAAACTGATAAACGTTGATAAGGATCCGGCCTATATTGAACAGTATAAACGGGCACAACCAAATATTAAATATTTTGAAGAGAAACTGAGTGACAGCACCAGTTCAGAAATTGAACTATGTCTGAGTGCCCTGTATGGTCTTTTATTGCTCCGGCTTCAAAAGAAACAAATATCTCAGGAAACTTTGCAGGCAATGCAAACATTCAGCAATCTTCTGGCAATATTATCGAAGAAATATAAAGCTATTGGTAAACAAGGAGATAAGAAGATTTAATGCTCTGCATATAAGATTTTTTATATGTTGTTTTATCTGAGATTGTTGTTAATTATGATAAAATCGTTTTAGCAATTAAAAAAATATACCTATCTTTTAACTCCCAATCGCAACATTTACCGCATAGCGCAGTATAATGTACACCACATCATTTTATAAATTATTTGAAAGGTAAGGAAGGTTTTTCAAATGAAGTGTACGATTTCTACTCAGCTTGTAAATAATATATCATGTTTTATACATATAAGTATTAATTACATGGCTATTATATATTTTATTTAGATTTAAAGGTTTTAAAAATATTATGCAATGAAACTGAATGATTTACCTGAAAATTTGAGAAAATTTTATCTGAAACTGTTAAAGATGAAAGTACCGGCAAAATTAGCTTTTATCCTGCTGGGAATTGCATCAACAGTATGGTTTTTAATTCGTGTTATTCCAAAACCTTCGCGTGCAACATATCCGTGTATGAAAGCTGCAGCACCGATTATGTCCAGTTTTGTGATATATCTTTTATCCATAAGCGGGTCGGTAATTGCATTTAAGAAGTTCAGATCGAAATTAACTTCATCGAAATATGTTGCTGCAGCAGGTTTCCTCGTTGCAACTGTAATTACACTATTTATTGCAGGTTCAGTATATAATATTAAGTCGAATGCAATGGTCCTGACAGATAAGGCATTTACCCCGAATGATCCTGTTGGAATGGCACAGGGACTAATGCCTGGCCGTGTAGTGTGGGTGTGGGATCAGGAAGCAACAGATGAAACATGTGTCAACGGACCCGGAGATTATTGGTTTGATAATACCAGTGGTGAAACGGTAGAAGAAATGATGTCAGATGGAATAATGGCTTATGCAGGCGAAGAAACACTTGCAGATTCGTGGGATGCAATTTTCAGGTATTTCAACAACACTCATGATAACGGTGATGTGGGATATACCAGCGGAGAAAAAATATATATCAAAATAAACCTTACCACTACAGGTGGATCAGTCGATAGTAATTATGACAGGTGGCAGAATTTTGATCAGATGGATGCGACACCGGAGGTGGTGCTGGCAATTCTTAAACAGCTTGTCGATATAGTTGGTGTTGCCCAGTCTGACATTTACATTGGTGATCCATTCAGGAAATTCCCGAATATGTACTGGGACATGTGTTATCCTGTATATCCGAGCGTAAATTATTGTGACGGATACGGTAACTATGGCCGTCATCAAACAGTACCAACTACTGAACATGTTATGAAATTTAGTGATGGCAATCTTGACTGGAGAATTCCACAGGAGTATGTTGATGCTGCATATCTTATTAATATACCCTGTTTGAAAACACATAATGAAGGAGGTATAACCATTGCAGCTAAAAATCATCAGGGAAGCGTATTACAGGATGGAGCATCTTCGACCGGGCAATATGCTATAGATATGCACTATCCCCTGCCGGCTAACTCATCCGGATTAGGTAACTACAGACATCTAGTAGATTATATGGGGCATGAAGATGTGGGTGGCAAGACATTACTGGTCATAGTTGATGGTATCTGGGGCGGACACAATTGGAATGGGAATGTTTTTAAATGGCAAATGACCCCGTTTAATGATGATTATCCTAACTCATTGTTTATAACACAGGATTTGGTTGCAATAGAATCGGTTTGTTTCGATTTTCTTTTAACAGAATATGAAGATTGGTCTTCTGAGAAATACCCTTACATGAGTGGTGTGGAAGATTACATGTTACAGGCCGCCGATCCGGCTAACTGGGCAGAGGGTATTACATACGATCCTGAGGATGATGGTACTCCTTTAGGCAGTCTGGGCGTATATGAACACTGGAATAATGCTTTCCAGAAAAAGTATTCCCGCGATTTAGCCACAGGTGATGGTATTGAACTTGTAAAAGTAGGTGTATCGGATTCTCAACTTGATACAGAAAACAGCGGTTTGTTAAGCAACCAGGTTAACAAGATCTTCGTTGACTCATTCGATGTTAAATGGTTTGCCACAGATAACGGTATTTCAAGATACGATGACACGGAGTGGGATACAATCAATACCGATAATCATCTCTTAAATAATGTTGTTCACGATATTGCCTACGAGAAAACCGGTTACGGTGATGAGCTTTGGGTTGCAACTGAAGGGGGTCTTTCTGTAATGAGTTATACAGTTGATGGTGTTAGTTCAGCAACAACATATCATAGGGGAAATTCGGAAATTGTTAGTGATACGGTTACTGCTGTCGGTGTTGACGCCAGACATAACAGGTGGATTGGAACTGCAAGAGGGCTTAGTGTATATAAGGGAAGTGCCTGGGACAGTACGTTTGAATATGTTACAAGTCATCACGATACATTTGACTTTGATGGAATGCTGATAACTGCCATCGAAAGTTATGTGCCCGACAGCAATGCTTTAGTGGCAACTTATGGTGCAGGTGTTCCACGGTTCTCCAGAACCGATGTTGACGGCATAACAGGAGCATCAGCACTTGATACAATATGGGGAAGTATTCAGACACAACGAATTAATTCAATTACTGTCAGAGATTCAATGCAGTGGTTTGGAACCGGTGCGGGGATTGTCTCACACTATGGTTCAGATGTAAAAAATGGCTGGAACTGGTTTAACTCAACTGATGGACTTATTTCGGATACCGTGACTGCTGTTGAAATTGATGATGATAATAATATTTGGGTGGGAACCGATAAAGGACTTGTTATTATGCAGAATAATGGCCCATGGTACAAGTACACCGAAGATGAGGGCATTATTGATCCTTATATTAACGATATTAAGAAAGACTTTTCCGGCAATGTATGGATTGCAACCAATGGCGGTGTAGAAGTATTTGCCGGAGTTCCCGGCATTTTCCTCAGAACTCCGGATATCAGCCAGGCATGGGGACTTGTTGTCGACGATACATCATCATCAAATGCTAATATCTCCTGGACAAACGGAAGTGGAACAGGCAGGGTAGTATTTATGAAGGAAGGTTCAGACGGAGTTGTCACTCCGGTCGATAACGTCACCTATAACGCACATTCACTGTTTGGCGTTGGTTCTGAATTAGATGGGTGGTATTGTATTTATAAAGGAGATGGTAATAGTTTATATGTCCGCGGATTATCTGCGAATACCGAATACAGGGTGATGGTATGTGAATATGTTGGCGGTTCCGGTGAAGAGTACTATGCTACAAATACCATATATAATAATCCGATAAATTTCACTACTCCTGATATTACAATCAGTTTACCATCACTGACCAAAGGAAATGTAAATGTTTATCCTGTGCCTTTTAACAATCAGCTGAATATTCAGGTTGATGCAGAACATATTGGAAGTATGGCATCAATATATGATTTTAATGGACGGCTTGTAATGAGTGCAGTTCTTGATAATGAAAACAATACTTTAATAACAAATGAACTGATCACGGGAGTTTATATACTTCAGATTAAGAATCAGACAGAAAGTATAAATTATAAAATTGTGAAGCGATAGGCTTTTATTAGTATTGAAAGGCCCCGAAAGCGGGGCTTTTTTATTTTTTAATGTAGCAACCAACAATTTTCCCGATATATATCCGGTGATAGTCTTTGTCAGGGTAAATGCTTTTATCAATATCAGCCATTAAAAAATTTTCAGGCTTAATATCATCAAAATATATTTTACGACACTCAATTGCCAGCCTCGACTGCTCATAGATGATTGCACCATTATTTGTTTCTACAGGTATTAATCCTGTTGCTTTAATTTTATCAACATTTCTTCCCGAATTTGAACCACAGAACTGTAATATTTTTTTATCAGAACTTTCAAAAAAACATAATGTGAAAAGGTCATTCTGTTCAGCAAAATTGTAGGTATATCTTGTAGGTCTGATAAAACATATTGCAACGGGCATATTCCATAAAACCCCGATTGTACCCCAACTGGCAGTCATTGTATTGAAATTATCAGGTTCCCCGGCAGTTATCAGCATCCATCCATCGCCAATGGCTTTTATAAAATTATCTGTTAACGCAGCAGGATTTATAGTTTCAAAAAAGTTGTCTGTATGTTTCATATGATTTGAATTTGTTCAGGATTGCAATTTTTACAATTTATGTATATTTAACAAGCCTTACTATTTAAAAATCTTACCAAATGCACGAGTCCCTCCTTCAACTTGATAAGATCAGACTGAATTTTTCTACCGAGGGACTTTTGGTCCTTAATCTGACTCTGGCATTTATAATGTTTGGCGTAGCACTCGGAATTAAATTCGAACACTTCAAAGAATTATGGAATAACAAACGATACCCGATTCTGGGATTTATTTCTCAGTTTTTTGTTCTGCCTGCTGTAACGGTACTGGTAATTATTTTATTAAATCGATTTATAACACCAACTATAGCGCTGGGAATGATATTGGTAGCGAGTTGTCCCGGAGGGAATATTTCAAATTTTATTTCAGCACTGGCAAAGGGCAATGCGGCATTATCTGTTACATTAACGGCAATTGCCACCATCTCGGCTATTGTAATGACACCATTTAATTTTTTATTCTGGGGAGGTGTTTATACCAGATTCTTAAGCAGGTTTGATACTGAAGGTTTACTCAGGCCATTAGAAATTAGCCCGTATCATGTTTTTCAAACGGTTTTTATCTTACTGGGAATTCCTCTGATATTAGGAATGCTTTTCAATCATTATTTTCCAAAGGCAACCGAAAAGATAAACAAACCAATTAAGATATTATCGATACTTTGTTTTACTGCAATTGTGCTGCTTGCCTTTAAAAAGAACTACGATTATTTCCTTCTGTATATTAAATACATCTTTTTTATAGTGCTGGTTCATAATGCTGTTGGATTTACTTCGGGTTATCTGTTTTCAGGAATAATAAAGTCAACTGAAACAATACGTCGTACCATTGCTATAGAAACTGGTATACAGAATTCCGGTCTTGCCCTGGTATTGCTTTTTAATCCAAAGATCTTTCCAACAGACATGGCCATAGGCGGCATGGCATTTATTGCAGCGTGGTGGGGAATCTGGCATATTCTTGCAGGTTTATCACTTGCCGGATTCTGGTCGTGGAGAAGACCCAGAGGTTAGTAACCCTGAATTCTTTTAAGGCAGAATTTTATATTTGCAGTTGAATTAGAATTATTAACGGAATGTATAAGAGGGAAACTATTGATAAATGGTCAAAGCTGTACTGGTTGTTGCAGGTTTTTTTCGTAGGACCTACCTACAGGTTTTATTTTAAGAAATTCCAGGTATATAATCGCGATAAAGTTCCGCGTGAAAAGTCTGTTATCTTAGCACCAAATCATCAGAATGCTCTTATGGATGCATTAAGTTTTGTGGCCGGCACACCCTGGCAGACAGTTTTTTTAATGCGCGCCGATGTTTTTAGAGGTGGTTTTGTTGAGCAGATATTAACTTTCATAAAAACCCTGCCGATTTTCAGGATTCGCGATGGAAGATCGACTCTGCAGAAGAATGATGAAATTTTCGACTTTGCTGTGCAGGTTCTGCATAACCAGATCAATCCGCTTTGCATGTTCCCCGAAGGTAATCACGGGGATAAACGCAGACTTCGTCCGCTTGTAAAGGGTATCTTCAGAATTGCATTTAAGGCACAGGAAAAATTCGGATCCGAACCAGGCGTTAAGATCATTACCGTTGGTTTGGATTACTCACATTATCAAAGGTTTCGTCAGACACTCTTTATGAATTTCGGCAGTACTGTTGAAGTTTCAGAATATTGGAATGATTATCTGGAAAATCCATCGGTTGCCATGAATAAACTGCGAGATAGACTGGCCGGGGAGATGAAAAAAGTAATGATCAATATTGAAACCGAAGAATACTACGATCTGTATATGGGCCTCAGGAGTCTTTTCAGCAAGAAATTTTGCAGGGCCGATAAGCTTAAACAGGGTAATCTTATGCATCGTTTTCAGACCGATAAAAAAATGATCGCATCTCTTGATAAATGTCTTGAAAAGGAACCTGACAGGATCAAAAAGTTAGGATCTAAGTATGACGAATATTTACGATTACGTAAAAAACTTAATTTTCGCGACTGGGTACCAGATAAAAAGCGTTACAGCATTATTGGCAATATAGCGGCCGTCTTGATTTCGGCTGTGACATGGCCGCTTGTGCTGCTTGGCTTATTCAATAACTGGCCAAATTTTTTCCTGCCTGTACATATGCGTAAGAAAATTAAGGATGCCCAGTTCCACAGCACGGCAACATGGGGTACCGGCGTAGTGATAATGGTTATTTATTACTTTTTTTTGTCGATAACAGCAATTATAATTCTTCCTTACTGGTGGTTAGTATTATTATATATAATAACACTTCCTTCTTCGGGAATATTTATGCTTGATTACAGAAAATTCGTTATAAAATCATATCACCGTATAAGATATTCATTGGGACGAATAAGTAAAAATCCGGAGGTAAATAAATTCAAGTCAGTATATGATGAAATATTTCATGATACCGGGGAAATAATGAAAGCCTATGCCTGAAAATAGATGCCGGTATAAAAAAGATTGCTAATTTCACGAGTTTCAAAATCTATACATGGATTATAAAGAAAAGACAGTTTGGATCACCGGGGCTGCATCGGGAATCGGGAGGGCACTTGCTGTTGAATATGCTAAAAAGCAAGCCACTGTAATTCTTTCTGACAGGGATAAAGAAAATCTACAGGCAACCGTAAAGGAGTGTGAAAAACTAGGAACTAAGGCAGTTTATGCACCTTTTGATCTCGCTAAAGCAGATGAAATAGAAAAAGCTGTCAACGATGTATTAAAAATCTATCCTAAAATAAATATTCTGATCAGTAACGGGGGTATAAGTCAACGTTCTTATGCCATTGAAACACCTGTTGAAATTGACAGGAAAATCTTTGAGATTAATTTTTTTGGTGCTGTTACACTTACCAAAGCATTACTCCCTGCATTGATAGCCGATGGCGGGGGACATATTTCTGTTACCAGCAGTATGACAGGTAAATTTGGATTTCCTTTACGCACTGCATACTGTGCATCTAAACATGCTGTGCAGGGATATTTCGAAGCATTGCGTGCCGAGTTATACGACAAGAATGTTAAAGTGACAATTGTTTCACCGGGAAGAGTATATACAAATATTTCAATTAATGCCATCGATAAGGACGGCAAAGCTCACGGCATCCTGGATCCCGGTCAGACAAAAGGAATATCGGCAGAAAAGTGTGCCCGGAAAATTATGAAAGCTATTGAAAGGAATAAAAAAGAATTATGGGTTGGTGGATCAGAAATTCTAATGATTTATATTCGCAAATATATGTCTCCACTGTTTCATGTGTTAGCTCGTAAGATTAATCCAACCTAGGCAAGATTATAAAATTAAGATAAACGGATTTATATGAAGGAGAAGATAATTAGCGGAATTCAACAGATTGGAATCGGAGTACCCAACGTGCATGAGGCATGGGGCTGGTATAAGAAGTATTTTGGTATGGATGTGCGGATATTTGAGGAAGCGGCACCCGCAAATCATATGCTACCTTATACAGGTGGTAAAACGAGAAACAGGCATGCTGCTCTTACCATCAATCTGTCGGGAGGCGGTGGTTTTGAAATATGGCAATATACCGACCGCACGCCCATAGCTCCCGAATTTGAAATTCAGCTGGGGGATCTGGGTATATATGCAGCTAAGATCAAGAGTAAAAATGTACAGGCCACATACAACTTGTTCAAAGAAGAAGGGCTCGATATAGTTGGCGACCTGTATGAGAAAGATGGCAAAAAGCATTTTTATGTTCGTGACCCATATAATAATATTTTTCAGATTGTACCCAGCCAGAACTGGTTCAGAAACGAGAAGAAACTCACAGGTGCTTCATATGGTGCTGTAATTGGTGTTACAAATATGGATAAATCCGTGGAGTTTTATAGCAGTATTCTTGGTTATGATGAAATAATCAGTAATGAAACGGGAACGTTCGACGATTTTAAAGCATTGTCAGGAGGTGATAAAAAATTTCGCAGGGTTATATTGAAGCACAGTAAACCCAGGCTGGGAGCATTCAGCCTGTTATTCGGAACAAGCCAGATCGAACTTGTACAGGTACTCGATCGCAAACCGGAGAAAATATATAAAGATCGATACTGGGGTGACCTTGGTTTTATCCATATCTGCTACGATATCATTGGCATGTCGCTGCTGCGTGAAGAGTGTAAGGCAAAAGGCTGTCCGTTTACAGTAGATACCGGCGATACTTTCGATATGGGAGAGGCTGCAGGGGCATTTTCCTATACTGAAGATCCCGACGGTGCATTAATTGAGTTTGTTGAAACACATCGGATACCTATTCATAAAAAAATGGGAATATACCTGAACCTCAGAAAACGTAATCCCGAAAAAGCATTACCTAACTGGATGGTAAAAGCCCTGTCGTTCAACAGGGCTAAAGACATTAAAATTTTATAGAATGCCTTAACCCTGACAGGGTTTAAATACCCTGCCGGGGTTTATTGGAGATGAAATCTTTCTATTCTTTAGCTTCTGCCGGAAGGAATGATTCTTTGGGTTTAAATATTTTTTCGAATAAACCGCTTTCCTTACCACTGAACCATGTACCATTGTTCAGCGATGAGGTTATGGCAAACATATTTGCTGTATCTGCAGGGCAGGCATCTACCTTTATTGGTCCGGCCATATTTTCTCCTTCGATAGTCAGTGTATACGCAGGTGTCTGCGAAAGCAGTACCGACTCATCGATAAAATTAGAATTGCTAAGATAGGCAAGTGAATTTATGTATTTTGCTACTGAATTACTATCGGCTTTAAGCCCGTCAATCATCCAGCCACCATCGTTTTTTGTCAGGCTGAATGATCCTGTTTTTCCTTTGATAGTTAACTGGTTCCAGTTTTCTTTTGAAGAACGTATTATAGTCCTGTTCCTGAAATCACCTGGCTGACGGTTAAAGGCCATGGCAATAATGCCTTCAACGGCATATACTTCTTTGTCGCCCGCTAACCTGACATAGCTGGTCATGCTTCCCTGACGCTGCATATATGGATTGGCATTTTTAGGCTGCTGATAGCTGAATTTACCAAGATATACATCAGCAACAATTTTCTTTCCTTCCAATGCCTGTACTATTGTTGCAGCAGAGTCGGTAACTTCAAATTCTTTCCACTTATTCTTATCATTTGCTGCAATGCGGGTTGCTCTGAGTGTTACCAGGCTGCTCAGCATACCCTTTATTGCCGACGGATCGGCATTATATTCCGAACCTTCAAATTCAACATTCCATCCTTTATCTTTCCTGTTGAGCCTGATAATATCGCCTTTCTGTTTCGGATAGATTACCAGCGAGTTTACCTTTGCAGTATCAAAATCTGTCAGTTCGCTCTTGAATGTTCTGTTCCTGCTGGCGGTCGACTGACTTTTATTTCGAACTACTACAATTACTACCAGAACGAGTAGTATTGCAAAAATAATTGTAAGCCATTTGGTGCTTATTTTACTGAACATAACCTTCCTCCATTCTTTTTAATCTTATAATTCTGTTACGTTGAAATCTGAATATACCATAGGCAATTGCCAATATTACTGGTAATAAGAAATTAAGGTATTTAAGCAGGGTTCTTTTGCTGTCATCAAGATCTTTAATGGGTCTGGCAGTAACTCCCTGTGTGCGAAGCTCGACAAGACCTGTATCGTCTGATAACCAGTCAATGGAATTAACAAGAAGGTTCAGGTTATCAGGACTCACCTGGTTTTGTTGTCCCTGTGCAACGGCAAACTCGCCATCGCCAATAACAACCATTTTGGTCGGGATATTTCCTCCGATGTTACCTTCAACAGCAGCTGCCAAAATAAGATTCGATAAAGGAAAATCAGCTTCCTCCCATTCCTGCATTATGTTTATATATCCTGCAGATGGTTTGGTACCCGATTTTTCAGACGAGAAAACCAGGGGTGTAAATTTAACAGTGCTGTCGCCGTAGAAATTAACAGAGCTGACGAAATTCATTTCAACCTGCTCAAGACCGGACGATATAGGGTGATCAGCAAAGTTTCTTACTATAATAAAATAAGGTATGGTTATTTGCATGATATAGCCGGGTTGCGGTTGAATAAATCCCCTTTGGCAATTGATATCAACAACAGCATTGTTGTTTATACTGATACCTTTTTCGTTTAACCAGCCTTCAAGCCCGGTATTTATAGTCTTGCTATACTGCTCCTGGTTCAGGTCGGCATCCGAGCGGTTAATAGCAATAAGTAAACGCCCGCCACTGTTCATAAACTGGTCGAGTTTTACAAGTTCTGACGGAGGAATGGAGTCCTTCGGATTAATGATAGCCAGCACACTATACTTATCCAGAATAATGTTGCTGTCGCTTAAATTGACCAGTTCTGTTCTGTGAAGTACGTCGATTGCCTGTTTTGCCTGCCATATACTGCCAAGGTTTGGCTCTCCGTGTCCCTGTACAAAACCAATAACCGGCTTATCGGTAACTGCCAGTTTTTTTATAGATGATGATAGTTTATATTCCAGTCCGCTGGTAGTTTGTATCATGGGGATAGCTTCGCTTTCTTCATCAAGCTGAACGCTGGCACCCATAAAAGCAATCTGGGCTTTTACCTGGTCTTTCTCCTGTACCTGGACCTGCATTTGTGCTACCCCTGCATGTTGTGCCTGAGCTTTGATTTTATCGTCTTTAAGGGGATCAAGGAATTCATATGCGATCATTCCCTTAGATCGGTTTGAGTATTCAATAAGCATATCCCTGAAATCGCGCTTTACTTGTTCAAGCTGTGGAGGTAAATTTTCAGAAAAGTATGCGGTTATGGTTACCGGGTCTTCCAGATTATTAAGCAGATCCTTTGTGGCATCACTAAGTGTGAATCGCTTATCTTCGGTAAAATCAAGCCGCAGGAAGAACTGGTTCGAAAGATAGTTTAAAAGGATAATCGAACCAATTATTAAAAGTATCGATGCTGATATATTTCTTTTTAAATTCATCTTCTTAAAATTTAATTGGTAATATTCCTTTTAGCAATAACCTGTTCGGCACCAAATAAACCGAGTGCAATAATCGACAGAAAATATATCAGGTCTTTGGTGTCGACCACTCCCCTGATAATAGATTCATAGTGATTTGAAAGGCTTAAATAGCTCAGAGTGTTTCCTATGAATCCGGGGAAATATTGTGAAATAAATCCAAATAGCAAATGGAAAAATATACCAATAAACAAGGCCAGCAGGAATGCAACGATCTGGTTATTTGTGAGACTACTGGCAAATACTCCTATACTGATATATGCTCCGCTCATGAGTATTAGGCCTAAATAACCCATTATTGTTGCACCATGATCGATAGGGCCAATTTTAGCTACTGTTATATAATAAGGTAATGTCAGAACTAAAGATAAAAGCACCAGGATCAGGATGGCCAAAAACTTTCCGGATACCAACTGAATATCTGATACAGGTTTTGTTAATATCAGTTCAAGAGTACCATTCCCGCGTTCTTCAGCCAGCAATTTCATGGCAAGAGCAGGTATGAAGAAAAAAAGTGACCAATATGCAACTCCGAAAAACTGTTGCAAACTGGCTTCCTGCATCATAAAAACAGTTCGGCCTATAATCCATGTAAGCAAACCGGTGAATCCCAGGAATGCTATAATAAAAATATATGCAAGCAGTGAGTCGAAAAACGACTTTAATTCACGTCTTGTTATTATCCATATTATTGTCATAATCAGAAATTTTAGTTCATTGTAAGTTCACGGAATACATCTTCGAGTTTGGTTTCGGTAGGAGTAAGCTCAGTAAGTATCCATCCTTTATCAACACATAGTTTAAATACATCTTTTCTAAGCGACATATTTGGTTTGCTTTGCACTTCGAATGTATTTCCACTCTGCGATATAATATCTACAAGATCTGTGTTTGGGAGTGCCTGTAACGCTTTATATATGGTGTTTTTTTCAGCTTCCTCAATTGTCACCCTCAGAATTTCTTTGTTCTGGGCTTTCTTGCGCAGATCACTTGAAGTACCATCAGCTACAATTTTTCCCTTATTGATGATCAGTATCCTGTCGCAGGTAGCTTCAACTTCAGCAAGAATATGCGAGCTAAGGAGAACTGTTTTCTCACGGCCGATTTCACGGATAAGTTCCCTTATTTCAATTATCTGGTTTGGATCGAGACCAGATGTAGGTTCATCCAGTACCAGCACCTGGGGGTCGTGTATAAGTGCCTGAGCAAGACCTACGCGTTGTTTATATCCTCTTGAAAGCTCTCTGATCTTTTTATGCTTTTCTCCTTCAAGCCCGCAGGTTTTTACCATTTCCTGTATACGAGGAATTATTTTGGACTTTTCAATACCATGCAATGAAGCAATAAATTTCAGGTGATCAATTACAGGCATGTCCTGATAAAGTGGATTAGACTCAGGTAGATATCCGATTATTTTTTTAATTTTTTCCGGATATTCATGTATTGAATATCCACCTACTTTGATATCACCTTCGTTAGGACTTAAATAGCAGGTAATAGCCCTCATTGTTGTTGACTTACCTGCTCCGTTCGGCCCCAGAAAACCAAGAATTTCCCCTGTCTTGACCTGGAAGGAAACATTATCGACGGCTTTCTGATAACCAAATCGTTTCGTGATGTTTTCAACTTGAATATCCATAGACTATTTTATTATTTCTAATCAGGAAGCAAAAAAAATAATTTTAACAGTATGTACCCAGCGATTTATGATTTTTTAACAATTGGATTATATTTATTTAAAGCTGACTCAAAATTATTTGTTTTATCTGCATTAAATGATAAAACTACAAACCCCAATATTCATTGGTGCATAAAAAATAAATTTTGAAAAATCAGATTTGGTGTTGTTTGGAGTTTTGCTGAATTGATTATCAGATTCTTATTTTCAGGAAAGTTCTATCCTACCATAATGTTAAATTGATACCATGACCGGATAAATAAAGAATGCAATCCAAAGCGGATTGCATTCTTTAACACGAACTCTGTTTACATTACAATTAAAAAACTTTAATCTCTTTTACAGGAAATACTTTGGGTTCTGTTTTAGGTACGGATACACTTAAAATACCATTCTTGTGTTTTGCATTGATCTTATCAGCATTAACTTTATCTGGTAAAGTAAAAGATCTGCAAAATGAACTGTAACCAAATTCTCTGCGGATGTAATTTTCATTATCCTCCTTATTTTCTGAATTCTTTTCTGAAGAAATGGTAAGAACACCATCGTTCACTGATACCTTAAAATCTTCTTTGTCTAATCCCGGAGCAGCCAGTTCAATTCTGTATTCTTTATCTGTTTCTTCAACATTTACTGCCGGAGTTTTATCACCATTATAATAATTCCAGCTAGATGATTTTGGTAAAAAACTGTCGCTGAATAATTCATCAAGTAAGCTGCTTGGTGTCACGTAATTCTTTCTTCTCACAATTGTTGGTAACATAATTTTGTCCTCCTATTTATTTTGTTTTACATATTCAATTTTAATTGGAAGACAATTTTCAATGAATATGCCAATGTAATTTACATGACATCATGGCACCATTATTTAGATTAATTACGTCATCTTGGCACTACAATAAATTATATAAAATAAAAACGTCTCGGGTTAAGACCTACTGTGCTTTAATTCTTAAGGAATTATGTATCTTGTCTGAGCTCTTCTATTTTGAATTGCTGTTAAACTCAACCGGAAAAGGTTTAGTAGCTTCACCGGTATACAGGCTTATGTGTGGGAAAGGTATTTCAATACCTTCTTCTCTGAAAGCATTAAGAATTTCCTGCATTATGCTGTTTCGCAAAGTAACATAGTTCGATTTCTCAAACCATAAACCATAAAGTATATTAATGCTGCTGTCACCATAATTTTTTATGAGTATCAGTGGTTCGGGTTCATCAAGGCAGTTTGGATTTTCAGTCGCAAGTTTCTTAAGCACA
Organism: Bacteroidales bacterium; assembly: GCA_016929525.1. Classification (GTDB taxonomy): domain Bacteria; phylum Bacteroidota; class Bacteroidia; order Bacteroidales; family UBA10428; genus UBA10428. Next base: position 23,350 of record JAFGIP010000111.1, read on the forward strand.
TTTATCACTTTTCCCAAATCTTCTTTATATGCAACACCAATATCAATATCCATACGTCGGATAGGGAACCTTGTTATGTTGGTTACTTCCGTACTTATAAGCGTTTGATTTGGTATTCGTATTAACAGGTTATCGAGAGTTTTTAATTTTAAGGAAAGCAGATCAATTGAATAAACGACTCCCATTTTATCGCCAACACGGATCAGATCGCCAATCTCATATGATTTTTCAGAGATTATAAAAAGGCCACTAATAATATTTCCAATACTGGTTTGTGATGCAAAACCGATTATAACACCAACTACACCTGCAGCACCCAGGATGGCACCAACCTTAACATTTAATTCTTTCAGAATAAGTAATATTATTATACTAAATCCTGTGTAAAGGATTGTTTTACTCAAGATCATTCTTGATTGTTGCTTCAGGTTTTTCCAGAATAATCTTCTTACAACAAGCATCACTAGTTGCAGTAAAGCATATCCGAATACAATAATCAGGATAATGTTCCTGATTTTTAAAAGAGTTGGTTCTTCAACATATTGCTTCAACTGTTCAAGCATAATTTTCATAATTTAGTTTAATACTGTGCAATAGATTTAATGATATAGAAACTTTTTTTAATAAGGTTTTTGCTGGGTAGTATTCTTGGCGAATTAATTTGTTTAAGATTCTCATCCAGTTTGGGGTTGCCAGCACCAATTTGTACTTCGCTCGATTGATCATCGCCCTTATGTTTAAGTAATACTTCACTGGTGCATAAAATATTATCGCCTTTGTAAAGAGTAAGCAGTTCTGCTTCAATAGCCAGCCTGTCGAAATTTAAAACCGTCGTAGATTCATTTCTGATCTTAACAGGGCAAAGAGCTTCGAAATTTAATACTGATTTTAAGTCGATCTTATGGATAATGTCATCCATCAGAGAATAAGCAAGCAATCCATTGTCTGGTTCACCAAACCAGGTTGAAGACATTTTTACCGATGGAAATTCCATAATCAGGTTCTCCGGTTTATTCGCAGATGAATACAGCTGAATCCATACGGGAATTTTTATGAAGAAATCGAAACTGGTTTTTGGAAGTACTTTTAATGTATGTTTTGGTCTTACAATTATCGACCGATCGGGAAGTGCCGGCAGGATAAGTATGCTTGTATGTTTATCAGCGACATAATGGTCCCATTCCAGGTCTTCAGATAATGAATCGACAAACTGCACACTTTCTGAATCTTTCTCATCGGAAACAGACTTTGTAACTATTTGCCATGTCTGATCAAGTTTGTTTATCCAAAATTTTGTATTACCTGCTTTTGAGGTAAGAATTTTATCAACTTCAAATTTATATTTCGTCCACATAATAAGTTTTATTTCTGTTTGATTAAAAATAGAGGTAAAAATTCGTTCAGAGCCATTTTTTTCTTTTAAATATGAAAAGTAGTCCAAATCCAAGTGACAGAAGAATTAACCATAAAATTGGATAGGAATATTTGAATTTAAGTTCGGGCATGTATTCGAAATTCATTCCATATATACCGGCAATGAAGGTTAGCGGTATAAAAATAGCAGCAAATATTGTAAACACCTTCATAATCTCATTCCCACGGTTACTAATAGTGGTATTGTATATTGCTAGACTATCGGCTAAAAGTGTACTGTATATTTCTACACTTTCAACTGCCTGGGTAGTTAAATCGAGTATATCTCTAAGGTATAATTTAGTCTGTTTATCGACAAATATTGTATCTGATTTATGCCAAAGCAGTAACATTTCTTTAACCGGCAATATGTTTTTCCGCAGAAGGTTAAGTTCAACTTTTAGATTATAAATTTCATTAACAAGACTTTCTTTAATTTCGCTCAATACTCGTTCACCCATATCTTCTATTTTTTCACCAAGAGTACCAATTGTGATAAGGTAGTTATCTATAATTGAATCAAGAATAATATAAGCCAGATAGTCAGGCCCTGATGTGCGCACCTTACCCTTGCTCTTTCTTATTCTTTCTCTGATACCCTCAAAATGTTTTGCTACGGCTTCCTGGAAGGTAATAACATAATTCCTGCCCAGAATTATTGATATTTGTTCAGTATTAACTTTACCTGTGCTATTGTCAAAATTTAAGATTTTAACGAGGAAATCCAGATTTTCATCGCCCTCTTCAAATTTCGGTCGGTTGTCTGTATTGAGTATATCTTCCAGAAGGATGTTACTAATATTAAATTCGCTACCAATTTTATTTATAATCTCAGAATCGTGTAATCCGTAAACATTTAACCAGTGAACTTCCGAATCACTTCTCAGTCTGCTCAAATCATCAAGTTTAAAGTCGTGGATTTCATTTAACTTATCTTTGTTGTACGACATATAAGTAATTCTGGGGGTTTCCTCTTTAATATTACCGATAAAGATCAGTGAACCGGGAGCCTGATCTTTTGCTTTTGATCTGTCTTTAAAAAAACGAGCCATGTGTTTTTAATTTGTTTGTGTATTTATTTGCTGATTCTTCATTCCTGACGAAGAGTAGCGAACCTGCCTACATCGCTTTCGCCTAAGATTCAGCTGAGCGGCAGGCAGGGATCAGGAATCCATATTCATTGGAAACTTTAAAATAGATTCCGGCTCTGCATTTCATTTCGGTCGGAATGATTAAAATGAGCTAATAATTTGTAAAAGTAAATTTATAAAAAAGAAGTCACTCGTGTAATTTACAATTGAATTGATCTTAACTAAATAAACCGGAAGATAAGTACCTGTCGCCGATATCACTAATTATACATACTATATATCCTTTTTCAATTGTTTCGGATAGCTTTAAAGCTGCTGCAACAGCACCTCCACTGCTCATACCGGCAAATATTCCTTCTTCACGGGCCAGTCGGCGGGTCATTTCGGTAGCTTCTTCTGATGAAATATCAATAGTTACATTGATCAGTTGCGGATCGAATATCTTTGGAAGATATTCCCTGGGCCAGCGGCGGATACCGGGAATCTCGGACCCCTCGGTTGGTCGTGCTCCAATAATCTGCACCTGTGGGTTTTGTTCTTTTAAATAACGTGATGTCCCCATTATGGTTCCTGTGGTTCCCATAGCTGAAACAAAATGAGTTATTCTTCCTTCCGAATCTTTCCAGATCTCGGGTCCGGTTGATCGATAGTGAGCAAGACAGTTATCCGGGTTATTGAACTGATCGAGCATTTTAAACCGTTCTTCCTTCACTTTCTGACGGGCATAATCAATTGTCCCTTCCATCGATTTATCTGATGGTGTTAAAGTAACCTTTGCCCCGTATGCCCTCATAGTCTTAATTCTTTCGTTAGTAGCATGTTCGGGCATAACCAGTTCTATTTTTAAGTTGAACAGCCGGGCTATCATGGCCAGTGCGATGCCGGTGTTTCCGCTGGTAGGTTCAATAATATGAATGTTTTGTGATATCTCTCCGCGCTCCAGAGCACCCTTGATCATGCCATAGGCAGTACGATCTTTCACGCTGCCACCCGGTTTTTTGCCTTCGAGCTTTGCAAAAAGTCTGATATTCTTATTGGTAATAATTTTTGTAAGCTCAATCTGGGGAGTATTACCAATCAGGCTGATAAGTGAATGCATAAAATTTTAGTTACCGAATAGTAGATTAACCCCGGCAACAATACTAATGTTCACTTTCTGTATTTTTATACTAACTTTTATTTTTCAAACCACTTTGTTCAAGCAAGGGTTCTATTGAGGGTTCTTTTCCTCTGAAATCGATATAAAGTTTCATTGGGTGTTCAGTACCTCCTTTTGAAAGTATCTTTTTTCTGAATGCTTCCGCGGTTGCTTTGTCGAATATGCCGTTTTCCAGGAACAGTGAAAAAGCATCAGCTTTCAGGACCTCTGCCCATTTGTAACCATAGTAACCTGCCGCATAACCACCCGAAAAAATATGTCCGAATGAAGTACTCATAGCAGTACCTTCAATTGGTGGCAGTATTGTCGTTCTGCTGCGGGCATTTTTTTCGAATTCCACAATGTCTCCCTGGTATGGTTCTTCTAACGAATGCCACGACATATCAATCATTCCATATCCAAGTTGCGCTACTGACCAGTTAGCTATATTGTAATTCTTACTATTTATTATGGCCTGTAATAATTTTTCAGGAATTTTTTCTCCTGTCTCGTAATGTACAGCAACCATATCGAGCCATTCTCTCTGTTCAGCCCAGTTTTCCATAATCTGCGAAGGTAGTTCAACAAAATCGCGATATACACTGGTTCCTGATAAGGATGAATAAGTTACATCGGTGAAAATACCATGTAAAGCATGACCAAATTCATGTAAAAATGTTCGAACTTCCTCGTAAGTAAGCAATGAAGGTTTATTTTCTGTTGGCTCTGTAAAATTAAATACCATAGATACATGCGGTCTTTGTTCTTTTTCATCAGCCTTATACTGTTTTATATAATCAGTTTTCCATGCTCCCTGTTGTTTACTGTCACGAGGGAAAAAATCCATGTAAAGAACAGCCAGGTAAGAATTATCATGATCGTACACTTCGTATGCCACTACATCCGGATTGTAAACAGGTATATCTTTATTTTCAACGAAGGTTATTCCATATAATTTATAGGCTAAATCAAATATTCCCTTTCGTACATTTTCTAATTTGAAATAGGGCCGTATAAGTTGATCATCGACTGAGTATTTTTCCTTTTTAAGCTTTTCTGAAAAATAGTACCAGTCCCATTTTTGTAATTCATAACTAAAACCGATGGATCTTGCAAATTCCTGTACATCTGCCAGTTCCTTTATCGCAGGTTTGAGATAAGCATCTATCATCCGATCGATAAATTCATTCACATTTTTGGAAGATTCTGCCATGCGATCATCCAGAATGTAATCGGCATATGTATCATACCCCAGCAGATTAGCTTCACGAATTCTCAACTCAGCAATTCGTTTTACAATTTTACGATTATCATTTTCATTTTCTTTTAAACCACGTGTGTTGTATGCAATATATAACTGTTTTCTGAGTTCCCTGTTATCGGCATATTTAATAAATGGGATGAAACTGGGGTATTTTAATGTAAATACCCAACCATCCAAATCTCTTTGTGTTGCTTCAGCAGCAGCAGCTTTTATTGCATCCGGGGGTAAACCAGACAAGTCTGCAGAGTCTGTAATCTGCAGTGTGTATTCATTTGTCTCAGCGAGCAGGTTTTCCTGGAACTGGACACCAAGACCTGCAAGTTCTTTGGTAATTTCACGGTATTCTTTTTTTTCTTTCTCACCCAGATTTGCTCCGTTGCGAATAAAACTTTTATACGTTTTATCAAGCAACATATTTTGTTCAGATGTAAGATCAGTCCTGTCCACATTGTCATAGACAGTTTTTATCCTTACGAATAACTTTTCGTTTAATGTTATATCATTTTGGTATTCGGATAACCTTGGGGATAATTCTTTTACCAAAGCCTGAATGGCAGAATCGGTTTGTGCATTGTTTAAATTGTAAATGATATGGGTAATATTATCTAATAATTTACCGCTTCTTTCTAATGCTTCAATAGTGTTTTCGAAATTCGCTGGTTCTTCATTATTTACTATCCCGTCAATTTCTATTCGTCCTGATTTAAATGCTGTATCCAGCGCAGGCGCAAAATGTTCGGTTTTGATCAGGTTAAAAGGTATAGTCTCTTTTGGAGTGTTGTAATCTGATAATAAAGGATTTCCCATTTCTTTTTTTTGATGTGAGCAGCTTAGAATAATAATTGAGCCCAGAGATAAAATAAATATTATACTTTTCACGGATTATGGTTTTTATAAATGAATTGGCAAGTTTAAATAAAAATCCAGTTAAAAAAATTGCCAAAAGTCATACATATTAAAAAATATTAACATATAATTCTTTATCTGAAAATACCCGGTTATTAATTTTATATTATCAGGGTAATGAATTTACAAAATTGCACCATATATTAATTATTGATTTACTTAAATATCTTTGTGTTCCAAAATTAAAAGCCTGTTTAAAGGCAATAATTAAAATTTAAATCTCATTTTATGAGCAAGACAAAGGCTATCTTACTCTCTGTATTATCAGGAATAATACTATCGTTAGGTTGGTACGAGTGGAGTTCAGGATTATTTTTATTGATCACTTTTGTGCCCGTTTTATTTGTTGAAGAACATATTGTTTCCAGCAATGATATTCATAAGAAGAATTCACTCGTTTATCTCTATACATCCATTTCATTATTTATCTGGAACGTAATTACTACCTGGTGGATTAAAAATGCATCATTTGCCGGTTTGGTAGCGGCAGTATTAGTGACTACGGGTTACATGTCGCTGGCATTCCTCTTTTATACAATCACAAAGCGGAAACTTGGAAGATTTGCCGGTTATGCATCTTTAATTATTTTTTGGATATCTCTTGAGTTCGCCTATACACATGGTGAAATATCGTGGCCCTGGCTCACTCTGGGTAACGGTTTATTATTCGATATTAAGTTTATTCAGTGGTATGAATATACAGGTGTATTTGGCGGTTCACTATGGGTGCTGCTTGTAAATATTATGATATTCGAACTGATCAGGAAGATTATTTCCGGCGTATCATTTAAAAGAAATTATAATTTATTAAGTGCTGTTATTTTGATAATTGTGATTCCTGTCATAATTTCTCTTATTCGTTTTAAGACATATGAAGAAGAAGCAAATGCCCGTGAGATAGTTGTTGTTCAACCTAACGTCGATCCATATATGAAATTCAACGATATGTCAAGTGAAGAGCAGACTCTCTTACAGGTTGAACTTGCTGAAAGTAAATTAACACCTGAAACCGATTATATTGCAAGTCCGGAAACATCAATTCTGGGCGATATCTGGATTGGGCACTTTAACCGGGTATTTGAATTTGTGATGTTGAGAAGAGTTTTACAAAAGAATCCGGGAGTTAAATATGTTGCCGGAGTATGGTGCCGGCAGTACTATCCCGAGGGGAAAAGAACACCTACTGCCAGACCATATGGTAATACAGGTACTTATTACGATACATATAATTCAGCAGTTCAGATAGACTCAACTCCTGAAATTCAATTGTATCACAAATCAAAACTGGTAACAGGTGTTGAAAAAATGCCCTATCCTAAATTGCTTGGGATACTTCGTCCGCTTACAGTAAAACTTGGTGGTACTTTCAGAAGTCATGCTATTCAAAAAGAAAGAAGTGTTTTTAAGGCTTCTGACGATAGTGTAATGGTTGCACCGGTGATTTGTTACGAATCAGTATATGGTGAGTTTGTCGGCGATTATATAAAGAAAGGAGCCAATATTATTTTTGTAATAACGAACGACGGATGGTGGGGCGACACTCCGGGTCACAGGCAGCACAACGCATTGTCCTGCATGAGGGCTATTGAAACTCGCAGGAGTATTGCCCGTTCGGCAAATACAGGGATTTCCTCATTTATTAATCAGAAGGGTGAAGTAATTCAAAAATTAACCTGGTGGAAACGTGGTGCAATTCGTGATGAACTCAATATCAATAATAAGGTAACTTTTTATACAAAGCATGGCGATTATATCGGAAGGGCAGCCTTTTACCTTGCTATATTATTAGGACTTGTTCTAATATTCAGGGCAGTTATTAAGAAGTGAATGGTAATTGCTGACTGTTGAATAGTTAGTTTATGTCTGATCGTTCAGGGAGTTTAGAATTGACTTTATATCTTCCGTCTTTTAATACCTGAATAAATTTAATTAATCAATTCATCAGTTCATCGCTCAATAGTCCCGATGACTAACGGGATCGGGATCATCATTATTTTCACTATTATTGTCGATTAATTAATTTTGTTTCAATCACTTAAAATTTTATTCTTGTTGTATGCAACCCGTTGTAAATTTGCTTGTCATTTGATACGAAAACCAGAATTCATTGGAGGTAGCATATCAGGATATACACCGTGATATTATTGAGCTGAGCAAAGCCGGTAACAGAAAAGCGCAATACCAGCTTTACAAACTCTATTCTAAAGCTATGTTCAACATTTGTTACCGCATGATGAACCATAGTGCTGAGGCTGAGGATATGCTTCAGGATGCTTTTTCAGAAGCATTTGTAAAGCTGGACAGCTTTCGATATGAATCATCATTTGGGGCCTGGCTTAAGAGAATTGTAGTTAACAAATGTATCAACCACCTAAAAAAGAGAAGAGCTCAACTCGTATTTACCGATAATGTCCCGGAAACCAACCATGAAGACAATCAGGATTTAGAACAGGAACATCTCGATGTAAAACGAATTTACAAAGCAATGGAACAATTACCCGATGGATACAGGGTGATATTCTCACTATACCTTATAGAAGGTTATGACCACAGCGAAATTGCTCAAATAATGGGGATATCTGAGTCAACCTCAAAATCGCAATTTTCGCGTGCAAAACAGAAAATAAAAGAACTTTTAATACATACAGAATCATGAAAGACAAATTGGAAGATTTTGTAAGGAGCCATAATACCGAATTTGATCTTAACGAGCCGGATCAGGATCTTTGGAAGGGTATTGAAAAACGTATCTCGAAAAAGAAGCATCTATCATGGCATTATTACATGTCGCGGGCAGCAGTGGTAACCGTAATCTTTGGTGCTTCCCTACTGGTGCAACGCATCTGGATAGGAAGAGAAGGAAAGGTAGCTGAAACGAAAGAAGCAGAGATCAACATTCCCGAATTAAGGGAGGCTGAAATGTATTATTTGGGAATGATAAATGCAAAACTTGAAGAGGTTAAACCTTTTCTTTCAAAATATCCCTCTCTTGAAGAGGAGCTAAATACAGATCTTTCGGAACTTGACAGCATATGCAATGGATTAAAAAAAGACCTGAAGGATAATATTGCAAACCACGAAGTAATTGAAGCAATGATCCAGAATTACAGGTTGCGGATTACAATGCTCGAGGATATGCTTATGTTCCTTGAAGAGGATTCACAAGAAGAAGAAACTAACAATATCGAACGCATATGATCTACAGAACTGTTCTTTGTTTATGGCTGGTACTATTTCTCTATCCTGGAGGAGTACACTCTCAAGTGTATTCCGACAGGCAGGTACACAGTTATAAAATTACCGACAAAACATCGGTAGAAGTGAGTAACAAATACGGAAAAATCCACGTCGTTACCTGGGATAAAGACAGTGTAAAATTCGACGTAGACTTCCGTATTAGTGCCAATAACTATCAGAAAATGCAAAAGCTGAAAGATAATATCAGCTTTGAGTTTACCTCCACGAAATACTATGTGGTGGCAAAAACTCAAATTGTAAGCTCGGCAGGTATATTTTCAGACTTTGTCGATGCATTTATCCCATCTAGTCAGGTTACCATTAATTATATGGTTTATATTCCAAAGTATATTAATTTCAAAATAGAGAACAAGTTCGGTGATATATATATGGATGACTTTAACGGAAACCTGGAAATTATTTTATCCAATGGTGATTTGAAGGCAAATAAGCTATCCGGTTCGCCTGTTATTAAAGTAAGTTCGGGAGATGGTACTATTAATAATATTCAAAATGGAATGGTTTATGTTTCATATTCCGACCTTCGAATAAAGAATGCAAAAGATCTGAAAATGGAAACCCGCTCATCACGCATCGCAATTGATTTAGTTGATAAGGCCAATATAGATTCAAGGAGAGATAAATATAACGTGGAAGAAGTGAGTGAACTAGTTGCAAGCGGTTATTTCACAGATATTAATATTGAAAACCTTAAAAAAGAGTTACGTGCATCACTTAAGTACGGAAATCTTGGAGTCGACGATATAAGTAACACATTTTCATTCATAAATGTTAATTCTGAATATACTGATGTAGATCTTTTCTTTAAATGGAATACATCATATAATCTGGATATTACACATCACGATGATGTTTATATTAACTTACCGGCAAGTTTGGCACATGTAAAAACAAAAGAACTTAGCGAAGAAGACAATCTCAAACTTACCTATGGTACAATTGGAACAACTGCTGCTGAAACATTACACAAGGTTCAGATCAATGCGCCTAAAAAATGTGTGGTCAATATTATTCATCGATAAGTTGATAAAAATGCAACTAAAGAAAATTATGTTTGTCATTAAAACACAAATTGAAGTATCATGAAAAAGTCAAAGAAATACAAAATCAGCATAATATCCATAGTAATAATGGCAATATTATTGGCATCCTGCGATCCGTTTTTCAATTGTATCGAAGGCAACGGCATCATTAAGACAGAGCAAAGAGTGGTTGCAGTATTTTATGGTGTTGTAAATAACACAAATTATAATGTTGATATTGTCTATGATTCAATTTATTCAGTGAATATCACTGCCGATGAAAATCTTCTGCCATATATAAACACTATTGTTCGTAGTGGCGATCTTGTTATTGAAGTTGACAACGACAGATGTTTAGAAGAAAGCAACAATATAATAATCGATATCAGAATGCCATATTTAGAATTGATTGAACTGAATGGATCGGGTAATATTGATATTGATGAATTTGACTGTAACAATGTGGAAATAATAAACAATGGTTCCGGAAGCATCGATTTCTACGGTCTGATTTCTATCAGCACCGTTGGAATTGCACTTAACGGATCGGGCAGTATAACTGTTATAGGAAAAGCCCACAGAGGGAACCTTAATCTTTCTGGTTCAGCAAATATATGGGCAGATGACTTCAGGGTGGACGACTGCTATGCTACAAATTCCGGATCGGGTAACATATTCTGTTTTGCTTATGATTTGCTCGATGCTACAGTCACCGGTTCAGGTGATATAATTTACTATGGCTCGCCTATTCATGTAGTAGAAACCGATAATGGTTCAGGAGAAATAAGAAGTTGGAATTAATAAGCTCGAGATCCATGAAGTATTTATTCTGTACTATACTTTTTATCTGTACCAGTACTGTTGTCTTTTCACAGAACTATACGCGGGATGCGGGAATAAGGGTAGGCGAAGGTTTCTTTGTTAATTACAGACAGTTTTACGATGATGACAGAGCGCTGGAGGCTATGGCCGGTGTATCGAAACACGGATTAAAAGTATTAGCACTAAGAGAGTTTTTTCGGTCTTTAACCACTGAAAGGTTTGAACATATTAAACTCATGTATGGTTACGGTATGCATCTCGGAGTGAATTACACCAATAAATATCGTATTTTAAACAGGGTTTATTATCACGACTGGAGATGGACACCACAGATCGGTTTCGATGGTATTGTTGGTTTTGAATATATTGCGGAAGAACTTCCTCTGATTATTAGTGCTGCAGCCCAGCCATATTTTGAATTTTCGCTGAATCAGTATTTCCGGATACGGCCATTTAATTTTGTGGTTTCTTTCAGATACAGATTTTAACTGAATAGTAATATTTTATACAGGATCCTAGATATAAAAACAGATTAGTAATTAACCAAAACAAATGAAAATAAAACAAATAAAATGAAAAAGGTATACATTATAACAGCCTTGCTAATCTGTGCAAATTTTATTTATGCACAGGACGATGACTATGAGTATTCAAACCAGGATGAATTCAAAACTATTTTCGGGGGCAAAGAACTCGGCGGATACGGAGGAATTGGTCTGGGATACTCCCAGATTGATGACAGGCATGCTATCACAATCGATGCCCGGGGTGGTGTGCTATTGGGGCACTGGCTTATGTTTGGAATAGGCGGTGCCGGGTTTATCAACCAGTATGAATACAACCAGGCATTGAATATGGATGCTAGCCTTGTTGGAGGTTACGGAGGTTTTGTTGTTGAAGCTATCGTATTGCCAAAATCGGGTGTGCATTTATCTTTTCCGATACTGGCGGGAGTTGGTGGAGTAGCTTATACTACCTGGATGAAAGATAATGAGAATTATGAACAGGATAATGAGGTAAATGAATCATCAGTATTCCTGGTTGTAGAACCAGGTGCCGAAATAGAATTTAATTTTACCAGGTTTTTCCGGATGGCAGCATTTATTTCCTACCGATATACTTCTGATATTGATCTTACTTATGCATCACACAGATCATTAATCAATTATTCAACCGGTGTGAGGGTCAAATTTGGTAAATTCTAGTAATGACCTTTATGTTAAGAATAATTTTAGTATAATTACAACCTTTCTGACCTCTGCATGTTTTCAATATGTGCAGGGGTTTGATTATAATATACCCTGAATCAATAAAGAACATGAACCATGAAAAAACTCATTGGAGCTCTATGCTTCACAGTTTTAATCCTGAATGCATACGGTCAGACCAAATATACGATCAGCGGATATGTTACGGATGATTTGGGGGAAGAACTTATAGGGGCAAGTGTTCTTTTAAATAACCAGTTGCGGGGTACGGTTACCAATACTTATGGTTTTTACTCTCTTACCCTTGAAGAAGGAACACACGAACTCGAGGTTTCTTTCCTTGGGTACGAAGTTCAGACCGTTAATATTAAGCTGACAGAAAACAAACGATTGAATTTTTCTTTAAAAGAATCTGCTGAACTGATTGAATCTGTTGAGATATATGCTAAGGGGCGTGATATTAATATCAGGGAGGTAGAAATGAGCACCAATACCCTTCAGATGAAAACTATCCAGAAGTTGCCTTTGTTACTTGGGGAGACAGACATTATTAAAACAGTACAGCTGCTCCCGGGGGTTTTATCTGCAAGTGAAGCATCGGGAGGTTTTCATGTTCGTGGTGGCGGAGTAGACCAAAATCTTATTTTGCTCGATCATGCACCGGTTTATAATGCATCACATGCTGTGGGATTCTTCTCTGTTTTTAATGCCGATGCCATAAAAGACCTTAAACTTTATAAGGGAGGTATTCCGGCTGAATATGGTGGCCGGTTGTCTTCAATTCTCGATATATACATGAAAGAAGGAAACAAGACTGAATTCCACGGAAGTGGGGGTATAGGAACCTTGTCGAGCCGCCTGACTGTTGAAGGGCCTGTTGTAAAAGAAAAGGTGTCTTTTCTTGTCTCCGGCCGCAGAACCTATTTCGATGTATTGTTTCTTCCATTCTCACAAGACAGCATGGCACGGGAAAGTGACATATATTTTTATGATCTGAATGCTAAGATCAACTATACGATCAACGATAACAACAGGGTTTTTCTCTCCGGTTATTTCGGCCGCGATGTTTTCAGGATGGGTGATATGTTTGATATGGATTATGGGAATTTTACTGTAACCGCAAGGTGGAACCATGTTTTCAATAACAGGTTATTTCTTAATGTTTCAACTATCTACAGCAATTATCTTTATGATTTGGGAGTCGAGGAAGACCTTACCACCTTCAACTGGAAGATGACAATCAAAGATCTTAATCAACATTTAGATTTCACATATTATCTGAATCCGAATAATACGGTAAAGTTTGGATTGCAGGGAATATTTCACAATTTTAATCCTGCAGAAGTCACAGGTAAATTTGTGAGTGACACGCTTACCGAATATGAAATACCTATTAATTATTCAATCCCTAATATCTTTGCACTGGAATATGGTATATACCTCTCCAATGAACACACCATTACTTCAAATCTTACTCTTCTTTATGGTTTGCGTTATTCTCTATTTCAGAATATAGGTGGCGGACAATCCATTATGTTTGACAGGTCTGATCCCGTGACATATATCGTGCTTGATACATTGCATTACAGTCGCGGAGAGATTTTCAATACATTTGCTTACGGCCTTGAACCAAGACTATCGGTTCGTTATACATTAAACAGTATCAGCTCGGTCAAAGCAAGTTATAACCGCATGTTTCAGTACATTCATCTTGCAAGTAACAGTACAGCGTCGCTTCCTCTGGATTTCTGGTTCCCAAGTTCTCCGAATATCAAGCCCCAGATTGTCGATCAGGTGGCTTTGGGATATTTCAGGAATTTCTTTAATAATCAGTTTGAAACATCGGTTGAGGTATTCTATAAATGGTATAAGAATTCTATCGATTTTAAAGACCATGCGGAATTACTGCTAAATGATGAATACGAAGGTCAGTTAAGAATAGGTACTGCCCGGTCATATGGAGCAGAATTCATGATACGTAAACAACAGGGCAAACTTACAGGGTGGGTCAGCTACACCTATGCGCGAACTTTTAAAAAGATACCTGAAATTTATGAAGGCAAAGAATATCCTGCTTCATACGATAAGCCACATGATCTGGCTGTTATCGTTTCATACGATCTTTTTGAACGCTGGAATTTTTCTGCCAACTGGATATACACAAGCGCTCCACCCAGAACGTTACCTTCACAAAGGTTTAACTATGGTGGAATGATCGCACCGTATTATTCCGACAGAAATTCAATAAGAATATTTCCGTACCACAGGCTTGATATCTCAGCAACTTTCAGGTTAAACAAGGTAAAAAAGAACTTCGAGCAATATCTTAACCTTTCGGTATACAACGTATATATGAGAAAAAATCCTGTCATGCTAAGTTTCCGTGAAGATCCCGACCAGCCTGATGTTACAAAAGCATATATGATATATCTGTACCGTATTGTACCTTCTATAACCTATACCTTTAAATTCTAAAAGAACATGAGATCAATAAAAAATATATTATACGGTGTAATAGCAATAATGAAGGTCTCTTTCTTCTTTATCTCATGTGAAGAAGAGATCAGCATTAACCTGGCAACCAATGATGAAGTTAGAATTGTTGTTGAAGGAAGAATGACAAATGAGCTGAAGAATCAGCAGGTACGTCTGACATATACTCAGAACTATTTTACCAATACGTTGCCCCAGCCAATACTTAATGCAGAAGCTTATATCGAAGAAATTGTTACAGGTAACAGGTTTGATCTGACCCTGGTTAACGATACACTTGGTATATATGAAACAGATGTTGTAGCAGGCATACCGGGTAATTCATATACCTTAAATATTGATGTTGATGGTGAATCATACCGTGCAGTCGCATACCTCGATTCTGTAGCACAGCTGGATAGTATCAATTACGAATACGAATACTTTGCTTATTTTGAGCAGGGTTTCTATAAAATACGGATGTCGGCTTATGAGCCTCCGCCTATCGGTGATATTTATATGTTCAATATTTATCTGAACGATACGCTGATAAATGATAAGTTGGTAGATACTCCTTATCAGGAAGATCTTTTCTTCGACGATAACTACATGGTAAATGTTGAGGTTGAATGGCTTGAGCAGGAATATATTGTAATGGACACGAATGCTATCCGACTGGAAATGCTATCGATCTCCCGCGAAGAATATGAGTTTAACAATGCCTTTGTAATGGAAACAGCCGCAAACGGATCAATCTTTAGCGGGCCACCGGCAAATATCCCGACAAATATTGAGAATATCAGCGGGGGATATAATGGTGTTGGATTCTTTGCAGCTTCTTCCGTTTCGGTCAGGGAAACAACTTTAATAAAAGTGCACGAAGATTCAACGAATAACCCCGACTTCGAACGTTAATTCAGATTAACTCTTCGCTTAAGGTTACAGAAATCTGCGGTATCAATCAATAATAAATATTGATACATTGAAATACCGGAGAAATGAAATAAAGGGTTCAGAATTATTTTAATATTACATCATTTCACCCCAACATTTCAATATTCCCAAACTATAATTTTAACACCGGGCCAATGCTGTTTAGAATTTAATTTAACTTTGTTATCTGTTTAAAAAATGTAGTGTGAAATGGCTTTGATAAAATCGGTAAGAGGGTTCACTCCGGTTTTTGGGAAAGGTTGTTACCTGGCGGAAAATGCAACAATAATCGGTGATGTAATAACTGGTGACGATTGTAGTATATGGTTCAATGCAGTGCTGCGTGGTGATGTGAATTCCATCCGCATTGGCAATAATGTGAATATACAGGATGGGGCGGTTCTGCATACGTTATATCAGAAGTCGGTGGTTGAGATTGGGAACAGGGTAACCGTTGCCCACAATGCTGTAATCCATGGGGCAAAGATCCATGATAATGTTTTGATAGGCATTGGTGCAATAGTTCTTGATCATGCAGTCATCAATGAGAATTCAATTATTGCAGCCGGGGCAGTTGTACTGTCAAACACTATTGTGGAGGCGGGGAGTGTCTATGCTGGCAATCCGGCAAAGAAGATAAAGGAAATTGATCCGGAGCAATCAAAAAATATGATCGAACGTATTGCCGGCAATTATAAAATGTATGCAGAATGGTATAAGCAGAAATGATATTATTATTGTTTCAGCCACTCGGTATATTCGGCAGAATGGAGAAAATCCGGATATTCAACCAGTATCTCCTGGAAATCTTCTTTATAACGGTTAAAAGTGAAGGTCATTTTTTCGAGTAAAGATGTTGCTTTATCATACTTTTTCTCTTCAATGTATATTCCCAGCAGTGTAAAATAAGTAAATTCGTATTCAGGGTATGTCTCAATGATGATATTGTAATAACCGGCAGCTTTTTCATAATCATTTAAATTGTAAAAAATATTTGCTCTCCAGAGATTAAGCATAGGATCTTTACCCAGACATTTATCGAGACTGTCGATGCATTCCAGCGATTCCTTGTAATAACCATAAGCCATCAAACCTTCGACTGGTAACAGGTATTTTCCTTTGGTATCATTTAAGTTATTCCTGAATTCCACATAATGCTCCAGAAATTTCTCTTCGTTGGTATGCGCTGCCAGTTGGATACCCAAAACCTGATACTCTTTTAGCGATTTATATTCAGGATCAAGCTTTTTCCATTCCCTGTATGCCTTCGCCGATTTATTCTCACCAAAAAAAACTTTTATCGATTCAAGCTCTTTATATTCTGCTTGTTTAATAAGATCAGATTCAGAGCAATATTTTACCGGCATGTTGGCAATATATAGTCTGTTTACCATTTCACTCAGGTATTCTGCCGCAAGGAATATATATGCATCAACTATCTTCATTTTTTCATCAATGATCTGCACTTCAAATTCATGATAATTGATGCCTTCGTTGGTCATTAATCTGAAAAGCATTTTGGCTTTTCCGTCTGTGTAATATGCTTTATGAAATGAATACGTTCCATTGCTATATATCTCATCTACCAGTACTGTCCCTATGTCAAAGTGCTTAATAAACCCTTCCCTAAAACCTTCAGCATAAGCATTATTACTTTCGTCTATGCTCCTTTTGAGAAATTCCCGGTGATGAAAACATTGATTAAAATATGCAGAGTTGCCGTTTTCAATGCTGGCTTCAATATTTTCCCCAAACTCATGCAGATCATCAATTGAAGGAACATTGATTCCGGTACCTGCTGAATAAGCAACCGATGATACTGCGGTAACCAGTAAGAACAGTATTTTGTAGTAGTTTCTCATACCCATTTCTTTTTTTATTTTACACATGTCTCAGGTAAATTGTTACCTGACGTTTGCCAACGTATAAGAAATGGTGATAAGACTGCTAAAATGCGTGGTGAAATGAGATCCTTTTTAAGCACATTTATTGATATAATAAAGATTACAACCGCGGAGGTAATATACTGAGAAGATTTTCTACTTAAAATGTTCCAAAGATATTTTGTCTTTCAATATTTGCAATTATTCAGTTAATTTCTGATAACTATTTTCTAAATTCTAAAACCTTGGTTCTATGCTCGATATACTGTAATGAACCATTTCAGGCAGTGAGGTAAGCTGGATAATATATTATTTTGATTTTTATTTTAACTGTAAAATGCATATCTTGTCCTCCCCCTAATAGCCCTAATTACTTGACAAGACAAAAGCCTACATATGAACAGCTTCTTGCACGGGATACGCAGTATCGGGAGCAGATTCGCAAGCTGAAAGAAGAAGTAAATATTCTTCGAAAATCGTTTTTGCCGGAAGAGAATTATTACAAGGACAGATTCTACAGGATCACTGAAAATGTGAACGATATTGTTTATCGTTTATCTCTGCCCGAGTGTCGTTATGAATATGTAAGTCCGCAATTGAAAGAGCTTTTTGGGTATGAACCGGACGAGTTTTATAATTCTCCGCTTATTGTGAGAAAAATTATTCACCCTGACTTCTTCAAATATTTCATTGAACATTGGAAACAACTAATAAAAGGTGAGGCTCCTGAGTTCTATGAGATAAAGATCCTGCGAAAAGACGGTGAGATCAGATGGGTCCAACAGAAAAACCTGATAATAAGAAACGATGCAGGAAAACCTGTCGCAATTGAAGGGATTGTTACGGATATCACAGACAGGAAACTTACTGAAGAAGCTCTTATAGAAAGCGAAGTGCAGAAAAAGGCGATCTTAAATAACCTTCCACACCTGGCATGGTTGAAAGACTGCGAGGGCAAATACCTTTCCGTTAACGAATCATTTGCCAGTTCTGTAAACCGCAGCGTAGAAGAGATCATAGGTAAAACCGATTATGATATATATCCTGAGCAGATTGCCCAGCGCTGTCGCGAAGAGGATCTGAAGATAATTCTTACACAGAAGCATTTGTTCATAGAGGATGAAACAGATGGCAAATGGTTTGAAACATTCAAAGCTCCCATTTTCGATTCAAACAATAATGTAATTGGTATTACGGGTATTGCCCTTGAAATAACCAAGAGGAAAGCCAACGAAGAAGAAATTAAGAATTACAGTGAAAAGCTGGCAATTCAGAATGTTAAGCTTAAACTGATCAATGATGAGTTAAAGGCTGCAAAAGAAAAAGCTGAAGAGAGCGACAAGCTAAAGTCAGCATTTCTGGCTAATATGAGTCACGAGATCCGTACTCCTATGAATGCCATCCTGGGTTTTGCAACTCTCATCCGGAATCGTGTGTTACCCGAAGAAAAGAGGAAAGATTATATTGATCTTATTAACGCCAATTGCCGCCAGCTCCTGCATATCATAACAGACATTATCGATATTTCTAAAATTGAAGCAGGCCAGATATCTGTTTTCAATAAAAATTTCAACCTGAATAAGGTAATGAATGAGCTTTACCTGAATTATAAGAACCAGATAGAGGTTAAAGGTAAGCCCATAGACCTGATCATGAAAACAGGTTTGCGCAATGAAGAATCGTCGTTATATACAGATAAAGTGCGACTGGAACAAATCATTTCAAATCTGCTGGCAAATGCTGTTAAGTTTACTGAAAGGGGGAAGATCGAGTTCGGTTATTTTATCGATCGAAGAAGGGATATTATTTTCTTTGTAAAAGACACCGGAATTGGGATGACGCGGGAAGAACAAGAAGTAATCTTTGAGCGCTTCAGGCAGGCAAGCAGTTCATACAATAAACTGTATGGAGGTACCGGGCTTGGATTATCAATATCAAAAGGACTTGCCGAGAGACTTGGTGGTAAGATATGGGTAGAATCAGAAATTGATCGGGGATCGAGCTTCTTCTTCAGAATGCCATATAAACCCGGTATCCCTGTTGAACGTCCGAAAGAAATTGATTACACTGTCAATTATAACTGGAAAGGCAGATCGATCCTGATCGCCGAAGATGAGGAAGCCAATTACAACCTGCTGGAGACAGTGCTTAGTCCGACAAGGGCAATTATCAGGTGGGCAAAGACCGGTGCCGAAGCCATAAGTATATGCGAAGACGATCCATCAATCGACATTGTTCTTATGGATATCAAAATGCCTGATCTGAATGGTTTAGAGGCAACAAAGAAAATAAAAAGCATCAATAAGAAGATGCCAATCATTGCACAAACGGCATATGCCATGTCAACCGATGAAGATGAATGCCTGCGTGCAGGTTGCGACGACTATATCCCAAAACCACTGAGAATCGATGATCTGTTAAGTAAGATCAATAAGTATTTCAATAAAAATAAGGTAACCGAATCCAAAAGCAAAAAGGAGATAATCACTTCCTGACCGTATTTTAAAATTCCTTATGAGGTAATCAACCTTCACTTTTAAATTTACTTCCTTAAAAATATATTGGCTCTTATAGTTACAGAAAAAGAACAGGTATGTTTATTAAATTGTAGTAAAAATTGTTCAGGTAACTTTGATTAGAAAGTAAGATAATGTTCGGTGGTTATCTGAATATTTTAAAAACCTCATGCAGAACCTATTTCTGATATTAATATAAAACACTAAATTTATTTTTAATAAAATAACGTATTCGGTTTTTATCAATTAAAAAATGAATGCAAATTTTTATAAAATGTATCCCGAATTAAAATTTGCGATTGTTAAGTTGCAGTCGGAAGTTCTGTATTTTCATGAGCTTAAACAACTAAATCACGAATATAAACTGGATGTTAATTATTCAAATATTCATTATTTATTAATAGAAATTGATAAAAAATGTAAACTGAATTTTACTTTGAATGATTTAACAAAATTATCGGAATTGTATAATACCGAATATCAGGTTAATAATCATAAGATAATAGTCTGGTTAGTCGCACAACCTTTAATAACAGCTCTCACACATCTTTTTGTGTTAAAAACAAAAGACAATAGTCTGTATTGTTCAACAATTGATAAAGCCTATAAATTATTAAACATTCCAATTGATTTCGAGAAATTTAAAAATCTAACTCAGATTTTAAATTACGACTGACAGTTTCGATATTTTAACTTCTGACTTCAACAGTTACACGAATAAACGATTACACAGTTAAGCTTTAATATACGGTTACAACAATACCATTTCCGGGTTATGACTGTTCAACTTGCAGTGTTAATAATGAGATCTTTTAAAATGATAACGGATAGGAATAATTATAAGATTTTTCGTCACTAAAAATATGCTTTTTATCAAATGATCTAATAGATTTAAAAATGCAGAATGCTGTAGTTAATTATTATTATCTATATTTTGTGATTCCTCTATTCCTCTACAGACGATAGTTACAAGGGATTTAAGGTACGCTGGTCAGTCATGTAAATATTAAATTCGGCTTAAAGTAACATTAGAAAGTCAAAAACATTTGAACCCGGCCCAGGTTATGCCGTATTATCTATTAATCAAACTCATTATTCACTTCTACCCGCACATTCTCATGTTGCAGTTTAATTACATATCGAATTGCCTAAAATACTATGTGTATATCATTATTGCTTTTATAAGCATTATTGACAGTCATTCTCAGTTTATCACTGTTGATAACAGGACAGGCATCTGGTCAGATACTTTATCCTGGGCAGATTTTGATTATCCGGACACCTATCTTGACTCAGCAGATGTAGAATGTTTTGGTTATATAAGCTCTTACAGATGTCTAAGATTCAATAATGGCAGACTGGTCATTCACGATACCCTTGTAATATACTCCGGACTGACCCTTGATAACAATGAGATCCTGGAGATAGATTCAGGGGGCGTACTGATTGTGCTGGGGGATTATCTCTCAAGAAATCAAGTGGAGGTATATAACAATGGTTACCTGGTGGTAGCGGGAGAATTTACAATGTTGGGTGTCGATAATCAGGGACTTTTCAGAAATATGTCCTTTGGTGAGGTATACTTGTTTGACAGCACACCTGAAATTAAACGAGACATAGAGTACGCCGATCTTTATTGTACATCACCCGATAATTATCCAGCTCAATGTGGATACGGTAATGAAACAGATCTTAACAACAGTAATATCGGCAGGTTTTTTAATTCATTAAACTATGATCCTGGCTTTATGTACGATTGCAATGCTTTCAATTTTACAGTTTCATCTGAAGTGATTTGTATGAATGATGCAGCAACATTTTATTTTCTCGGGAACACTGATAATGACGAAGCATTATATGTCTGGAATTTCGGGGAAGGAGCAGAGCCTGAAACAGCAACCGGATTTGGTCCGTTTGAAGTTATGTATAATTCAGAAGGAACGAAAAATATTCAGTTATCCAGGGATTCTCTTGCTGTTATAAAGGAAGATTTAGTAGAGGTATTTCCGGCGGTTACTTTATCGCTTTCCGATACAAGTTTATGCGGTGAAGGGAAAGTTGCACTCACAGCTCAGAATGTAACGGGACATGTTGTATATTTTTCACTTGACATGGGGGCAACATTATTTGACTCGTTATATACAATGCCTTATCAAACTGAGATTAACCTGGAAGATGGTGAAGAGATAAATATTTATGCATTGGGTATTGACACTATAACGGGCTGCAATAATCATTGGACAGACTCTGCACGCATTATCTCGATTTTAACTCCACAAATGCAGATAATCTCCGATACGGGTATATGCGGTGAAGGAGCTGTTACGCTCACAGCGCAGAATGTTACAGGACAAACTGTATATTTTTCACTTGATATGGGTACAACAATTTACGATTCGTCATTTGCGGCCCCTTATCAAACTGAAATTAGTCTGGCAGAAGGTGAAGAAATAATTATTCATGCACTGTGCATCGACACAATAACAGGTTGCAATAACAATTGGTCGGACTCTTCACATATAACATCCTTTTCAGTTCCACAGGTGCAGATAATTGGGGACACTATTCTTTGCAATGATGATGATGAAACTTATTATCTTGAAGACACATACCTGAGTTATGAGTGGCATGATGGCAGCACTGCTCCCGATTATACGACAGACAGGGCAGAATTAATTTATGTAAGTGTGGTAGATGATAATTACTGTGAAGGTTTCGATTCTATACTACTGAGATACTGTGATAAACCGGGCGAAGAAGAGGTTTTTACATTTACACCCAATGGTGATGGTATAAACGATTACTGGATTATTAAAGGCATTGAAAATTATCCATTGGCGAAAGTGATGGTATTTGACAAGGCCGGCAGAAAAGTATATAACTGTGCAGGAAACTATCAGAATAACTGGGATGGTAGTAAGAATGGCAGCACATTGCCTTTAGACAGTTATTATTTTCTTATTGATTATAGCTCATACAATCTAAGGAATACACTTGGTATTATCACAATTCTCCATTAACTGCAACTGATTTAATAAACATCTGTCGATTTTACCTGAGATTTTTATTTAGGATTATTCTGTCATTTCATTAATAATGTCAACGCCGGCACTAGTGCCGATTCTGGTAGCACCTGCTTCTATCATTTGAATAACGGTATCAAAAGTTCTGATTCCTCCTGCAGCTTTTATACCTATAGAATCACCAACAACAGATTTCATGATTTTAACATTTTCCACGGTCGCTCCTTCCGGTCCAAAGCCTGTAGATGTTTTTACAAAGTCGGCTCCTACCTTCATAACAATCCTGCAAACCAGTTCTATTTGTGAACGGCTTAAGTAACATGTCTCGATTATTACTTTGGAAATTATGTTATTCCTGCGACAAATATTTACTATACTTTCAATTTCCGATTGGACATAGTTAGTACTTTTTCCAATAAGAGCACTGATATTTATAACCATATCAATCTCATTTGCTCCGCGCTCAATGGCATCTTTTGTCTCAAATATTTTAACCTCCTTAGTATTATGCCCCAGCGGGAATCCCACCACCGAACCGACTTTTATTTGGCTGCCCGCAAGATATCGCACAGCATTTTCGATTTCTGAAGGATGGACCATGATGCAGGCAAACCCATACTGAATAGCATCAGTGCATAATTTTTTTATAATTTCCGGCTTACCGTCGGATTTCAGGAATGTATGGTCGATCAAGCCTGCGAGTTCTTTCTTTGATATTTTAGTGGTTCTTTTCATCTTAATTGTTAATCTTCTGCAAGATAGGTACATTAAAGTTATTTTGATAAATGATTCCAGTGTTTCGATATTTTGCTTTAAAATTGGATAACTTGCAAAAAACATTAAATGATGAGAACTAAGTTATACTTAAGTTTAGTGATTACCGGGTTTGTTTTTTTTCATATTACCGACTGCAGAAACTCTTATAATGTTAAGAGGGGAAGTGGGAAAAATAAAAAATGGCTCGCAATAGGAACCTACACCGAAGACCTTGGTTGGGTTGCAGGGAAAGCTGAAGGTATATACATGTATGAGGTGGATATGAATACAGGTAATCTGGAATATATTGCCACATCACCTGAAACGATCAATCCAAGTTATGTTTGTGTACATCCTGAAAAGGACATAATATATGTTGTAAACGAAACCGGGGGGAAGGAAAATGTTCCTCTTGGCCTAGTCAGTGCTTTCAGTATAGACAGAACGACCGGTGCATTGGAATTTATCAGTTCGGTTTCATCTGAGGGAATCAGCCCATGTCATTTAAGTCTGGATGTTAAAGCTGATTACATTTTTGTTGCAAATTATGTAACCGGCACGATTGCAATGCTTCCGTTAGATGATGATGGCTCATTAAAAGAAGCTTCTTCTGTTATTCAGCATACGGCAGATGATCCCGATCGGCAACCCCATGCACATATGGTTTTACCTTCAACTGACGGGCGCTTTCTTTATGGTATTGATCTGGGGATTGATATGGTGATGCAGTATAAGATTGACAGAGAGAATAACCTGTTGACAGAGGTGAGCAGAATAAGAGCTGAACAGGGTGCAGGCCCCAGGCAAATGACTTTTCATCCGTCAGATAAGTGGGCATATGTTATCAACGAACTCAATGGCACTATAGATGCTTTCAGCGTAGATAAAAAATCGGGAGAACTCGGGAGAATCCAGACGATCTCTACACTGCAAAAAGAAAGCGAAGATATCCCGCGGAGTGCCGATATTCAAATCACACCATCCGGAAAATATCTTTATGCATCAAACAGGGCAGAGTTCAATGATATTGCAATTTATTCTGTTGACAGTGCAAATGGAAGACTGCAGCTTGCGGGACATAAAAACACCGGGGGTAAAACGCCAAGGAATTTTGTTATTGGCCCAAGTGGAGAGTTATTAATTGTTGCCAACCAGGATTCGGATAATTTGGTAGTATTCAGAATAGATGCTGAAACAGGAGAGTTGGTGGAAACCGGCATCAGCGTTGAAGTTCCAACGCCGGTATGTATTAAGTTTATTGGGGATTAATGGGGTATTGGATTAACGGAATAATGGGGAGATGGGCGATGGTATAATGAAATTTCCAATTTAACTTTCCAGTACCTAAAAAACTTTAAGTACTGATATTTAAACAGAATCAATTTTTTTAGTGTTTCTAGGTTGACAGAACCAGCTGTTACTATACTTCAACCATAAGCTTGAAACCTGCATTGTGCACATTAACGATAGTTACCTTCGGATCGTCTTTCAGCATCTTGCGCAGTTTGGTTATATACACGTCCATGCTGCGGCCCATAAAATAATCGTTCTCGCCCCATATCTCCTTTAAGGCAATTTCGCGTTTCAGTAATTTATTTTTATAAGTGCACAACATTCGCAATACATCCGATTCCCTTTTTGTAAGCTGCCGCTTGTTACCATTATGGGAAAGGATCTGTTCATTGCTGTCGAATTCAAACTCACCAAAGTTAAATACTGTTGTTTTATTTGTATCAGTAATAAAATCTTCTGTGCGTCTTAGTACGGCATTAATTCTCAGGATCAGTTCTTCGGTACTGAATGGTTTTGTTATATAATCGTCGCCACCGGTTTTAAAACCTCTTATTTTATCTTCCTTCATTGATTTTGCCGTAAGAAAGATCAATGGAATTTTTTTATCCTGTTTTCTAATTTTTTCTGCCAGGGTGAATCCATCGATGAAGGGTAGCATAACATCCAGAATTGCCAGATGAAATGTATCATTTAAAAAGGCTTCCAGCCCCGAACGACCATCGTTGCAATGAGTAACAATAAAACCTTCCATTTCAAGGAAATCCTTGAGTACGATTCCCAGGTTGAGGTCATCTTCAACCAGAAGTAATTTTTTTTGGTTCATTTCTGTTAGTAGGTTTAACTATAACAATTTTTTACGTATCAATCGATTTGCTCCTGTGGTAAATAAACATAAAACGTACTTCCATTGTTCAGATTACTCTGAACAGAAACTTCTCCATGATGGGCTTCAACAATAGACTTGACATAATAAAGCCCCAGTCCGAATCCTTTGACATTATGAATATTTCCTGTAGAAATACGATAGAATTTATCAAATATTTTTTTCTGTGCTTCTTTGCTTATTCCGATTCCATTATCTGATATTGCTATCTGGAATCCGTTCATAACGTTTCTTGTCATAAGCCTGATCACGGGAGCGCCGGAAGAGTATTTAACTGCGTTGTCTATTATATTACTGATTACATTTCTGATATGAGCAGTATCGATCAGGGCAGATGGATTCTTTGCCTTCAGTTCATAACTGAATTTAGTGTCGGCATCGCAGTCTTCAAGGCAAAAACTTTCTACGGCTATTCTTACGAGTTCATTTAAATCGGTAATTTCTTTATTTAATCTGATCTTTCCTTTATCGATAAGTGCGGTTTGCAATACAAGTTCTACCTGGGATTGCATGCGTTTGTTCTCATCGAGAATAATTTTTGAGTATTTGGTAATATTTTCAGGGATCGGTTTACCGGCACCTTTTATAAGAATTTCTGAAGCGAGTGATATTGTTGATATAGGGGTCTTAAATTCATGTGTCATGTTATTGATAAAATCGTTCTTTATTTCCGAGATTTTTTTCTGTCTGATTATATTGTAAATAACATAAACAAATGCACCTGTTATTATTATCAGGAATGCAATGGAAATAACAATCCACATTGTCAGTTCCATATAAATATTCTTATATCTGTTTGGAAAGTACACTGAAAGATGGACATATTCTTTTTTCCACAGACAGGAAAAGCAATCTTTATAAGATTCTTCTTCAAATTTGATATTGAAACCCGAAGAGGCATAAATAATTTCATCGTTGCTGGTTTTTACAATTGCAAACTCATATATAGTATCTAATCTGTGGTAATTAACATATTTCTCAATAAGATTGGCTAACAGTGATGTATCAATGACATCGAAAAGATTTAACTGATCAAAGGGAACAATATTAACTGTCGTACTGGTATCAGCGAATTCCTGCATTTCTCCCATAACATCGGTCAGCATTCTGTCAGCACGGTCATCGTATTGGTTTTCGGCGGTTTCCAACTCTCTTTTCAGCCAGAATATCTGTGTAAATACCAGTCCGTTAAGTGAAATCGCAACCAGAATAATTACAATATTCAATGATGGTCTTTTCATCGTGGCTTTAAAATTAGTTGTTTATATTGCTGTTGTTAAACGATTTAACAGCGTTTTAACAAATAACAGATTTTAATGATATGATATAGATTACTGCAAAAATAATGATATGGATAATAAGAAAGGACAGGTAGTGAAAATCAACTGTTATTCGGTAGATTTATTGTACCTGGTCATTGTAAATTGAAGACCAATGGTTCCAAAGCTCTTGATAATTTCAATGCATATGCCGATTTTTTCAGGGAGATATTTTATTTCTTCGTCATCCCATTCACTTAATACATAATCTACCTGTTGCCCGGAATAGAAATTATTACCAATACCGAATCTTAGGCGTGCATAATTTTGTGTACCCAACACCTGGTTGATATTTGCCAGCCCGTTATGTCCTCCGTCGCCTCCCTTAGGTCTGATGCGAATAGTGCCAAACGGTAGCGCAATATCGTCAACAAGTACAAGCAGGTTATCAGGAGTAATTTTAGCTTTGTTCAGATAGTAATTTACTGCCAAACCACTCCGGTTCATGTATGTTGAAGGTTTCAGAAGAATAAATGTCCGGGATTTATATTTGTGTTCACAAGTATAACCATAACGTTTATCCCGAAAAGAAATATTGGATGCTTCTGCAAAAGCATCCAATATTTTAAATCCTATGTTATGGCGGGTATTTTGATATTCGTATCCCAAATTACCCAAACCCGCAATAAGGTATTTCAAGATTTATAGATTTATTCTTCTTTACTTTCTTCGGCTTTTGCAGCGGTTTCAACACCTTCAGCAGCGGTTTCAACACCTTCAGCTTCAACACCTTCTTCACCTTCAGCAACTTCTTCTTCGATTTCCATACCTTTCGCCAGACGTGATGTTGATACTCCAGCAACCATTGCTCTAGAAGGATCGAGAAGTTCCAGATTTTCAAAATATAAATCGCCTACCTTGATAAAATCACCGATTTCCAAATCTGTAATGTCTATATCAAGAGACTCTGGGAGATCTTTAATAAGCCCTTTTACTTTCAGATATCTTCTTCTTTGGCGCAATTTTCCACCTGCCTTGATACCAACGGAATTCCCGACAATTTCAACCGGCATGGAAACGATAGCAGGCACGTCCTGGAATACCTGGATAAAATCGATGTGAAGCACTTCATCGGTAACAGGATGAAATTGTACATCTTTTAATATGGCCTGGTATTTTTTGCCATCGATATTCAAATTAATCAGATACACATTGTGAGTGTAAAGTATATGACGAAAATCGTTAGCGGGAGCACTAAAATGAACTACTTCTTCTCCACCATACATTACACATGGAACATTTCCATATTTTCTTAAGGTTTTTGTTTGCTTTTTACCTGTTTCTTTTCTCAGGCCTGCATTAATTTCAATAGATTTCATTTTTTTATTTTTAAAACAACTCGATACGTGCTACTTGGAACCTGGTTCCCCATCACACCATCGTTTTAAATAATTTTACTTTTTCAAAAAGGAGTGCAAATATAGCAATTAACATGAATTATACATTACGTTCACACATAATTCTGACCAGATCAATATTATCCGGTTAAAAAATAAAACTGGAGCTTATCGATTTGTACTTATATACTTTACTAATAACATCGGCAAACAGATCGGCAACGGAAATAACCTTGATCTTTTCGCTGTGTCCTCTTAATGGTATGGTATCTGAAACAGCAAGCTCATATATCGATGATTTATTGATACGTTCGTATGCAGGTCCCGAAAGTACCGGGTGTGTAGCTACTACTCTGACACTTTTTGCTCCCTGATCAATCATCATATCGGAAGCAAGGCAAACAGTACCTGCTGTATCGATCATGTCGTCAACAATAATGATGTTTTTATTTTTTACATCACCAATTACTTTCATCTCTGAAATTACATTGGCTTTTTTTCTTAGCTTGTAACAGATTGCCATTTCGGTATTCAGAAAACGGGAATAGGCATTGGCACGTTTTGAACCTCCTATATCGGGAGCAGCTATGACCATGTCCTCCAGTTCGAGACTCTTAAGATAAGGAACGAATAAAGATGATGCATACAAATGATCAACAGGGACATCGAAAAAACCCTGGATTTGGTCTGCGTGAAGATCCATTGTCATAACCCTGTCGGCACCGGCTTTGACAAGCAGGTTTGCTGCCAGTTTAGCCCCAATTGAACATCGGGGACGGTCTTTCCTGTCCTGGCGGGCAAGACCAAAATACGGCATTACGGCGACAACCTTATAAGCCGATGCTCTTTTTGCTGCATCTATCATCAGAAGGAATTCCATAAAATTGTCTTGCGGGGGGAAGGTCGACTGGATTATAAATACAATACAACCTCTAACCGATTCGAGATATGCGGGCTGAAATTCACCATCGCTGAATTCAAGTACCGAAGTTTCTCCCAGTTCGGTTCCAAAGCTTTTAGCAATTTTTTCAGCAAGATATTTTGAAGCACGACCGGCAAAAAACTTGATAGGGGCCTTAATTTTCATTTTTATTCAACTATAATAATATCAGGATATTCCGTATTTGGGCGCAGCAAAAGTAAAAAATATCATCGCAAAAAATAAAATATAACTGCTGAAAATGATTAACGTGATATAAACAATTGTATTTGATAGCCCAAATATCATGTTAATTACTTTAATGAAAGATTAGTTTTAATGATGAATGACAGAATTTCATTCCTGCCGGTTTTTTTGACCGTCGATGTCAGAAAAACAGGAGGCAATTCTTCCCATTCAGTTAAAAGCTGTTTTCTGTATTCAGCAACATTCACATCTAATTCTCCGGGTTTTAGTTTGTCTGTTTTTGTAAATACAAGAACAAACGGTATTTCTTTCTGCCCGGACCAACGTATAAAATCAAGATCTGCCTTTTGTGGTGAATGTCTGCTGTCGATAAGAATAAACAGACATATCATGTTTTCTCTTTTCAATAAATAGTCGTGAATGATTTTCATGAATTTTTCCCGGTCTTTCTTAGAAACTTTCGCATAACCATACCCTGGAAGGTCGACCAGGAACCAGCTGTTGTCAATAATAAAATGGTTGATCAGTCTTGTTTTTCCCGGTGTCGATGATGTTTTAGCAAGGCTCTTCCTTTCAGTAATATAATTTATAAGTGAAGACTTACCAACATTCGATCTTCCTACAAAAGCGTATTCAGGCAGATCGCTGTCAGGGCAACTCCTTAGATCTGGTGAGCTTTTAACAAATTCAATCTTCTTTATTTCTGTCAACATAGAATTTATCCCAGTTACTGTTCACCTTCATCGATGAAAACTTCAAGTAATTTGACTTCCCCGGCAGGGATTAAATTGAAATTATTAAGCATGGCAGGAATTAATATTGTTTCACCCATTTTCAGATCGATCTGTTCCTTTCCGTTATACTCAAATGCACAGTTTCCTTCAACACACATGTAAATGATAAAGCTGTCAAGTTCAGCTACATTTTTTTCGATCCTGCTGTTTGCGCAGATGAAACTGGTTGTGAAATACTTACATTTTTGAATTAACTCGGATCGGTTAAGGGTTTGTTTATATTCAGAACGATAATTTTCATAGAAATTGTAGTCGATAGCATCTGCTGCAAGGTCGTTGTGCAGTTCACGCGGATTGCCATCACTGTCACGGCGATCGAAATCATAAATTCTGTAAGTAATGTCAGAAGTCTGTTGTATCTCTGCCAGTAATATCCCCGATCCGATAGCATGAACCCTCCCTGCCGGTAAGAAGAAAACATCTCCTTTGGCAACCGGCTCTGTATTTAAAATAGCGGGAAGTTTCATTTCGTTTAAATGTTTTAAATATATTTCTTTATCAACTTTCCGGTTAAAACCGACAATAAGTTCTGAATGCTCATCGGCCTGCATCACATACCACATCTCTGTTTTACCAAATGAATTATGTCTTTCTCTGGCAAGCTTATCATCGGGGTGTACCTGTATTGAGAGCACATCATTGGCATCAATATATTTAATAAGCAGCGGAAAACGGATGCCGAATTTATCGAACACATGATCGCCAACCAGATCACCCATATAGACTTCAATAAGTTCTTCCAGGCTGTTTCCGGCTAAAAATCCGTTTTCCGCAATTGATATATTTCCGTCGACACCGGAAATTTCCCAGCTTTCTCCTGCTTTATCTGAAACTGTTGGCTTATGCAGGATATCTTTTAATTTGCTACCTCCCCACATTTTGTCGAGAATAATGGGGCTGAATTTTAACGGATAAAGTGTGTTCATGTTTCTATCATTTAAATTTCATAGTCGACTACAACGATATCTTCTTTTATCTGGTTCAGGAAACCAACCAATTCCTGGTGTAAAGGGTGAATACGATATGCTTCAAGATCTTCAGGAGAATTAAAATGAGTAACAAGTAACAGATCGAATGCAGCCGGCCTGTCACTAATATTAATTCCGGTTTCAAGATATAACAGCTCTGGAATTTTGTTTTTCAGGTTATCGAGTTTATCTTTGAGCAGCAAAGTATTTTCTTTCTTATTTGCGTTATTTGTTATTTTAAAAGAGACAATATGTTTTATCATTTCTGTTGTTTTCATACAAAAATAGGTAAAAGAGTTATTAATTTTTTAAATACTAATTCGTTATGCTAAGTGAAATTGATTTATTCCGTATTCTTTTTATTGATATTGAAACTGTTCCACAATATGGTGCGTTCGATCTTGTTTCAGATGACCTTAAAGTACTTTGGGACAAAAAATCGTCCTACTTTCGGCCAGATGAACAGGATGCATCTGAAGTATATTCAAGGGCAGGTATTTATGCAGAGTTTGGGAAAATAATATGCATTTCAGCCGGGATTTTAGTCAAAGCCGATAATAAAAACGGTTTAAGAATTAAATCTTTTTACGGAGATAGCGAAAAGGAGATCTTGAAAGATTTTTCTGATATGCTTGAGAATTATTCAAAGGATAAGGACATTTACCTGTGTGCGCACAATGGCAAAGAGTTTGACTTTCCTTATCTGTCGCGACGTATTCTGATCAATGGTCTGAAATTACCTGTGCTTCTTGATAATGCAGGCCGAAAACCCTGGGAAATAAAGAATCTGGATACCATGGAACTTTGGAAGTTTGGTGATTACAAACATTATACTTCACTCGATTTATTGACCTCTGTATTCAAAATTCCAAGTCCGAAGCATGATATGGATGGAAGCATGGTAGCAGATGTCTACTGGAAAGATAAAAACATCAGACGCATTGTTGAATATTGCCAGAACGATGTAATTGCAATTACTCAATTATTGTTGCGATATAAAGGTGAAGAATTGATAACCGGTGATAATATTTCTGTTGTGGAATAAATTTAATGTTTGTTTTTCATAATGATCAAATTCTTTAAATTTGAAATAACACAATTAGTTTTAATTAAACCATAAATATTATGAAAAAACTTTTTCTTCTATCCCCGGTTCTTTTTTGTCTTCTTATTCCCTCATCAGCATTTTCGCAGGGTTTCATTCAGCCTGCCGAAGGGAATGCTGTTGTATATTTTGTCAGAGTTACTGCTTTCGGAGGTATGATGCCTTTTGAATTTTTTCACGACAGGCAGCTAATAGGAAGAATAACAGGTCTTGCGTATCTAAGGTATGAATTACCAGCAGGGGAAAGCCTGCTTTGGGGGTCGAGTGAAAACAAAGAATTTCTTCAATGCAATCTTGAAGCAGAAGAAACTTATCTTGTTTTAGTAAATGTGAAAATGGGAGCCTGGACATCTCGCCTCGAACTGGAGCCTATAACTGAAAAACATAAGGAATTCCAGAGAGTTAAAGAACATGTGAACGATAAACCTCCGATGCAGATTACAGAGGAATCAATAGCAAAATCTATGGAGAAACTGGAAGAAAGGGGATTTATTGATGATGTGATGAAAAATTATGAGAAAAAATGGAAAAACTCACCGGCCACAAAAAAAATAACAGCAGATATGGCAATACCTGAAGACATGCTATAATCGGTTGTTTAAGATTATTTAAAGGGGCGACATTAAACAGATGTTGCCCTTTTTGATTATTATCTGTATTGAATTCATAATAATTAAAACAGCAGTACGAGGTAATTGAGAATGCTAATTCGGGTGATTAGTTAAAATTGGAAAATAGCTTCAATCCAGGGCCGGCACTATCTTTCATTTAAAGGCAGGAAATGAAGAAGCAAGTTCATGAGTTTTTCCGGCTCCTCGGCATGTAACCAGTGTCCTGTATTAAATTCTTCGAACCTTATATTGTTGAAATATTTTTTAAATTCTTGTTTGTCATTTTCATTTACATAATCTGATCTGCTTCCATATACAATCAGGGTATCACCATTAAATGTGTTATAACTTTTTATTTCGGCCATTAATCCGGCAAGGTTATCCCTGATTGCGTGTAAGTTCAGACCCCAAAAATAATCGCCGGTATGACTGCGCTTTATATTCTTTAACAAAAATTTACGCAGTGCTGGTTGTGAGATTGTATACGAAAGTTCTTTGTCAATGTCTGAACGACTAGTAGCAGTTTTAAGATTCAGGTTTATTAATGCATCAATAATTAGCTTATGGAATTGTACCTGAGGAGCAATATTGCCATCTTTTATATATGCTCTTGGGGCAACGTCAATGACTACAAGCTTTTTTACTTTTTCAGGATTTTTGAGAGTTAAATACATTGCGATCTTTCCTCCCAGTGAGTGTCCCATAAGACATGCATAATCAAGTTGTTCATTGCTCATCAGCTCTTCGATATCGTTTGACATTGCTTCAAAACTCAAATCATGGTGATGAGGTGAAGATCCATGGTTACGCAAATCGATAAGATACACTGTAAAGAATTTACTTAACTGTCGCCCGAAGGTAAACCAGTTTTCACCTGAACCATAAAGCCCATGAATTATTATCAAAGGACAACCTTTCCCGAATTTTTTAAAGTTAAGCTTCATTTGGATTCAATTGCTTCAAATATAACTTAATTGTTTTTTCTAATCCGTAATACAAGGAATCTGCAATAAGCGCATGGCCTATTGATACTTCCAGTAATCCCGGTATATTTTCAGCAAAATACCTGAGATTATTAAGATTTAGATCATGGCCCGCATTTAGTCCGAGCCCAATATCAGTTGCTCTTTCGGCGGTAAACCTGAAATTTTGTATTGCCTTTTCGGGATCTGTTGAGAAATTAGTAGCATAAGGTTCGGTGTAGAGTTCAATTCTATCGGTTCCTGTCTCCCGTGCGGCTTCAATCATTCTGAGATCGGTTCCAATGAAAATTGAAGTTCTGATCGAAGAATGCTGCAATTCGGCAATTATTTCCTTTAAAAAAACCTTATGTTTTACGGTATCCCATCCCTGGTTTGAAGTCAGGGCTTCCGGAGGATCCGGTACTAGTGTTGCCTGTGTAGGCTTCACTTCTTTAATAAGCTGTAAAAAATCTTTTGAAGGATACCCCTCGATATTAAACTCGGTTTTGATAATCGGTTTAATATCAAATACATCGGATCTTCTGATGTGTCGCTCGTCAGGTCGGGGATGCACTGTTATACCCTGAGCACCAAATTCCTGACATCGTATCGCTGCTTCTAAAACATTAGGAATATCACCACCTCTGGCATTTCGAAGTGTTGCAATTTTGTTTATATTTACACTTAGTCTGGTCATGGGAACGAATTTGGTGATCAGGCACAAAATTAAAGGTTTTTCTGAGAACTATGCTGGCGAAAGATTTGATATCGGATGTTATACCTTCTTTGCGTACCTCAGACAGTGGTCAAAAGGCGCTTTACTGGATGGATATTTTCCGGATCTCTCATTTACCCATTGTAAACAATGTTGATTTTCTGGGATTAATTTCCGATAAAGACATTTATGACCATAATATGGCAGAAGAACCTATTGGCAACCACAACCTTTCACTGTTCAGCCCTTATGTTACATTAGACCAGCATATTTATGAAGTTGTTGAACTGGCTTCTGAATTGCAACTTTCGGTTATACCGGTTTTAAATTCAGATAACCAGTTTCAGGGCGTGATAACACTCACGGATCTTATGCACTATTTTGCAGATGTATCTGCACTGAAACAACCCGGAGGGATAATAGTGCTTGATATAAACGCTATCGACTACTCGCTGACAGAAATAGCACAGATTGTTGAAAGCAATGACGCCAAAATATTAAGTGTCTATATTACGAGTCCGCAAAATTCGACTAAAATGGAAGTTACAATCAAAATAAACAGAAAAGATCTGACTTCGATTGTTCAAACTTTTATGAGATATGATTATATCATTAAAGCCTCTTTCATGGATGAGAATGATTTGAACAGCCTTTATGAAAACAGGTACGATTCATTTATGAAATACCTAAGCATATAATTGAACCGAATTTATGAAAATAGCAATCTTTGGGCGTAATTTCAATCCCGATTTTAAAAGTTATATTGTTGAATTCTTTCAAAACATTAAAAGGCATAAGGTTGAATCGGTTATATATAAACCGTTTCTTGAGTTTCTAAAGGATGATGCAGGTTGTGATCCAATGGAGGAGGGTTACTTTACCAATGTTGACAATGCTCCTGAAGATGTCGATTTTATGATCAGTATTGGTGGTGATGGCACATTCCTGGAAAGTATTATGTATCTGAAGGATTTCAATATTCCTGTAATCGGGTTGAATTCAGGGCGACTGGGTTTTCTTGCCAATATTTCAAAAGAAGAGATTACGGAAGCAGTTACATCAATAATCCAGGGAGATTTTGAGTTGGAGACAAGATCACTGTTAACAGTTGAAACAATAGCGAATGCATTCGGACATTTCAATTTTGCATTGAACGATGCTACAGTTCAGAAATATAATTCTGTTATGATTAATGTGAATGCTTATTTGGATGATGAATTTCTGAATACATACTGGACTGACGGATTAATTATTTCAACACCAACAGGGTCTACAGCATATAGTTTAAGTGCAGGAGGACCGATAGTCATTCCCGGATCGGAAAATTTTCTTATTGCTCCTATAGCTTCTCACAACCTTACCGTGAGGCCAATTGTTATACCAGATAATATAGAAATCAAACTTGAAGTTCAGTCAAGAAGCAATAAATTCTTATTAACAGTTGATAACAGGACTTCACTTATGGATTTAAAAGATAGCTCAGTAATAATAAAAAAGGCAAAATTTGAATTAAATATGGTAAAGTTACCTTTTAACAGTTATTACAGTACGATTAGAAATAAACTTATGTGGGGTGCAGACAAGAGAAACTAGAGAAATTCGGGCTGAATTTTTTCTTTTAAATGAAAAAGTGTAAATTTAATAAAGATAAAAGAATCCTGAACAGAACCAGTTGTTATGATTAAAGCAGAAAAGCTGAAGTTTATAATTCTTGCAGGAATAATTGTAACTTCATCATTAAGTGAATCAGTATTAGGTCAGCGGTGGAAACTTCGCAGATATGAAGTAGGTGGCGGACTGGGTATAACCCAGGTATTTGGCGATATCGGAGGGACCATCGACGAATCGAACTGGCTTGGACTGAAAGATATACAAATAAGCGAAACTAACCTTGCCGTACCGCTATATTTAAGATATAAACTCGATCCTGTCTATTCAATAAAATTCAATACTGTTCTTGGTTTTGGCAGGGGTGACGATAAAAACTCAAGAAATGACAGAGGCAGGGAATATAAAACGATGTTATTAGAATTTTCAGTCCAGGGCGAATACTATTTTCTTAGCGAGGAAAAAAGGTACAAATCAGCCGCAATGTTCAACAAAAGAGGGATGTTAAATAATTATGCGTCGTTTGGAGCGTATGGATTTATTGGAGTTGGTGGAGTATACTCAAAATCTACTATAACTTATACAACCAGTGATCCGGCACCATCTGATGATGTTAAACCCAATAATTTTGGTGTTGTTTTTCCAGTTGGGCTCGGAATAAAATATATAATCGACGATAGATGGTTGATAAATGGCGAGTTGGGATATAGGATCTCTGTTACCGATTATATTGAGGGATTTAGCCAGTTAGAATACTCTAAAAGAAATGATGTTTATTATTTTCTTACATTTAATGTCGGTTACAGATTAGAAACTTCAAGAAGAGGACTTCCTTCAGTATTCGACAAAGAATATCGTAAAGCCCGTTCAGCAACACGTCGGAGCAGAGTAAGAAGTCAACCCAGATCAAAGAGAGGGGCATTAAAATAATATGCAGGCAATTTCGGCTTATTTGTAAAAGGTACTTAATGCTTTATAAAAGCATTATATAAATTTCTTATTTTTAATCTGTTATAGATCAATTAAATACTAATATTATTTCTTAAAATCTTAAGACTTTCCCGTTACTTTTATGTTTTTTTGTGAAAAATTATGATATTGGACGCTAAAAATCGTTTTATTTTCGTTTTCGAATAGCCGGACAATTAATTTAACTATGAAGCGCTTTATTCTTATTCCATTTTTTTTCACAGCAACACTGTGCATTAAAGCACAACGGTATTCCGATATCGGTTTATTATTGGGTAGCTCATATTATATGGGGCAAATAAATCCAACCAGGCATTTTTATAATCCCTCTTTGGCGTTCGGAGGGTTACTGCGTTATAATTTTAATAAGAGATATGCGCTTAGAATAAGTGGTTTTTATACAAATCTTAAAGGTAGCGATGATGATTTCGATCGTATAAATCCTGACAGGCCAAACAGGAGTTTTTCAGCACCGGTTATGGATTTGGCTGCACAAGTAGAATTTAATTTCTTTCCATATATAACAGGTGAAAAGAAATGGATGTATTCACCGTATCTGACCGGAGGACTTGGTTTTGCGTCAATATCGGGAATGCCTCAGTTTATGATACCATTTGGATTGGGGTTCAAGATTAATATAACTGACAGACTAAGTTCCGGGCTGGAATGGAGCTTCCGTAAAACTTTTACTGATAAAATAGATACTGTTGAAAGCCCTTTGGGGAATACATTAATTAACAATAATGACTGGTATTCTTTCTTCGGTATTTTTATTACTTATAAGTTTGTTAAATTTGCAGCGGATTGTCCGGCATATAATTAGTTTTTTGTGAAGGTATGATATCGAAGGAACAGCTAGATAAAGATCGGCTGCCCAGGCACGTAGCTATAATTATGGATGGTAACGGCCGTTGGGCAAAGCAAAAAGGGAATCCCAGGATTTTTGGGCACAAGAATGGGGTTGATGCTGTACGCGATACTGTAGAAGGCGCTGCAGAACTTGGTATAGGTTTTCTTACTTTATATGCTTTCTCTACAGAAAACTGGAAGAGGCCAAGAACCGAGATCGATGCACTTATGTCACTTTTAGTTGCAAGCATCCATAAAGAAACTAAAACACTTTTGGATAATAACGTCAGGTTAAGGGCTATTGGTGATATTGATTCCTTGCCAAAATCAGTTGCGCAAAATTTAAAAGGTGCGATAAAAAAAACTGAAAAGAATACCGGATTAAATCTTATTCTTGCGCTAAGTTATAGTTCGAGGTGGGAGATTGTAAATGCAGTTAAATTATTAGTCGAAGATTTACAAAAGGAAAAAATTAACAGCGAAGACATCAATGCCAGTCTGTTTGAATTATATCTTAATACGGCAGGAATTCCTGATCCGGAATTACTGATTCGTACAAGCGGAGAATATCGCATTAGTAATTATCTTTTATGGCAGATTGCTTATTCAGAACTATATTTTACCCCAACCCTTTGGCCCGATTTTAGGCGTGAGCACCTTTACAAGGCAATTTTAGATTACCAGTGCAGGGAACGTAGATTTGGAAAAATAAGTGAACAAATTGCCGAAAATATCAACGTAAATAGCTAATAAGGGATGCAAAAAATTCTTATCTCAATTGTTTTATTCTTCTTATGTATAGTAAATAATTTTGGGCAAAGTGATATTGATACTTCTCAATATGATATAGTCGATTACACCCGACAAAAAGAATATGTAATTGCCGAAATTAAAGTTACCGGAGTTAAATACCTGCAGCCACGTCATCTTGTAACTATATCCGGATTGCATGAAGGAATGAAAATCAATATTCCCGGCCAGGAAATAACTCAGGCTGTAAATAAATACTGGAAGCATGGGTTATTTTCCGATGTAAAAATAATCGTTACAAAAATAGAAGATGGTAAGGCTTATCTTGAAATTCAGCTTGTTGAACAACCGCGAATGGGAAATCTTGAGATTACAGGTATAAACAAGACTGAAACAGGAGACATTGAGGAAAAGATCAATCTTCGACGTGGAATTCAGGTTACGGAAGACATTCTGAACAAAACATCTCATATAATAAAAGAACATTTCAGAGAAAAGGGATTCTTTAATGTTAATGTCGACATCAGACAATTACCGGATACTTCAAGCATTCATTTGGTTAACCTGAATATCGATATTGATAAAGGCAAAAGAGTTAAGATCCAGGAGATAGAATTTGAGGGTAATATAGCTTTTACGGACAAAAGGCTGAGGCGGGTTTTTAAAAAGACGAAACAGCGTGACCTGAATATTTTTAAAGGTTCTAAATATATTGAAGACGAATATAAAGAAGACAAGAAAAAACTGATTGAATTTTACAACGAAAGAGGTTATCGCGATGCTAAGATATTGAATGAAGAGCTTGTACACTTAAACAAAAAACGTGTTGCATTAAAACTTGATCTGCATGAAGGCAATCAATATTATATAAGGTCAATTGAATGGATTGGAAATACAAAATATCCGACTGAGTACCTAAATCTGGTGCTTGGGATGAAACCGGGTAACCTATATGATCAGAAACTTTTAAACGAAAGGCTCAGCTTAGACGAAGATGCGATTACTTCGGTCTATATGGACAATGGGTATTTGTTCTTTCATATTAATCCTGTTGAAGCAGTTGTTGAAAATGATTCAGTTGATCTTGAATTAAGAATATATGAAGGAAAACAAGCCACACTTAACCAAATTCTTATCAGAGGTAATACAAAAACCAATGAACATGTTGTTCGAAGGGAACTTTATACAAGACCTGGTGAATTATTTTCGCGTACAGACATCATTCGTTCAGTTCGGGAAATTGCAACACTTGGACATTTTGATCCGGAAACAATTTCTCCAAATCCATTACCTAATCCAAGTGATGGCACAGTAGATATAGAGTACCAATTAGAAGAAAGACCCAATGATCAACTTGAATTATCAGGAGGTTGGGGTGGTTACTACGGATTTTTAGGGACAATAGGAATAAGATTTTCGAATTTTTCTGCGAGAAGGATATTTGAAAAAGGAGCATGGCGACCTGTACCAAGTGGTGATGGACAAACTTTACAGGTTCGCGCACAGGCATCAGGCAGACAATATCAGGGATATAATATTAGTTTTATTGAGCCTTGGTTTGGGGGTAAAAAACCCAATTCATTTTCAGTTTCACTGTACTATTCAAAAAGATTACCTTATGCCAGCAGGTATTACAATTCGTTTGATGAAGAAACAAGAAATTCTTCTTTTAGAACGTATGGTGCATCAATCGGGTTGGGGAAAAGATTAAAATGGCCTGACGATTACTTTTCATTATATTCTGAACTCTCATATCAGCAATATCTTTTAACAAATTATCGTCTGGGAGTGTTGACGGATGGCAGATATAATCTTTTAAGTTTAAAACTTGTATTATCGAGAAGTTCACAGGATCAAATGATATATCCCAGAAGGGGTTCCTCTTTCAGTATAGGAGTGAGAGTTACGCCACCATATTCACTTTTCGAAGATAAAAATTATTCAGAAATGGAGTATAGTGATATCTACAGAAATATCGAATTTCATAAATGGACATACAGTGGTAAATGGTTTACCAGTCTGATGGGTAATCTGGTACTGGCAATTAATACAGAATTTGGATATCTGGGGGCATATAACAAAACGATAGGTACTCCACCATTTGAGAAATTCGAACTTGGAGGTGATGGTCTAAGTGGCTATGATTTATATGGAACTGATGTGGTTGCTTTAAGAGGTTATGAGAATGGAAGTCTTACACCTATTGGTACTATTGAAGTTGACGATGATGGTGAGCTGAAAACAGTAACCATAAATGATGGGAATATGTATATCAGGTATTATACTGAACTTAGGTATCCTTTATCGTTAAATCCGTCTGCTACCATTTATGGTTTAATATTCGCCGAAGCAGGAAATGCATGGGCCGAATGGGATAATTTCAATCCATTTGCTGTTAAACGTTCTGCCGGCATAGGTCTTAGGGCATTTTTACCTATGTTCGGCTTACTTGGTGTTGATGTTGGTTATGGTTTTGATAAAGTCCGTGGAACAGTATCGGGATTCCAGTGGCACTTTGTGCTTGGCCAGCAATTATAGTTGCAAACGGTATAAAATTTGTAATTTGCAGAGATTTTAAAGAATAATTCCTAATTAAAAATATTTTATCCATGAAAAGAAAAGGCATTTTTATTTTACTGTTAGCTCTGACAACGGTATCAATATTTGCACAGAAGTATGCATTTGTCGATACAGAATATATTCTGAATAACATTCCTTCCTACAAAGCTGCTGAGGAAGAACTGGACAGGGTATCAGTTCAGTATGAAAATGAGGTAAAAGCTCTCTATGATGAAATTGATAAATTATATCGCGATTATCAGGCCGAGAAAGTGCTGCTTACTGAAGAGATGAAAAGCAAACGAGAGGAAGAGATCATT
This sequence comes from Bacteroidales bacterium, assembly GCA_016929525.1. GTDB lineage: Bacteria > Bacteroidota > Bacteroidia > Bacteroidales > UBA10428 > UBA10428. The sequence goes on from JAFGIP010000111.1 coordinate 65,223, forward strand.
AATAATGAAAGAGAAGCAAAAAAACTTCAAAACGATTATTTTGGCCAGGAAGGCCTTCTTTTCAAAAAACGTGAGGAGCTTATAAAACCTATACAGGATGAGGTATATACTGCTGTAAAGGAAATTGCTAACGAAAATGGTTATGCAGTTGTTTTTGATTCATCTAGCGGGCCTTCAATGTTTTATACAAATCCTCGTTACGATATTAGCGATGAGGTGCTGCAAAGATTAGGTTATAAGGATTAAATTAATACTTTTGTAGCCACTAATTAAAGATTATAAATTATAACAATGAAAAAGTATTTATTAGTATTATTTGTTTGTGCGTTCTCAGCAATTATAACTGTCAGTGCCCAGAGTAAGTTAAAAATCGGGCATATTGACAGTCAGGAATTATTATCTGCAATGCCGGCTAGCGACACCGCTCAGCGTAAACTTGAAAAGATAGCAAAGGAACACGAACTCGTTCTTGAGGAAATGACAGTCGAGTTTAATAAAAAATTAGATGAATATTCTCGTAAAGTAGATACTATGAGTGATCTGGCAAGAGCAACCAAAGAAGCTGAACTTGAAGATATGCAAAGAAGAATTCAGACTTTCCAGGAAACTGCTCAGCAGGATATCCAGAAAAAAAGGGTTGAATTGTTTCAACCGGTTCAGGAAGCAGCTTTAAAAGCTGTGAACGAGGTTGCCGAAGAACACGGTTTTACGTATATTCTTGACATGGGAATGGGGGCTGTTGTATATGCTTCACCAGATTCTGAAGATATACTGCTACTTGTCAAAGAAAAGTTGGGTATTGAATAGCAGTTTATAAAAAACTATACAGCCAGCTCATACGAGTTGGCTTTTTTTATATCTTTCCAATATGACTAAAATAGAAAATACAAGACCGGTTGGTATATTCGATTCAGGTCTCGGAGGATTGACAGTTGTTAAGGCAATACAGCAGGCTCTCCCTTCAGAGAATCTTATTTATTTTGGTGATACGGCACATTTGCCTTATGGCGACAAATCAAAAGAAACCATTATACAGTATTCAACCGGTATTACCGATTTTCTGATAAAGAGAGACTGCAAAGTGGTTGTAATTGCATGTAATTCGGCATCTGCCAACGCATATAATGAGGTTGTTAATAAAGCAGGTAAAACAGTACCCGTAATAAATGTGATCGATCCGGTTGTTGAGTATATCACGGAAACAGATAGCAAAGCAGTAGGTGTAATAGGTACAAAAAGCACAATAGATTCAAACATGTATACTGAAAAAATACACAATAAGAAGAAAGGTGTATATGTTGCTTCGATGGCTACTCCACTGTTTGTGCCGATGATCGAAGAAGGATTTATATTCGACGATGTTAGTAATTCAATTATTCGTAATTACCTTTCACGTCGTGAAATAAGTAGTATTGATTCACTGATCCTGGGATGTACACATTATCCCATTATTAAGAACCAAATTAATAAGTTCTACAATTTTGAAGTAGACATTATCGATTCAGGAAAAATTGTGGCTGAAAGCCTGAGAAAACTCCTTGTTGAAAAAAAGATTATAAATACCGCAACTGAGAAGGGACACAATAAGTTCTATGTATCAGATATTACACGATATTTTACCCTGATAGCACGAATGTTCTTTGAAGAAGCAATTGAACTGGAGAAACTTAATTTCTGGAAATAGAATTCTCTGAAGAAGAATTCTTTCAGGGAATAATTCAGTATGGGACTTCTTTAGTGTAAAAGTTTGATAACATTTCTTATGAAATTATTTATCTGTCAATAATGTCCTAAAATTAACCACTCATGCATCATTTATTAAAATCGATCAACTTTCCGGATACATTTCAATAAAAAAAGATGATGATACTTACACTCAAAAGGTGAGGTACGTCATCTTTTTTATTGTTATTATAAATGTCTGAAAGATAGGTGATTAATATCACCTACATAAAGATGAATTTATACTCTTTCTAAATAGTATTCTAACTAACGGATTATTAGTTATTTACAACTTATGTATTTATATAAATTTCATGAAAAATTTTGTACAACCTTTCCTGAAGGCTTATAAACAGTGCTTTTATTGTAACCTTTTTGTAATTTCTATTATCGAATCTTAGTTAAATGAAAATCTCTCAACATAAAATGTAGATGGAATTTTTACAGAATGAATTGTATTTCAAAATTGCAGATACAGATTTTGAATTACAAAGTTGTTACCGCTTGCGATTTCATGTTTATTGCAAAGAGAAGCGGTGGTTATCTCCCGGAAAATTTCCTGATGAATTGGAAATTGATGAGTACGACGATAAAGCGGTTCATGTAATTGCCATGGACGAGAATTTTAAAATTGTCGGTATGATGCGTATTTTAAAAGAATCAGATTATAAAAAACTTCCTTTTCTGGATCATCCCGGTCTGAAAGGAACTTCATTTCATGCTCCGAATATGGCTGAGCTATCAAGGTTTATCGTCAATGCTACCCAAAACAGGTATTATGTTTTAAAGGGATTAATCAGGGCTGTTTATCAAACCAGCAGAAAGATTGGTGTAGATAATTGGATTTTTGTTTCGGAACCTTCTCTGGTAAGATTTCTGGAGCGCTTTAAATTTTATTTTGATCCAATCTGCCCTCCTGCTAAATATTATGGAGGGTTTACGTTAGCTGCACAGTGTGATATTGGAAGGACAGAGGCAATTTGGCATCGCAGCGATCATGAAGCACTTATGTTTAATCAGGCTGAAGCGGCTATGATGACTAATGAAACAGTTATGACATAGAAATGATTCCCTGAAAATGTAAAGCATATAATTAAGACCGGAAGAAGTATAACATTCCGGTCTTTTAAAAGTCAAAAATGCTGATCACATCTAAATATTATAATAGTTAAATTTTCTGCCATAATTAAATTCCATACCATATCGAAATTTATTATAGGGTATAAGTGCAAAGTCAATCCTGCATTTGGTATACTTTTCGGCAATTTCACTGATCTTGTCAATCATTCCTTCTACTCCTTCAACCTTATCCTTTAATTGAATTTTTACTACAAAACGATCATTTATTTTATCGAAAATTTTAAATGCACCTGTAATTTTATTCGCTATTCCAAAGTCTTCATATATAACCTCTTTAATTTCATTGACTGTAAACCAGTCGTTGCCGTCTGACATTCTTTTCCCCCGGCCATAAATTATTCCAAGCGGCAACTTAAATTTTGGTTGATATTTTTCCAGGCCACAATCAATTAATATTGAGCAAAGTTCATTGTAATTTATAAGCTTTACTTCATCTTTTGTATTATATCGTATAACAGGGATATGATGCTTTTTACCAAGCAAGGTTATAACCAGTTCAGGCCTTCCCTCAGTGTTTGTAATACTTTCCATATATAACTCATGTGGCATATAATGCATCACTTCGGGAATTGATTTTATATTATCACCAAGAAAACGACTTCTAAACTGTTCGTTGCTTTGTGCAAGCCTTCTGATTTTGATTGTTTCTACAGTTTCAAAGAAAACAGTTGTTGCAAGTTCGGTAAGTCCCATATTAATTTTAACACGACCTTCCTCAGGGCTTTCACTGCCAAGCAGTGATGAAAAATAACTTCGCATATTTTCTGCAACATATTCACCCCCGGTAATTATATAAACATCATGATCTTTCCATGAGAAACCATCTTCTATGCCATTTTCAAGAACTTTTTTTATAAAAGGAGCTTCTCCTGTAAGAACTATATGTTTAAAGTCATGAACAATTTTTTTTATTGTAACGTAAGAATGTTTTTCTATTGTTCCCGTTATCACTACAGGTACTTTGAAAGTTGGTATATTGAAACCTGCAGGTAATGTGTTTACTATAACGGAATTATCAACGGGGACATTAAATAACATTTTCAGCAAATATTCTGTTATCAATCCATCGACGAATTTTTTCTCAGTTGGCTGAACCTGGTATGAATAACTTCCGGAACTTCCGGAACTAATCCTTATCGTACCAATCTTCTCAAAACTAATTCCTGTGGTCAGTTCTTTGAGACTATTGTTGTTAAAAAGAACTTCTTTATCGATTATGGGTATTCTTTCCTTAAACTCCTGTTCATTTTTAACTGAAACGGATTTTAGACCGTCCGAAGCAATTTTCTTGTATAACGAAGAATGTTTCAATACATGATTAACCGTTTTTATTAGTTTCTTTCTTGAAATTGATAAAAACAGATCAGGCGACGATTTAATAAGTTTATTAAAAGATCTTTCAATTTTAATACTTAAAAGTATTGAGAACCAGTTTTTGAAAACTTTCATTATTTGATTTATTTATCAGATCAATTCTATTAAAAATAACGACAATTGTATCTAAATACAAATCATTGGAATGAATAACACTTACTTTTCCCTTCTCTTAAATAAGGTCATCCATTAGTTCCTCAAAATTCAGTGCTAATATTTTTTCCTTAAGCTCGGCAGAAAGATTGATCTTCTCAAAAATATCTACAAAGTCTTTCAATCGGTGCATTTTTCCCTCATAAGGCATGGGGAAGTCTGTACCGAAAATAAATTTCTCGGGGCCAACTCTTATAATTAGCTTTTCTTTTAGCAATTCCTCTATTTCATACGGATATGCTGCCGTATCGATATATACATTCGGATGTTTCTCAGTAACCATAAATGACTCATTATGCCATAAGGTGCCAAGATGTGTAAGTATAATCTTCAGGTCAGGAAAGTCATTGGCAACGTCGTCGATGAGTAACGGATTGGCCTGGCTGAGCTTTACCATATTTCCAAAAGGAGTTGTTCCTACATGAAAAACTACGGGTATTCCTCTGTTGGAAGCGATCTGATAAAGTGGCCATATTTTTTTATCATTTGGATAGAAATTCTGGATAGGAGGATGGAGCTTTAAACCTTTCAGGTGTAATATATCCAATGCATTTTGAAGTATTTCTCTGGCATTTTTACGATTAGGATCGACCGATGCAAATCCTATAAACCTTTCCGGATGCTGCTGACATATATTCGCTACAAATTCATTTTCTGAAGTAAGCAAAGGGCCGTCTACCGCAAACAGTACTGATTTTTGTATACCGGCTTCATCCATTTGAAAAAGCAGGTTTTCAAGTGATAACATCCTGGTTACATCTTCCAGGTCGGTGAATGCAGGAATTCCTTTTAGATATTCCAGATAGTGAAGGTTATCTTCAGCTAAAACTTTCGATATTTCTATTACATGGGTATGTGCATTAATGATCTTCATGAATAAAGTTTTTATAGTTGTATGAAAGTTATAAAGAATAATCACAGAAACATGAAAATCCCTATTATTAGTGATGGTAAAAAAAACTTACAAGTCTATTTTTGGAAAATAATTAAAACGATGACAATGTTTGTAGCAATTAATTATATTTCCTGCAGCGAGTTGTATCAAGACCGCTTTGAGCAACTTATGAGATCAAGGACAAAGGCAGTTGATAATATGCCAGGTTTTCAAAGAATGGAAGTGCTAAAACCTAATGAGAATGGTAGTGATTATTTAATAATTAGTCATTGGGAAAAAGAATCAGATTTTCAGGCATGGAGAACGTCCGGTGCATTTCTTGAGGGGCATAAAAGAGGTTTTAAAGATCTGTCAAAAGCCAAAACTGAAGGCAAAACACCTCCAATGAAAAGCACTTTTAAAACTTATGAAATTCTCGCACAATGAATTACAGCAGATTTAAAATTTGGCTTAAAAGAATTGGTATTGCAGGAATTTTATTCTTTTTTATTAAAGGTTTAATATGGCTTGCAGTTTTTTTGGGATTGGGAAAACTTATCTTTGGCGGGTAAAAGTAATGTCTGTACAGGTGAATAGTCAGATTTTAGTTAATGGTTATATTTGTTTATACTAAGATCTGAGAATCTATGATCAACCAGGTACTACTTCCATTCATCGGGTATTTTTTTATTATTATATTCATAGGAGTATACTCTACCCGTTTTTCATCAAAAGGTATTTCGGAGTTTTTTCTGGGAGGAAGGAAAATGGGACGCTTTGTTGTTGCACTTTCAGCTGTCGTGTCGGGACGAAGTGCATGGCTGTTACTGGGAGTCTCAGGATTGGCATATGTTCAGGGAATGTCGGCTATATGGGCTGTTTTGGGATACACAGTTATTGAATTTCTTCTTTTTCTCTATTACGCTCCTCGTCTGAGAAGATTCACCGAAAAAAATGACTGTATTACCATTCCCGATTTTTATGCTTCTCGTTTCAACGATAAAACAGGAGTTCTGAGATTAACGATTGTTGCTATTTTTTTAATTTTTATGGTCGCGTATGTCTCAGCACAATTTGCATCGGGAGGGAAAGCATTCTTTGCACATTTTGGTATTTCTCAGAATTCAGGGCTTTTAATTACTGCTGCAATTGTGCTGCTTTATACTTTATTTGGTGGGTTTATGGCTGTGAGCTATACTGATGTACTGCAGGGAATTATGATGATATTAGCCCTGGTAATTTTACCTGTGACAGGTATTATCAGGATTGGCGGATGGGGAGAAATGATGACCATGGTTCCGGAACAAACCAGGTATTTTAATTCTTTTTCACTGCCTGCTCTGGCCTTTATTGGTCTTATCGGGATTGGTCTTGGCTCACCGGGTAATCCGCATATTCTTGTAAGATATATGTCAATTAAAGATCCGTCACAATTTAAGTGGACTGCAATTGTTGGCACAGTATGGAATTTAGTGATGGGAGTAGGAGCAGTAATGATTGGTGTTGTTGGCAGGTTATATTTCATGGATGCTGCAATGCTTCCCGGATCAGATCCGGAAAATGTTTTTATAACTCTGGCAAATGAAATTATGCATCCTGTTTTTGTTGGTCTTATTCTGGCATCGGTTTTTGCAGCTATTATGTCTACTGCCGACTCACAATTGCTGGTTGCTGCTTCAAGCGTTGTAAGGGATATATATGAAAAAATATTCCATAAAGAAGATAACATACCGCAACTGAAACTGGCACTTCTTAGCAGAATATCTGTACTAATATTAGTTACGTTGGCAGTTATACTGGGAGTTTATACAAAAGATCTGATCTTCTGGTTTGTACTTTTTGCCTGGGGCGGACTAGGTGCTGCAATTGGCCCGACTTCTATTTTAGCTCTGTTCTGGAATAAAACAACCAAAGGAGGTGTTATTGCAGGATTAATGACCGGAACTATAACTGTCTTTATATGGAAAAGTATACCATTCCTGAACGAATTAATGTATGAGCTTATACCGGGATTTACATTATCATTCTTATTAACAGTAGTCTGGAGCTTGTATGAGAAAAAAAGAAAAAGTTAAAATACCAGATTTTAATTTAGCTCACCATGGAGTATTCTATTTATTTTCAGTCATATTGTTGATTACCGGAATTATTACTTTTCTTCCGCCTTAACTACATAAACCACCGGTCCTAATAATACAGGCATTTCGAAGTTATAACATACAGGACCTTCACCTGATTCAAGCTTTCGTACATTTAGTTTAATTGCTAAATCTTCTTCTTTTAAATAGTCGGGAAGATTTACTACAGAATTTAAATACTCCCCTTCTTTAGACAACATTTCTTCAAATATAAGTTAGATTCCTCTTTCCGCCCAATTGGGCGGAAAGAGGAATCTA
>JAFGIP010000112.1 GCA_016929525.1 Bacteroidales bacterium
CAAATTTTGTATTTTCTTCTGTTTTCATAATGAGTCAAGTAAATCATTTATCTTTTATACTTGACACACTTTTTTGAACAGTCTCTGAAATTATGAATAACATACCCATAAATATTTATAATTTATCTACAATGCAAAATTTTTATATTATTGATATTCAAAAATATACATTACATTTTTGTTATAAATATCTACACTTCTATTCCTTTTTTAGGCAAAAGATGTTAGAGAGGTTACATTTATACTTTGACATATCTGACTTTTTTTCAATTCAATCATTTATTAACTAACCTACATTATTTATTATGAAAACTATCAGACTAACTATCTTATTTACTTTACTGATTGTTTTGATCGGATTTCTTGTTTGGACGGGTTGTTCAAAAGAAAAGATCGAAATAATAAATCCTGAGAATGTTTCTGAGGAAATTGACCAGTCGGCCGACCCGCAACTGAAAGCGGGTAATAATGCAGTAATGATTCAGACCTTCACTTTATTTACTGAAAGATGGCCCGATATTCAGTCCAAAGCAAGCGCCTGGGGGAATGCAGGATTTACCATGGCCTGGTTACCTCCATGCTCAAGATCTGCCGATACATATGGTTACCTTCCGACACAGTGGTATGATCATAACAACTGGCGAGGGAGTTCTTCCGAACTTTCAAGTTGTATAAGTGCAATCAGGAATGCCGGGATGACTCCGATTGCTGATATTGTACTTAACCATCGTAACGGGAATGAAACTGCCGGGGCAGATTTTGTTAATCCTGCCTTTGCAGACAATGCTGCAGCAGTGACAAGCACTGACGAATGTAACTGCGGAACAGGAGGCCCTGATCAGGGAACTGATTTTAACGGCGGAAGAGATCTGAACCATAATAACTCCAGTGTGAGGTCATTATCTCAGGAGTTTGTATCTCATTTGATGTCTCTTGGATTTGGCGGTGGACGGTACGATATGGTTTTAGGATATAATGCTTCAACAGCTAGTAGTTACAGGTCAAGTGGTTTTAACGTTGGCGAGTATTGGTTAAACGACAGGAATGCCATAAATAACTGGGCAAATACGGCAGGAATGAATGCATTTGATTTTCCAACGTATTATGCTCTGCAGTCGGCAATTAACAATAATAATTACGGTGCACTGAACGGACTTCCCGGACTTATTGGAATAAATCCCGGAAGATCGGTAACTTTTGCAGGGAATCATGATACACCTTCCGTCGGGTTACTTGGACTGGTTTATATTATGACACATCCGGGTATTCCATGTGTTGCAGTAGATGAATGGTATTCGCATTCCGGTGCAATCAGTACGTTGATTGGTATCCGCAGATCGCAGGGAATAGGACAGACCAGTTCTGTTGCCGTTCAGACAGCTACCAGTTCAGTTTATGCTGCTATCATAGACGGAAATACCGCAATGAAGATCGGGCCAGGTAGCTGGAGTCCCGGAACCGGCTGGACTTTGGCAACCAGCGGAAATAATTATGCTGTATGGACATACGGCGGCGGTGGCGGAACCGGAGGAGACGGAATGACCGTACATGCATACGATTATACACATATTTATTTTTGGAATGCGTCTGACGGATCTACAACTTCATGGCCCGGCGAGCAGATGACATCTGAAGGTGGCAGCTGGTACAGGTATACGTTTTCCAGTGCTTCTTCTACCAATCTTATCTTTAGCAATAACGGTTCGAATCAAACATCCGATCTTTATCGGGAGGGCGATGGCTGGTATTATGATGGCTCGTGGTACAGTAGTCAACCTAACACTGATGACGGTGGTGACGACGGTGATGATGATGGAGGAGGTGACGGATATGCCTCAAATTATTCCAGCATGTATCTGCGGGGAACGATGAACAGCTGGGGCACAACTGCAATGACTTTGGTTGGCGACAATCAATGGGAAGTAACTCTTAATCTGAGTGGTTCTTATGAATATAAATATGATGCTTACGGCGACTGGTCAACAAACTGGGGAGATAACAACGCAGATGGTTATGCTGACCCGGACGGAGCGAATATTACAGGTACCTTCTCAGGCTCTGTTACTTTCAGGTTCAATGATGCTACTCTTGCACATAACAGTAGCGGTGCTGTCAGTGGAGATGATCCCCCGGCAGATGACGGAGGTGACGACTGTCTGGAAGCAGGAGAGCGTTGTAGCAGTGATTCAGATTGTTGCTCAGGAGACTGCAGCAGGAGAAGATGCAGATAACTGATTTGGTGACTGTAACTAAGGTATAGAAATAATTATTAGTGATTGTTTTAGAGTTTCTTTCAGTTCGTGTTTAGTACTTAGAACAACCTGCCCGGGAAATAGATGCTTTTCCGGGCAGTCTTCTTATAAATTAAATATAAGTTATATTTAAGAATCAGTTTTGGATTCACACTATTAATAATACAATGAATAAGAATCATCTGGTTATCTGCTTATTTGTGCTTTTGCTTTCAGGTTGCTCCAGACAGTATGATCATTATAATATCAGTCCGAAAAAAATTGAGGAGAAGGGAATAAATGTTAAAATTTCCTGTGAAACCGGAATGAAGGAGGGTGAATTAATTCTTAAGCTCCGGGTTAAAAACAGATCAAACCGGACAATTTCCGTAGAATATAATAATTGCTGTTTAACGGTTGATACAAACAGGATGACATTTCCCGAAACAGTAACCAAATACAAAACTGTATTGCCCCCGGAAGAAAACGAAGTTTATGAAATGGTTTATCATCCGGTTAATTCTCTGTGTCTGTATAATAAAATAAATTACAGGGGGGACATGAAACAATATTATACTCTGAATCTCGATTTTATCAAAGATGAAGAAGACCGTGTGATTATCGATGATACGATCAGATTTAAAATGGCGGAAAGGTCATATCAGGATTATTTGAGTGAGCATGGAAAGAACGCTAAAATAAAATTGTTTGATCTGGATTTAAACAGGGATTCATTCATCAACTTACAGGAAAAATATATGGAAGAGCTGTTGTATTCTGATGCGGAAAATTCAAAAATCGGCATAACAGAGAATTCTTTACAAATTTCCGGCACAGATCTTATTCTGGATAACAGGATAATCAGGATCTCAGGTTTTCAGCAAAGCGATACACTTTACATGGAGATTGGTATAATTAATAAAGGGAAAGAAAAATTAAAAGTCAATTTAGATTCAATAAAAGTGAATGTTCAGCAACGTGTGTATTCTCCTGAAAGCATCCGGTCGGAATATTTTTTATATGATCAATCTGCAGATAGTGCTATTATTCTTAAACAGGGGGCAAGGTTTTTCTTTTTAGCGAAGTATAAATTACCCGGAAGAATCAGTCGTTTTATCTTACATACGGATTGGCTAATGATTCAAAGCATTAACATCGGTTCTTATCAAAAGGAATTCAGAAGGTTAATTAAGGATGATTTGGCTTTTAATTCAGCTTTATTTTCATCGTCAGCAATTTCGGATAAGTAATAAATATTTCTTTGAATGATTTTATTTATTTTTCGATTTTGGAATTGTGAAACAGAAAGTACTGCCTTTTTCGGGTTCACTTTCAACACTAATATTCCCCCCGTGTTTATCAATAAACTCCTTGCACAATATTAGTCCTAATCCCGTACCACTTTCATTATTTGTGCCCTGGGCAGACAGCTGTGAATCGATCTTGAATATATTTCTAAGCTGATCGGGGGTCATACCCACCCCGTTGTCCGATACTTCAATTTTCTGAAAAGTATTATCCTCACAAGAGCGAATAACCACTTTTCCTCCTGAACGCGTAAATTTAATGGCATTACCGATAAGGTTCCTCAAAATTGTATCTAACATTCTTTTATCGGCATAGACTTTAATATCATCTTCCTGAACAAGATTCTCCAGCACAATATTTTTAGTGTTTGCAGCTTCATTTAATAATTTTAGTACAGTATTAATCTGACCTTTAATACTTAAGTTTTCCGGGTTGTATTCAATGATTCCTCTCTGCGATCGAGACCACTGCAACAGATTTTCGAGCAAACTATATACGTTATCTGATGTTTCTTTTAAAATATTTACTATTTGTTCTTTTTTATCATCCGTCCATTGCCTGAAGTTCAGCTGCAATAAATCCAAAAATCCCATTATTGTACCAAAAGGATTTTTAATGTCATGTGCTATAATCGAAAAGAATTTGTCTTTCGTGGCGTTAAGTTCCTGTAATGCTTTATTGATCTTTATAAGTTCTTCTTTCTGGGTCATCAGTTCTTCCGACTGTTCTTCAACTTTTTGCTGTCTCTCTTCGAGCAAGGTATTTGTTTCATTCAGCTCATTTGAACTTTTTTTCAGTAAATCATAGCTCAATTTTAATTCAAAGGTTCTTTTCTCAACCATCCGTTCCAGTATCTTATTTCTCTGCCGGATTGCCCTTATTCGTATGGTGTAAATACCTAATAATGTTAATGAGAGAATAATGATGATGAACAGTTTGAACCACCATGTCATCCAGAATGGAGGAATAATAGTTAAACGGATCGATGTACCTTCCTCGTTCCAAATGCCATCGTTGTTCGATGCTTTTACGCGGAAAATATATTTACCGGGATCGAGATTTGTATAGGTTGCCTTGCGCTGATTACCTACGTAATGCCAGTCCTTATCGAAGCCTTCTATCATATAAGCATAATTATTCTTGTGGCTGGCCAGGTAATTCAGTGCCACATAATCGAAACTTATTACCGACTGATTATAATCAATTGTGATTTCTTTGGTTTCTTCAATCTGTATTGAAAGTGGTGAATCTTTGTCTCCAGGCGCCATCAATTTATTGAAGATTGAAAACCCTGTTATTTTTACCGGCGGCAAATAACTATTAAACCTGATGCTATCGGGATAAAAGGCATTATAACCATTTATTCCTCCAAAATACATCTTACCAGACTTACCTTTATAATAGGACCTCCAAAAGAACTCATTACCCTGAAGTCCGTCATTTTTATCAAAATTTTTAATACTGCCTTTGCCCTGGTTTAACATTGATAATCCGTTGTTTGAACTAACCCATATATTATTTTTGTTGTCACTGAGTATTCCATAAATCACATTATTGGGAAGACCGTTTTCCTTCGAATATCTTCTTATTTTATATTTTTCTTCTCCTTTTTCATTGTTGTGTAAAAGCTCTATACTGTTAATTCCTTCTCCATACGTACCTGCCCACAGAGTACCTTTCTTGTCCAGACAAAGTGATATAACCTTATTGTCGCTTATGGAATTTATATTATCATGTTCGTGTTGAAACGAAATAAACCTGACATTATCTTTGGTTATCTCTGTCTTTGATGGTACTATTAATTTGTTTAATCCTCCCCAGGTGGCAATCCAAATATGGCCTGTAGCAGTATCAGTCAATGCTGCTTCAACGGAACTGTTTATCAATGAGTTCGGATTATCGGGTTCACTGTAGAAATATATTTTGCTTTTATCCTCGGGGTTCAAAACACAAAGGCTTCCTTCAATACCGATCCAGAGCATGTGCCGGAGATCTTCCGTAATGGACTTTACAATGTCTGGTAATACCTGTTCGAACTGAACAGATGAAGGAACTTCTTCCAGACTTTTAATTCTGTATAAGCCGGTATATGTACCAACCCATATTGTGCCTCTGGAATCTTCATACATAACATTAATCGGACTATTTAGCTGAAAAGTCGGTATATTTAGTAACGTTTTACTTTTCTCATCATATTTAAATAAGCCATTCTTTGAAGTAGCAATCCACAGGTATCCATTTTTGTCTTCTAAGAATGCGCATACGGTGTTATTCTTCATCATTGTAAAAAACTTACTCTCTTTTTCGAACTTATAAATTCCGCTTAAATAGGTACCTACCCAAATGATGCCGGATTTGTCCTCGAACATGTTGATCCTGACATTATCACTGGGCCCCACCATTTTATCATCGCTGAAAGTATAAACAGAAAGATCTTCGGACATTTTATTCAGTTTTGATATTCCTATAGTATTGTTATTCCATGTTTGCCATGTCATCCATAAGTATTGACGATCGTTTATTAAGCTTGGTATATCCGTATAAACCAGACTTCTTTTTATATCATTATCTATTTGATAGTTATTAAGAAATTTTCCCGAGTTTTTATCAAATTCAAATAAACCTCTGCTGCTTCCCAACCAAAAAATTCCTCCTGGATCCTCTGCGATAGAGAAATAAGCAATGTCAGCTGAATTATTCACTAAATATAGAGGTCTGTATGATTTATATGTTCCATCTAACCAATTATAGCTATATAATCCTCTACTGGTTCCGATCCAAAAAAGATTATTACTATCCTGATAAATGAATAGAATTGAAAAATCATCACGATCTATCTTAAGATCTATTTGTTTAAAGATATCCTGTTGAGGTAAGTATTTATACACAGCCAGGTTGAATGCCCAAAGGTTAAACTCCCTGTCTTCATATAATCTTGCTATGGCATTGAAAGGTGCAGTATTTATACTGATCTGATTACTGATCAGGTACTGCCTGAATTTTTCAGTTTTTCGATTAAACCTATTCAAATTGCCACTGAATGTGGCAATCCACAGATTGCCCTGTTGATCCTCGATAATTGAACTGATTAAATTATCTGTTAACGATGTTGTGTCGCCCGATTCAGACCTAAAATTGGTGAAAGAATATCCGTCATACCGACTTAAACCTTCTTCTGTGCCAAACCAGACATATCCGTCACTGTCCTGATAAATGCATCTGATTGAATTTTGAGCTAATCCATGTTCAGTAGTGATATTCTCAAATTTTATTTCTTGCGAATAAGTAATTTCGACTGACAGGATTATAATAAAAACAGATACTATTAGTCGATACATAATGAAGTAATAAACCAAATTATAGCTATTATTAATTTAGTGATTTCTTCCCATATTCCGGTTTCTGTTTTTAATTAATTCTTGAAAATATCTTATTATGGTCGTATTGGTAAGACCTAATGAAAAGAATCTATATGATATGCAGATTTTTAAGTATTACTTTTCTTTTTCAAAATATGAATGATTCAGGTAATTATATTTTAATCGTATAGATCAAAAAAATCTCCCGGAAGTAATATACTTCCGGGAGATTCTTAAAAGACTATTGTATTACAATTTTTTTAGAAATGATTTCAATATCGGTTTGAACAACGATAAAGTATAAACCTTTGTTATAGCTGGAAAGATCAATTTCAAGATCTGAAGAGTATTCATCTGATTCATAAATGGTATTACCTTGTAGGTCTATTATCCTTACGATAATAAAATCATTTATATCAGATATCTCAACAGTTAAATAACCATTGGTAACAGGGTTAGGATACATTTTTAAAGAAAGACTTTCTGTATCTGTACCTATAACTTCTCCGGATTTCGGAACCACTTCAAGAACCCACTTTGCACTTGACCAGGCATCGTAAATAGTACCATGCTGTGCATAACCCAGCAGATTTTCGATATGTATATACTGCGCAGGTTGCCAGGCATTCTGGAATCTGACCTCTCCGTTACCGGCATCGGTTACAGTCCAGCGTGAGCTGGTCCAGCCCGGTGTGCGGGCAGTACATTGAACATAACCATACTGGTTTTCAATATGCATGTATTCGCTGGTTGAAGCATTTCTGATTTCCACCTGCCCGTTACCAAGATCTTCAAGTACCCATTCGTACTGCAGTCCGGGACTACCCGGAAGAGTAGTATAGGTAACCCTGTCGCCACCATCGAGCAGGTATGTAT
The DNA here is from genome assembly GCA_016929525.1 of Bacteroidales bacterium. Taxonomy (GTDB): domain Bacteria; phylum Bacteroidota; class Bacteroidia; order Bacteroidales; family UBA10428; genus UBA10428. The sequence continues at coordinate 7,775 of JAFGIP010000112.1, forward strand.
TCTGCCATACATTCCTGATACGATAGTATGTCAGTGAAGGAGTATCATC
>JAFGIP010000113.1 GCA_016929525.1 Bacteroidales bacterium
GGCACAAAGGCACCAAAGGTCTAATTAACAAAGAAATCCAACTCTGAATTTTGAAATTTTCCCTTTGTGTATCTTCGTGCTATCCTTAGTGTCCTTTGGGGTAAGAAAAAAATGCAACCAGATAAAAAATATGTTAAAGAAAAGGGCAGTTTCCGTAGACGGAACCACCCTTTTTTCATTAAACTAACATTTTAGTCTAACCCATAATCACTACTATTTTAGCCTCCTTGAAATAAATTACACATAATATGCTTCGCTCCCTTAATCATTATTCAATATTATATCTCAATTTTCCGTAACATATTTTGTAGACCATAACCGGAATTTCTATTTTTATCGGTTGCTAATTAACATTACAGTTTATGAGTAGTCCTAAAAAACCCGGCCGTACATCTGAAAGTTCAAGATCGGGAAGATGGATATACAATATCATATTGATCTTATTTCCAATCCTCTTCTTTATTATTATTGAGTTATTACTCCGCCTGTTCCATTACGGCGACAGCTATAAACTGTTTATCGATCACCCGGAAAAGGAATATAAAAGTTATTATATCATAAACCCTGAAATTGGCAAAAAGCATTTCAGGAAGTTTGAACATGGTTTTCCGCCCAACGATATCTTTTTAAAGGAAAAACCCGATGACTGCTTCCGTATATTTGTGATGGGAAGCTCCACCGTTATGGGTTTCCCGTACGATAAGAACCTGATGTTTTCCCGTATTCTGCATAAAAGACTTGAAGAGGCATACCCTGCAAAAAAAATAGAGATCATTAACACTGCCATAACAGCACAGAACAGTTTCAGCCTGCTAGATTATATGCCTGAAATTCTCAGACAGGAACCCGATGCAATATTGATCTATGCAGGCCATAATGAGTTTTATGGTGCTTTCGGGGCAGGGTCGAATGAGGCTATGAGTAAAAACAACAAGTTTACCTCCCTGCACCTCAGGTTAATGAAGTTAAGGATTTACCAGCTTATTCAGAATTCAATAACAGGTATTGCAGGAGTTTTCGGCGATACAGATACCTCTGCCGACAAACGCGGTACCCTGATGAAGCGAATAGTAAATAAATCGAATATCATTTACAAAGGTGAACTGTACAATAAAGGGATGGAACAGTACGAATCGAATATGAGAACAATGCTGACTATGGCATCGAAGAAGAAAGTGCCGGTATTTATCAGCAATCTTGTCTGTAATGTTAGGGACCTGCCACCCTTTTATTCGATCGATACACTTGATTTACCTGCGGCGATACGGGTATATAATGAGGCCAAAAATGCAGAGAACAACGGTGAATACAATAAGGCAAAACAGCTTTACTACAAGGCCAAAGACCTTGACTGCGTGCGTTTCAGGGCATCGTCGGAAGTAAATGAGATCATTGAGAAACTTGCAGAGGAATACAGACTGTATTTTGTTCCGACACTCAGCTACTTTGAAAAAGCATCTGAGCATGGTCTGGTGGGTAACAACCTGCTTACCGAACATGTACATCCCAATATCAGTGGATACTTCCTGATGGCAGAGGCGTTCTATAACGAAATTACAAAATCGAAACTGATAGCAGATAATACAAACAGATTTGAGGTTAAAAGCTTACCCTATTTTAAAAGTAATTACGGATATACGCTTTTAGACAGCCTGATTGGATACCATCGTATTGCCAACCTAAAGCATTACTGGCCTTTTCGTGATGAACGCGACGGGATTATAGATTACAGACTGATCTACCGGCCTGTATCGGTTATCGATTCGCTGGCTTTCGAAGTAATGCGGAATCCGGAATTAATACCGGCCGATGCTCATTTAACACTTGCTGAAGCTTATACTCAAAGAGGAAATCATTTAAAGGCGTTCAAAGAGTTTGATGCCATGGTCAGGATCAATCCTTACTGGGCAGATTATTATCGCGGTGCTGCACTCGGTGCTATTCAGATCCAGGATTTGTCACTGGCACTGGAGTACTTCAATAAGTCGCTTCAATATACTGAGAACTTCTATGCAAGGTTCAGGGCAGGAGAGATCTACCTGATTAAAAACGACCTGAAGAATGCAATCCGTTATTTCAGGGCTGCTTACGATTTAGCTGCTGAGGATAAAAAAGCCAATGTGCTTGCAAAGCTATATATCGCTTATGCTTACGATCACCAGCCCGATATGGCCGGACAAATACTGAATCTGATCCATGAGTATGATCCGGGAAGCAAGGGTAATATTCCGGCTAAAGAATACACATACATGCAGTATATACCCTTGCAGGTTCGTGATATGATTAATGAGGCTAAAAATCAGATGCGGAACGGGAAACTGGACGACGCGCTGACGCTTTTACTGAAATCCCTTGAAATTAAAGACAGTTATGTTGCAAACCGGTTTATCGGGGAGATATATTTCAATACGGGGAAAAATACTGAAGCACGATATTATCTGGAGAAGATCATTCCTGAATTTGAGCATGATCCGAAATTCCTGCAAACACTGATGCTGGTATATCTTACCGATAAGGAGACTGTCAAAGCATCCCAATGCTTAAAACAAATCTCCGAACTGGAACCTGATTATGCTGCTTTGTCACAGCTTAAGCAATTAATGAGCAGGTATTAGTACGTTCACCGGCGTATTAAAATTACCGTTTTTAAAGACCTTAATTTAAGCATAAAACAAAATGATTATTCACTATTTTACTACCTGCATCTTTGTATTATGTAACATTCCCGCGAAAGCGGAAATCTGGTAATTATAAAATTGATTCCGCATCCCCGCCTGCTAAAGTACTTGTATGGAGGGCGGGAAGTGCGGAATGTTACGATTTCAAGAATTGCTTGTGGCATAATTGTGTATAATCATTTTTTATAATTAATACCTTAATACAAGAACATAAATTTATCCTGTATAAGTTATATTCCGGCTTGTAAAACAAATTTATAGTTGTATTTTTAGCAGCCTTAACATATAAATTAGTTAAAATAATACCGATATGGAATTTCTGAAAGATTTCTGGTTATACATGAAAGAGCGCAAGAAGTGGTGGCTGGTTCCTATAATTGTTATATTGCTTCTGATGGGTTTGATAATTATACTAAGCAGCGGAAGTGCTATTGCACCGTTTATTTATACCTTGTTCTAGGGTATTAAGTTAAGCAGGTCAGATATATCCTGATCTGAAAGAAATTACGGGTAAATATCTTTTCGAACTTACCATTTTCATAAACATGAAGAAAATAAAAAACCCCGATGAATGCATCGGGGTTTAAATTATTTGTTATTGTTTATTAATAAACAAATTTGAATGACGATTCGTTATTAACAACACCAACATAAACACCACGACTCAATTTAGAAAGATTAACATTTTCTACGTTTGTTTGCTGCAGTACAACTGCACCTGTCATGCTGTAAATTTTGATATCTACTAACTCATCGAAAGTAATCTGGTCACCAATAATGCTTACTGATTCGTCAAGAGTGATATTCCTGATTCCAACCGGTTCTGCGTTGTGATCTTCTGTATCATCGCAAGTTGCAATTTCGTCAACAGAGAAAATGAATAAACCGGCATCGTCCAAGTTGTTCCAGCTTTCATCGACAGCACCAACATTGTTCCATACCATTCTCTGACGAATATCTTCAAATGCTTCGTCAAGGTCGATAGTTGTAGCATCGAATCCGATTTCTGAACGTGAAACAGGATCAAGCTGAGCTTCAGTATCATCAAGCAGGCTTGCGAATCCAACAGTGTACTCAAGAATCATGTGGCCGTTACCATCATAGGTATCAGAACTCCAAACCATATTTGTTCCGTTCTGAGTAATACCTCCTCTCAGACCGCCATCAGCTTCCAGCCAGTTGTTAGAGAACTGGAAGTGACCGGCACCACCTGCTGCACCAACACCGTCATCTAATACAGCGTTAACGTCGAAATAAATTTCACAAAGGTCAGACTGCCATGTTGCCAATAATGAAATCCATGAAGGCAAAAATTCATCTTCAATAATTTCATAAAGAATAAAGATGGCTGTGTCGTTGTAGAAAGCTTTCCAGATTGCACTTGTAAGTGTTGGAGTTTCTGACTGGAAAACCTGGTCGATTGGAAATGCTTCAAGGTCATTCCAGGTTACTTCAGCTACACCGTCAATAGCGGCAGCACAATCCAGAGAATATAGTACTTCTGCTTCTCTGTCCTGAGCAAATGCAGCAACAGCAAATAGTACAGCAACCAGCGCAACGCTAAGGTTTAGTAATTGTTTTTTCATAGTACTGATAGTTTTAGTTAATATTAGTAAGTGAAAAAATAAAAGTATCATACAATTATAGCTATTTTCCTGAAATAAACAAAGAGGGCAGCCAAAAAAAAATTATTGGATGCCCTGCCAAACTTAATATTCTGGGTTCTGTGTTATCAATCCGTTGGTTCCGTCCACCTCATTTTCGGGTATGGGAAATATCTCATTTTTACCTGTCTGGAACGCATCGCCAAACTGCTGTACCCCTTCTTCACTGGTCTCCGACTGCGGGTTTATCATTGTACGATATTCAAGGGCATCTTCTTTAAGTACCTGCTGTGCCCTGCCTGTACGCATTATATCATAGAACTGGTGCCCCTCGAATGCCAGTTCAACGCGCCTTTCGGCATAAATATCAGCAAGGCTAACTGTAGTTAAATCTTGCGGATATCCTGTGTTACCCGAGTTACGGGCCCTTTCCCTGACCATATTAACCCAGGTCAGGGCATCGTTATCATGCCCGCTGTGAACGGCTGCTTCGGCCCCTATAAGCAGCAGGTCGGCATAGCGGAAATACTTTGTTGTTTGTGGCATATCGCCCATATTATTTCTGATGGCATCGAAGCTGGGGTCGGTGAAGTATTTCCACGTGGAATATCCTGTACAGGGCCAGTTGTACCATGCATTAAACATCACCGAATCCGGTTTATTTACCAGGTAATCTTCCCGGGTATAATGATATGGCAATGAATCGGTTTCCCTCATAACCCAGTATGTATATCTCGGGTCAACTATTTCACCGCCTACTTCACAGCCAATATCCCCGAATGCTGTTTCAACAAAATAATTCGTTGGCAGTATGAATCCCCAGAAGAATTCGTTTCCGGCCAGTGAATCAACAAAATTTCCGGGAGTTCTTTGTATACGTTGCCATACAAATGCACTGCGCGGGCCATAATAACGAGGTATAAGGTTACCTTCCATACCTTCGGGCCAGCGGTTCGAACCTTCCATATAATGCTGAACATCAAAAATAGATTCTCCACCATTGTTGGCCTCGGGTTGCCAGAGATATTTCAATGCCGGAACAGTTACCTGAACATTTCCTTCTTTGGCCAGACGTGTTATAGTAAAAGGACCGGGCTCTTCGGGACCCCCAATTAACCAATACCGGCCTGAATTTATAACTGTTCTGGCTGTTTCATAGGCATCTGCCCACTTTTCCTGGTACAGGTATGTTTTTGCAAGCATTGAGAGTGCAGCACCTTTGGTGGCTCTTCCGACATCCTCAGATGAATATTCATCCTTTTCCGGAAGCAGTTCCGAAGCTTCCAGAAAATCTTCTTCTATCTTTTCCCAGGTATATTCAAGGGATGGTCTTTCCTGTTCCCATTCATCGGGCAGAAGCACATGATCGACATAAATTATACCCTTTAAAGGTTCACTAAAATCACTTTGAAGCTGGGGATATCCGCCAAACATGATCTGTAATTTAAAGTGGAATAATCCTCTGAGGAATATAGCTTCACCCATTATTTGCAAACGCAGGTCGTTTGTAAAATCGGAAGTTAGCTGTGAAGGATCACTTAAATAGTCAGTAATTAAATTACACCTGTATATTCCCCTGTAAAGGGCCCTGTAGTACCAAAGTAATGCACTGTTGCTTGGCAGGGTCCTGAATTTCATGATCTCCTGCAACGGCGGCTGGTCGTTACCCCCCGGTTCACCACCTACCATCGCATCGCCGGAACAGACGGTTCCGATAAACTCTGTCCTTTCAACCTGCTCACCAAGCTGAAGGATATCGTATGCAGCATTAAGACCCTGTAAGGCACCTGACGGATTGGTATAAAATTGCCCGTCGGAAGGTGTTGTCGGCAGCTGATTTAAGAAATCTTCATCGTTACATGCAATGATTGCCAGCTGCAGTATGAATATGATCAGAATATATTTTTTCATATCAATATTTTTTAATGTTTAGTTGATTAGAAGGTCAGGTTTACACCTATGCTTAAGGTCCGTGCTACCGGATACATACCGCGGTCGACGCCAATATCAAGCACCCCGTTGTTCGAAATATCATCACCTCTGGTGACCCCTGATCCGATTTCCGGATCAAATCCCATATACTTATGAAATGTGATAAGATTCTGTGCGGCAAAATATACACGAAGTTTCTGTACCCTGATCAGATCTGCAATCGACTGGGGCAGGGAAACTCCTACCTGGATGTTCTTAATGCGGAAATAACTTCCGTCCTTTACATAGCGATCGGAGTACCTTAGGTTATCATTTTCATCGGAAAGTGTGAGGCGGGGGACCGATGGGTTATCACCTTCTTCCCTCCAGTAGTCGTTCATGGTTGTAAGCATATTGAAATATCCGTTTGGATTTTCGACATAATAGATATTGGCCATGAATATTTCATTACCATAAACTCCCTGGCCGAATATTTTAAGATCAAAGATCTTGTAGCTAAGATCTATATAAATTCCATAGGTAAAATCGGGGTGCGGACTACCGATATATGTCTGGTCTTCTTCGGTTACAACGCCGTCACCATTCAGATCGGCAAAGCGGATATCACCGGGGGAGGTACTGTTATTATCGTAATAATTACCCATACCGAGTTCCTGTGCCCGTGCATTTGCCGAATCGATTTCGTCCCAGTTTTGCCAGTAACCGTCTGTTACGTATCCGTAAAAGCTTGCTATCGGTTGACCTACCTCAGTGCTGGAAACAAAATTACCACGATAACTTGCCGATGGTATTGGTTCTTCGTCATCGCCCAGTTTTGTAACCTCGTTCCTGATAGCGCTGAAATTGGCTCCGATACTGAAGGTAAAATCTTTGATCGTCTGTTTATAGTTGACATTTATTTCATATCCCTTATTTCTGACAGAACCGATATTGACAACAGGTTCTATTCTGATTCCTGTATAGTTTGGAATAGGGACCCTGGCAAGCATATCATTCGTATTTCTTACGAAATAGTCAAAATTTAAACTGAACCTGTTCTCGAGGAGGTTCATATCCAGTCCGACATTTGTCTGTTCAGTTTCTTCCCAGCGTACGTCTTTGTTACCAAATCTTTCCGGCGCCCCTCCGGGAGAAGTATACTGATTAGGATATTCACCGAATGTATAGTTATGATCGTAAGTAAGAGGTGTAAATGCCTCGTAGTCGCCTATAGACTGGTTACCAATTATACCCCAGCCACCTCTGATCTTAAGGAAATTTACAACCGGGACATTCTGAAAAAAAGGTTCTTCACTAATTTTCCAGCCGGCAGCAAAAGAAGGGAAGTTACCCCATTTATGGTTAGCTCCGAATTTACTCGATCCGTCCCGCCTGATTGAGGCCGTCAGATCGTATCGTCCGGCATATGAGAGTATTGCTCTTCCCAGATACGAAGCCTGGGTGGCAGTATATGGGAATGGCCGTGTCGGGCGAATTATTCCAAACTCGCTGCTTATATCGGCATATTCGATTTCTGTAGAGTTTGATATATACCATAACCTTGGATCTTCAGGAACACCCTGTGCACTGGCGAGCTGTAAGCGGTATGTGTCTTTTTGCCGTGTATAACCCGCCATGACCTGCACATCTAATTTTTCAAAAAAAGTCTTCTGGAAAGTAATCACATTTTCCCAAAGCAGGGTATTGTCTTTATATGTTGCATTGTAAAGTGTGTTTACATCTGCATTCAACGTTGCGGATTCATAGAACACAGGGAAGAATTGTTCATTTTCTGCACGACTGACATTAGCACCTACCGATGTTTTAAACTTTATCCATTTAAAGGGTTTAATTTCGACATAAGTATTACCCAATAATTTTAGTGTATTGGTTAGATTATGGTTTCGCTCTATCATTCCGACCGGATTGTTAATATTATTCCGTTGCGAGGCTGAAGGGACACCGTCTTCATTGTAAACAGGTGTGGCGGGGTCCATGTTGATGGATGAGATAACTATGGAGGTCCATTCATCGTTTTCAGGTACCACATGTTGTTTAGAAGATATTATATTAAGGTTTTCACCTACATTCAACCAGGGTTTTATATCAGTTGCCGTATTCACTCTTAAAGAATAACGGGTATACTGAGTACCTTTTATAATTCCTTTCTGGTCGAATGCACTTCCTATAAGGGCGTAGCGTGTTTTTTCCGATCCTCCGATGAAGGATAGCTGATAATTTGAAATAGCAGCTTTTCTGAATATTTCATCCTGCCAGTCGGTACTGGGAACTGCCGAGCTGTCTTCCCACGGATTACCTGCTGCATTACGAATGGTAATGTATTCTTCGGCATTCATCACTTCATATTTCTTTGCTAAAGTTTGAAAGCCTGTATAGGCATCGAACGAAACGTGCGATTCCCCTTTTTGTCCCATTTTGGTGGTAATCAGGACAACCCCGTTTGCAGCTCTGGATCCGTAAATTGCACTGGCAGAGGCATCTTTTAATATTTCGACAGATTCAAAATCACCGGGGTTCAGAGAACCGATCGTTGCAGCGCTGACAGGCATCCCGTCGACAATATAAAGCGGATCGGGATCGGTAATTGTACCGACACCCCTGATTCGCACTGTTGGGGCTATTCCCGGCGAACCGGAGTTTGTGATTACATTTACACCTGCTGTGCGTCCCTGTATTGCCTGGTCTATGCCGGCAACTGCCGACTGCTGCAGTTCTTCGGCACTAATCGACGCAACAGCACCTGTAAGATCACTCTTTTTTACAGTACCATATCCGATTACCACTACATCTTCCAGGCTTATAATATCGGGCTCAAGTTCGACTTTGAATTCTGTCTGTCCGGCAACTGAAATATCCTGTGATATATAACCGACATAGGAGATAGTGATAACTGCATTACTGTTCACTATAACTGTGAAGTTACCATCCAGATTGGTAATAGTACCATTGTTTGTTCCTTTTTCAACGATACTAACCCCGGGTAATGGTTCGCCTGTTTCCGAATCGGTGACCGATCCGGTTATGGTTCGCTTTTCGTCCTGACCGGCTTTGGCTTTTGTAATTACAATCTGGCTATCGACAATGGTATATTCAAGACCTTTGCCTTCGAGCATGATATCAAGAAGCTCCTTAATTGAAATAACACTTGCATCGACGGTAACCATCTGGTCTACATCAATGGATGCATCGTTGTATACAAAAGTATAGGTGCTTTGATTTTCAATTTCCCTGAGAGCCTCTTTAAGGGTGATATTACTAACCTTCAGTTCAATTTTTTCGGTTAGCTGTGGTTCTGCTGCTTCTATCAGGGAGATATTAAGAATCAATCCGATAATGAATATTTTCAGAAATTGATTAGAAATCTTCCCAAAGATAAACAGCGGTATCCCGGAGTAATTAGGTTGTTTCTTCATTTTTTGCATTATTAGTTTTATAGTTAGGGAGGGCGGCTTTGAATATGGGAAAACTAATAATCGGAAAAAGAAGTTGATTATCCTGAATCATCGAAAAGGACAAAAATTAATACTATAGTTCTCATAGGTATTACGTTTAGGATTAATTATAATGAATTTTTACGTCTTTATCATTTATTGTATACTCAATGTCAGTGGTCATGCCTATCAGTTCAAGCACTTCGCGCAGACTTTCATCTTTGATGGTCATAGTAAACCTGTCTTCGAGAGAGTCTCTTCCGGTAACATATATGGTTACACCATACCAGCGTTCCAGTTTTTTAATTATCTGAGCAAAATTCTCATTATCGAAAATTAAAATATTATCCTTCCAGCAGATATAAGTTTTCGGATCCGAACCGGCAAATACCAGTAGTCTGGAATCTTTATAGTATGTTGCTTTCTGGTTAGCATTTAACAACACATTTGTTTTGTTATGTAATTCTGTTACCGATACTTTACCTTCGGCAACAACAGTTTCGATATAATTATCATCGGGGTATGCCATTACATTGAACTTAGTTCCCACAACTTCCACTTCAATGTCCCTGGTATTAATAATGAAAGGCATCTCCGGGTTTCTTGTTACTTCAAAATAAGCTTCTCCGGACAAATTGATGCTTCTGTTCTTCTTATTAAAGAAACTGCTGTAACGTATAGCACTGCCCGAATTGAGATATACCATGGTGCCGTCGGGAAGGATTACCTGCGATTTTTGTCCTGCCGGGGCAATATTTTCAGAATAGTATGTTTCAAATACTCCCGAGTTGATCATTATTACAGAAGCAATGAATGATATTATCAATACTATGGATGCGGCAACCGAAACAAAAAGTCTGATTCGCTTTTTTAATATTTTGTTATCGTTTTTAAGGAAATCAATTTCTCTGATCAGGAATTCAGTATTTGCAGATTTTTCAGTTTTTTCAGGATGGGTTCTTTCTTTTACCTTTTCAAAGATCCTGGTGAAATCAGGTCCCTGGGATTTAGCATCAGCGTGTTCTTTCCATTGGGCATACATCATGGATTTTACTTCCTCTGTTTCCAATGCCTTCTTATTTGTATCGGGATCGGGACTCCCGATAAACAACTCACTAAGTAATTTCTTATCTAACCGTTTTCTTTCCATCTGTTTAGCGATATTTCATTGTATATACACTTTCCGGTTCAATAACCCTTAATTTACCTGCTTCAATATAATTTCCTGTTCATGAAATAATAACCTGAACATCGTTTATGGTTCCTTTATCTTTTACGGGAATAACATTTCCCTGAACGGCTTCACCATTAACATTAATCTCCTTTACACCTGTGTTTTTACTCTTTTCATTAATAACAGTTATTTTGTAAGTGGCACCCCTGAAGATCCTTGTAACTGTATACTGCTTCCATGATTTTGGTATACAGGGTGATATTTCCAAACCACCGTAACCGGGTTTGATACCTAAGATATACTGTGAAATGGTATAGAAATTCCAGGCTGCGGTTCCGGTAAGCCAGCTGTTTTTGGCTTCACCCGGTCTGAATGCGTCTTTTCCGGCTATCATCTGGGCATATACATATGGTTCTGTTTTATGCAGATCGCTGATATTTTCGAGATATGCCGGGCAGATCTTTTTGTAGTATTCCCATGCTCTGTCGCCCCGGCCAAGAACTGTTTCGCCGATCATTACCCATGGGTTGTTATGACAGAATATCCCTGCATTTTCTTTATAACCTGCCGGATATGTCGATATTTCGCCATATTCAATAATATATTTGGTAAATGCCGGATTGTTCAGGACAATACCATAGTCACAGTCGAGATATTTTTTAACCGAATCGAGGGCTTTTTCACAAAGTCCTTCTTCTTTACCAATGCCCGCCATTGTACACCACCCCTGCGATTCGATAAAGATCTTTCCTTCTTCATTTTCCCTGCTGCCCACTTTTTTACCATAAAAGTCAAATGCACGCAGGAACCATTCGCCATCCCATCCGTGTTTTTTTACAGATTTGATCATATTGTCAACATGCTTCTGTGCTTCCGCAGCTTCTTTTACCTTGCCAGCTCGGCGGCAAAGTTCAATGAATTCATTTCCGTATACGACGAATAATCCTGCTATCATGATCGATTCAGCTGTTCCGCCAGCCTTATTTTCTGTTGTCTGGAACGATTCGTTGGGGTCTTTTGAAAAACAGTTTAGGTTCAGACAATCATTCCAGTCGGCACGGCCAATGAGTGGCAGGTTATGAGGGCCAAGGTTATTGACAACATGATAAAACGAGGCTTTAAGATGTTCGAAGTGCGTTTTGGCACGACTCTCATCATTATCGAACGGGACCATTTCGTCAAGCAAAGAGAAGTCCCCTGTTTCTTTTATATATTCAGTGGTTGACAGGATCAGCCAGAGAGGATCGTCGTTGAAATTTCCTCCAATGGCATTGTTGCCTCTTTTGGTTAAGGGCTGATACTGATGATAAGCACCTCCGTCTTCAAACTGTGTAGAAGCGATGTCGATAATGCGTTCGCGCGCACGCTCCGGAACAAGGTGTACAAAACCGATCAGGTCCTGGTTTGAATCGCGAAAACCCATGCCCCGTCCAATGCCTACTTCAAAGAATGATGCCGAACGCGACAGATTGAATGTAACCATACACTGGTACTGGTTCCATATATTTACCATGCGATCCAGTTTATCTTCGTCGCTTTTCAGCTGATATATACTCAGAAGTTTTTCCCAGTAACCGGCGAGTTCATTATGAGCTGCGTTTACTTTAGCCTGCGTATCAAAGCGACCGATTAGTTCTTTTGCCCTTTTTTTATTGATAAAACCTTGGCTTTCCCATTTTTCTTCATCGGGATTTTCAATATAGCCGAGTATGAAAATAAGTTCTTTTTCTTCGCCGGGTTTCAGTTCGATATTTAAATGATGCGAAGCTATTGGAGACCAACCGTGGGCTACCGAATTTTGCGATTTTCCGGTGGTTACAACCTGAGGATTGGCAAATTCATTATATAAACCAATAAACGTTTCGCGATCGGTATCATATCCGTCAACCGGTTGGTTGACATGGTAAAATGCATAATGGTTACGGCGCTCTTTATATTCTGTTTTATGATAGAGGGTAGAACCATCTACTTCAACTTCTCCGATAGAAAGGTTGCGCTGCAGGTTATTCTGATCGTCTTCAGCATTCCAAAGGCACCATTCGGCAAATGAGAAGAGTTTTAGATTCCTGGTTTCTTCAGAATTATTTGTAAGTTTTAGTTTTTGCACTTCGCACCACGATTTCAGCGGTACAAAGAATAATACTTCAGCTTCGACACCGTTTTTTGCCCCGGTTATTTTGGTATAGCTCAAACCATGGCGACATTCATATTTATCAAGATCAGTTTTTACCGGTTTCCATCCGGGAGACCATACGGTTCCATTGTCGTTGATATAAAAATATCTCCCTCCGTTATCCATGGGAACATTGTTGTACCTGTAACGTGTAAGCCTTCGGAATTTGGCATCTTTATAAAAACTATAACCCCCTGCCGTGTTTGAGATCAGTGAGAAGAAGTCTTCGTTACCCAGATAGTTTATCCAGGGGAACGGAGTTTGCGGGTTGGTAATAACATATTCCTTACTGGTATCGTCGAAATAACCGAACTTCATTTTAATACATTTTTGTTTATCAGTTGTTATTACTCATTATTACTTCATTACCCCTAACCGGAGCATGAGGTATACTTTTTTTAAATAATCTGATCTATTAATGGTGCAATCACTTTTTTTATATCCCGTAATGCCAAACGCATATGTGTTTCTATTGTCTTTTCACTGATATTTAGTTTTTCAGCAATTTCTTTGTAAGATAATCCCTGCTGCCGGCTAAGTTTAAAAATTTCTTGTCGTTTTGCAGGAAGCTTTTCTATGGTATCATTTAAAAGATCGCAGATATCTTTAAAAATTATTTCATCTTCAATATTCTGTGTGTTCTTTTGCAGGTAATTTATAACATAGCTGCAGTATGCCTGATGGTTTACCTTTTTTCTGTTATCGTTAAATATGGTGTTCTTTGTGATAGTGAGGATGTATCCGCTAAATGAAAGATCGGGATTTATGTTATGCCTGTTCTCCCAAAGTTTTGTAAATACTTCCTGTACTATTTCTTCAGCATCGGTATCGTTATACACGTAACGTTTTGCAAAATGAAAAACTCTTTTTACATATAAATAGTAGATCTTCTCGAAAGTAGCACTGTCTCCTTCGCTAAGTCTTACAATTAGTTCTTTTTCTTCCTGTTTTGAATATTGATCCAAGATTCGGCATGACTTAAGTTCGGCTAAAATTATAAAAAAATGGCAGATTGATTTCGCTAATACAGGTTATGCTTTGAGTGAAGAAATTCAAAATACCGGTTTTGAATAAGTTTGTGATTCCCCTTCTTCAATTTGTTATTAAATGTTATGGTCATAATTTTTACTTACTCTAACCTGTTTATATAAACTGTCTTGACATTAATAAATTCTCTTATTCCGTTAATTGCCAGTTCTCTGCCATATCACGAGTTTTTTGTTCCTCCGAAAGGTAACCGCGGATCAGATTTTACCAGTGCATTGATGAATACTGCTCCGTCTTCAAATTCCGGGATTAATTGCTCTGCTAACTGTATATTGTTGGTAAATAGTGATACACCCAATCCGAAATTTGATTTGTTTGAAAGATCAATGGCGTCTTCAACACTTTCTGCTATTATCATTGGAGCAACAGGCCCGAATACTTCCTCATCGAACAGGGGCATTCCCGGTTTGACATTGGTTACCAGTGTCGGGGGATAATAGGCTTTGTCGGGATAACCACCAGCCAGTATTTTAGCTCCCATTTTCACCGATTCTTCAACCTGAGCTTTTACCATATTTGCCTGCTCAATACTTGATAAAGGACCTATCAATATATCATTCTGCAGCGGATCTCCGGCCATTTTTGAAAGATCTTCCAGTTTCAGCTTAAACAATTCAATGAATTTATTACTTATGTTTTTATGAAGAATAAATCTTTTAGCTGCAATGCAGCTTTGTCCTGCATTTTGCATTCGGGTTTTTATACCTGTTTCAACGGCTTTTTTTATGTCGGCATCTTCCAGTACAATAAATGAGTTGCTGCCACCCAGTTCCAATACTGTTTTTTTAATGTTGGCGCCTGCAGCTTCCGCTACTTTGCATCCGGCAAATTCGCTACCTGTAAGGGTAACTGCCTTTACAATTTTATTGCTGATTATATATTTTACTTTACCGGAACCTATTACAAGGTTCTGAAACACCCCTGAGGGATAACCTGATTCATTAAACAGGTCTTCAATAGAACGGGCACATTGTTGAACATTTGAGGCATGTTTGAGTAAAACCGTATTTCCGGCCATCAGTGTTGGAGCAACAAACCTGAATACCTGCCAGAACGGAAAATTCCAGGGCATAATTAAATACTCCCCTTCTTTAGACAACTTTAATTCAAAGATAAGTTAGATTTCCCTTCCCGCCCAATTGGGCGGGAAGGGAAATCTAA
>JAFGIP010000114.1 GCA_016929525.1 Bacteroidales bacterium
AAATTTTGTATTTTCTTCTGTTTTCATAATGAGTCAAGTAAATCATTTATCTTTTATACTTGACACACTTTTTTGAACAGTCTCTTAAAATAATTCATCAATTCATCAACCGAGCGCAGCGAGCTCACCGACCTTGCCGGTTTATAAATAGGCAAGGGAGGTAATTCATCAATTTATCACTTAAAAACTGTATCGCTCCAACTGGTCAACAAGTTTATTCAGAAATTCCTGCAGTGGTTTTTTCGCCATCATTTGCAGCATAGGATTCAGATCGGCCTGCATGGTGATTTTAAGGCGTGTGCCGTTTTCTTCAATGCTTTTTAACTGAACCCAGAAAATAAAGTTATACTGGCTTTGTTCCAGACTTGTTAATTTTATGAGTTTATAAGGTTCCTTTTCAACAATCTTCACACCTGTTTCTCCGATGGGATTCACTGTGAACCGGCATTCATTTTCATCCGAATACCAATTGCTGACTTTATCTTCCGGCACAAGATTCTTAAAATTGTTAAAGTTGGTAAGAAACTCATAGATCTTCTTATCCGGTTTTTCTATTTTCCCTATTCTGCTTTCCAGTTTCATTATTGTTATAATTGATTCTTTTATTTAAACCTCAGAGTCCACAAAGGAACCATGAGAACCAAAGAGTTAATAACCGTTTATAACCCTTTTAATTCCATCTTTTATTCTGAGTTAATTGAAATTCATTAATAAACCTATTCTTCTATTAGCCAGCTTTAAATAGGTTAAAGTCTGGGCTAAATGGATATCATGTAAAGCTTCTGTTGATTTAATTTCTATAATAATTTGGTTTTCAACAAAAAGGTCTGCTCTGTAACCACATTCCAGCTTAACTTCCTCATAAATAAGTGGTAATGGCTTTTCTTTCTCAACACTTAGTTCATTTTTTATTAACTCATAATACAGGCATTCTTTATATGCACTCTCCAGAAATCCCGGGCCTAAAGCTTTATGCACTTTAATTGCACATCCAATAATTTTTTTAGTTAATATATTCTCTTCCGTAATTACTTTGTGGAACTTCATTTAATCCTCTGTGAACTCGGTGTTTAACAGATTATGGATTTCATTAATCTGCTATTTTAACTTAAACATTCCATCTATCCGGGTCCTGGCGCCATTTCTTAAGTGTTTCCACGTCATTATCAGAAACATAACCTGTTATTACTGCCTGATCAATCAGAGAATCGTAATTAGATAGTGTATCGAGGCCACACTTTGCCGTGAAAAAGTTATCAACAGCTTTTGGAAATCCATAAGTAAATATTGCAACCATGCCAAGTACTTTGCATCCCGCATTTCGTAAGGCTTCCACCGCCCTTAAGCTGCTTCCTCCCGTTGATATCAGATCTTCCACTACAACAAACTTCTGACCCGCGGAATATTCACCCTCTATCATGTTCTCCATGCCATGCGATTTTGCCGATGACCTGATATAAATAAACGGAAGATTTAAAATATCGGCAACCAGTATTCCGTGGGCGATAGCGCCGGTTGCAACACCTGCAATCCCTTCCGTTTCAGGGTATTTATTTTTAATGATCTCAGCAAAGGAATCACGGATCAGATTACGTACTTCAGGGTATGAAAGTGTCTTTCTGTTATCGCAATATATGGGTGATTTCCACCCCGAAGCCCATGTAAAAGGCTTTGCAGGATTTAATTTTATTGCATTAATTTGCAACAACTGCTGGGCAACAAGTTTATCATATTCTTTCATGGCGCAAATGTATAAAGTTTTTTTCAACGACCGGACGCTCTACCTGACAGATAATTTCGAGAAACATTTCCAGGTAAAATACGGACTATTCTATAAATATGATAGTCGTGATGGTTTACAAGAGCTCATAACTTTCTATCAGAAATTGAAACTGATAAAATCGCTGTATGTTTTTCATTCCGATATCGAAGAGCTCAGGGACAGTTTCAGAACATGTTTTATACCGGTTCCTGCAGCAGGCGGGCTTATCAGCAATGAAAAAGGAGAATTCCTTATGATTTACAGACGCGGGAAATGGGACCTGCCAAAAGGAAAAATATCAAAAAAGGAAACAACCGAAGAAACAGCGATACGCGAAGTAGAAGAAGAATGCGGTATTACTGGTGTTGAAATTGTAAAGCCCCTGCTATCGACCTACCATACTTATCCGTTCAAAAATGGTACAGCCTTAAAGAAAACCACCTGGTTTGAAATGCTGTATCGTGGAAGTGAACCGCCAGTGCCGGAAACCGAAGAAGATATCGAAGAGATAATCTGGGTAAAAAAGGAAGACCTGGCACCTTATCTTGAAAAAAGCTTTCCTGCAATAAGGGATGTTTTTAAGTATTTTGGGTGAAGAAAGCAGATATTGCTGTCAGGTAAATTTGTTTTTTTTAATATCAATCTAAATTGTTTTAAAACGAGTTCTGACTTCCACTGATAAGCTGACAACTTTAAAAATTTGTTTTGGTTCATTAATTTTTTAAATTGCACAGGGAAAGGCATTTTTAAAAAGTTATGTGAAAGAAAGATATTAAGAATGACTTTGCTGCCAGCCTGTTATGCGAGATTGAAAAAAGTCATTTTATAGGTATTCATATTTAAATGACGTTGTAATGATTAGGTCTCCGCCCTAAGTGTTATGTTATTATATTTCAGTTAAATTAATTTATAAAAAGTTAATATACCTTATAAACATGAAAAAGCTAATTTTTATAATTAGCCTTGGTGTATTTGTAATTGCACTTAAGGTTCAAATTCCAGCTGGAAGTGATGCAAATTGGAGGTTAAATACATATTTAAGTAATGAGTTTAATGATGCAGGCGTGGATCCAAATTTATGGTATATTCCTGAAGGACGAGGCTGGGGGAGAGGACATCCATCTTGTCCAAGTTATGGTACATATACTAGTCGCGATCAGGTAACTTTCGATGGAAATAACATTACTTTCACAGCTGAACAAATTAATAGTGACCCAATTATTCAAATATTATATGATATGGTTACCGGTTTTATCATTTCAAATAATGATGAATACCTTTATGGATTCTATGAAATAAGAACGATATTGCCAGGATACTACGAGGGAGGGAACCCTTATGGATATGGTTTCCAGCCAGAGTTCTGGTTATATTTCCAACCGCGTGATGCGAATAATTGCATTATTAATTATGATGAAATAGATATAGTTGAACCAAGCGGGAATCAATTTGCTCAAGCTAATCAAAACTGTGTAGGAATCCATGATTACATTGGAGGTTGTGATGACACACAAAAGTATGGACATCATTGCTTTACAAGCAGTACGCCTTTCTTTGAAGATTATCACACTTTTGGAGCAGAATTATTTCCTGATAGAGTAATTTTCTATTTTGATGATAATCCAATTTCATATTTAGAAGAATCTGACATTGAACATATTCCCGATTCTCCTATGAGATTAGTCATTGGGTTTCAAGTTGACTGGAGAATTAACAATGGGATATTACCTTCAAGTACATTATTACCTCAGACGATGATAGTTGATTATTTTCGATATTATGAACTCAATTTTGACAATTGTAATCTAGATGTTACAATATTAACTAACAGCCAGCTAAATAATTTTGAATTTGGTGTTAGAAAAAATATCAATATTGGAAACGGATCAAGTTCAATCTCACTTGATCAAGGTGATAATGTAACATTTCGGGCTACAGAATCTACTTTTATAGAGGGTGACTTTACTGTGCCACTTGGTTCCGAATTTAATGTTATTCCAACAATTTGTAATTAATCAGTAGTTAAAAAGAGTAAAATGAAAACAATAAGAATTATAATAGTCTCCCTAATTTTTGCTGTTGATGTATTTAACCTTTCAGCACAAATAAGGGTAGCAAATAATGGTAATGTATCAATAGGACACACAAATACACATCCTTCAGCAAATTTATATGTTCGAAAAAACGGTCTTACAGAAGCATGGATTTACTCATACACACAATCTGAACCCGCGCGTCTCTGGACTATAACACAACAGTACGCATATGGAATAGGTGCAGAAGGGTTAACAGGTTATATTTATCGAAATTTAAATAATCCTGTTAAAATTATGTCTTTTAATACTGAAGGTAGAATTGGTATAAACACAACTAGTCCAAATTCCAGACTCCATACAAATAGTGCTTCAGGAGAGGACGGCTTAAGGGTGCAAATATCAGGAGCAAGCAAACTAACTGTCGCCTCAAATGGTGGTGTTACAATTGGATGTTATAGGGATAACCCACCTGTGAATGGTCTTTGGGTATATGGGCAAATTTATACACAAAACGGGACCTTAGTGATTTCGGATAGCCGATATAAAAGTGATATTAAAAGCTTAAATAATTCTTTAGAAAGAGTACTGAAATTAGAAGCCGTAAGTTATAGTTTGAAAAATAATCTTTATGTTGATAAACCTGATTCATTTAATTTAGGTTCTATTAGTGATGAGAATTATTGTAGTGTTCCAAGTCAAAAAAGAAAAATTGGATTTGTAGCTCAAGCGGTTGAAAATATTGTACCAGAAGTGGTGGAAACATTAGATGATGGTACAAAAGCAATTGCTTATTCCAATATGGTAGCCCTTTTAGTCGAAGCTATAAAGGAACAACAAGTACAATTGGAAATGATGAATCAGGAATTATCAACACTTAGGCTACAATTAAATGAGTTTACACAGAATGATTTAAATGATTTTGGTAATTACCCAAACCCCGTTGTTAATGAAACGCAAATTAGTTTAACTGTTCCGACAGAAACAATTGCAGCTAAATTAATTATAATTAACTCAAATGGGAAACTGGTAAAAGAAATACAAATTGTTGACAGGGGTAATTCAGTTATTAAATTTGATGCAAATGACCTTATTTCCGGCACTTACACTTACTCTCTAGTTGCCGATGGAGAAATTCTGGAAACCAAAAAAATGATTGTGACTAGGTAAGCATCATAATTATAAAATGATCTAAAGCAATCGGTTATTCATTTTAACTGGTTGCTTTATTATTTTCAACAGTATTGGTTATCTTGTAATCTAATTAACCAGACTGTAATTTATATTTACTTCCAAATTTTGTTTCATGAATTTACATTTTAATTCAAAAATAAATTTTTCCGATACTTCCAAAATAATTGCAGTAATAATTGTAATATTTCTATATGGGTATCTTCAACTTCATAATCTCGGTAAAGAACAAATCAAGATATGGGATGAAGCATGGAAAGTTAACAATGCTTACGAGATGCTACATACCGGCAATATATTAAATTCCACTTATAACTATGAACTTGATACCTGGAACACCAAACCGCCCCTGTTAATTTGGTGCATTGCTTTATCTTGGAAAATATCAGGTTATTCTGAATTAGCAATACGGTTACCTGGTGCGATTGCTATATTTCTGTTACTACTGATTTTAATCTTATTTTATAAAAAGATCCTGAATGAAACTTTACCGGGAATGCTTACAATTATTATTTTATTGACTATACAAGGATTCAATCACTATCATGTAACCCGAATTGGTGATCCTGAACCATTGCTGATTCTATTTACAACAGCGTATCTGCTTTCCTTTTTAAGAATTTATTTTTCTGAAAGCAGGGGGACTAATAAAAACTGGCTGCATTTAACTTTTTTCATTATCTGTGCTTTCTTTACTAAAGGAATAGCGGGATTGATTCCTTTGTCTGGTATTTTGTTCTTTTTAAGTTTAAAACCACAAAGATTAGTTTCTTTTTTTAGCGATAAAAAATTATATATTGCTGGCATTTCAGTTCTGCTTTTTGTATCGATATATTATTTTATTAGCTATTTAAATAATCCACTTTATATTCAGGCCGTACTGAAAAATGAGGTTGGTCTTTACAAAGAAGGAATGGAAGGGTGGATTAAACACCCAAGTCACTGGTATTATCTTAATTATATATATAAAGAAGGGGTTGCAGGTTATTTTTATATCTTCTTCATTTCACTGATATCTGGATTATTTTCAAAGAATTATCGACTGAGAATTACAACGCTTTATGCTTTTATAGTTTCCTTAGCATTAATTGTCATATATTCTTCCGGTACTGTTAAAAATCAATGGTATATTGCATCTATCTATCCATTAGTTGCTATTATTATCGCAAATGGGATTATTACAGTTGTTAAATGGGTAATAAGTAGGTTCAGTTGGTTAGAGAGGTTCGAGTTATTGATTACATTGTTGATAACTCTTGCAGTTGCCAAAAAATCTTTTGACAATATATCCGACAGACCAAATTCACATTTACAAAAAGTGTATTTACCTGAAAGAGAAGGTGCTGCCATGAGATATTACTGGCATAAAGTGGATACTTTGAATACCTATATTGTGGTTACTAATAAAAACAGTCAAAACTATTTTTATCAGCGATTTCTTAATGAGCAGAAAGGGAAGAATATTACTATGTATGAACATACAGATTCTTTAAAACCTAGGGATGTTGTGTTGCTGTGTCAGGAAGAATTGATAAAAGAATTACAATCAAAATGCTCATATGATACGATAGAAGTCGTACCTTCAGGAGGCATTCTGACCAGGATAAAATAGATTATTTAGTTATATAATGCATGGAAATATCCTGTATTTCTTTACATGGCTTTTCTTCTTTAGGCATATCTTTATACTTACCATACCTGGGGCAGCATATATAAATTCCCTTTTTTGCCAGATCTGAATCCATCTGACACAGAAGTTCCTTGTATTCTGGTCCCACTTTCTTTTTCCACATCATATACCAGAATGCTTCTTTGGTCATATCAGACCAGTGTAATATGGTTTTTGCATATTGCCAATTGTAAAACTGGCCCTGTAACAGGGTTCCTGCAACCAGTAAGGAAAGGACAATGCGCACTATACCTGATTTCTGATACCAAAGCCATGTCAGAAAAGCGGTCATTGGGAATGCGAGTATACCATATATATCAGCAAAAGTCCGTATGCTGAAACCTCCGCCATACCACCAGCTCCACCAGGAAAAAAGTATATAAATAAAAACACAAAGGAAAATGACAGAAGCATAAAAAAACTTTGAATTATATCTTTTCAACCATATTAAACCTAAAAATGCAAACACTAAAACAGGGTTATACAAAAAAACACCTTTCCTGTAACCAAATAAGCCTTCAATAATATGCGGATGCCTGAAGAAAAAACTTCCTCCTGCAGAGCCATATGCATAGTATAAATAATGTCCGGTTGTATATTTCCAGTATAAAAACTGAGGTATCCAAATCAGGAAGACAATGGATATAACAGTGATAATTTTTGGTGAATGTTGCAGAAATAATCTTGCTTTGTCGATAATGCCTCTAAAACTTGTTATTCCATAGAGTATAAACACAAGAACAACGAGAATATTAAATGGCCTCACCAATGTAATTAAACCTGTAATAATGCCAATCATTACCGAGTTTTTCCATCCCGGATTTTTATGCCAGTTATCGGTATATAATATAAATATACTTATCAGTGCAAAGTTATAGGCATGGGTCATGCAGGGTTCCTGAGTATAATAGGTGAATAAATTTGTACCCAGCGTTATTAAAATTAAAGTTATTCCAACAGGTATCTCTTCAAAGTATCTTAATAATACTTTTCGCAAAGCAAAAAGCCCCAGTATCAAGTAAATAAAACTACTTAATGCAAGAAAATATTTGTAAGGTACTGTATAGCCGCTGGGATCATATCCTAATAGATGAGCAGCAGCATGTCCCATAAGAAAAAATGGAGATAACATCACTGCCTGTCCGATTGTGTACCTTATCATTCTTTTTCCGGTTGGTGACGGATCCGACCAGATTTTCACTCTATGTTTGTTTTCATCCAACAACCTGAATTTCAGAGAAATATCTTTGTATATAAACACAGCGGGAAGATACCCGTAATAACCAGTTACATCTGATTGAATAATAGCATTTTTACCAGTCCATCGATGACTGGAAAAAATATCAATACCACTATATATAAATACCAGTGCTATTGCAAAAACAGAGAAATTGCGAATAAGATACTTAAGGGACGAGATTAATACTTTCATTATTTATTGTTTAATTATATCAATTTTCACTACTGCTTTTTATCTGTTTATAGATTTCAATATTACCAAATTCCCCGATCTTATCCCCCAACAGGCTATCCGGATTTTCAACATGCTGTAAGTGCGATCTGTCGCCTAATACAACATACTGCATTCCTTTTTCTTTAAATAATTCAAGCCAGTCTTTGAATTCAACTTTTTCCATAAAAAAGTCGGTAAAACCTTTCTGGTCCATTAAATAGAGGGTGATATTGATACTGCCGTCGGGTGTGCTGTAAACTTTATCGGTCCTTTTAATTCCCAGGCTTCTAAGGTACGGCGTAATTTTACCATAGCTGTTTACCCTTTGATTTGAAGAAAAAAACTGTCTGTCATCATTGCTGTAACGATAGTTCATTTCCTTCACACAGTGAAAGATCAGAAATACGAGGATTAAAACAAGTACTGATTTTGAAACCGCAGAATGATAGACCTTTGGTAAATGATCTTTTATCATTAGAAGGAAACTCAGAAAAATGACAGGAATAATAATCAGGTTACCTGTCTGATAATAATCATGCTGATACATAGAACGGAAAAAGAATACAGTAAAACCGGCAGCTCCAACGAAAAGCAGAATTGAAATGAGTGTAAATGTTCTTTTATAGAATTTGAACAGGACGATGTTACCGATAAACAATATGAATGATAAGTACAGGAACCACGTTGCACGGTATGCGCCGCCTTTAAACCATCGGTGAATAATCCTGTGCCAGATCTCAACAACCGAATCAACGGATAAAGCCCATACAGGTCTGATCTCAACTTCTGAAACACTGCCTCCGTGATCTGCAGAGTATATTTTAGCAAAAGCATACCAACCAACAAGAACAACGATAACACCTAAGTATGATAGGATTACCTTCCAATTTAAATCAATGGATTTTTCTTTATTTTTCTTAAAAAGAAGTTCAACGACAACTATTCCGCCAAGAGCGAAATAAAACAGCAACGATGGCGTTTTAATGAGTCCTGCCAGTAAAAAAAATAACATAGCGATATACCAGTTCTTTACTATTCGATCGTTATAATACTTAAAAAAGAAATAAACGCCTATAAATGATACCGACAGGGAAGTAGGATCCGGAATAAAATTATTGGTATAAAATGCATAAATGGTAGAAGTAAAAACTACCAAAGGCAGGACCAGAGCATAAATTCTGTCTTTTAGAAGGAGCAATCCTGTTTTAAAAAGATAGAATAATCCCAGATAACTTATCAGGATATTAACAAGTCGGAATAAAAATTCCTGGGGTCCAAAAATGCGGTAAAGTATAGAAACAAAGTAATAAACAATAGGGAATTCTACCAGGGTAACATCTGAAGTACGGTCATCGGCAAGCAGTCCGTTTGTTTTACACTCAAGGAAATTTGCATTATGGTAGTAATTCAGAGCAAAAGCTGCGCAAATACAGTTGCGCCATTGGTGGATACTATCGGGTCGGTAAAATAGTATTTTATTGTAACTATATGAGAAGAAACATATAAGATAAACAACAAGGAACAGTTTATTGGCAGAAATTCTGAAGTTTTTTATTTTAAGGGACAGGGAATTCAATAATGGCATTTGTTAATTATTTAGGCTTCAGACAAAAATAGGTTGCACAACTCATTTCTCAAACAAGGCAGTGACTTTTCTTTGAGAAGAATTATTTTTTATTTGCTATTTGCTATAGCTGATGGCAAACATTAGCTAACAACAACAATAAATCAAAGAGATTTTCACACCTCGCAAATAATTATGTATTTTCGTTGCTTAAATTTATTATATAGCATATTAATAACATTCCGGTCGAAACGTAGTGGAGAACCGGAATCCATTAACTTTATCTTATTTGGAAATATGGATTCCTGATCCCTGTCTGCATACCTTCGGTATGTAAACCGGCAGGCAGGTTCGTTTCACTACGTCAGGAATAGCAGATGTTTTTCAGTGAATAAATATTAATAATGAAATTAATAATCCAAATACCATGTTACAATGAGGGGAAAACCCTGGCCATCGCTTTATCCCATCTTCCCCGGGAAGTAGAAGGTTTTGATAAAGTAGAATGGCTTATAATTAACGATGGCAGCACCGATAATACTGTCGGGGAGGCAAAAAAGAACGGGGTGGACCACGTAGTAAGTTTTAAAGAGAACCAGGGTCTGGCCAAAGGTTTTATGGCTGGTCTGAGTGCCTGTGTCCGTTTGGGTGCCGATGTTATTGTCAATACAGATGCGGACAACCAGTATAATGCAGAAGATATCCCAAAACTCACGGCTCCTATTGTGCAGGGAAAGGCTGATATGGTTGTTGGTGCAAGACCTATTCTCGATATTGAGCATTTCTCAAAAAGAAAAAAAATGCTTCAGAAACTTGGATCGTGGACAGTTAAGTTAGCCAGTAAAACAGATATTCCCGATGCCCCCAGTGGCTTTCGTGCCTTTAGTCGCGAAGCCGCAATGAAATTAAATGTGTTCAATGAATACACATATACCCTCGAAACAATAATCCAGGCTGGCAGAACAGGAATTGCCATTACATCAGTCCCGGTGCGTACAAACGAAGATCTCAGACCATCGCGACTGGTAAAAAGTATTTTCAATTATGTAAAGTTATCGTTATACACCATTCTTCGGATATTCACCATTTATAAACCTTTCAGGACTTTCTTTACGATCGGGGCATTTTTCTTTCTGATAGGATTCGGGCTTGGTATCAGGTGGTTATATCTTTTTTTCATAGCCGGTACCGAAAGAACCCATGTTCCCAGTTTGATACTGGCCAGCATTTGTATTATTCTGGGAGTTCTTGTTGGTGTTATTGCAATTATTGGCGACCTACTGGCTGTTAACAGGAAATTACTGGAGGATATTCAGTATCGTGTCAGAAAGCAGGAAGCAGAACTGGAAACCCTGAAGCATAATAATCAATGAAGTTTGAAACACTTAGAAAGAAGGTAATAAAACCCGGGTTATGTACGCATTGTGGAACCTGTGTCGGATTATCAAACGGGGTATTGCATTTTAATGAAACTTCAAAAGGACCTTTACCTGATGGAGACCTTTCATGTGATATTCCCGATGAAGCCTTTGATGCCTGTCCGGGTAAAGGATTACATTATGGCAACCTGAATAAAATTATTTTTAACACTTTGCCTGATAACTGGCTTATTGGTAACTATAAGAATCTGTATGTCGGTTACTCGGGGAATGATGATATTCGTCTGAAAGGAGCATCAGGGGGAGTTATAACCCAGATACTGATTTATCTGATGAAAACAAAACAGATAGATGGGGCCGTAGTATTAAAGCATGGAATTCCAAAACCATGGCTGGCAGAACCGATAATTGCCACTTCCGAAAAGGAGATCATAGAGGCGAGTCAAAGTGTGTACGCACCCATTCCTGTGAATACCATCTTAGAGGAAGTAAAATCATTCACTGGTAAGGTAGCATTTGTAGGACTTCCCGATCAGGTTGCTTCAATACGTTATCTTCAGTCTGTTCAGCATCCATCGGTTAAGAACATTGAATATGTGCTGGGTCCTTATGTCGGAATTAATATGTATGCCGGTTCGGTGTTACGCTTTGCCCGGTCAAATGGCATTAAAAACCCTGACTCAATAAAAGAAGTCAAATATCGTGATGGTGAATGGCCCGGATATTTAAGAATTACCACGCATGATAATAAAACAGTAAAAGCGGAGAAATTTTATTACAACTATCTCCTTCCTTTTTATATAACCAGGAGTACACTTTATTCAATCGATTTCACCAATGATCTGACCGATATTTCTGTCGGTGATGCCTGGAATCCGGTCTATGAGAAGGAGGGGAAAGGCTTTGCCGTGGTGATTGCCAGGAATGAAAAAGCTGCGAAATTACTGCAGCAAATGAAGAAGGAAAAGGCACTGATACTTGAAGAAAAACTTTTGAATGATATACTGAACATGCATGGACACATGCTTGATTTTAAGAAAAGGGGGGCATTTGTAAGGATGTCATTCAGAAAAGCTCTTGGAAGAAGGATACCCGATTACGGTATATGGCCAAAGAAATTGGGACTATCGAGATACCTGGTAGAAGTTGTAATATTTGGAGTGATTGTTTTATGTTCAAATCGCTTTGCGAGGTTTATGCTGGGAATAATTCCCATTTCAGTGATTGGGAGATTTTTTAATTTTTCCAGAAAATCGTGGAAAAACATGTCAAAACCTACTAAGCGGAAAGGATTGTCGAACCAGGAATACATAATAAAAAGCACCACTCTGTGACCTCAGTGTCTCCTCCGTGTTCTTTGTAGTAAAATAATAAACCACAGAAGCACACAAAGTAAGCACAGAATACAAAGAGTATACGCCAAAAAATAAAATATAATAATATTATTCAAAGTTCATGCAAGTAAAAATTATTTTTAGTGGTCCTGATGCATATCGGGATTTGTGCTATAGCCACTTGGTGGCATTATTCGCCACTAATACACAAAATCACAAAACATCACAAATTAAATCATCAGCAAATCATATAAATTGAAAATCAACCGAAATATAAAATTTCTAGCATCAGTATTGGTTAGTGTACTGATTTTATTGCTTATATACCGGAAAGTAGATTTTGGGCAGCTTAAGGATATTCTGACATCAGTTAGCGCATTGCATTTCAGCATATACATCCTTCTTTTTATTCCACAGATTGCATTAGCGGCGTTTCGGTGGCGTTATATTCTCTCACGAATAAGTAATTATCCTGTAAGTTATTTGAAGTCTTTTCAGATGGTAGTTGGGAGTTACAGTGCCAATCTTATCATTCCTGCAAAAATGGGAGAGGTTGTACGTGTCTTCTGGGTCGATAAGAGTAAGTCGAAATACAAGCCGTTTGCACTGGTAATATTTGAAAAAATGTGGGATATTCTGGTTGTATACCTGATATTTTATATCGCATTTATTTTTGTTCAGTTTCATTCAGAAAAGTTCAGGGAAGCATTTTATATATTTTCTGCAATAAATGCCGGTGCAGTGATGGCTATTATTCTTTTTGCACTGCTAAAGAAAAAGATACCACTGGCAGGTAATAATAAAATGTCTGAGATACTTAATTCAATAAGGGAATTCTGGCACGAAAGCAAGAGCGATTTTCCGGTAGTATTTATCTGGTCGATCGTTCTTTGGATTGTCCAGGTATCACAGTTCTATTTTATGTTCAGGGCATTTAATGTGATACTTCCGGTCGATCTGGTGTTTTCCGGCAGTGCATTATCAGTGTTGGCCGGTGCTGTTATTATATCGATCGGGGGGGTTGGACCACGCGATGCAACCATTATCTGGTTTTTTGCAAGTCTTGTTTCTAAAGAGATTTTAGTCTCGGTTGGAATTATATCAGTATTAAGAATTGTAGTGCCGGCAATAGTCGGCTTACCGTTTTTTATTAAATTGTCCGTTCAAAAACAACAAAAATAAAAAAGATGATTTCTTCGTAAAACTCTGTGCCTTCTTTGTGAGTTTGTGGTATATTTTAAATTAAACCACTGACTTGCCTGCCGGTTTACATACCGAAGGTATGCAGGCAGGGTTTCACAGAGTGATAAAGAGAAAAGCAGAGTATATGTATATATAATATGAAACAACTCCTTTGGAACCAGATACAGAACCATGCCCAGCGATTATTGTCGCAGGCAGATCGTGACCCGGATTCTCCTTCTTATGGCAGCTTCGACAGGAATTACTGGAATTATAAGATACGCGATTTTTCTTCTGTCATTCTGCAGCAGGGTATTTTATCGCTGGATGTTCTGTATTCATTTAATTCACCTGATAATATTTACTTTCAAAAACCAGTCATTAAAGATCTGATTAAGGCCGGCATCGGGTTCTGGTCAAAAAGCCAGTTGCGTTCCGGGGCTTTTAATGAATACTACCCCAATGAATCGGGTTTCCCTCCCACTGCGTTTAGTTTATATGCTATTGGTCTGATGTTGGAAAAGTATCCTGAATTTATTGATAAAAATGTTATAATATCTATTAACAAAGCCATTCGATGGCTTTTAAAACATCCCGAAAAAGAAGCTCTGAATCAGGAAAGTGTTGCACTTTCTGGTATAATAATTTCAAAAAATATATCAGGAGTAAAAGTGAATGAAACTTTACTAAACAAAAGACTTGACCAATTTTACAATTCGCAGTATCCCGAAGGTTGGTTCAATGAATATGGTGGCCCGGATCTGGGCTATCTCTCGGTCACTATTGATAGTTTGTGGGATATTTATAGAATAACTGAAGACGCTCGGGCACTGAAAGCAATTGAAAAAGCAACGGAGTTTATCAGTTATTTTATTTCTGTTTCTTATGAACCCCCTGTAATGATCAATGCACGCAACACCGACTACCTGGTACCATTCGGGTTATCGGGTTTCGGATCGATGAATCCTGTGGCAGCTGAATTATCAAGAGTCATCTTACAGAATATCAGCAGGCCCGGGAACATGTTCAGTAAAACAGACGACCGGTATCTGAGTCATTATATCGGGCAATCATATTTCAGATCATTGCTGAATATTGAAAAATTAAAGAGTGAACAGGTAGTATTACCATATAAAAAAGATACGATAAAGTATTTTGACGGGTGTGATATTTTTGTAAAACATATAGCGGAACAGAAAAGTACTTTTATATCACTTCGAAAGGGGGGGATTTACAGTGAATATGATGTTAACGGGATTAAATCGGCTGATTATGGCTGGCGCTATAAAACAGGAAAAAGTATTGCTGTTACCCACTGGCAAAATGCCGACTATCGATGTTCTCACCAAATAAACGGAGGCAAAATTGAGCTTGTGGTGGAAGGTAATTTCACATTACACAGGTACATCAAACCTTCACCTCTGAAACATGTTGTTTTAAGGGTTTTATCTTTTATAGCAGGCAACAGGATTATGCCGTTCCTGAAATCATTGATTATTTTTAGTCAAAAGAACAGCAAGATCGGTTTTATGCGTAAGCTAAATATCAGTAATAACACGATTGAAGCAGTTGATTCATTCAGGAATCTTCCCGGCGAAAATATTCTTTATAAAGCACCGCATTATTCAATGAGGCATGTATCAAGTGCAGGGAGGTTTGTTGAGGAAGAGCTTTTAAAGTGAGAATTTGATTATTTATTGATTTTAATATAGTAATATATTAGGATTAGTGTTTTTTATCATTTCATAAAGTATAAATATTTACAGTCACGAAAGCACCAAAACACGAATTAACACAAAAGATAAATTAACACATTATCACGTGAGTTTTTTAAAATACAATTTCCCTGAAAATCTTGACTCTCCGGAGAGGACGTTAAAGCACAAAGAAATTATACGTAGCAAGGGTTTTTTAAGAAAGCTATATATCGACTGGTATAAAATATTTCAGAATGAGTTAAAGGAACTGCCACCGGGGAAAGTAATCGAGCTTGGTTCGGGAGGTGGGTTTTTAAAGGAAATTGAACCTTCTGTTATTGCAACAGATATATTACCATTGCCAACAAACGATCTTACATTCTCAGCTCTCGATATGCCTTTTGGTGATTCAGAACTCAGCGGGATTGTGATGCTTGACACTTTTCACCATATACCCGATACCGAAGGTTTTTTGAAAGAAGCATACAGAGTGTTAAAGATTAATGGTAAAATTGTAATGATCGAACCGGCGAACAGCTGGTGGGGAAGATTCATTTACATAAAATTGCATCATGAACCTTTTGATCCGGAAGGTGACTGGCAAATTCCTGCTCAGGGTCCAATGAGTGGTGCAAATGGTGCTTTACCATGGATAGTTTTTGAAAGAGATACTAATAAATTCCACAAACTTTTCCCCGATTTTAAAATTGAAGAAATTAAATACCATACTCCATTTAGTTATTTGCTTAGCGGAGGTGTATCATATAAGTCTTTTCTGCCTGCATTTCTTTACAGGTTGGTCAGGATAATTGATTGGGTTTCATCGTTGGTCACCAGGCAACTTTCAATGTTTGTAACAATAATGATTTATAAAACAGCCAAAAGTGAGTTTAAATAGATCAGGATATAAATTTTATCTTTCTTGCTGCATAAAGTGACATCTTAACAAGCAGCCATCCATGTCTGAATCTTTTAATCTGGGTTGACCCGTATTCCCGGTCCCTGTAACGAACAATGACCTCCATAATTTTCAGGTTTAATTTTGCAGCACCAAATAGCAGGTCGAAATCGGCAAACGGATCGAAATCGCCAAAATACTTCCTGTTCTTTTTGATCAGTTCATAGTCTTTTTTAAACAATACTTTTGTACCGCAAAGCGTATCTTTCAGACGCTGACCCAAAAGATATGAAAAGAACCAGCTAAAAAATTTGTTGCCCAGGTAGTTCAGATACCGCATGGCCTGTTTTTCCATAGGATATACCAATCTGGAGCCATTGATGAATTCCCCGTGATTATCAGCGAGAGCATTGTAAAACTTCACCATATCTTCAGGGGGAGTAGTCAGATCGGCATCCAGAATCATTAATACTTCGCCGCCGGCAGCATCGAATGCTTCCCTTACCGCATTTCCTTTTCCTTTACCGGTTTGTTTCATCACCTTAATGTCATGATCGGTGTATTTTTGCTGCACACGTATCATTTCATCGTAGGTATTATCATTTGAATTTCCCTCAACGAAAATGAATTCCTGATGTTTTCCGAATTCCGGTGTTCTTAAAATTGCGTTTTCTATATTTCCTGCTTCATTTCGTGCAGGCACTACGATTGATACAGAATATTCAATTCTGCTCTTCACACAAGGTCTTGCCGTTATAATCTGGATCAGGTTTAACCTGTTGATCCCGGGCAGGTTAGCAATTAAACTATTGAAAATAAGATTAAGCAGAGGAATATATTTTGGAAACAGAAGTTTCCGTTCAACTCTGATAAGCTCAAAATTCTCAAGTGTTAAAAGATTCCCGATATCTTTAATACTTAGCCAGTTTTGTAATGGTTGTCTGGCTTTTAATCTTAAAAACTCGGTAAAACGTAAAAATGGTTCCCAGACATAGTTGTAGTTTGAGATAATGATCTTTGTGTTTGGGTTTGTTACTTTTTTAAGATTATGAAATACGGCCTGAATATCCCAGGTTGAGCTAAGAAAGTCGGAAAGTATAATATAATCGAAAGTTTCTTCAAATGTGAAATCTGTTGCATCAGCGCATATAAAAGTCAGATGAGGATATTTTTCTTTGGCGATTTCTATCATGCTACCGGCAAAATCAATCCCTACTCCCATAGATGACTTAACACTGTTCAGCAGATCACCGGTTCCACAACCAACCTCAAGAACTTTTGAATTTTCGGGTATAATGAATGAGAAGTGTTTTTCCAGTATTCTGTGATAGAAACGATTTCTTCTTTTCCATTTGTCCCTTTTCCCGGCAAGATTATCGAAATATAGTTTTATCGCATTTTTATCAGACATGCAAAATAGGTTGATTTAAAAGACATAAATATAATAATCCTTTCTATTTAATTGTTTTTATAAATATTGTATTGAATAGACATAATATAAGATCTTATAAAATGTGGAATCAATTGAGGTCCTGTTTTGCAATAAATTATTCAATACTGATCTTTACCGGAATTTATATGAAACTCAATTA
Organism: Bacteroidales bacterium; assembly: GCA_016929525.1. Taxonomy (GTDB): domain Bacteria; phylum Bacteroidota; class Bacteroidia; order Bacteroidales; family UBA10428; genus UBA10428. The sequence continues at coordinate 17,755 of JAFGIP010000114.1, forward strand.
GCATTTCATCTTCCGTAGTATTCTCATATAATACTTTAGTAGAAACGATATCTTTGATTTCAGATTTCGATATTCTCTTTTCTATTTCTGCAAGATCTTTCTTTTTCCCTTTGCCTATATAAACATAAAAAGTATCTTCAGTCTTTTTAAGTATGTGATTAAAGTCGACATAATTATCCCAGAAATAAAATTTATCTGACCAGGCAACATATTGAAATGTTTTTGGAAATTTTTCCATAAGGTAGTCTTTAAAATAGCCTTTCAAATGATAGGTCATCATATAATCACTATGATGGGCAAATTCAATGAACGGTGTTCCGGAATATTTGCCTGAAATAATTATTGGCGAATCAGGTTTAATCAAAGATGTTATCATGCAAAGTTTTTGTTGTTGTAATTCTTTTCTCTCAATCAATCTTTCAATAGTACTCTTTGTTTTTTCAATTTGACCAAATGATATAGAAATTGCTAATATCGAGAAGAGAACAAATACTATTGTTTTGAACTGACATAGTTTAATAATTATTTGAAGACGGGCAATTAATACTGCACTTAATATAATCAACAGGTATTTAAAAACATAGAATGGCATAAAATAATGCAAAGCAAATCGTTTTAGTATAAGAGCAATGCAAAGAATAATAGTTATGTTAACTGCAAAAATTGACCTGACAGTATTTGAATGATATAATCCCTTGTTTTTAAAAGTTCTGGTTGAAAACAGGAAATTTAATAAAAGGGAAAATAGCATGATAAAAAAGAAGGTTTTATCGAAATTAAACAGTGTTTTAAAATTCTCCGGAATAAGTGAAAGATCAATAAAACTTCGATTTATATCATGTCTGCTGCTTTCACCAGCAACCTCTGAAATCCATTCCCAGAAAGTGCTAATATTAAAAACAATGGGATAAGCAAATAAAGCAGTAAACAGTATCGTGTATCCCAGAAATTTCAATTTCTTACCAAATGATGTTTTCAGTATTATCAATGGTATTAATATAACCGGGATGAAAGAAAGCTTGTATGCAATCCCGAATCCGATAATAAGACCGTATAGGACCATATCCGAAATATATCCTGACGTATTATTACTATCAACATTTTTAATAACCATCAGGCAAATCAAAAGAAGAGGCAAAATCATTATTGTTTCGGGAATAAGCCGTCCTGTTAAAATTAACAGAGATGAATTACTAAAGAGTATTAGCTGAAAAAGAAGTCCGATTAGTATAGATTCTGAACGTTTCATTGAATAATAACCACCAAAGAAAAGTACAATTGATAAGATAATATTCATAAAAAGATTTGCTGAATGAATATACTTTTCCGGGTCATTAATAAAATCTTTTATATAATAATCATTTGGCTGGAATGGATGTATAATTCTTGCTGAGATAGCCATAAAAAATTCAAGCGTTGTGGCAGGATGTACAATATATTCCACAGCCAAATTACCTCCACCAATTGCGATTCCATTGTACATATGAAAATATTCCGGGTCTACAGTATCTTGATAAAAAACTCCATAATGATAATGCACTATAACTGCATTAATTAGAAAGATTACCGGTATTATAACGAAGATTGCTGTTTTAAAATGAGTTTGTGAAATACTCCTGATAACTTGGATAACAGGGCTAAAAAAATCTGATATATAGCTTAATATTCTTTGCTGAATAGATTGTTTCATTTTTATTCTTTTTAAGAATAGCTTTTTTAAATAGAACAACAGTAATTATATACAATATAAGTAAAACCTGGCGGGGTTTAATTATTTCGATATCGGTGCGGCATAAGCACTAACGTCTTTTCCGGTAATTTCCTTATCGCAAAGAATTATTAATCTTTCCAATACATTTCGAAACTCACGGATATTGCCGGTCCATTGTATTTTTTGAAGTTCTTCAATAGCATCCTTTGTAATTGTTTTTTTAGGTTGCCCGTATTCAGAGCATATCATTTCATTGAAATGTTCTGCAAGCATGGGGATATCTTCTATACGCTCGTTTAATGACGGCACCCTTATAAGAATTACACTTATCCTGTGGTAAAGGTCTTCCCTGAAATTCTTTACATCAATTTCTTCTTTCATGTTTTTATTCGTAGCAGCTATAACCCTGACATCGATATTAATATCCTTGTCGCTGCCAACGCGGGAGATCTTATTTTCCTGCAGTGCCCTGAGCACCTTTGCCTGGGCAGCAAGGCTCATATCACCAATTTCATCGAGAAATATGGTTCCTCCGTTGGCCTGCTCGAATTTACCACTTCGTTGTTTATGTGCTGATGTGAAAGCTCCTTTTTCATGACCAAAAAGTTCACTCTCGATCAGTTCGGAAGGTATTGCTGCACAGTTAACTTCAATAAACGGACCTGAAGCCCTGCTGCTTTTATCATGAAGCCAGCGTGCCACCAATTCTTTACCTGTTCCGTTCTCACCGGTGATAAGCACGCGTGCATCGGTCGGGGCCACTTTCTCAATCATCTCTTTTACGCTGCTGATTGTTTTCGAATCTCCGACAATATCAAACCGTTTGCTTATTTTTTTCTTTAACCTGTTGGTTTCAACAACCAGGTCTTTTTTCTCAAGGGCATTTTTTATGGTTACCAAAAGCCGGTTCAGATCGAGAGGTTTTTCTATAAAATCGTAGGCTCCTTTTTTAATGGCGTCAACAGCAGTATCAATATTGCCATGTCCGGAGATCATTATTACAGGAATTTCATGGTCATGTTCAACTATCTGCTGAAGTACTTCAATGCCATCCATGCCGGGCATCTTGATATCGCAAAGAACAACATCGAATTTATTTTGCTTAAATATCTCAAGACCACTTGGTCCGTCTTCTGCCAGGTCAACCTGGTGGTTCTCATATTCAAGGATTTCTTTTAATGTATTGCGTATGCTTTTTTCATCGTCGATTGCCAGTACATGTGCCATGAATTTATATTTTAAGCCAGTTTAAAAAATTGTCCATATTGATAACTTCAAATGAAGTCCGGGGATATGCTTTTACCCACTACGAGGGCACCTTCACTCTATATTCTTTTATTTTGAATTCATAAATATAAAGTTTTCCGTCGCGTTCCTCCACCCAGTCAATTCCCTGTTGATCATAAGTTCTCCAAAAATAATTATTGGATGCGATATTTTTGTTTTCCTGGAATTTTATTCTTTCGGATATCAGGTAATTTTCCCAAAGTTGTCCGACATCATCTCTTGATTCGATTGGATTAAAGTTAGCGATTACTGTATTCATTATTCCATTATCAAGGAAGTACCATCGAGCATTTTTAGTGATCTCTTTTCTGAGATTTTTACTGAATCCTTCAAATTTTAAAAGAATAAATACTTTACATAACAGGTTTAAATATTTATCCACTGTGTTTTTACTTATGGCCAGCTGTTTACCAAGCTCCTGCAGTGATACTTCATTTCCTATCTGAAAGGTAATTAATCTGAGCAGATTGAATATTTTCTGAGAATTCTTTATATTCTCATACGCCAAAATATCTTTTAACAGGTATGAACTTACCATTTCATTCAAATAATCCTTTTTATCTGCATTGTCAGGTATATGAATAAGTTCGGGGTAATTACCATAAACAAGTCTGTGTTTAACTCCGTCGATTTTAGAAATTCTGTCTTCTATTTGCTCGAATTCGGATTCTGAAAATGCATATAACTTAAAAGTATATTTACGGCCTGTCAGAGGTTCGCCTGTGTCTTTACTAATACCTAATGCCGATGATCCTGAGATTATTACTTTCAGGCCATCGATTTCATCAACCATTAACATTAAGATATGACCGATTTCAGGTATTTTTTGTGCTTCATCTATGAACAGTAATCTAAACGTACCTAATAACTGTCGGTAATTTTCAGCTGAACTGTGTGATAATCTGTCATGAACATTAATGTCTTCTCCATTCAGGTAAAGATAAGGTTCATTCAAACGCTTCAGGATTTCCCTTATCATAACAGTTTTCCCGACTCTTCTTGCACAAAGACAATTATAACTTCATTGACCAGGAGTTTTTCAATTATTCTGTCTGAGATATCTCTTAAAAGGATTTTCATAATACCGTCACGTTCGTGACGCAATTTAGCTAAATTGCGTCAGTTAAACAATTTATTCATCATACCCTGTCATCAACCGGTAAATAGCCCCTTCTTTTAGTGAAAAGTTCGATTGCATAATTGTTTTAATGCCAAGAGTCTCTTTAAGGTAATTAACAAGTACCGATGCAAGTACTATCATTTCAATACGCATGGGTTCCAGACCTTTCATTTGTTTCCGTTCCTCAATGGTGGAGTGGATTAATTTATTGTGCAGTTTTTCGAAATCTTGTATCTTTACCTTTACTGACCTGGCCACAAGACCGGTTTCTGTTTCTGCATTATTGTTTTCTGCCTCAATCATTGCAACAAATGTTTCAAACGATCCCGAAGCACCAATCAACAAATCGATATTGTATTTACCAGCCTGGTCTATCAAATCACCAGTTTCCGATCTGATAAAATCCCGGATTACTTTTACTTCGTTTTTTGTGATGGGATCTGACGGGCTGAATCTTTCCAATAAACGTGCTATACCCAGCTCATAACTTTTTTTCCAGTATATTTGTTGATTATCGGCAATGATCAGCTCATTGCTTCCACCGCCAATATCCAGAATCACATATTTTTTATTGATGGACGGTATTGTTTGTCTGACTCCGTAATAAATAAGTTCGGCTTCCAGATCACCTGAAATGATCTCAATATCAATACCCGTTTTAGCTTTGATTGCTGAAATGAAATCAACTCCGTTACTTGCCGATCGTAATCCTGAAGTTCCGAATGACCTTATCCGGCTTACTTCAAACTGTTTTATTACTTTATAATGTTCCAGAACAGCTCCTATACCCCGGTCATATGACTGTTGCGTTATTTCACCTCTGTTAATTCCCCCTTCTCCCAATTTTACGGGTAACTTGGAACTGTGAATTATCCTGAATTCTTTTTCATTTTGTTTCTCAGCGACAACAAGGTTGAAAGTGTTTGTACCCAGATCTAAGATTGCAACTTTCATATGGATTTCTGAAAAGTCGGATAAAAGTACAAATCTTCGTTCAACAAAATGATATCGACAGAACGAAATGTTTAATATGGGGAAGCGATTACTTAAGGAAGATTAGAAAAATATAATCAATGCTATTGTAACTAATCCCTGTAAGTAATCCATTTGATCAGTTCCCGGTAACTTGTTTTCTTGCCATACATCAGTATGCCGACCCTGTAAATTTTTGCTGCCAGCCATGTCATAATTATAAATGTAATGATCAACAATGACATTGAAAGCAACAATTCTTCAATTGGTGGTTTAAAAGGTATTCTGGCCATCATCACCACAGGTGAGGTAAAAGGGATCATTGAAAACCAGTATACAAGCTGACCTTCCGGATTTGTGATTGCATTGATCATGACCATAATACTAATGATCAACGGGATCGTAACGGGTAATATGAATTGCTGTGTGTCGGTTTCACTGTCTACAGCTGAACCAACCGCAGCAAACATTGCAGCATACAGCAGATAACCGCCCATAAAATAAAAAAGGAAAGAGCCGATGATAAGAAGCATGTCATCAACATTGATTCTGCTGAACACTTCAGAAAGTTGATCTGAGGCTGCATTCATCTGAACTGATTCAATCTCTGCAATTTCCTGTTCTTCTATATTTTGTGTTATTGATTGCTCGGTTGGGGTTGGAATTGTACGATCAAAAAACTGTGTTAATGCATACTGATAGATGCTAAGTGTGAGAACCACCCAGATAACAAACTGGGTTAAGGCAACAAGTGCAATACCTGTAATTTTACCCATCATAAGCTGGAATGGTTTTACAGAAGTAATGATCACCTCTACAATCCTGTTGGTCTTTTCCTCAATTACACCACGCATAACCTGTGCACCAAAGAAAAATATGAAAAAATAGATCAGGAATCCTGAAGCATACCCAATACCTCGTTTTATATTGACAAGGGTTTGTTCTTTAAACTCTCCCTTGTCGTATTTATTGGTCTGAAGCGTGACTGATACTTTAAGTGCATTGATTTTCTCCGGTGATAAATTTATACTTAGCAGGTTTCTGTCGTAGATATAATCTTCAAGAGCTTTAACAATATGAGCTTCGATACCTATGCTTGGTTGTTTCCGGGTATAAAGCTTTACATTGCTTTGGCTGAGATACTGAATTTTCTGATTGATAACAAGTATTCCGTAATAATCTGTGTTCTCGATCAGCATTTCAATATCACTGGTATCTATATTATTCAGATAAACAAGGTTCAGATTTTCATTGGATGGTATAACATCCTTAAATATAAAATGATCTGTACTAAGTGCATTTCCGTTGCTGTCAATCTCAACAACTGCTATTGTTTTTACGCCGCTGTCTTCAAGTTGTGATAACCATATAGGTACGATCATAAAAGCCGCAAACAGAATGGGTCCCAGAATTGTCATTATAATAAACGATCTTTTCCTCACTCTGGTAATATATTCACGTTTTATTATTTTATTTATTTTGTTCATCGGCTGGGTTAGTTTTGACTCACTGCTTTTATGAAGATTTCATTCATCGTGGGCAGAAGTTCACGGAAAGAATGAATATTGACCGATTTCATGGCTTGTTTTAATAAATCGTTTCCTTTAATCGGGCTGTTAAGTTTAATCAGCGCAACATTTTCTTTACTGCCAAAACCTGTTGTTATTAATACTTCAGCATTATTGTTGATGGTTTTCTTAAGATCTTCCTGATCACCGTCGAAGATCAGTTCAAAAGAATTTGATTTGAATTTTTCCCTGATATCATCAACACGCCCTTCAAGGATAGTTTTCGATTTATTGATAAGTGTAATGTGATCGCATAGCTCTTCAACAGATGCCATGTCATGCGTTGAAAATATAATGGTAATTCCTTTATCTCTCAGTTCTAGGACTTCTTTCTTTAACATGTTGGCATTTACAGGGTCGAATCCGCTGAAAGGTTCATCGAAAATAAGAAGTTTGGGGTCATGTAATACGGTGACAATAAACTGTACTTTTTGCGCCATTCCTTTTGAAAGTTGTTCAACCTTTTTATTCCACCAGTCGGTCATTTCGAAACGATTGAACCAATATTTTAATTTCGACATGGCTTCTCTCTTACCAAGCCCTTTTAGTTGCGCCAGGTAAAGAGCCTGCTCGCCAACTTTCATTTTTTTATACAGACCTCTTTCTTCAGGAAGATAACCGATATACTGAACATCTTCTCGTGTAAATTTTTCACCGCGAAAACGCAATTCACCGCTATCGGGTGCAGTTATTTTATTAATGATTCGGATCAATGTTGTTTTTCCTGCGCCATTAGGTCCTAAAAGGCCATAGATACTGCCTTGCGGAACATGAATACTAACCTTATCTAAAGCTTTGAATTGTCCGTATAGTTTATCGATCTCAAGTGCCTCAAAGAATGGCATAGTTAATTTGATATTTGATTTGGGCGGTGAATTTACTCAAAATAATTTCTTATTCTCTCAAAAAATCCTTTTTCAGCACTGGTCGGTTTTGGAGTAAAGCTGTCAGATTCATCGAATTTTTCAATCAGTTTTTGTTCTTCTTTTGCAAGTGTCTTGGGTATCCAGACGTTTATGCTGACAAGTAAATCGCCTTTACCATAACTATTAACTTCAGGAAGCCCTTTACCCCGTAACCGTAAAATTTTTCCTGGTTGAGTGCCGGATTCAATTTTAATTTTGACTTTACCTTCAACGGTAGGTATTTCTGCAGTTGTTCCTAATGCTGCTTGTGGGAAGCTCAGATAAAGATAATATAGGAGGTCATTTCCGTCGCGGATAAGTTGCGGATGTTGTTGCTCTTCGATCAGTATCAGTAAGTCGCCATTAATTCCACCACGTCTTGCAGCATTGCCTTTTCCTGATACATTAAGCTGCATACCTTCTGCGACACCTGCCGGAATATTGACCTTGATAATTTCATTATCTTTTATTATTCCTTCTCCATGACATGTTGTACAGCGGTCTTTAATAATTTTTCCTTCACCGTTACATGCCGGACAGGCCGATGTAGTTTGCATCTGACCTAAAAGCGTGTTGGTTACACGTGTTATATGACCCGATCCATGACATGTACTGCAAGTAGTATAACCATCATTGCCGCGTGCGCCGGTACCGTTGCATGCTGAACAAGAAACATATTTATTTACTTTCAGTTTTTTCTCGGCACCTTTTGCAATTTCTTCCAAAGTCAGGGAGACTTTTACCCGCAGATTACTTCCTTTGTTAACCCTGCGTGAACTTCTGCTGCGGCTTCCTCCGAATCCGAATCCGCCAAATCCGCCAAAATCGCCGAATATATCTCCAAACTGGTTGAAAATATCTTCGATGGTCATTCCTGCACCAGAAAAACCACCTCCTGCTGCGCCCCGGACTCCGGCATGTCCAAACTGATCATATCGTTGTCTTTTTTGTGGGTCGCGCAGCACTTCGTAGGCTTCGGCAGCTTCTTTAAATTTTTCTTCAGCCTGCTTGTCTCCGGGGTTTTTATCAGGGTGATATTTTAAAGCCTGTTTGCGATAGGCTTTTTTTATTTCATCTTCCGATGCACTTTTTGAAACTTCCAGTATTTCGTAATAGTCTCTTTTTGTCATCCCAATGATTTTGTTCTAAAAATTATTCGCCAACAACAACTTTGGCATATCTTATTACCTTTTCGTTAAGCAAGTAACCTTTTTCAACAACATCTACCACCTTCCCCTTCATATTCTCATCGGGAGTTGGGAATTTAGTCACGGCTTCATGAAAATCGAGATCAAACTCCTTTTCTCTGGCTTCGATTTCTTTAATTCCTTTCTGTTTCAGAAATTCAACGAATTTGCTGTAAATAAGATGAACACCTTTCCTCAGCGCATCGATATCTTCAGACTTATCTATATTGTCCATACCACGTTCAAAGTCGTCAATCACAGGAAGCATATCTTTTAAAACATCTTCACCGGCTGACTTTAAGAGGTCTGCTTTTTCTTTAAGGGTTCTCTTGCGGTAATTATCGAATTCTGCTGATAATCTCAGATATTTATCATGCCATTCAGCAGCTTTTTTCTCCGCTTCATCTAATTTTTTAGACAGGTCCGCAGAAGACCTGGTTTTTTTCTTTTTATGTGCTGACTTATCTTCAGTTTTGTCCTCTTCAATCTCAATATTAACTGTCTTATTGTCTTCAGCTTTAACTTTATCTTTCTCTTCCACGTGTGATTTTTTATTTTGAATAACATCCTTTTTCTTTTTCTGCTCGGCAGTTTTTGTTGTTTTCTTTTCCATAGAATCAATCAGTTTATTAATTCATCAAATAACAACGGTTTAACCTTGTCAAATTACCTGCCAACAGGGAATGGCGGTCAAATTGACAGTATCTGTATACATAGTCAATATTATTTAAGTTTCGACTTAAGAAACTGGGGTAGACTATCATCTGTCAGGTTTTTTTGACAGACTTTTTATCAGATGAATTACTGTATGCAATTAAAGTGAGGACATTCAGCATACACAAGTTCATACTTCTCATACTATATCCTGATCTTTGATTCTTTTTATACTGGCTCCGATATTATTAAGTCTTTTATCAATATTCTGATACCCCCTGTCTATCTGGTCAATATTATGAATAATACTGGTACCTTCTGCCGATAATGCTGCAATCAGAAGAGCAACGCCGGCTCTAATATCGGGAGAGGTCATTGTTGTAGCCCGGAGTTTAACCTGATTGTCCAGCCCTATTACAGTTGCCCGGTGCGGGTCGCAAAGAATAATTTGTGCACCCATATCTATAAGTTTGTCAACAAAGAAAAGTCTGCTTTCAAACATTTTCTGATGTATCAGAATGCTGCCTTTTGCCTGTGTTGCCAAAACCAGGATAACACTTAGAAGATCGGGGGTGAGCCCGGGCCATGGAGCATCGTCAATAGTCATAATTGAGCCATCGATAAAAGTGTCTATACAATATTGTGATTGCGCCGGGACAAAAATATCCCTTTTGGATTGTTCAAACCTGATACCCAGCTTTTCAAAAGCACGTGGGATCAATCCCAGTTCCTGGAGATTTACATTTTTAATGGTTATTTCAGAACCGGTCATTGCTGCCAGACCGATAAAACTCCCGACTTCTATCATGTCAGGTTGCAGTGTATGCTCACACCCGTATAGTTTATCGACACCGGTAACTGTAAGCATATTCGAACCAATACCTGATATTTTAGCGCCCATACGATTTAGCATATTACAAAGTTGTTGGACGTATGGTTCACAGGCAGCGTGATAGATAGTTGTTATCCCTTTTGCTAATACAGCTGCCATTACAAGGTTTGCAGTTCCTGTAACAGAAGCTTCTTCAAGTAAAATATATTTTCCTTCCAGTTTATGTGCTTCGACTGTATAATATTCTTCCCGGGAGTTATATTTAAATTGTGCTCCAAGTCTAATAAGACCATTGAAATGTGTATCCAGTCTTCTTCTTCCTATCTTATCGCCGCCGGGCTTTGGAATATATCCTTTCCCGAATCTTGAAAGCAACGGACCTATTAACATTACCGAACCTCTTAAGCTGGAACTTTTCCTGCTATATTCATCCGAGTGAAGATATTCGAGATTTACATTTTCCGCTTTAAAGCTATATTTCAATGGAGATAATCTTTTTACTGTTACTCCAAGATTACTGATCAGGCCAATAAGATTATTGACATCAATAATATCGGGTATATTATCAATAATAACTTCTTCATGTGTGAGAAGTGCTGCGCAGATTACCTGGAGAGCTTCATTTTTTGCTCCCTGCGGCAAGATTTCGCCATAAAGTTTTCTGCTTCCTTCAATTTGAAAAGAACTCATTTGATACCCTGATGATTATTTTTTTCGCATATTTCTCTTATTCCGTTTTCTACTCATAATTTCCCTAACCTCATTCAATTTAATATTTTCAACGTTTATTCGGTTTTTCGAAAGCCTTTTCAGGTCTTTTAGAACAACATCGTCGCTTACTGTATCCCGATTCCAGGTAAGGTAAGATTTTTTCATGTGGTTGGCAATAACGTTAACCAGTTTTTCTCTTTCCTCATTATCGGGCATTTCACATATTTCGTCGATCATAAGTTCTATTGCTTTACCATAATGGCGGTATACAATTTCATGAGTGCCATATTCAACTCTGCGTGGTGATTGCTGAAACATTTCCGGTTTTGGAATTTCATAGGGATATTCAATATCGAGTTCGAAATTTGAGATAATGGCAAGGTGATCCCATAATTTGTGTTTAAAATCGTTGATATCGCGAAGGTGCGGGTTTAAATTCCCCATGATCGCAATAATGGCATTGGCTAACCTGTTTCTCTCTTTTCTATCTTCGACGGTTTTAATGTAATCCACCATTTTCTGTATGTTCCTTCCATATTCCGGAAGAACAAGTTGCTTTCTGCTGGTGTTATAATCGAAATTCATATTAATAATTTTTTATTTGCTGTTGTTACTTATTATTTTCCTGAATTTGGCTCTGATTTTAACGAATCAAATCTAATACTTTTGTGCATTTGTTACTGTGATCAATCAGAGAGTATATTATCGGTCGGATTAACAGGTTTGTATTAAAGTATAATTTTATTATTCTTTATTTTCAAACCTCTTAATTTACAGCATACAAAACTACTTGAAATATTTAAGCTGGCAAATAAGATTCGGTAAAAATAATATTGCATTAAGAAAATCAATGCAATCCAAAGTTTTTATAATTCTTTAACAATCCTGAGTTTGGCAAACTTGAGTAATAGCTGCTTTTCCTGTTTAATTTGCTGAAAAAATACTGTAGCTTTTTTTTGAGGCATAACTCCTTCAATGTGAATAACCTTTCCTTTTCCGAAACGCTGATGTTCAACGGTCATTCCATTCTGAATAGATTCGGGATCGGATGGAATAAAATTCGGATTTGAGGGTTGGTTTGCCTGTGGCTTGGTAAATGTGGATTGTTGTATACGGGATATTTTTCGTGGTCTTGCACCAAATACCGGAATATGGTTGTTCGATTTTTCATTTCCGAACGGATCCCATATCGAATTATCTGTTTGCATTGCTGATTTTTGATATAACGGATTATCCGGCCAGTCGATATAATTTTCGTCAATATCGTTCAGAAAACGGCTGGGTTTGCTTTCATTTGGCACGCCCCATTTATATCTCGACTGACAGTAACTTATAGTTACATTTTTCTTGGCTCTTGTAACAGCAACATAAAACAACCGTCGTTCTTCTTCCAGATCTTTCAGGTTTTCAAGTGAAAGGGCAGAAGGAAATAATTCTTCCTCGACTCCGGTAATAAATATATGATTAAACTCAAGTCCTTTTGCAGAGTGGATGGTCATTATACTTACTTTGTTTCTGTCTTCTTCTTTTTCACTATCGGCATCGGTAAGCAATGCTACATTTTCTATATAATTTTGCAGACCTGTAGGTTCTCCTTCTTCACGCGCCGCAGTTACAAAATCCTTTATGCCATTAAGCAGTGCTTCAAGGTTTTCAAATTTGCTGCGTTCCTCAGGCGTATTGCCGCTGTGAAGTTCTTTCATGATCCCGCTATGGGTTACAACCTGCATCGCCAGTGTATAAGCATCGCTTTCGGTGAGTGCTTTTTGAAATCCACTTATAAATTCAGCAAACCATGATAGTTTTGAAAGTGTACCACGGTTCATCCCAAGAGAATTCTCTTCTGTTTCTGATATCACTTTCCAAATACTTATATCTTTTGCATTAGCTTCTTCTTCCAGTTTTCCCAAAGTGGTTTTTCCTATGCCACGCACCGGATAGTTAATAATCCTCTTAAGCGATTCATCATCATTTTCATTCACTATCAGCCTGAAATATGCAATAATATCTTTTATCTCCTTTCGCTGATAAAATGATATACTGCCATATACCTTGTAAGGAATATTTCTTTTTCGCAGGGCTTCTTCAAAAATTCTTGACTGTGCATTAGTACGATAAAGAATTGCAAAATCGCTGTACTGAAGTTGGCTTGAGAGCGATGTATCGAGAATGGCATTTGAGACCATAAATCCTTCTTCGACATCGGTAAGAGTTCTGACAACCCTGATTTTATCTCCTTCAGAATTTTTTGAAAAGACGGTTTTTTTAATCTGATCCCGGTTTTTATCGATGATGCTGTTTGCTGCATTCACAATGTTCTGCGTTGAGCGATAATTCTGTTCAAGTTTATAAAGCGTATATCCCGGATAATCATTTTTAAAATTTAAGATATTTTCAATTTTTGCTCCACGGAAAGAATATATGCTTTGTGCATCGTCGCCAACAACACAAACATTTTTATGTGTATCTCCCAGCCTTTTTACAATCAGGTATTGCGAGTAATTTGTATCCTGGTATTCATCAACAAGTATATAATGAAATTTCTCCTGATATTTTTTTAATATTTCCGGAAAATCACGAAACAAGATGTTTGTGTTCAATAAAAGATCATCGAAGTCCATTGCTCCGGCCTTCTTACATCTTGATGCATATAATTTAAAGATTTCTCCTAACATTGGCCGTCTCGTAATCCTGTCTCTTTCTTTGATCTGGTTATTATTATAATATAACTGCGGAGTTATCAGGTTATTTTTTGCAGATGAAATCCTGCCGAAGACTTCACCTGTCTTATATATTTTATCATCGAGTTGAAGTTCGCGAATGATCGACCTGACAAGACTTTTCGAATCGTCGGTGTCATATATTGTATAGGTGGATGGATAACCAAGCCTATAGCTTTCTTTTCTAAGGATCCGGGCAAACATGGAATGAAAAGTACCCATCCAGAGATACCGGACCACATCAGATCCGAGAATATTTTCTATTCTTGATTTCATTTCCGATGCGGCCTTATTTGTAAAAGTAAGTGCCAGAATACTCGACGCGGATATACCTTTCTCAAGAAGGTATGCTACCCTGTAGGTTAATACACGCGTCTTACCCGAACCGGCTCCCGCAATAACCAACGAAGGTCCGTCGATGTTTTTTACAGCTCCTGCCTGTACCGGATTAAGGTCGTCAAAAATTCTGCTCACTTGTCTTCTTATTATTAATAATTGGCTTTCAAAGTTAAAATTTGTAGCTGTGGCAATAATTTTAACTGCATACTTTTTTCAAATATCTATCAACAATTTGTAATGTATTGCAACAAACCGGGGTGAATATACAACTTTGATACAATACGTTTATTTTATTATCATTGCATTCATTTAAATACTAAACACAAATTTTTTAAGTTTTTTTTAGGAAGGATATAAAATGCTCAATCGAATAAAGTATATTCTTATTATTTTCATTTCACTGACTGTTAAATTTAATACTAACGGACAGTTATTCCATGGCTCAGCAGATTATGGCGAAGTATCAACGTATGTTTTCGAAGGAGTTACCGATTCTTTATTTATATTTTATTCCGACAATGATGATCCTTATATAACAGCAGCATCGCCAAATGGTAATGTGGCCAGTTTTGAATGGAGCATTTACGACAGGGATTCAGGTAATTTTCAGTTTTATGATTCGGATACTGGTATAAATTCACATATAGAACTTAACCCGGAAACAGGCAGCATGTGTTTCCGGGTATCAATAACAGGAGGCGGAAACGATTCAACAGCGCGTTGTTGGGTTCTTTTTAATAATTACCGTGTTACAATAACAACCAGGGATGGAGAAAATAAAATTCCTGATTCAGAAATAGCATGTGGCAGGATAAAGCAGATTCGCGCAGAAATAGACAGTGCACAAATGAGCTATATCAATCTGAATGATGATTCGGTTATTCCTTATGAAAATGATTATAGTGATGTTGTATGGTCGAACAGTGAAGGCGCATATGTATCTCCATCAACTCAGCTGGTGCGTTCAATTCGCAATCCGTACTGGGAAGACAGTTACTATATTATTACGATTACCGATGGTACAGGATATGAAAGAAGCGACTCTGTTTGGTACGAATCGATTGAACCATATGCAAATTTCAGCTATGAATATATACATCTTAATGATGAGGAATACTATCCTGACAGATCTGACCGGTATTACGAAATTTATGACAGTACCTATGAGCATTACTCTGCTCCGGCAATGTATTTATTCGATAATGAATCTGAAAATGCAGATTCTGTTGTTTGGTTTTTTGGGGATAGTTTGTGGCAGGGTTCTAATGAAGATTCAGTAATGCATACATATCTTTTACCCGGAACTTATTATCCGTATCTGGTTGCATATAATAAACCTGATTTTATTTATGATCCGTGTACCGACACTATTAAATTTGAAGAACTGGAAGGACCTCCGGAACCTGTTTATGTTGAAGAGCCATTTTTTCAGGACAACTCCGATCCAGAAAAACCAAGACTTCCAAATGTTTTTACACCACCCAGTGGCTCACAATATTTCAGATTTGAAGATGCATCCATAGGGATGTTTGAAATAGCCATCTATAATCGTTATGGCAAGAAGGTACATTATTTTAAAGGGAATATCCGCGACTGGGAAGGATGGGACGGTACATACAAAGAATCGGATAAAACGGTGGCGACAGGTGTATATTTTTGGGTTATAAAAGTGATGGAGCGATTACCTAATTTCGATCCTGAATATACCAATGAGAACCAGTTTGGGGAAGGACATTACAGAGGTTTTGTACATGTGTATAATACGGAGTAAGGGTTTATTCAGTAAGAATTTTGCTAATTGTAAATACAATATTAAATGCAGCGTTCCAAATTTCCAACCTTCCAATATTTCGATTTTTGCCCTCTAGACTTTAAATTCTCTCAATATTTCTTTCCCTCTGGGACAAATTCTTAACTAATAAAAAGAAAAACCCCGGTCAGCACAGACCAGGGCTAATTCAGTATTCAGTTTTACATTCTTTAGTCTTCTTTCTGTTCTGCTTCGTATGCTTTGAGTAATTCCTCCTGGATATCTCCCGGGACCTGTGAATACTCGGCAAATTTCATATTATACATAGCGCGGCCACCTGTAATTGAACTGAGCGATGTGGAGTATTTGTTCATTTCTGCAAGAGGAACTTTAGCAGAAATTTTTTCGAATCCGCTTTCGCTGGACATTCCCTGAACAATGGCACGACGTCCCTGGAGATCGCTCATTACATCACCCATACGGTCGGAAGGTACAAACACTTCAATGTCGTATACGGGTTCTAATATTTTTGGACCAGCTTTTTTAAATGCCATACTAAATGCATTACGACCGGCAAGTTTAAATGAAATTTCATTAGAGTCTACGGGGTGCATTTTACCGTCGTAAACGTACACACAAATATCTCGGGCATAACTTCCGGTAAGCGGACCTTCTTCCATCTTTTCCATTATTCCTTTCAATATAGCCGGCAGAAACCTTGCATCGATTGAGCCACCAACTATACAGTTATAGTACATTAGTTTACCTCCCCAAACCAATTTAACTTCATCCTGATCGCGAATAGATAATTTTTGTTCTTTACCATCTATTTTAAACATGTCTTTCCCTGGTGCACCTTCTTTGTAAGGTTCAATGATCATATGTACTTCACCGAACTGGCCGGCACCACCCGACTGTTTTTTATGACGATAATCTGCCTGTGCTGGTTTTGTAATAGTCTCGCGGTAAGGAATTTTAGGTGCAATAAATTCGGTATCAATTTTAAACTGGTTATCAAGATGCCATTTTAAAATATTAAGGTGATATTCACCCTGGCCGGAAACGATTATTTGTTTCAGTTCTTTTGAATACTCAATTAAAATTGTAGGGTCTTCCTGGTGCATCCTGCCTAATGCTTCCCCCAGTTTTTCTTCGTCGCCTTCACTGAGTGGTTTTATCGCAGTACGGTACTTAGGTTCCGGAATAGCGATATCCGGGAATGCAGTATCTTTAGCGCTGAGTGTATGATTGATTTTTGTTGCTTTAAGTTTAACAGTAACACCCAGATCTCCTGCTGACATTAATGCTGTTTTATTGCGGGTTTTACCTGCACTTGTATATATCTGTGAAATTCTTTCTTTATTCTGGGTAGTATTATTCGTTAAGTCAACACTCTCTTTTAATGTCCCTGACATTACTTTAAAAAAGTTAACTTCTCCGATATGTTGTTCAACACTTGATTTAAAAATAAAAATTGTTGCAGGACCTGAAGAATCACAGACGACCTCATTACCTTTTTTATCTTTTGGTGCCGGAACCTGATTCGGAGCCGGAGCTACGTTTGTTATGAATTGCAACAAACGCCCGACACCCATATCTTTTTTTGCAGATATACAAAAAACAGGAAACATACCTCGGTGTAATAGTCCGGCGGTGATACCAGATCTCATTTCTTCTTCTGTTAAACCATCGTTTTCGAAGAAAAGCTCCATCAGTTTTTCGTCATTCTCAGCAGCTTTTTCAACAAGTTCATTTTGTAGTTCAGCTGCTCTGTCCGCTTCATTATCAGGTATATCAAGTGTTTCCATTTTGCCATTTTCACCAAGCTTATACATCTTCATGGTGAGCACATCAATGATTGAATCGAAACCTGTACCGGCATTTAAAGGGTACTGGATTATTGTTACTGCGCTTCCGAAACGTTCTTTTGCTGATTCAACTACTTTATCGAAGTTAGCTTTTTCGTGGTCTAACTGATTTACAGCAATAATCATTGGTTTGCCTGCAGTACTGAGATGACGATTATGAATCTCTGCGCCTACTTCAATACCATTCTGAGAATTAAGAACCATAACTGCAGTATCGGCAACAGACATAGATGTTATAAGTCCACCGACGAAATCATCTAAACCGGGAACATCAAGAATGTTTACTTTGTTATTATTGTATTCAGTATATAATAAGGAAGAAAATACAGAATTACCATTTTCATGCTCAATATCACGGTAATCCGACACCGTATTTTTATTGTCAACATCACCCCTGCGGTCAATTATTTTTCCCTCGAACAGCATTGATTCAGCCAATGTGGTTTTTCCTGAGCCGGAACTACCTACAAGAACAATGTTTTTAATCTGATCGGTTGCGTATGCTTTCATTTTAAATATGGTTAATGTTATTATTATTTAGCCTTATTATTTTGGAATTTTCCTGGCAGGTTGCAAAAGTAAAATAATTTTTGATTTACCTCGAAAGTTGACTTAGCTTTTTGGAAATATGTTGAATAAATTAGGATAATTATCTTTATTCACCCGGATAAGATTATAATGATATTATATAAAGATAGTTATCTAACCGCCGATTGAAGTCATTGATAGCGGAACTGAACATATATTTAACGGATAATTACAGGTAAGTTCTTTAATACCATGAGATCTTTTTTTTACTCGTAGAGCAGAACGGATTTTATTTTGAAATGACAATTCATCGTGCAATAATGGTTTGAGGTCAAATTCTTCAGGTCCTAACAGGCAGTTTTTTAATTTGCCGTCGGCAGTAATTCTTAACCTGTTACACTGCTCACAAAATGAATTCGAAACAGTACTGATAATTCCAAATTTTCCTGCAGCATTTTTTATACGATACATTGTTGCTGTTTTACCTTTTTCACTCGTAAGAACTTCAATCGGATATTCCCTTTTAATGGTCTGTATGATTTCCTTTTTAAGGAAAAGTTTATCCGGAGACCATTCATTTCCTTTAAAAGGCATGAACTCAATAAACCTGATTTCGACAGGTCTTTTAAGTGTAAGCTTTACAAAATCATTGATTTCGTCGTTATTAATCCCCCTTATTACAACCATATTAAGTTTGGTTTTAATACCTTCTGAAAAAGAAAGCTTAATATTGTTCAATGTCGTTTTAAAAGCATCTCTTTTAGTAATTTGCTTAAACCGGTCCTTCCTGAGTGTATCAAGACTAATATTTACTGATGAGAAATATTTTCTTATAACTTCAAGGTTCTGCTCGAGTAAGTATCCGTTAGTTGTTAAATGAATTGGCACGCCAAGTTTATAAAGTCTCTCTGCAATGTCAGGAAAATCTTTTCTTACCAAAGGCTCTCCTCCGGTAAGTCTGATTTTATTAATACCCATACCGACAAAATACTTCGTAAGGATCTCAATTTCCTTTGCATTCAATAATTTCTTATGTGGAAAATAAGCAGGATGTTCAGGTATACAATAATTACATCTCAAATTGCATCGATCAGTTAACGATATTCTCAGATAAGTGTGAACACGACCAAAAAGATCAATAAGCGAATTATTCATTTTAATGATGTATTTTCCTTCCAGACATACTCTCCGTTCTTCAATATTTCTTTACCGAAGATCGGACAACGTTTTTTTACTTCGTCAACAATATATTGTAAGCCTTTAAAACTTTCTTTTCTGTGTTGGCTTTCGACTTTTACAAAAAAACATGTTTCGCCTGCGCTTACTTTGCCTGTGCTATGCCAAACTCCGGCATTGATAATACCAAATTTTTTTTTGCATTCCGCTATAATGTTTTCAATTTCTTTTATAACTAATTTATAATGCACTTCGAATTCAATAGCGGTTACTTTTGAATCTGCTTTAATGTCTGGTCTTACCTTTCCTGTAAAAGTTACTTCTGCACCGTAACAAAAACCATTATTAAGAGTGAGTAATTTCGTAACAGGTAAGGGCCCCTGAATAATTGGATTATATATTATTTCGGTTTTAGTCTGCATATAAGTTAAATATTCATCCCCCTGCAAATGGAGGCATACAATCAATTTTACTGCCGGGAGTGATTAATGTGTCAGACTCGCAACGATTTTGGTTCGCGAAAATGATCAGTGTATGTTTGCCGAATTCAGGGTATAACGTTATCAGATGCTTTTTAAGCTCGAACGTTTTAAATGGTCGCTCGAAACATATTTCTTCTGAGACTCTCCCGGCAATTTCAGAAAGTACACCATAATACTCTATTCTACACTCCATGTATTAAAAACAACATTTCTCCAATTCTCTCTTTAAGAGTTTATCGCAGAGATTTTCAATCCTGTTGAATTCCTTAATTATTTTCTTTCCCCTGGTTGTAAGTAAACTGCCGCCGCCACCACTACCACCAATGCTGCGTTCAACAATCGGTTCGTCTGACAGTTCGTTAATACTCTGAATTAACTGCCAGGCTCTTTTATATGACATGCCCGGTGATTTAGCTGCTTTGCTGATAGAGCCTGTTTTGCTTACCTCTTCTAAAAGTCTGATACGGCCATATCCGAGAAATGCCTTTCCGTCTTTGTCAACCCAGAAACGATTACTAATTTGAATTTCAGACATGCGTTATGTATTACTGGAAATAGCGAAGGTAAATTTTATTTTCGAACCTGCAAAAAAGTATAACTTAATGTTTAATCGGAGTTTATAGGATTCATTTTAAGATCAAAATGCTGAATGGCAGAAAGAAGCTTGCATCTGCAATTATTCCATATAGTTCGTTCTTTCGAAACAGGTGCGGAAATAGCAGGATAACTGTAAGTATGATCGCTATCAGGACTCCCGGAAATATATAGAACCACTCGATACCGGTATAAATAATATATAAATAAGCATACAAAACAATTGATAAGATTACCATACACAGTGCAAACATTCTTACAGCAGATTTACCAAATTTAACTGCTAACGTCAGAATGACATTTTGCTCATCCTTTTCATAATCGAAATATGAAAATATAAGTACATTAGTCAGTACCAGAAGAAAATAAGAAATTATCAGCAGTGTTTTTAACAGATCAACAGAATGGTCAGACATCAGCACAGGTACTCCCCACGTACCATAAATGTAAATAACGCTTATTAATATTTCTTTTGGGATGATAAAAATATTCTTCCTGTTCTGGACCTGGTTTATAACAAGATATATTATGATAAAAACACCACCGGTAACACCAAAATAAAGAATATTCAGCGGAAGACGTTGAATAAAAATGACCGATACAATAAAGAGCACAGAAATAAACTTCCAGAAAAACTGGCGGTTTGAATGAAAGAAATCTGACCGGACATCATTATTAATCAGCGACTGATAGCTGTCAATAAGGTGATCAGTAAGATAAATGATCCAAACCACAAGGAACAGAGAAATCCAGTATGCTGTCGGGGGAGTGACATCAAATAATATTGATGCCAGAAGGGAACTTGCCAGGGTGCCTCCGACAATATCCAGGCTAAGTAGTCTTATCCGTTGGTAGAATTTGAAGATTATTTTCAATTCTGTTCTGCAACTGCAGTTTGAAGTTCGTTACGAATGTACAAAATAATTTTCCATCGATCTTCCGGGGCAACAATTGTTGCGTGCTCACTCATCACCCCGTACCCGTAGGTTATTGTATGAAAAATTTCACCATCGGGAATATTTTTTACTTTTTCATTTACTAACGATGCCGGTGGGAAGGGGTATAATTTAGTTGTATATAAAAGTCCATGTCCATCGCCAATTACACCGTGACACTGTTCACAAATACGTATGAACATTATTTTACCGCGTTCCAGGTTATCGGGGGTGTTATAGAAAGGATTTTTCAGGTCGATACCTGCCCGCGTTCTGTCCTCCAGGTCCTTCGTATATGGTAAAGGTGTATATCCTCTGGGTATAGTTCCTTCAACCGGTTCGCGCATTGTCATGCCATTATCAAAATTCGGATTATCGCTATACGATTCATATGCCCGGGAATAAGTCATATCGGGAAAATAATTATATCCAGGACTGTTATTGTCTCTGTCGCAGGATGAAAACAATATAAAAATACCAACTATACCTGTTATTATAATTTTTAATTTTCTTGTTCTTTCCATTTCTGCATTGTTAATATTGGGTATGGTATTCAAGGCTTTCTTTCAGATAAGGATGATTCACAGGTATCAGGTTTGCATGGCTTAAGGCAGTAAATACAATGAATAAGAAAAAACCCATAAAGCCAAGTGTCATGCCAATCTCAACAAAACCAATCTGTGCATTTTCTCCTAAAGTTCCCGGCATTACAAGAAGATAGAAATCTAACCAGTGACCAATCAGCACTACTATAGAAACCAATGCCAGTATAATAGGCACTCGTTTTGAATTTCTTGTCATGAGTGCAAGAAAGGGGAAACCAAAATTTATAAACAGATTTATGAAAAATAGTGTATTAAATCCTTTCAGGCGTTCAATAAAATATACTGTTTCTTCAGGAATATTTCCATACCAGATCAGCATGTACTGAGAAAACCAAAGATATGCCCAAAGAATGCTAAACGCAAACAAGTATTTACCTAGATCGTGAAGATGTTCTTTACTTACCTGAGGCATATAACCTGTCTTCTTTAATAATACTGTTATAAGTGTAATTACAGCGACTCCGCTTACCAATAAACCTGAAAATACATACCAGCCAAACAATGTGCTAAACCAATGCGGCTCGAGTGACATGATCCAGTCCCATGCTGCCATAGAACTTGTAATAGCAAAGAATACAATGAATATAGCGGAGATTGTAATTGATTTCCTGTAATATTTAATATCATTGTCTCTGTCATTTTTTAATGAGACTTTCCTTAGCCAAATTGCCATGAATGTCCAACCAGCAAGGTAGATCAAAGTACGAATGCTAAAAAAAGGCACATTTAGGTATCCCTTCTTCATTTCAAGGATTACGTCACCTTCAGGATGAACCCAATGATAAAGATGATTTGCATCAAAGCACATACTGATAACTATGATAAACATAAGTATGCTACCAAACGGAAGATACATTGAGACAGCTTCAGGTATACGTTGAATGGCAACCTGCCATCCGGAATTTCCAAGGTTATGAATGGCAATGAATACTAAACCACAAAGCGAAATAACAATCGCAAAAACGTTATTTAGTAAAAAGTTAGCCCAGAAGCGTTCACCATGATCGTGCAGCACGAATATGGAATAACCAATGGTTGCCATTCCTGTCAGGATCAGAATAAATACCGGTATTTTAAATTTCGATGTAAAAGAAAAACTGATTTCCATTAGTAATTTTTTGATAGTTCAACATCATCTTTTAAAACAATACCCTGAGCGCCGGTGTTACTGATTTTATTTTTAAGTTCCGAAACAGTTTCCTCTGTGGCATTTTTACCAACACCGACAAGTATCAGGAATCTGTCATCAGTTGATCTTTCATCATGGATAAACGGTTCTGCTCCCGGACCGATCTTTGAACGGATAAGGAAAGCAAATACCATAGCGAAAGCTGCACATAGAACTGTCATTTCAAAGGTAACAGGAATAAATGACGGTACTGCAAGAAATGGTTTACCACCAATGTTCAGCGGGTAATCTACCGTAAATACCCAGACCTGGAAACCAAACCCGATAACAGCACCAACGGCACCACCAATAAATCCGACCCTGGCAATCCAGGAACGACGATATCCCAATATCTTATCGATATCATGAACGGGGAAAGGGGTAAGCACATCCAAAATTTCGACACCTTCTTTTTTAAGGGATTTCAGCCCTTTTATCAGAAGACCATCATCATCGTAATATGCTTTCAGATATTTATTTTTATTCATTTTCCAGTAGATTTTGAGTTATGTTTACCTGTTTCTCACCGGAACTTTTTAATATACTTTTTACCTCGGCAATGGCAATCACCGGAAAGAACCTTATAAAAAGTAAAAAGAGTGTAAAGAATATCCCCAGGGAACCTGCAAAAATGGCAATTTCAGTAAGGGTTGGCTTATACATTTGCCAGCTTGAAGGCAGGTAATCACGATGCAGCGATGTAACAACAATTACGAATCTTTCGAACCACATCCCAATGTTAATAAAGATGGAAAGAATAAAAGTAAACAGTATACTCCTTCGCAGCTTTCTTATCCATAACAACTGGGGCGATATTACATTGCAAGTCATCATGATCCAGTAAGCCCATGCGTATGGTCCCAGTGCGCGATTATAAAAAGTAAACCTTTCGTAAATTACACCTGAATACCACGCCATAAAAAGTTCGGTTATGTATGCAATTCCTACTATTGAACCTGTTGTAATGATGATCTTATTCATAGACTCTATATGTCCGACTGTGATGTATTCGGTCAGATTCATTGTTTTACGGGCAACTATCATAAGTGTAAGAACCATAGCAAACCCTGAGAATATTGCTCCGGATACAAAATATGGAGGAAATATTGTTGTATGCCAGCCCGGAATTATCGATGTAGCAAAGTCGAAACTTACAATAGAATGTACAGAAAGCACCAGTGGAGCAGCCAGACCTGCAAGGATCAGGCTCATTGATTCATGCCGTGACCAATGTCTTACGCTTCCGGTCCAGCCAAAACTCAGAAACTTATATACTGGTTTTAATATTTTATTTTTTACATTATCACGCAATGTTGCTATATCCGGCAATAAACCCATATACCAGAATAAGAGTGAAACCAGGAAATAGGTTGATATGGCAAATACATCCCAGAGAAGTGGTGAGTTGAAATTTACCCAGAGTTGACGAGTACTGGGATAGGGTAAAATGAAATAACCCAGTGGTAACCGGCCCATGTGGATAAGAGGAAAAATTCCTGCACACATCACTGCAAATATAGTCATTGCTTCTGCAGAGCGGTTGATGCTGGTGCGCCATTTCTGACGAAAAAGAAGCAGAATAGCTGAAATGAAAGTACCTGCATGGCCAATTCCGATCCACCATACCAGGTTAGTAATGGACCATCCCCAGCCAACTGTTTTATTTACTCCCCACATTCCGATTCCGTCACGTACGGTAATAAACATTGCAAAAAGTCCGATAATTGCCGCAAGTGATGTAACGGAAACACCTAAAAACCAAAGTTTTCCCGGTTTATTCACAATTGGCTTTGTGATATCATTGGTGACCTTTTTGTAGTTCTTATCACCCTTTATCAAAAGTTCTCTTACGGGAGATACGTACATGTTTTCTTCTCTTCTGTATGTTAAGTTTCTTTTTTACGATTTGATATCCTGGTTAAATAGCCTACCGAGGGCAATGTATGTAATTCTTCCAGTAAATGATAATTTCTCGGGTCCTTCAGATGCTTGCTTACTTTGCTTTCAGGATCGTTCATATCTCCGAATACTATTGCTTCTGCCGGACATGCCTGCTGACATGCAGTTTCTATATCACCATCGTTAAGTTGTCTGTTTTCGAGTTTGGCAGTTAGTTTCTTTTCCTGTATTCGTTGCACGCAGAATGAGCATTTTTCAATTACACCTTTTGCCCGTACCGTTACATCAGGATTCAGCACCATGCGTTTCAGATCGAGTGTCATTCCGGCAGGATCCACAGTGTTATTTTCTATAGCATCGGCTTTTGTATAGTCGAACCAGTTGAAGCGACGCACCTTATACGGACAGTTATTGTTGCAATACCTGGTACCGATACACCTGTTGTAAGCCATTTGGTTAATACCCTCATTGCTGTGATTTGTTGCCGCAACGGGACAAACATTTTCACAGGGCGCATCATCGCAATGCTGACACATTACAGGTTGCCGCACGGTTTGTGGATTTTCTTCATTACCCTTATAATACCTGTCAATACGTATCCAGTGCATTTCATGTGCCCTGAGCACTTCATTTTTTCCTACAACAGGAATATTATTTTCCGACATGCAGGCTACTACGCAAGCGCTGCATCCTGTACATTTGTTCAGGTCAATTGTCATTCCCCAGTGATGCCCGGAGAATTCATGTTCTTTGTATAATGACCGATGGTGTTTTTCAATTTCCTTGTGAATTTCGTTACCGGCATTATTATTTTTAAGGTATTCTTCGATGGTTGCCTCCCGAATAATGGCACGACCTTCCATTGAATGATGTAACTGTGTTTTGGCAATCTGATAACCGGTTCCGGCTTTCTCGAGTGAAGAAATTGTATCGTAAGCAAACCTGACGCCATTTCTCATTTGATAAAAGCTTACTATATTTTGTCCGACTCCTTCAGCTACTTTACCTGAACTTTTCCTTCCGTAACCAAGCGCTACAGCAATTGTTCCATATGCCTGTCCGGGCTGAATTAAAACCGGAATAGTAATTCTATTATTTATTATTGCCAGGTCACCGGTCTTTAGGTTTTTCTCTTTTGCCTGACGTGGTGAGATACAAATATAATTGTCCCATACAGCTGTAGTAACCGGATCCGGCATTTCCTGCAACCAGGGATTATTAGCATTTTTACCTGAACCAATACTCATTTTCTCATAGAGTACAATTTCAATATTATCTGAGCTTTTCTCGAAAAAATTAAAAGCTGACTCCAGGATATTTACAGGCACTGATGTAACTACTGATTTATTTATTGATTTTAATTCGAAAATCCCATCGTGTAAACTGTTATTCCAGAATGTAAAAAAATCTGAGGCTCTGCTTTCAGGATATATATTTTTCTGCCAGTTTGCCTTTATAAAATCGATATACTCTTTTTTTTCACCCGACCACTTCAATAAACTATCCTGTGCCTGGCGTGTATTAAAAATGGACCTGATAGCCGGTTGACAAAGTGAGTACTTACCCGGTTTAATTTCGAAATCGTTCCACGACTCAAGGTAGTGTGAATCCGGGCAATTTATAATGCATGCTTCTGAAGTTTCATTTTTTTCAGTACTGACAGATACTAAAAGATCGCAATTCTTTAGATTCTCTTCTATTATCTCGGATTTCGGATAATCATATACCGGGTTTGTACCATAGAATATAACTCCTCCAATATTACCGTTTTCGAGAGACTCAATAAAATTATGCATATCGGTATCATTGCCTTTTTTATGCTGCAAAGGATTGTCGAGATCGATGGTACTGCCATAACTTCCCAGAAGCTCGTTAATGGCATTAACAATTATTTGTACCTGAACATCATTTGATCCCGATATAACGAGCGCTTTAGCATGATGCCGGATAAGTTCTCTTGTAATAACTTCTGTGTTGTAATTACATTCAGGGCTTTTAAAAGTCTTGGCTCCGAAAGCAGGCGCGATATTATTGTACAGATTTGCTAAAATGGTTTTTTCTTCTGAAGGTTTTATGGGAATTCTTTCATCGGCATTACTTCCGGTAAGCGATAAATTAGTTTCGAACTGAATATGTTTCGATATTCTTTTTTGTCCCTCTGTTAAGCTTCTTGTTTGCGCATATTGTTTAGTAAATTCAACCGGTGACAGCCATGTGCCAAGGAAATCGGCGCCGAAACTTACAATTATTTCTGCATTATCGAAAAAATAAGAAGGAACCACTTCCTTGCTGAATGTTGCTTTATTTGCCTCAAGTATTCCTGATGCTGAAATAGCATCATATTGAATATGTTTTGCTGTTTGGTATTTTTTCAGAAAAAGGTCAATAGCTGCTTTAGTAGAAGGACTAATAACAGTATTACTCAGAAGAATGATCTCCTTTCCTGAATCAGATATAATATTTAATCTATTAATAATCTCTTTGTCGGCTTCTTCCCAGCTTACTATTTCACCATTAATGGTTGGAGATTTATAACGTGATTCATCGTATAAAGATAAAACCGAAGCCTGTACCCGTGCGTTTGTTCCTCCGCCTGTAACAGAAGAAAGTTTATTGCCTTCTATTTTAATTGGCCTTCCGTCGCGTACTTTAACCAATACACTGCAATAATCATTTCCGTCGTAATAGCTTGAAGCATAGTAATTAGCTTTACCTGGAGTGATCTCTTCAGGTTTTATTAAGTATGGAATTGCTTTGCGGACCGGTTGCTCACAACTTGCCGCAATTGCAGCCGATGCAATGCTAAATCCGAATAATTTCAGGAAATCACGTCTGGTAGCACCGGAACTGATGATAGAGTCGCTAAATAACATCTCCAGGCTACTATCTTCTTTGTCTCTGTTTGCTTGTGAACCAGGGACCCGGGTTTCAGTTTGTTTTTCTTCTTTGCTTTTCCAGTATTTATTCATGCAGAAATAATTGACTTCGGTTAATTAATAATGGCATTTCATACAGTCAGTTCCCCCGATATCTTCAATCATTACCGAATCTATTTCTCCTACTTTTATTTTATCATGATATTTTTCGAAAAGAGCATAATATTCATTGTTTTTAAAATCTACCTTACGCGTTCGGTGACAGTCCAGACACCATCCCATTGACAGGTCATTCTCCTGTCTTAGCAGGTCCATTGATTCAACAACACCATGGCATTCTGCACAATCGAGTTTGCCTGCTCCGACATGTTGTGCATGGCTGAAAAAAACATGATCGGGCAGGTTGTGAACTTTAACCCATTCAATGGGATCGTTATTCAATTGAGCCTCGGTGATTTTATTAATTTCAAATTTACCCGATTTAGTTCCTTCAACTATTAATATATGGCAGTTTAGACATACATTACTCGAAGGAATTCCTGCGCTTTTGCTGGTTTCTGCAGTATGATGGCAGTACTGACAGTCAATTTTATTGTCACCGGCATGAATTTTATGAGAGAATTTTATGGGCTGGGTTGGTGCATAATCCTGTTGACGACCAATTTTTATTGATTCTATGACCATTGTTCGTGTTATAAATATAGCTGCACCTATAATAAGTATGAGATGAACAATTTTAAATTTTATCTTACGGGTAAATAACAGGTCAATTGTTGCTGCAAATCCGATGATATTTACCAGAATAAAAAGAATCAGATTATTAATTACTGGTTTCTTCTGCGGTTCACCTGAATCATATCTTTTATCAATATACGCCTGTAATAAAACTGCTTGTTCTTCAGATATTTCATATCCTGCATGCACCTCGTTAAGTATTTTGCCCCGAGGTGTGTTAATCACATCTAAGAGTATTTTAGCGTCTCCCTTATAGTACTTTAATGCAATTTCATATGTAGAAGGATTCCAATTAATAGTATCTATATAATTCATGTAATGGCAATCGGCACATGCGGGGGCTTCCTCACTTAAAGAAATAAGCCCGTAATACATGCGTTCAGCTTTTTTAAGGTCGAAATCTGGAATTTGATAGACCGTATCAGAGAATTGCACTAAACCATTGTTATTATCGTTAATTTCTGCATGAATTAACTGGGAAAATGCAAATAATAATGAAAAAAGGATATAAGCCAATCGAAAGTGTTTAAAAATAAGTTCAACGATGCGTTTGGTCATACAAAACAAATTATTCCTTTTAACTTTTAAAAAGGGTTGTTTTAGCTTTAATGTACGAACATAGCAAAGATATACTTTTACCAGTCTGTCGTGAAAATATAAGTCTAAAATAAAAGTAATTTAAAAATTGTTCAAAATCCAGAATATATCCGGCAATATTATCTATCCTATATATTGAAGGATGGGTGAAAGTATTTGAAATGATCAGACAGGCTTATTTAGAACTTATTTATTACGGTACAGATGAATAAAACCATTCTGTATGTATTTCTCAGCCGGATCACCTACAGTAGATTCCAGTATATAGAAGAAAACACCTGTATTCAGGTCAATTCCCCGGTTAGTTCTTCCATCCCACTGAATGACAGGGGCTATTTGTTCAAATACAACTAAACCATTACGGTTAAAAACCTGGAATTTAAGAATGGTATTAATATTTTGAGGGTTAATTTCAAATAATCCGTCATATTCAGGCATAAAAAGGTTTGGAACAATAAGTTCGTTAAACACTTTCACCGTACTGCCGCTTGTTGAGGAGCACCCGTATGAATCCGATATATTTAATGAAACACGATAAATTCCGGTGTCAAGGGTAATGGTATCAATAGCTATTTCCTGGTTCTCGATATTGACAGTATAACTGTTATCGCGGTTATCAGTACCTGTTGTTTTTTGATATCTCCACAAATACAGATAAGTTGCTGCCGTATCGGTTATTTCGTCCATGGGAATAAACCTGAAATTATTACCTGGTGCGTATTCTTCATATCTGAAAACCGATCGTAGAGTTCTGTGTACTATGATATATCTTTCTTTAACAACTGCATTGTCCCTGTCGCCATTTATCATCATGGTAACTGTATATTCACCATCACGTAAATAAGTAACAGTATCCGGGTCGAGTGAGTTGATGGTATCACCTATGCCGAAATTCCATGTGATATAACTTACGGTATCAACGTTGATAGTTGCAGGATCAACAGAAAATTTTACACTTAAGGGGGTGCATCCTTCTGTAACACTGGCAGTAAAATCAGCCTGTGCCTTCAAACCAGAGAGCAGCAGAGTCTGCAGGATAATCAGATTTAATACCCCAAAAAGTCGCATAGCCACATTCATTCACGTAAATATATCACTATCCCTCGCTTACTAGTGAATATTTTTTGTCAATTTTTTAACAACTTTGAAATTGTTGAAGAATTCCTTAGCAAACACCCTTACCACTGTGTATGTCGGGATTGCCAGTATCATTCCGGTTATTCCTGCAAGTGATCCGGCAACCAGTATTACAATAAAAATCTCAAGAGGATGGGCATTTACACTGCTTGAAAAAATAAGAGGTTGAAAAAGGACATTGTCTATGGTTTGGACAATAATAAATATAAGTATCATAAAACCTATTAAAGGAAGCAATTCGGCATAAAATTCCAAATCAAGATGTGTGGCAATACCAATCAGAACACCTAAAGCGCTTCCGATAAGTGGCCCGATATATGGAATTACGTTTAACAGTCCCGCAATTAAACCTATCAGGATACTATGATTAAAACCAACTCCGACAATAGTGAGGCCGGTAGTTACCAGAGTGAATATACCTGTTATCTGCCCTAAAATTCCAACAAAGTAACGTCTTAGTAAATATCTCGTCGAATTCATTGCATGTTTAAAAGCTTCTACATGCTTATCAGGTACCATTGCTAAGATACCTTCCGCGAAGAGCCTTTCATCCCTTAAAAAGAAAAAGGTCATAAAAGATATTGCAAAAAATGCAATGAATATATTTCCCATAATTCCGGCTATTGAGCTTAAGAAGTTTTTAAGGAAAGATACATTCAGAAACGATGTTGCCTTGTTCGCAATGAAATCTTCAAGCACAAACTTACCTTCACCGGCAATCTGATATTTATCAATTACGCTCTCCAGTTTCTCAATTGGTTCTTCCAGTGAAGCTAAAAGTTTTTCAGGGTTTATTGATGATAAACTGTCTATTTCATTTGCTATTAATGGAATAAAAATCCGGAAAAAAGCAAAGCACAGGAGCCAGATTAGCATAAGGGTTAAAAATGCCCTCAGTGGTTTAGGTAGTTTTATTTTTCCTATGTGAATTTTACCCAGCAGATCAACAATAGGTTTCCCTACAAGCGCAAGTACCACTGATACCAGTATATAGGCAACTATATTGATAAAATACCAGATACATAAAATAGCCAGGATTATTCCCAGCCCTATAAGAATATAGCGTAGGGATGAATTCATGATCTAAGTTTACATTTTTACAAATGTATGCATTCTGTTTCTATAAGGAATGTTACTGGTTAACATTTGCATTAAAACGTTTATTTGAGGCTGTTTCAGGGCATTGTTAACATCATCTTAATTAATAATGATTATAAAATGGCATCAACCTTTATGAGTATACTAAATTTGTGTTGAAATGAAGTAAAGTATGAAACAATATCTCGATTTACTCCGGCATGTTATGGAACAGGGTGAAGATAGTGAGGATCGAACAGGAACAGGAACACACAGCGTGTTTGGCTGCCAGATGCGTTTTAAACTCTCAGATGGTTTTCCTTTACTAACTACAAAGAAACTTCACCTTAGATCTATAATACATGAATTGTTATGGTTTTTAAAGGGAGATACCAATGTAAAATATCTTCAGGATAATGGAGTAAGAATCTGGAATGAATGGGCTGATGAAGGTGGAAATCTGGGGCCGGTATACGGGTATCAGTGGAGGTCATGGACAGCCGGACAGGGAAGGACGATAGATCAGATTACCAATGTTGTGGAATCTATCAGGAATAAACCAGGTTCACGCAGACATATAGTCAGTGCCTGGAATGTTGGTGATCTTGATCGAATGGCTTTACCACCCTGTCATATCCTTTTTCAATTTTATGTGGCAAACGGGAAATTATCATGTCAGTTATATCAGAGAAGTGCCGATTTATTTTTAGGAGTGCCATTTAATATTGCTTCATATTCTATTTTACTGATGATGATGGCACAGGTAACAGATTTACAGCCATACGAGTTTATTCATACTTTGGGTGATGTACATATTTATAAGAACCATTTTGAACAGGTAAACCTGCAGCTGACAAGAGAAACAAGGGCATTACCTCAGCTAAATATAAATCCGGGAGTAAGAGATATATTTAATTTTCAATCTGATGATTTTGAACTGTTAAATTACGATCCACACCCTCATATTAAAGGAGAAATCTCTGTTTAGTATATGAAGAATATCTCTATAATAGCCGCCGTTGGAGCGAATTACGAAATAGGTAAGAACAACGATCTTCTCTGGCATATTCCTGCCGATTTAAAACGTTTCATGCAAATTACATCGGGTCATACAGTTATAATGGGGCGTAGTACATTCGAATCTATCAATAAAAGGCCACTTAAAAACAGGCGAAACATTATTATAACTTCTCAGATATCTTTTAATACCGAAGGAATAGAAGTTGCCCACTCTGTTGAAGAAGTAATGAAGATGATCGATAATAATGAAGAAAACTTTATACTTGGCGGCTCATTGGTTTATAGACAGTTTCTTCCGTTTGCTGATAAGATGTACCTTACCCATGTCCATAAATCATTTGACGCAGACACATATTTTCCGGAATTCGATCTGAAAAACTGGAAAATTGAAAGCAGAGAAGATATAACTAATGATGCAGTAGCCGGAACTGACTATTCGTTTGTTAATTATATCAGAAAATAGCCTGCACTGGAAATAAATTAACCAGATCAATAAGCAAATGAATAAAAAATAGCTTCTACATATTATGGTAAAACTTAATAACCTAAAACAGATACCTATCGGATTGATATAAATAATCCTTATAAAGACAAATAGAAAAAGTTCTAGTTAGTTCATGTACTGAAGGGATTCACATATGATGGTGATAAATTAAGGTGGTCAGAGGGACAATAGATAATCCGGAGAATGAAAAAACATATTACTGTATTATTTGGTTTGGTGCAATAATTAACACCTTTTATATAAAAGAATATGTACTCGGAATGATATTTATTGGCAGAGAAACGATTTGGACAAGAGTGAAATAAAGGAATTTTTTGCCACTCAAAAAGAGAAATTCATACTATTATTTTAACTATTAATCAATATAAGCCAACCATAGCGGGGAATCAGCGTAAAGTATGGCGAATAATCCTACAGAACAATTAATTAAAATGAAAAATCTATTATTCCTCGTAATTAGCCTCTTTTTAATGCCTTCGTGCATGCAATCAAGAATTGTGGTAGAAGAGGGCAATCTGCCTGAGGATGTATTTTATTTACCCAATCAGTTAAAACCTTATACAGGTAAGTGTGTTGTTTATTATTCCGGCACACAGTTATTTAAGGAGGAGATGACTTTCCGCGAGGGTATTCTAAACGGAATATATATAAGCTATTATAAGAACGGCAACATTAAAAGAAAAGGCGAATATAAAGATGGTAAACTGAATGGTTCATGGCAAAGCTGGACCTCAGATGGCGATAAGATATACGAAGTACATTATCAGAACGATACGCTAAGCGGAAATTATATATCGTGGTATGAAACCGGAGTTATCAAGGAAAGAGGGGAATATGCAGAAAACAGGAAAAAAGGAGTATGGGTTGAATACGATGAAGCCGGAATGATAATTCGTAAGAAGAATTTTTAATCACGGGAATATCAGTCCGTTTTCATTAAAGAGAAATTCCTTCCATTTATTGTTATACAAGGCAAAGATCTTTTCCACCGGCAGTTTCTTAAGCTTTTTAGCGCAGTATGTCATCCCTGCAACTATTTCATTCGGCTTGTGTGAGTCTGAATTAATCATAAGCGGTATTCCTGCCTTATTCAGCAAATTAACAATCCAAAGGCTTGGGTAGAGTTCAGGCTGATTATATCGATAATATCCCCTGGTATTGATTTCCACAATCCCTCCTGATTTTTTAATACACTGAATAGTAAGATTAACCTGATCGCGATACCACTTGTCTGTTTCATCGAATAAATTAAGTTTTGTATTAAACATTTTAATTTTGTCCATATGACCTATTATATCAGGTTGATCTTCTTCAATCATTTGCCTTGTAAGCTCGAAGTATCTGGTAGCAGCCTTCCTGATATTGTTATCAAAAATTGAGATGAGCCCTTTCTTAAATAATTCCAACGATGTATCAATATTCCAGTGATCATCATTCTGAAACCGGTCGACAAAATGTATGGATCCTATGAAGTAGTCAAGTTCTGTATCTTTAAGGATATTTGAATTTTTGCCTGCTATATCCGGTATATAATCGATCTCAAGGCCTTGGTAGATCTGTAGTTTGTTTCCATATTCATCCTTAATCTTCTTAATGGCGTCTTTATATTGATTGAATTTCTCTTGAGGGACACACCAGTCGGTATTAAAGTTTACCGGTGCATGTGCTGAATATCCGTAAGCAGGCATGCCTATTTCAATTGCTTTCTTAATGTATTCAATTGGTTCCGCATTCCCGTCGTCATAACGGGTATGACTGTGATAATTTACCCACGACTGCATATAAATGATTTTCTGTTTACGAAAATATGGTAAATGATACGGGAATAAAAAAGGGAAGCAATAAATATTGTTTCCCTCATGAATCTTGGGTGGAAGATGGGGTTCGAACCCACGACTTCCAGAACCACAATCTGGCGCTCTAACCAACTGAGCTACATCCACCATTTTAAAGGTTTGCAAAGATAAATATCTTTTTTATAACTGATATATTGATCGTGCATTTTTTAGGGAACTTTTCGAACTAAAATTAAGCATTAAGAAACTGAACTTTGAGGTTATTACCTGTTATTAATTAATTATTAGTTGATATTCGATTAATAATTACTTTTATAGTTCTCAAATAAAGAATGATTGATGAATATTATTGAGATTACAGATAAAAAAACGGAGAAGGATTTTCTTAAGGTTCCAAAGCTTCTTTATAAAAAGGATAAAAACTGGATATGTCCTCTCGATATTGAGATTGAGAACATTTTCGATCCTGCTTTAAACGACTGTTTCAATCATGGAGAGGCTAAAAGATGGATACTGAAAGATGAGAATGGAGATCTCATTGGTCGGATTGCAGCCTTTTATGACAACAGGAAAAAAGATTTATATGATTATTCTACCGGTGGTGCAGGTTTTTTCGAATGTATAAACGACCAGGAAGCAGCAAATAAGCTTTTTGATACCGCCATAGATTGGCTTAATAAAAAAGGTTTAAAGGCTATGCAGGCACCGGTAAACTTTGGCGAAAACTATATGTACTGGGGATTACTTGTTGAAGGATTCAAACAACAGGGATATGGAATGCCTTATAACTTCCCTTACTATCAGGCATTGTTTGAAAACTATGGGTTTAAAAATTATTTCGAACAATTTTCTTTTCATAAGGACACCAGAACTCCATGGCCACCAAGAATGATCCAATATGCACAACATGTGGAGAGTAACCCTGATTTTACCTTCGAGCATTTTAGGTTTAAAAATCCAGATAAATATGTAGATGATTTTGTTTACGCTTTCAACACTATCTGGTCAGGTTTTCATGATGGTTACACCCCCCTACAGCACAGCGAAATAAAAAAAATGATCGACGAAGCCCGCTTTGTGCTCGATGAAGAATTTATCTGGTTTGCATACGATAAGGGTAAACCTGCAGGTCTGGTAGTTGCTTTCCCGGATATTAACCAGATTTTAAAAAAAATAAAAAACGGTAAACTAAATATTCTGAATAAACTAAAATTATTCTATTACCGCAGAAGAGCGATTACGCGCATCAGAGCATTCATTGCTGGTATTCTGCCCGAGTATCAACAGTCGGGTCTGATAACTGCCCTTTTTTATCAGCTGGTAAAAGTTCTGGAAAAAAGAAAAAGGATGAATGAAGTTGAGTTTTCATGGGTGGGTGACTACAATCCGAAAATGATCAAGATATACGGAATGTCTGGTTTTAGTCGACACAAAAGACATGTTACATATCTCAAAATTTTTGATCCTAATGCTCCATTCAGAAGATTCACCAATGAATTTGAAGGAAAGTTGTACTGATGTGGAAGAGAATATAAGTCATGCCGGTGCTGATCATGTTATAAAATGATTGGGATATTGGGGCGGTAACACTCGATCTTTTCATCTGTTCAATATTCTAATACTATAACAAATCTTAACTGAGTTTATCTTTGCAGGAATAGGGAACTTAATTTATCCAAAATATATCTTCCTCCATTTTTGTATAAAAAACTTTTTTCTATCTTTGCAAGCCGATAAAAATCAGACGGGAGCAAGGGAATAAATTAAAAGAAATGAAAAAAGATATTCATCCTAAGAATTACAGATTGGTCGCATTCAGAGATATGTCGAATGGTGTTACATTTGTTACACGCTCTACTGCTTCCACAAAAGAAACGGTAAAACTTGACGATGGTAAGGAATATCCACTGGTAAAAATTGAAATTTCAAATACATCACATCCTTTTTATACTGGTAAGATGAAATTTGTTGATACAGCAGGAAGGGTAGACAAGTATTACAGTAAGTACAAAAAACACTTAGACGACAAGAAAGCTAAATAGTTTATAACTATCTTTTGAAGAAACCAAAAGCTCCGTTAATTTCATTGAAAATTCGGAGCTTTTTTATTTTAACAGCCTTATAATAAGCACAAGATACAATCTGTGAAAATACAGGTTAGCCTTTGCTTTGACATAGAGGCTGCACAAAGGTGATAATGATTATGTTACTACTTGGTTTATATAAAATAATTGGTGTAATTTAATCGAAAACACTTCAATAAATGTGATTTATAAATTATCACGCTAATTAGAAATGATATGAAACCAACAGCCAACATGATTCTCTTCGACGATATTGGCCATGAAAGTTTATTACCGCTTACCTTTACGCGGCCGGTTGCCGAAATTCGAATTGGTATAACTACGATTAAAGAAAAATGGGAGTCATTAGCCCATTTAGAGTGTTCATATTTTACTAAAGAATACCTCTCGAAGAAATTTCCCGCCAAATTTGAAGACGACAATCTGTTTATTAATGCTTCCGTTATTCCGAACGAGAACCTGGTCGATGCAGTATCAAAGTTAAAAAAGGGGGAACTGCTTGTCGGGGATGAAACTGTCATTGCTTATCGTTCATCAGAACATGTTGATACAGAAGAAAAAGATGGTTTAAAAGCATTTAAAGCCTGGCAGTATTCACCTAATTTTATTTGTATAAAAAACATCTGGGATATTTTTGAATTTAACGAAATCCTTATTATTGAAGATTTTAAAAGGCTTACAAAAGGAAGAAAAACTCAAAAACTTAGCGAGACCAATAAGTTATTTAATAAGAATAACATCTTCGTAGAAGAAGGTGCAAAAGTAGAATGTTCTATCTTAAATGCGGATACAGGACCAATTTATATAGGTCGTGATACAGAAATAATGGAAGGAGCAGTTGTAAGGGGGCCCCATGCATTGTGTGAGCATTCAACAATAAAAATAGGTGCAAAAATCTATACCGGAACAACCATCGGACCGCATTCAAAGGTTGGAGGTGAAGTTCATAGTAGTGTATTTACAGGCTATTCTAACAAAGCTCATGATGGGTTTTTAGGTAATGCTGTTTTGGGAGAATGGTGCAATCTCGGGGCAGACAGCAACAATTCCAATCTGAAGAACAATTATGCGAAAGTCAAAATGTGGAGTTATATTAAAGAACGGTTCATTGACACAGGTTTGCAATTCTGTGGTCTGGTGATGGGCGATCATTCAAAGTGCGGTATTAACACCATGTTCAACACCGGGACTGTTATTGGTGTTAGTGCCAATATATATGGCAGTGGGTTTCCAAGGAATTTTATTCCTTCATTTTCCTGGGGCGGAGCAGGCGGATTCATCTTATACAAACCTGAAAAAGCATTTGAAACGGCTGAGATAGCAATGGCAAGGCGAGGGCACTCATTAAGTAATGATGACATGGCAATTCTTCAGCATATATTTAATATCACGGAAAAATACAGGAAGTTTTAGCAGGGTTGACATTTGTGGCATATCAATTGTCATAATGAGATTCTCAAAAATATTGATAATAATACTGACAGCTTGTCGTAAAATATTTTACTGAGGAGAAAATCGAATGGCCAAGAGAATCGAGAAGAGTTT
The DNA here is from genome assembly GCA_016929525.1 of Bacteroidales bacterium. GTDB lineage: Bacteria > Bacteroidota > Bacteroidia > Bacteroidales > UBA10428 > UBA10428. The sequence continues at coordinate 56,138 of JAFGIP010000114.1, forward strand.
ACAGAATTATTTTATTGCAAGTTCATCGAATGATGAACCTGACTTTATTCCATTGATCACCGATGAAGATGAGGATAGTTTATTAAAAACTGAAGTTCCTGAAACATTACCAATATTACCTTTAAGAAATACAGTTCTGTTTCCAGGGGTTATCATTCCAATTTCGGTTGGACGTAAACAATCTATGAAGCTTATTCGTGATATATATAAAAAATCAAAGATTATAGGAACGGTAGGTCAACGCGATCCAAATATCGAATCACCTGTTATTAGTGATCTTTATAATATTGGAACAGCAGCACAGATTATCCGGATTCTTGAAATGCCCGATGGTACCACTTCGGTAATTATTCAGGGGAAACGCAGGATATTTCTTGAAGAACAGGTTCAGGAGGAACCATACCTTATTGCTAAGGTAAAAAAGCTAAAGGATAGCATTCCCGTTAAAAAAGATCCTGAGTTTGAGGCGATAGTTGGCTCATTGAAAGATCTTTCATTGAGAATAATTAAACTCTCCACAAACATACCTCCGGAGGCTTCATTTGCTGTAAAGAATATTGAGAGTTCAACTTTCCTGATCAATTTCATTAGTTCAAACAGCGATATAAAACTTGAAAACAAGCAGACACTGCTGGAAAAAAATGATTTAAAGCAGCGTGGAATAGCTTTGTTGGAATACCTGGTGCGCGAAGTGCAAATGCTGGAGCTAAAGAATGATATTCAATCAAAGGTAAAACTCGATATCGACCAGCAGCAGAGAGAGTTTATGCTTCATCAGCAAATGAAGACAATCCAGGATGAGCTTGGAGGTAACCCTGTTGAACAAGAAATAGAAGAACTTAAAAAGAAAGGGGCCAAGAAAAAATGGAATAAAGATGTCGCGGATGTTTTCAAAAAAGAACTTGATAAATTACACAGGCTAAATCCTGTTACCGGTGAGTATTCAGTGCATATCAATTACCTTCAAACATTACTCGATTTACCCTGGAATGAATTTACCAAAGACAATTTTAACCTGAAAAGGGCTAAGAACATACTTGAAAAGGATCACTACGGTCTTGAGAAGGTTAAAGACAGAATACTTGAACACCTTGCCGTTTTGAAGCTGAAAGGGGATTTAAAATCACCGATCCTTTGTCTGTATGGTCCTCCCGGAGTTGGAAAAACATCACTTGGTAAATCGGTTGCCAGAGCACTGAACAAAAAATATATCAGGATGTCACTGGGAGGGTTACATGACGAAGCTGAAATCAGGGGACATCGTAAAACATATATCGGTGCAATGCCGGGGCGTATAGTTCAGAGTCTGAAAAAAGTTAAATCTGCTAATCCGGTATTTGTACTTGATGAGATCGATAAAGTGAGTCGTGATATTCATGGTGATCCTGCATCGGCATTATTGGAAGTTCTCGATCCGGAACAGAACAGTGCATTCTACGATAATTATCTCGAGATGGAATATGACCTTTCGAAGGTTATGTTTATTGCTACAGCTAATACTACAAGTACAATTCATCCGGCGCTGCTCGACCGGATGGAACTGATCGATATTAGTGGTTACATTGTTGAAGAGAAGGTAGAAATTGCACGCAGGCATCTTATTCCTCGCAACCTTGCCAATCACGGACTTAGGAAAGAAGATTTAAATATTCACAGAAAGACTATTGAATATATCATTGAAAATTATACCAGGGAATCCGGGGTCCGGTTGCTGGATAAAACACTGGCTAAAATTTCCAGGGTAATAGCCAGAAAGGTAGCCATGGAGGAAAAATACAATAAGAATTTACCAATATCGCTTGCTCGTGAAATACTTGGCCATCCTATTTATCAGAAAGAGAAATACGAGGGTAATGAGTATGCTGGTGTTGTTACAGGATTGGCATGGACACGTGTCGGAGGGGAAATCCTTTTTGTAGAAACAAGCCTGAGCAAAGGAAAAGGTAAACTGACCCTTACCGGTAATTTGGGAGACGTAATGAAAGAATCTGCTGTTATTGCCTTAGAGTATCTTAAGTCGCACAGTGGTAAATTCAACATCAATCCTGATATATTTGAAAACTGGAATTTTCATGTTCACGTTCCCGAAGGTGCAATACCAAAGGATGGACCATCGGCGGGAGTAACTATGGCAACATCAATAGCTTCTGCTATAACCCAGCGAAAGGTTAAAAATAAAATAGCCATGACCGGCGAAATAACCCTTCGTGGTAAAGTTCTGCCGGTTGGAGGAATAAAAGAAAAGATACTTGCTGCAAAAAGGGCCAGTATCAATGAAATAATCCTCTCATCCGATAATAAAAAAGATATCGAAGAAATTAATCAGATCTACCTGGAAGGACTTAAATTCCATTTTGTCGATGACATCCTTGCTGTATTGAGTATATCTTTACTCAAGGACAAAGTTAAAAATGCTCTTAACTTTGATATTTAAATCTGTGCATACCCGGAAATGTTAATTTATCAAATTGTGAAACACTTAGATTATAAATAAAAACTTATGAAAATGGGAGTTGGTCTTTTTTGGGGCATCATTCTTATCGTAATTGGTTTAAGTATTATTTTCAAGGTACTCTTCGATATACATATATTCCGTATTGTTGTTGCTGTGGTATTCATCCTGATAGGGATTAAAATATTAATTGGCAAGTCCTCTTTTTCTTCGAATAACGATGAGAATAATGTATTTTTTATAGAAAGAACAGAACGATCGGCGCCTGTAAATAACGGTGAGTATAACACTATTTTTGGGAGAACCATATATGATTTCAGGAAAATAGACAGTTTACCACAGATAAAAACAAAGGTGAAATTTAATACCATATTTGGCAAAACCGAAATATTGTTACCAACTCATATGGCAGTACGCATAAAAGCCGATGCGGTATTTTCTGCCGTAAGCTTACCGAATGGAAACACGGTTGCTTTCGGAACAGCAAATTATGATTCAGAAGAAACCGATTCAACAAAGCAAGTGATAATTATAGAAGCCAATGCTGTATTTGGAGGATTGGAGATCAGACAGTGAATAATTTGGCACTTAATTATTGATAATTATCATATCCTGTATTTTAATATAATAGAACTTCATACAAAAAAAGAATGTTTTTTTGTCATATAATAATTATGTTTAAAAATGAAGATTTCCGTTTATTGGTTCAGAAGGGATTTAAGGCTGGAAGATAATGCCGCATTACTGCATGCTCTTGAATCTGGCTATCCGGTATTGCCAATCTTTATTTTTGACAAGAACATTCTACAGGATCTGCCTAAAGAGGATCAGAGGCTCACATTTATTTATTCAACATTAAAATCGATTCACACTAAATTAAAGAATTGGGGAAGCTCATTGCTATGCCTGATTGGCGATCCGCGAGAAATATGGGAAGAGCTTACCGAGCAATACGAAATATCGGGAGTCTATATAAACAAAGATTACGAACCCTATGCTATAGAAAGAGATAATAAAGTGAAGCAATTACTCTTAAAAAGGGGAATAATGCTGTTTGCATACAAAGACCAAGTAATTTTCGAAGAAAGTGAAGTCATAAAACATGATGGCAATCCTTACACAGTTTTTACACCATATAAGAATAAATGGCTTAGTATGATCAGGGAAGAGCACTATCGGCCTTCATATAAAATAAAATTCAATAATTTTATTAAGCATGTCTTTACATTTCCAGTGTTGTCAGTAACTGGCTTTACTGAATCGGGAAAACCTGTAAAAGACTTCAATTTATCAGATTTGCATAAATATGGAATTACCCGCGATTATCCTTCTGAAGAAACAACAAACCTTGGTCCTCATCTCAGGTTCGGAACAGTTAGTATACGAAAGGTCATATCAAGGGCAGTTGCTGATTCACCTCTTTTTTTAAGTGAACTTATCTGGAGAGAATTCTTTATGCAGATTCTTTTTCATTTTCCACAAGTTGTAACACAAAATTTCAAACCGAAATATAATGGTATCCGGTGGAGAAATTGTAAACAGGAATTTGAACTCTGGTGCAAGGGTAATACTGGCTACACATTTGTCGATGCGGGCATGCGGCAACTGAATGCAACTGGTTATATGCATAACAGGGTACGAATGATAGCTGCCAGCTTTCTTTGCAAACACTTACTCATCGACTGGCGATGGGGAGAAGCTTACTTTGCACGTAAATTAATAGATTATGAGTTATCGTCAAATAATGGGAACTGGCAGTGGGCAGCAGGCACCGGATGTGATGCTGCTCCTTATTTCAGAATATTTAATCCTGTTCAGCAACAAAAAAAATTTGATAAAGACTTAAAATATGTAAAGCGATGGGTACCTGAATTAAAAAGTCGGGGATATGTAAAACCTGTGGTTGAACTTGAATTTGCAAGAGCGAGAACTTTAAATACATACAAGGATGGGATCAACAAAATGATTAAAAGCATTTAATAATTGGCAATTTGTGATTTCAATGTATTATTTCAAAACAGAATAGCTGTGCTCGTGATTTTGATTTTGAAAAGATATTCTTTCAATTTCTTACAATCCACCCTGTCAGGGTCCCATCACCCTGACAGGGTGTTTCAATTCTATGCATTTCCTTGCACCTCATGTCCATTTCACCTATCTTGCCGATATGCAAATTAATGTACAGTATATCTTCTGGGACTGGAACGGAACACTGCTTGATGACGCAGAGATATGCATGCATACCATGAACAGCATGTTACAGAAAAGGCAGATGCCTTTGCTGCACCTTGAATATTACAAAAGTATATTCGGCTTCCCGGTCATTGACTATTACCAGAAAATCGGTTTTGATTTTAAGATCGAAAGTTTCGAAGACCTATCTGTCGAATTTATCGAGATGTACAACAACGAACTGGAATTTGCACCCCTTATTGAAGGAGCAAAAGAGGTATTACATCATTTTAAAAATACAGAGCATAAAAACATTATCATCTCAGCCATGAAGCAGGATATGTTGTTAAAATCGGTCAGGGATAAGAAGGTAGAAGATTATTTTTCTGATATTCTTGGTATTAGTAATATTTATGCCGATAGCAAAAGTAAAATAGCTCTTGATTTTGTTCAGAAAAACCTGATTAATAAGAATGATATTGTACTTATAGGTGACACAGCGCACGATTATGAGGTTGCCGAAGCTATTGGATGTCGGTGCATTCTTATAGCAGATGGTCATCAGTCGGAGGAAAGACTAAAGGAAACCGGTGCAGAAGTAATTTCTACTTTATCCAACCTGTTAACTACCATTGTTCCGAAAAGTTCTTAAATTTGATTTGGCAGAGACTAGCAAAGTCTTTAATATTATAAATTTTATTCCGGCCGTAATGGAATGAAGAGCCGGAATCCAGAAAATACTTTATTTTAAGTCCGTGGATTCCTGAGCTTTGCTTCGCTTCGTCAGGAATGACTTGCAGTTTTCAAAAAATCTCAATGTTTTAATGTCAAAACACCTGGTTAACAGAAAAACCAATTTCGGAAGCTTTGAAGTCTTTGTAACTTCAATCTCAACAATACTCGGAGCAATTCTGTTTTTAAAATTCGGTTGGGCAGTTGGTAACCTTGGATTTATATCAGTTGTTGGTATTATTGTTATAGGGCATTTGGTCACTATTCCTACTGCTTTTGCAGTTGCCGAAATTGCTACCAATCAAAAAGTACTGGGTGGAGGGGCATATTATATTATTTCGCGGTCGTTCGGGCTGAATATCGGGGCTACCGTTGGAATATCTCTGTACCTCTCTCAGGCTGTGAGTATTGCATTTTATATAATCGCATTCGCCGAAGCATCACAACCGATTCTTGAATATTTTAATCAGAACTACGGGATACCGATATTCGATAAAAGACTGATCAGTCTGCCGGTAATGGCTATTATTTCTGTAATTGTCATTTATCGTGGTGCAAATATGGGTATGAAGGCCCTTTATATTGTTGCTGCTATTCTGGGAGTATCACTGGTGATGTTTTTTGCAGGAAATGTTGAAACACTACCTGTTAAAAATGCTTTTTATACAGGGATTCAGAATCCGAGTAATTTATTTTTTGTATTTACCATAATCTTTCCGGCATTTACGGGTCTTGCGGCAGGACTCGGCTTGTCGGGCGATCTTAAAGACCCCAAAACAGCTATTCCGCGGGGAACACTACTTGCCACCTTTGTGGGTCTGGTTGTTTATATTGCCGTGGCGTATAAGCTGGCAATTTCTTTTACTCCGACAGAACTAGCCGATCCGGCAAACAGCCTTATTATGCAGAGAGTGGCAAAATGGGGCCCTATTATACCTATTGGTCTGGCTGCAGCTTCTCTTTCATCGGCCCTTGGTTCCATACTTGTGGTACCACGCACATTACAGGCAATCGGTGCTGATGATGTACTGCCAAACCGTTTCATTAGTAAGATATTTGCAAAAGGAAAACCTGTTTCTAACGAACCTGTCAATGCCAACATTATCAGTATAATAATAGCGTTTATTTTCATTTCAATAGGTACTCTTGAATTTGTTGCACAGATTATCTCGATGTTTTTTATGGTTACCTATGGTGCTATCTGTCTGGTATCCTTACTGGAAAATTTTGCAGCTGATCCGTCATATCGCCCGACATTCAGATCCAGATGGTACATATCGCTCATTGGGACAATTCTTTCATTCTGGCTTATGTTTAAAATGAACTCACCCTATGCAGTTACTTCGCTTATTATTATGGGCATGATATATTATGCCATAACAGTAAACAAAAAAGAGAAAAGAGGATTTGAGAAGTTATTTCGCGGTGTTATATTCCAGTTAAGCCGGTGGCTGCAAATATTAGCCCAGCGTGCCGACAAGGAGGACGTGGATACAAACTGGAGACCGTTTGTAATATGTATTTCACAGGATACTTTCAAGCGCAGAAGTGCTTATGATCTGCTTCGCTGGATCGCTTATAAATATGGTTTTGGAACTTACATTCATTATATAGAAGGATACCTTTCAAAGAAAACGGAAAGAGAATCCAAAGTAGTGCTGGAACGTTTGATTAATCTAGCCTCAGGAAATAGGAGCAGAGTGTATCTCGATACACTGATCAGTCCGTCCTATACCTCAGCTATTGCACAGGTGGTACAATTATCAGGTATTTCCGGGAAAGGAAATAATACAATACTTTTTGAATTTAGCAGGACCGACCCTGATACTTTTAAACGTAGTCTGGAAAATTACTCACTTATTTATGCAGCCGGCTTCGATGTATGTGTGCTAAATACTTCGTATAAAGGTTTTGGCGATCGCAGGGTAATTAATATCTGGATTACTTCTTACGATTATGAAAATGCTAACCTGATGATTTTGCTGGCTTACATTATTCTTGGACATCCCGACTGGAATAAGGGGCATATTAAGATATTTACCATACTTAAGGAGTCGGAATTGAATGAGCGTAAAGAAAAATTAATGGCACTTATTAAATCGGGACGACTGCCGATATCTCCCGGGAATATCAGATTGATACCATCAGATGATAAGCGCATAACAAAGGACCTTATTGCCGAAAAATCAGTAGATGCGGACCTTACTATTGTCGGATTCCGGCATGAACTGGTTAAAGCCAAGGGAATAGATGTATTTACCGGATTCGGGGATATTGGTAATATATTGTTTGTAAGCTCGCAAAAAGAAAAGGAAATTACATAGATGGGCTTATCTTCGCATTATAAAAATAAACTCAGTTAAAATGAAAAATGCACTTTTCCCTGGTTCTTTCGATCCGTTTACCATTGGACATGAATCGGTTGTTCGAAGGGCATTATCGCTTTTTGATAATATAATAATTGCCGTCGGACATAATACTGTCAAAGGCAGTTATTTTTCACTGGAACAAAGAGTGGAATGGATTAAAGATATTTTTAAGAATGAAAAAAATGTTGAGGTTGAAATATACGATGGTCTAACTGTTGATTTCTGTATAAAAAGAGACGCAAGGTATATTTTACGCGGTTTAAGAACATCATCAGATTTTGAGTATGAAAGAGCCATTGCTCAAATGAACCGCACAATGCATCCGGAAATTGAAACGGTTTTTATACTCACAATGCCTGAGCATACACATGTAACTTCAACAATTGTGCGCGACGTAATTCGACATGGCGGAGATGCTTCGAAATTTTTACCAGAGAAAATTAAGGTTCAAATAAATAATAGGAAGTAAATGAAGAAAATTATATCAGTTGTAGTATTCACATTACTCTATGTATCATATTTATATTCAGGTCAGCAGGTAGTAATATCGGGAAACGATACTGCATATGCCGGAACAGAGATAATTTTTCAGAAATATACTGACCAAATAACAAATGCCGAAGAATTAGTCGGAGCTTGTATTGCTGATAGTAGCGGTTGTTTTTCCGTTACTTTTGAGATAGATGAAATTACATTTGTATTTGCTTATGTTGGCATATACAAAATTCACCTGTATGCAGTTCCCGGAAGCAATTATAAAATTATTATGCCACCCAGGCTGGATAAAGAACCCGGTGATTTTCTGAATCCTTATTTCTCGCCAACGATAATCCATTTAGGAACGGTTGATTACAACGAAAATGAATTGAATACACTGATAAGGATGTTCAATGATGCTTTTCTCCCTTATTATAATAAACACATTTTAGATCTTAGGGAAAACGATGATTTCAGTCAGCTGGACAAAGATATTGCCCGAATGGAGAAATCATTTTCAGGATCGGAGAATTTATTTTTCAATAATTACCGTAAATATCGTTATGGTTTACTCAGACATTTGGCAGCACAACAAAAATCTAGAAGTGTTTCCGATGAATATTTTATGAATCAACCTGTTTTGAATAATAATACAGCCTATATGGAATTGTTTGACAGAGTCTATGATAATTATTTTCATCATTTTGCCAGAACATCAGAAGGAAAGGGACTTGGAGAGGCTATTTCATCAGGTGACCTGAATGCATTGAGAAAAAGTCTTTCATCGGACAAAGTACTTAAAGGTAAAGATTTACTTGACATGGTTATTCTCAAAGGATTATATGATGAATTCTATGATGACAATTACTCCCGGAGTGCTATGTTAAAAATCGTTGAGCAAATGATTCAGGATTCAAAAAATAGTGCTGTCAATAAAACCGCTGAGGCTATTCGAAGAAAAACTACCAGACTTCTCGTAGGTTATGAACCGCCTGCTTTTGAGCTTTTCGACAGGGATAGTAATCTTGTTAGTCTCGAAAGCTTAAAAGGGAAATACGTTTACCTTAACTTCTGCAGCTGTTTTAGTTATACATGTCTGAATGAGTTTGAGATGCTAAAGATTCTTCATGAGAAACATAAGGATCTGATTCAGATTTTAACTGTTGTTGTCGATAATGATATTGATGTGTTGGATAATTTTTTAAGGAGAAGCAATTATCCCTGGTTATTTCTGCATTATGGTAATCACTCGTCGATTATTAAGGAATATGACGTTAGGGCATTCCCGACATATTATCTTATTGATTCTGAAGGGAAACTTGCTATCTCTCCTTCACCTTCGCCAGGAGAAGAATTCGAAGCACGATTCTTTAAGCTGCTTCGCAGCAGGGGGGAATTGTAAGATTCAACACTCTTGAAAGGGTACATACACCCTGTCAGGGTGATACTTATTAAAACTGAAAGTAAATAAATGGCTGAAGACCTGCGGAAACTGATTGATAAATTATAAATATAACCAGTACGGCAATACCAATTTGCTGGTAGAGGGGTCTCTCAATAAACCAGTTTCTATATTTTACCTTAACCATATCCGGAAGCCAGTGAATAACCATTGCAAAAATCATAATTGCAAATACCTTCCAGTAACTTCCAATCATCGAAGGAACCAGTTTCCATGCAAAGTTTGTAGTAACCTGCGACAACAGTTCGTATGTTCCCTGCATCGACTCACCACGGAACCAGATTCTGGTAAACGTTATAAAACAGAAAGTGAAGAATATTTTCCAGGTATTGACCAACCAATGGGTGCTGTTTTCATAAGGACTTATTTTACGCCAGAATTTATATACAACAATACCAAGCCCGTTAAGTCCACCCCAGATGACAAACATCCAGCTTGAGCCATGCCATAAACCACCCAGCAACATTGTAACCATCAAATTGATATTTGTACTTACTGTTAGTTTAATTTGCGGGAATAAGCGTGTCAGCAACCAAATACTACTGACAACCATGATTATGATAGGGACCAGAATTATTTTTTCTGCCAGCAAGACAATAAAAAGTAAAATTATGGCCGAGCTTATATATGTAAATAAAGATGCTACCCGGTTTCCACCCATTGGAATGTATAAGTAATCCTTTAACCAGGATGAAAGAGAAATATGCCAACGCTTCCAGAATTCGCCTACATTTTTCGCCTTGTATGGAGAATTGAAGTTCTTGGGCAGGTAAAATCCCATAAGCAGAGCTATTCCAATGGCAATATCGGTATACCCGGAAAAGTCGCAATAGACCTGGACTGAGTAACCGAAAAGACCCATCAGATTCTCGAAGCCTGTATATGATGAAGGATTTGCAAACACCCTGTCGATAAGGTTTACTGCAATATAATCGCCCACAAACATTTTCTTTGTTAATCCTTTTAATACCAAATAAAAACCAAGGCCAAATTCGTAGGCGGTAAGCGAATATTTTTTATATAACTGCGGAATAAAATCAGCAGCGCGAACAATAGGGCCGGCTACCAGTTGTGGGAAAAAGGAAACATAAAATCCGAAATCGGCAAGATTTTTTACTGGTTTTACCTTACCCTTATAAACATCAAGAGAATAGCTTATAGTCTGAAAGGTAAAAAATGATATTCCGATGGGTGGCAGAATTCTGCCAAGATCAAAATGAGTACCAAACAGTGCATTCGACCACTTCGCCGAATGTGTAACTACTTCAAGGTTTGTATTAAAAAGAGAATTGATGGTTTCAGTTAGGAAGTAGTCGTATTTAAAAAAAACAAGTACACCAAGATTCAGTATTATACTAAGTGCTGCCCATAGTTTTTTGTGCAACAATTTTTGTGAACGATAAATTCCATGACCAATATAAAAGTCGGTAATAGTTGAAAAAAGCAGGATAAAGAAAAAAAGCCCTCCGGTTTTGTAATAGAAGAATATACTTACTAAAAAAAGATATATATTCCGAACAGCTGTTTTTTTATGTATTATTGAATACCCGGTAAGGACAACCGTAAAGAAAATCCAGAAATTCAGCCGTGTAAAAATGAGGGGGCTTTTTTCGTTGAATTTTAGTATTTCGGTTATAAAATCCATTTGCTGTGTTGAAAAAGGTGTGGTAATCTAATGAATTTATTTATCAATTAAACTATCGGGATAACTACTGAGTGGACTTTCAAGCCTCTCTTCCCATGATTTAAGAAATGCTGAAAAGAATAATTCTCCTTTCAGTATATATCCTTCTTTATTAAAATGTATCAGGTCATATTTCATCAAATTCAGCGAATTCCATGCTCTGGATGAATTCAGTCCTCCCATAATAGTATAAAAATCCCAGACACCACAACCGTATTCTTCAGCCAGGTCATAAATTATTGTGCGCATGGTTGCCGTATTGGTATTAACGTATTTTTTATACAAATAACTATCGTTTGGCACAGTAAGAAGAATAAATACATCGGGAACTGCTTTTAAAGTGCTGTCTATTAACTGGTGATATTCCTTTCTATACTGCTTTGCATCAAAACGACGTGTATATGCATCATTGGTACCAACTGAAAAGATCACCATTTCCGGTTTAATACTTTCCAGATGTTTTATATAATATTCACTTTGTAAATAAGATTTAAGTTTAGCTCCATTAACGCCAACTGTATGATATACAATTCCCGGAGAACTGTATTCCGGTAAAATACCCTGAAGAGTGAAAGAATCATCAATTGTATCACTGACTACCTTCAGGCAAAGAGAATCGTATGATTTATTCAGATTGAATGATGTATAACCAAAGTAACTGTTATATGTTCCGAAATATGCTGAATCGGTTAAGCAGACAGAAATTCTGTAACTTGTGAATTCATGATAAACTCTTATACCATTAAAATGGTACTTTATATCAGGGTCAGAATTAGGATTGATGCAAATTTCAGCAATACTATCAGAAGTGCTGACTGCATAACCTGTCAAACCAGTCTTTAAATGACGTTTGTGCTGCGTACTCTTATTATATTCCCATTCCCCGGTATAACTAACTTTATAATTCAAAGGGCCATTGGTATGTGCAATTTTATAAGGAAATAGTAGTCCGCGCCCGCCATTCATATCAGGAGTAAGACCTTGCAGATGCTTTCTGACAACATGTGTATAAATATCTGTTTGTATATGCGAACCTCCCACATGCACTATATTAATTTGTTTATTACCAAAATGTATCAGACTGTCAAATTGATCAAAGAACTCTTCTGCTTTGAATTTATTACCGGGAAATAAAAATTTGTTGGTATCGTAATTAATAAAACTGTATCTCGATAAACCTAAATAGTAGTCTGCTTCCTGTGTATAGCTATTATGTAAAAAAAGAATAATTATAACAAATACAAAGAGTATTTCCGGGAATCCAATTCTTCTCTTATCCTTTCGCATTACTGACTGCTGGTATTATTTCTTTTATACAGATTATACTCATACATCAGGGAATTATAGAACATATGAGCAATAATTTTTGCTCCTTTTGTATTAAAATGCACAAAATCTTTCGAAGCAATTGGAGGATTGGCAAATACCCAGCTTGGCATCGAGTTTTTACCTCCCATAGCCTCATACATATCCCAGTATGCAGCTCCTGCTCTAAATGTTGCACTTTGTAATGCGTTCCTGATATTCTCAATGTTAGGATATGATATATATCGGCCTTTTTCTTTTGTCGACATGTCAGCAACACCGATTACTATAATTGCTGCGTCAGGGACAAGATCATGGATTCTTCTTAATTGAGAAAAGAACAAACGTTCATAGTAATCAAAGTTACCTTTCATATATGGGACAACGTTTCCTCCAAACTGAAGTATGAAAAGCTTAACATTAAGTTCTTTGTAATGTGCATGTAACAGATCTTTGTCCATTTTACAAAATACAAGTCCTGCATTACCTCTCATGGCAATATTGTCGACTGCTACTCCCGAGATTCCATCCAGCGCAATACCATATATTTCGGGACTTTCGTTTCCTTTAAAAACAAGTTCTGCATTCGATACGGGTTGGTCAAATCTCCACCGGATTGTCTTTAAACCATTTGATTCCGGAAAGAAGTCTGCATCGTATAGACTTCCGTCAACGAATATTTCAGCCATAAAGGGTTGTTCGTTATGGCTATAAAACACTCTGCATTGCTGAAATGATTTTGTATTGGTAAATGAGTAATTCGAGGGTGAAAAAGAGACCCATGCTTCCTTCTCAGGATGAAGTTCTTTTGTTGTATCATTATAATATGGTGTGAACCTGCAGAAACTCGCTAGGGCACCAAATCGGTCATGAGTTATGGTAGTATCACGATTTCCGTATAATGTATACCGGTACCAGTTATCAGAGTTTTCCTGTGTTATTGAATATTTGAAATCATATACCTGTTGCACGGGGACAAGACCTACACCGGTACCACCAAACTTTTTTTGTAAACGATTTCTCAGAAAAGAGGTAATCCTGTCACCTTCAATTTGTGAATCTCCATAGTGCATTATTCTTACAGGATTTGCGGATGCGGAAGCCATGTCAAAAGCACGGAATGTTTTATAAAGGCTTTCTTTATTTCCATTGGGAAATTTAATAAAGCTGATGCTTTTGCGAAGGCTATCGGCATTGGCACGAACCGTGTCGAATTTAATTTCTGTTTTTTCTTCAACAAGTTCAGCCAGTACAGAATCGGTTAGTAGTTCATTTGATTCCAGAATATTGCTGATATCAGCATATTTAGTTTCTTCAACCCTGAAAATTTCACGTGGGGTAGTAAATCGTAATTTAAAATTTTCTGATATTCTGATACCATTGTCAGGGAAAATCATAGAGATCAGTAATAGTATTGTTAATACTGATACCACAAAAAGCAAAGTTATATATGGTTTGACTGACATTTCCTGATGATTGTAAGATCAGTTCTTTGGCTTGATCTTAAGTTTCTGACCGGGTTTTATCTTATCGGGATCCGAGATGTTGTTTAAACGCATTATATCTGTATTTGAAACACCGGGATATTTTTTGGCAATATCCCAGAGGTTATCCCCTGATTTTACCGTATACATAACATATTCACCACTGTAATCTTCGCGGGTAATTGTTTTATTTTCTGTGTTTGTAACCGGCTTACCTATCATTGCCTGCTTTTCAGTAAATGTCATTGAGTTTATTTTCTCATATTTTGAAGCTTTGCTTTTATGTTTATAAATGGTGAGTTCCTGCCCTGCCCTGATAAGATTTTGCCTGATATTATTCCAGTATCTCAGGTCTGATATTCTTACATTGTACCACTCAGATATGTATCCCAGGTTATCACCCGATTTCACAGTATATTCTATTTTTACATAATCATTACCGGGGGGCAAAGGGGTAGTACTGGCATAATTTCTCGATGTAGGGCTGATTATTATTTTATTTGGATCGAAGAATACAGAATCCTTATAAGCATAAATTGAATCTTCCATGTCGATGAAAGCCCCTGTATATTGCACCGGAAGACAAAGGGAATAGTGGTTTTTATCAGCTGGTATTATATCATGCAGGTATTGAGGGTTCAGATCTTGCAATTGTTTTATTGGAATACCCAATACTTCCTCAAGCTGTTTAAAATGTAGTTTCTTTTTAACCCAGACGGTATCTGTAAACAAAGAAAGATCTAACGCAGCTGGTTTAAGGTTATGCTGATCATAGTAATTCATTATATATATTGCTGCAATAAATGCAGGCACATGACCACGGGTTTCACGGGGCAGATAGTAATAAATGTCCCAGTAATTGGTTTTTCCTCCTGCCCGTCTGATAGCTTTGTTTACATTTCCGGGGCCACAGTTGTAAGCTGCAATAACAAGTGTCCAGTCATTGTAAATACCATATAAATCGCTTACAAATTTTGCTGCTGCGTGGGTTGATTTTATTGGGTCGCGGCGCTCATCTATCAGGCTGTTAATTTCAAGTCCGTATACCCTTCCTGTTCCATACATAAACTGCCATAAGCCTACAGCCCGCGCACGTGAGTATGCTCTTGGATTTAATGCCGATTCAATGATCGACATATATTTCATTTCATTGGGAATATTGTAGTAATCGAAGATATCGTCGAAAATCGGGAAATAATACTTTGACAGGCCAAGCATGACTTCTACCGTATTTCTTCTTTTTTTGGCATATACATCGATATAATTCTTAACAATGCGATTATATGACAGGTCTACAATGGTTGGAATAGCAGCCAGTCTTTCAATATAAACCGAGTCGGGATAATCAGGTACCGTACTATCGGCATCTATTGTATCAATGTTTAAGTTGTCAGGTTGATTTTTTACATACCGTAAATTTACCAGGCTGTCAAGGTTCAGTTCCAGATTTGATTCAATACTTTCATTAAATTCAAGATCGATCTGAATTGAGTCAGCCAGATAAATAATGCTGGTATCATTATATGCACCGACAATAAATAATGCATTTGCTTTTATTGATATTAGAACAGAAATAAACGATATTAAAACTTCCCTTCTCATATTTGATATAATTTAAAAAGAAAAACTAAGTATAAAGCCGTAACTGAAATCGTTTATGGCAAACTGATTCACAGGCATCACTGTAGGTTCTACGTGCATTGATAAGTCATCACTAATATCGTATGAGTAGAAGTGAGCATCGGCCATTGCATCAACAATATTCGCTATGTAAAGAATACCCATATATATTACGGCGTAATCACGTTTTTTTCTTGCACTGGAATAGCGGTTATAATATTGGGTTTTTAGATTTTCGTCTGTTTCCTGATTCCACAGTCTCCAGTATTTATTAAACTCGATGTTTTGTTTGTCGTACTGCCAATACAATATACCTCCAACTGCATATATAACTGGAATTTTCCAGTACCGGTTGTTATATGCCTGTCCTAAACCGGGAAGTACTGCTGACATAATTGTTGCCCGGTGTGGCGAATGGCGGGCCATTTTATCAGCAGTAAGTGAGTCAATCCCTTCCGTTTTATCAGTTATAGATTCTTCCGAAATAATAGTATCCTGTAGCTGACTGTATATTTGCTTTTGCAGAAGTTGTTTTTTGACAGCCAGAGTATCCGGGTAATCATAAGAAGCAGAGTCAGATTTTATATAAAGCGAATCCTGTGCTGAAATAATAAAGGATAAAAAAAACAAAGCACCCGTCAGGATGCTTGCTGCTGATTTTTTTATAGTACAATTATTCAATGTTTAATAATTTTCAGGTATTCAGTTTATCAAAGATGGCAATAATTCTTTCCAGATCATCATCTGAATTAAATGGTATAACGATTTGTCCGCTGCCTTTATTGTTTCTTTTAAACTGGACATTTGCACTAAAGAACGACCGCAGGTGATCTTTCAGCTCTTCATAATCTTTAGGAGGATTAATACCGGTTAGGACTTTCTTTTCCTGTCCCAGTTTTCGAACAAGCTCTTCTACTTTCCTTACAGAAAGTTCCTGATCAATAATTTTATTGTAAACTTTGAGCTGGTCTTTCGGATCCTCAATATTAACCAGTGTGCGCGCATGTCCCATTGATACTTCACGATTTTTTATTCCCAACTGAATTTCAGCGGGTAGTTTAAGCAGACGCAGGTAGTTGGCAACGGTTGCCCTTTTCTTTCCAACTCTTTTACTAAGTACTTCCTGTGTAAGATTACATTCGTCAATTAGTCGCTGATAGCTAATGGCAATTTCAATTGCATCGAGATCTTCACGCTGGATATTTTCAACGAGTGCCATCTCTAGTAAATTCTGATCATTTGCTAACCTCAGGTATGCTGGTATTTTTTCAAGTCCGGCAATTTTTGAAGCGCGTAAACGTCTTTCACCGGAAATAAGCTGATACCTGCCATTTTCAGATTTACGCAGCGTAATAGGTTGAATAATCCCGATTTCCTTTATTGAGGATGCTAACTCATCTAAAGTTTCTTCATCGAATATCGTTCGCGGCTGATATGGATTTGAATCGATACTGTCAATTGCGATTTCCGCAACACCAGCAGGTCTTTTCAAGTCGGGTTGTACTACCTGACTATCCTGTTCACTATCTATAAGTGCTCCCAGTCCTCTTCCTAATGCGTTTTTCTTAGCCATTTTAAATTGTCTCCTTTTAACCTTCTTAATTAATCGGAATCTCGATCTTCGTTATTTGTAATAAGCTCACGGGCAAGATTTAAATAATTTACCGATCCTTTTGATTCAGCATCATATAACACTACCGGTTTGCCGAAGCTTGGTGCTTCACTGAGTTTAATATTACGCTGTATAATAGTATCAAATACCATTTGCTGGAAATGTTTTCTTACTTCGTCGACAACCTGGTTTGAAAGACGTAACCTTGCATCGTACATTGTAAGGACAAATCCTTCAATTTCCAGATCAGTGTTCAAACGTCCCTGAATGATCTTGATCGTATTTAAAAGCTTACCCAGTCCTTCCAGAGCAAAATATTCACACTGTACCGGAATTATCACCGAATCGGCAGCTGTAAGTGCATTTACTGTTATCAGACCCAGTGATGGTGAGCAATCAATCAAAAGGTAGTTATACTGATCTTTTACAGGTTCAATTACTTTTTTTAACATATGCTCTCTTTGCTCCATATTAAGCATTTCGATTTCTGCACCAACCAAATCGATATGGGATGGTATTATATCAAGACCGTTAATTTCACTATTAATGATGACGTCACTTGCAGCCTGGCCGTCAATCAAACATTCATAAATACTGTTCTCAACATTCTTTACATCTAATCCGATTCCGGAGGTTGCATTGGCCTGTGGATCGGCATCAATTATAAGCACTTTCTTTTCGAGAACAGCCAGGCTGGCGGCCAGATTTATTGCTGTTGTTGTTTTTCCTACGCCTCCTTTTTGGTTTGCAAGAGCTATGATTTTTCCCATTCGTTGAAATTTGTTTCAGGTATTAAACAGGGTACAAGTATATAATATTTTTTTCGATTTAAGTTCCAAAAATAGTACTTAATAAATCGATCAGATTTTCAGAGAAATCACTTTTGTAAACAAGTTATTTTCACGTTATGAACACGTTATTAACATTTATTTTAAATGTCCAGTTATCCAGCTTTTTACAGGAGTAATATTTTAAATAAACCGGAATTTATTCTATGATTTTTATTTCATAAATAACAGGCCAAAGTTTACCTGTAATAAAATAGGACTGTTTTTCATTATTATATGCAATTCCATTAAGGACATGATCAATATCGGGAGGGATACTTTCCGGAAATATTTCTATAAGATCGAGTTTAGAGATTACTTTTCCAGTTTCAGCATCTATTTTTATTATATAAGTTTCGCCATAAACATTGGCCCATATGCATCCATTAACATATTCCAGCTCATTGAGGTTAGTTTGCGATGCTTTATTATCACAAACATCAAGTTGGCTCACCAAGGTAAAGTAGTCAGGATCGAAAAAATATAATAATGATGAACCATCACTCATAATTAAAGATTTGCCATCGGTAGTTAGTCCCCAACCCTGCGAAGTTTGTAAATCGAATTCTCTTATCAGCTCAAATGATTCTGCATTATAAACAAATCCAACCTGCGAACGATAGGTTATCTGATAGATATGATCATTATAATATGTTATTCCTTCACCAAAGTATTTCCTGTCCAGTTTTCTCTGCAGGATTGTTTTACCGGTAACAGGGTCAATTTTATTGAGAGCCGATTCATTATTTCTTCCCGTACCTTCATAAAGAAATCCATTATGGAACATCAACCCCTGGGTAAAAGATTTTTCGTTATGCGGAATCTTTTTTAGCACTCTGTAATCGAGCTTTTTTGGTATTATGTCCGAAAGTATGGTTATTCGGGAAGATATTGATTGTTCTAATGAATCGTTATAAAAAAGTTTAATTCTGATATTCTGCCTTCCAACTTTTTTTGAAACAGAACTTATCTTAAAATCAAGAGCATTATTATTTATGGATGATCTTTTTTCACCATTAATATATAATTGTGTCGAATCTGGTTTTAACAGGCTGTTTTCTTTGTTTAAAAGAAATTGTATGGTATCATTCTGAGTGAATACCTGATCGAGTACTGGAGATACAATCGTAAAATCTTTTTGAACTGAAGCAAATGAAGAATTCGATTTGGGCACTTTTTGTGGTACTGAATTACAGGTAGTTAAAATTACTGCTATTGCAATTAATGATGGTAAAATAATAAAGACATCACGTACCCTGGTGTAATTATTCATTACCTGAAAAGCTTTTTGAGCCGGCTTCCCACTGAAAGATTATCCTTTGCAGAGATGCTGCTTAGTTCGTTATATTCTGAGTCAATTGAATCAGTATTTATTATTTGCCATATTTCGCTCCATCCGGGAAAGCCACCAACGTTCCTGTCGTCGATGAACATATCTACATCAATTTTTCTGCTTGATGTTTCCGGATCGAATTCTTCTTCCGGGTAACTTTTATTAATTGCGTAAAACTCGATCCCTTTCTTTTTGCAGTATTCAATAGATTCATCCAGTTCTTTACCATGCCTGAATGTCCACAATATTAACTGATGCCCCAGTTTTTGCAATTGTTTCAGCGTTTCAAATGCAAAAAGTTTTTCCTCTCCTATTTGCGGATAGCGGTGTTCGACGATGGTACCATCAAAATCAACAGCAATCTTCATATATTATATACCTTAAAATAAATGCAAAAATAACAATTATTTATCAGTGAAGTTATGTTGTCGCAAGCTTTTTAAAGAATGCTGATTTAAACATGCAGATTAATGGAATTTAACTATTTTTTGTAACTTTAAATGGATTAATTTCACATCTAAAATTTCATATACATGTAGGTTAAACTGAAATAAAAAGGCTATATTAAGGAATTACCCTAAG
Organism: Bacteroidales bacterium; assembly: GCA_016929525.1. Lineage (GTDB taxonomy): Bacteria > Bacteroidota > Bacteroidia > Bacteroidales > UBA10428 > UBA10428. The sequence goes on from JAFGIP010000114.1 coordinate 76,249, forward strand.
AATTATTATTAAACGAAAAAAAATATCAAGTGAAAAATATCAAATACATTTTTCCAAATGCTTTGACACTGATTAACCTTTTACTTGGATGTGTCGCCATTACTGTTGTTTTCAAAGCTCAGAATGAGTATAATGCTGCATGGCTTATAATTTTTGCCGCCATAGCTGATTTACTTGATGGTATGGTTGCAAGGTTATTAAATGCAAAATCCGCTTTTGGGGCCCAGCTGGATTCTTTGGCAGACATGGTTAGTTTTGGTGTTGCTCCTGCACTTATAATATTCAACTGGTTCAACCTGATATTGATTGAAATGTCGACAGGGAGTAATTTTGATTTGACCAGTGCAGGTTTTCCACAGAATATAGTATTGTTATGTTCTTTATTTTTTGCTGCAGCGGCAGGTTTACGTCTTGCCAAATTTAATACAACCCCACAGAGCGATCATACATTTAAAGGTTTAACTACTACTGCAGCAGGATTAATTATTGCATCATTATGGTTACTTATTAATACAGAGAATGAATTCGTGAGAAGTATTATATTAAATATTTATTTTGCACTTTTCCTTTTAGCAGTTCTAATCATGCTGATGCTTTCGAATATTCCAATGCTGTCTTTAAAATTTCATGGGATATCACTTAAAAATAATTTCGACAGATATATTATTATTGTTATAAGTAGTTTATTGATACTGTTCTTCAGAGTGGAGGGTATTTTCTTTTCATTAGCATTTTATGTGCTATTTTCACTTTTAATAAACTTTCTCAGAAAGAGAGAAACAGCATAGTTACCTGCTGATTAAAGACTAATTTGCCCGGCAGGAAAATTTATTATGAACAACTGGCGGGTTTTTTTGTATTTAATAATTAATAATCATATAAAAACGGTTTGAGCAGTTTTTTAAATTTGAGAAACAATATGTTAGTTAATAATATACATATTTATAAAATAGTTATACTTGGTTTGTTAGTTCCATGGTATATCAACGCTCAGGTTACAAAAAATATAATTAATGCTGAACCTGAAATTGGAATTGTTGAGAAACCGGACACCTACATTCCTGGTCGGATAAGTTTATTAACTGAGAATGGAGATACTGCATACTTTGAAAATTTGCTTGGAAAACCAACAGTATTATCACTGGTATATTATCGTTGTCCGGGCATATGCACACCATTAATGGACGGACTTGCAGAAGTTGTAAAAAAATCGGATATGACAATTGGTGAAGACTACCAAATACTGACAGTAAGCTTTAATCCGAAAGAAGGAAGTGTCCTTGCTCAAAGGAAAAAACGTAATTACATTAATATTGTGGGGAAAGAGGAGACTAAAAACGGATGGTTTTTTTTTACTTCTGATAGCGCGAATATATCGAAACTAACAAAGAGTGTAGGATTTAAATATAAAAAAACCGGAAATGATTATTTACATACAGGAACATTAATATTTCTTGCTCCCGATGGTAAAATTACCCGTTATCTGAATGGTACAAGATTTCTGCCTTTCGAATTTAAAATGGCCGTTATTGAAGCTTCGAAAGGGACTTCAGGACCGACACTTAACAAAGTTTTGCAATATTGCTATGCATATGATCCCGAAGGACAGGGTTATGTTCTTAATATTACCAGGGTTGCAGGAGTAATTATTACTTTTATACTTTTAAGCATATTTATCTCTCTGGTTATTCATTCTTTAATCAAGAAGATGAAGATTAATAAACTCGAACTGAAAAATGAGTAACAGTCACAATCAGGAATCAAGCTATTTGGACTATAAGGGCAGATTCAAAGGAATATTTGCCTGGATATTTTCAACCGACCATAAAAGAATAGCTCTTTTATACCTTTATTCTATCGCAACCTTTTTTATCGTTGGTGCTCTTCTTGGATTAGCCATGAAGTTGGAACTTATTGCACCGGGAAAGACTATCATGGAAGCTAAAACATATAATGGTGTTTTCACTTTACACGGAATTACAATGATCTTTTTGATTGTAATACCAGGACTGCCAGCTGTGTTTGGTAATTTCCTTCTTCCTATAATGATTGGAGCAAAAGACGTGTCATTTCCAAGACTTAATTTACTTTCATGGTGGGTTTATATATTTGGAGCAGCTGTGGCAATCAGTTCTCAGTTTCTGGGTAATGGCCCTCCTGATACAGGATGGACATTTTACGCACCCTACAGTTTTAGAACAACAACCAACATGCTCCCGGCAGTTTTGGGTGCATTTATTCTGGGATTTTCGTCAATTCTGACTGGTCTGAATTTTATAGTCACCATACACCGTATGCGGGCACCTGGAATGAGCTGGCTTAAAATGCCTTTATTTCCATGGGCACTCTATGGAACAGCATGGATACAGCTTTTGGCAACTCCAATTGTTGGCATTACCTTGTTAATGATAGTTGCAGAACGAACATTACATATTGGTTTTTTCGATCCTACTCTGGGCGGCGACCCGGTACTGTACCAGCATTTATTCTGGATATACTCACATCCGGCAGTTTATATAATGATACTTCCGGCTATGGGAGTTATTTCAGAAATATTGCCAACATTTGCCCGTAAACCAATATTCGGATATAAAGCTATTGTTGTTTCAACATTACTGATTGCATTCATTGGTTACTTTGTTTGGGGACATCACATGTTCACTGCAGGGATGAGCGGTACGGCCCAGTTTGCTTTTTCATTCCTTACTTTCCTGGTTGCTATACCAAGTGCTATTAAAGTGTTTAACTGGATTGCCACTTTATATAAAGGATCTATTCAGTTAAAAACGCCTTTTTACTGGGCGGTTTCTTTCTTATTTGTTTTCATGATTGGCGGTTTATCGGGTCTGGTGCTGGGATCGTTAGCAACAAATGTACATGTGCACGATACTGCATTTGTTGTTGCTCATTTCCATTTTATTGTATTTGGTGGCGTAGGTTATGCATTCTTTGCAGCTCTGCATTACTGGTTCCCTAAGATTTATGGGAAAATGTATGACGAAGGATGGGCTAATACAGGATGGGTAATATTTTTTATGGGATTTTTAATATTATACCTGCCGATGTTTGTTCTTGGAATTATGGGAATGCCCCGCAGATATTTCGATTATGTTGATGAATTTTCCCGACTGAATATTGTCTCTTCACTTGGTGCTATATTGATGATATTCGGTCTGATTGTAATTATTCTCAACCTTGTCCGGTCAGCACGATATGGTAAAACGGCTATGGCAAATCCGTGGGGAGGGCCTACACTTGAGTGGCAGATCTCGAGCCCTCCGGCATTGGAGAATTTTAACGAGATTCCTGTTGTGAGTAAAGATCCTTACGACTTTTCAAATGTAAAACTGGGTTAATAATATTATATATGTCAACAGTAGCTGTTCATCGCGACGACGTGGGTTCAAAAATAGGTATGTGGTTGTTTATATTTACGGAACTACTGTTATTTGGAGGATTATTCATAGTATATGCAGTTTACAGATATAAAAATCCGGTTGCGTTCCATTTGGCAGGAGAAGAACTTGATGTAACCGTTGGGACTTTAAATACAGTAATACTTCTGATCAGCAGTGCAACAGTCGCTATGAGCATATCTGCCGTCCAATATGGCAATAAAAGGGCAACATTAAGTTATCTTTTAATAACAATCCTTCTTGCTTTATTTTTTATGATAAATAAATATTTTGAATGGAGTGGTAAATTCGGACATGGAATGTATCCCGGATCGGAAAAACTTACAGAACTAGGTCAGGGTGAGGTTTTGTTTTTTGGTTTGTATTTCGCAATGACAGGCTTGCATGCATTGCATATAATTATAGGTGTAACCATTCTGTTAATAATGCTTGTCAGGATAATGAATAATAAAATAAATAAGACATATTTTGTACAGCTGGAAAATTCCGGATTATACTGGCATCTGGTCGACATTATATGGATTTTCCTTTTCCCGTTGTTTTATCTTATATCGTAACAATTCTAAATATGGATAACAAAGATAATACTCATATTGTAAAATACAGGACCTATTTATTTGTACTCATTACTTTAATTGTATTTACTTTCATTTCAGTTGCTATTACAGGAATTCAGCTGGGAAAACTCGCAGTTGTGGGTGCTCTTGTGCTGGCTTCTTTTAAGTCATCACTGGTACTTTGGTATTTCATGCATTTAAAATATGAAAACCAGTTTCTCCGATTGATGGTGGGGCTTGTATTGTTTGTTTTTATAGCAGTTCTGATAGTTACTTTTTTTGATTATAGTTTTCAATAGGCTTGTTCCTTATGTCTGATTATAAAATATTATTAATAAGGGTATGATTACATCCAATTTATCTAATCTTGCCAGGGGTGTCGATACAGCATTCATTGTTATTCTGAGTGTAATATTTTTCTTTCTCATAGGTCTTACCGTAGTGTTGATAATATTTATTCTCAGATATCGTGAAAGTAAAAACCCTGTTGCATCACAGATTCATGGTAACAATAAGCTGGAAATTATCTGGACAGTAATACCTCTCTTAATTGTAATGGCAATGTTTTATTTCGGATGGACAGGATGGAAACCAATGGACTCAGCACCACCTGACGACGCTTTTGAGATCGAAACCACAGCGCGTATGTGGAAATGGTCTTTTAAATACCCCAATGGTAAAAGGCTTGATACTCTAGTGATTCCTGCAGGTAAACCTGTTTCATTAAACATGAATTCACTGGACGTAATTCATAGTATTTATATTCCTGCCTTTAGGCTGAAAAAAGATATTAATCCCGGGAGTGAAAGAAATGCATGGTTTATTGCAAATACTCCCGGTATATATGATCTGTTCTGTACAGAATATTGCGGACTTGAACATTCATCAATGATTAGCTCGGTTAAAGTTTTGTCTGCTGATGAATTTGAAAGTTGGTATGCCGATTCAGTTTCAGAAACACATATTGCTGTTAAAACCGAAGTCAGTGCTTCTTCAAGAGGTAAGCAGATTGTACAGCAGCTGGGATGTAATGCATGTCATTCAGCCGATGGGACCAAAATAGTAGGGCCTTCTTATCTTGGTGTATTCGGTCATGAAGTTACCGTAATACGCGATGGTAAAACAGTAACTGTTACTGCCGATGAAGATTATATCAGACGTTCAATCCTCGATCCTAACTTTGAGATTGTAGAAGGTTACAATAAAGGATTAATGCTTAGTTATGAAGATCTGCTTTCCGATGAAGAATTAGATTTAATTGTTGAATACATTAAGTCGTTGAATTAAAAATAATGCTGTTAGGATTTAAGTTTGGATTTTTTAAAACAGAGGAGTTTAAAGGAATTACTGAATGGGATGACGGGTTATTGAAATAATGAGATTGGTCATTTCAATACTTCACATCATTTCACATTTCATGTTATCGTAGATCTCGCACTACAGAACAATTTCAAAAGGCTGATTTTTTTTTCAAGCACATCTAATTTATTTTATCATAATGTTGCTTTTAATAAAAAAACCTCTACCTTTGCAAGCCGATTTTTAAGAAAATTGTATTAAACACGTTTGTATGCCAACGATACAGCAACTTGTAAGAAAAGGAAGAAATAAGCTGGAGGATAAAAGTAAAGCACCAGCACTTGATGCGTGTCCACAACGTCGTGGAATATGCGTACGCGTTTACACAACTACTCCTAAGAAGCCTAACTCTGCGATGCGCAAGGTAGCAAGAGTACGCCTGACAAATGGTAAGGAGGTGAATGCATATATCCCCGGTGAAGGCCATAATTTACAGGAACACTCGGTTGTTTTGATAAGAGGAGGTAGGGTAAAAGATCTTCCCGGTGTCAGGTACCATCTTATAAGAGGCGCGTTAGATACAGCTGGTGTAGACGGAAGAACACAACGCCGTTCAAAATACGGAACTAAAAGGCCAAAAAAATAATATTTAAGGCAGATTGAGTAATGAGAAAGACAAAACCTAAAAAGAGAATATTATTACCTGATCCAAAGTACAACGATACTTTAGTAACCAGGTTTGTAAACAATATGATGCTAAACGGTAAAAAAAGTGCCGCGTTCAGCATTTTTTACGATGCTCTTGAAATCGTTGATCAGAAAGGAAAAGATATTGAAGGTTCTGCCCTTGAAATATGGAAAAAGGCTTTAGAAAATATTACACCCCAGGTTGAAGTTAAGAGCAGAAGGGTTGGAGGTGCAACATTCCAGGTACCAACTGAAATTCGTCCTGATAGAAAAATCTCTATCAGTATGAAAAATATGATTCTATTTGCGCGCAAACGCGGGGGTAATTCTATGAGTGAGAAACTTGCTGCTGAAATAATTGCAGCTTATAACGAAGAAGGAGGAGCTTTTAAAAAGAAAGAAGATACTCACAGAATGGCTGAAGCAAACAAGGCGTTTGCACATTTCAGATTCTAGTGTGAATTATTTGACATTTGGGAAAATAAATATAGTTGCTAGCTGATAATTAGTGTTTTACAATGAGTTTTAGCCTTAATAATACAAGGAACATTGGCATCATGGCCCACATCGATGCCGGTAAAACTACCACTACCGAGAGGATACTCTTCTATGCCGGTATTACTCACCGTATAGGAGAAGTACACGATGGGGCGGCAACTATGGATTGGATGGTGCAGGAACAGGAGCGGGGTATAACAATTACATCAGCAGCTACTACCTGCTTCTGGAATTACAATAATCAGGAATATAAGATTAATATTATTGACACTCCGGGTCATGTTGATTTCACTGTTGAGGTAGAACGTTCATTACGCGTTTTAGATGGCGCAATTGCAGTTTTTTGTGCGGTAGGTGGAGTAGAACCACAGTCGGAAACTGTTTGGAGACAGGCTGATAAGTATAATGTTCCGCGGTTAGCCTTCATAAATAAAATGGATAGGGTTGGTGCCGACTTTTTCGGAGTTGTTAACCAGATAAAAGAAAAGCTTGGGGCTAATCCTGTTCCAATGCAGATACCTATAGGATCGGAAGACAATTTCAAAGGTATAGTTGACCTGATTGAACGTAGGGCCATTGTCTGGAAAGAAGACGAAACAATGGGTATGAAGTATGAATATGTCGATATTCCGGAGGATTTAGTAGATACTGTCGAAGAATGGCGCGAGAAACTCATAGAAGCAGTTTGTGAAACCGATGATGAGATATTGGAAAGGTTTTTTGAAGACAGGGTATCTATTACAGTAGAAGAATTTATGGATGTAACGCGTAAGGCAGTTATTAACAGAACAATTGTACCTGTTTTATGTGGTTCGGCATTCAAGAATAAAGGAGTTCAGCGTTTACTCGATGCTGTAACTGCACTCCTTCCAAGTCCACTCGATATTGGAGCCGTTAGTGGGATAAATCCTAAAAATGAAGATGTTGTTTTGCGTGAACCTGATCCTAAACAACCACTTTCAGCACTCGCATTTAAGATTGCTACAGATCCGTTTGTAGGTCGTTTGGTATTTATACGGGTTTATTCCGGAACTCTGCATGCAGGTGATACCGTTTTTAACCCCCGTACAGGAAAGAAAGAAAGAATCAATCGTCTGTATCAGATGCATGCCAATAAACAGAATCCTAAAGATCTAATAGAAGCTGGTGATATTTGTGCTGGTGTTGGCTTCAAAGACCTTATTACAGGTGATACACTTTGCGATATAAAACAGCAGATTTCATTAGAGTCGATGACTTTTCCTGAACCTGTAATCGGTGTAGCCATTGAACCTAAAACTCAGGCAGACATCGATAGATTAAGTATTGCTTTAAACAAATTAGCCGAAGAAGATCCTACATTTAAGGTTGCTGTTGACGATGATTCAGGTCAGACGGTTATCTCCGGAATGGGTGAACTACATATTGAAATACTAATTGATCGCCTGAAAAGGGAATTTAAGGTAGACTGTAATGTAGGTACACCACAGGTTGCATATAAGGAGGCCATTACTGCACAGGTTGAACACAGAGAAGTATTTAAGAAACAAACCGGCGGCAGAGGTAAATTTGCTGATATTCGGGTGTTATTTTCACCCAATGATAATGGTGAATCCGGATTGCAATTTATCGATGAGATAAAAGGTGGAAACATTCCACGTGAATATATACCATCAATTGAGAAAGGATTTAAAGAAGCAATGCGAAATGGAGTACTGGCAGGATTTCCGCTTGACAGTCTGAAGGTTGTTTTAAAGGACGGATCATACCATTCTGTAGACTCTGATTCACTTTCATTTGAGATATGTGCTAAACAGGCCTTCAAGAACGGATTGAGGAAAGTTAAGTCAGTTTTACTCGAACCTATTATGTCAGCCGAAGTGGTTACCCCGGAAGAATATATGGGTGATGTCATTGCTGACTTTAACAGAAGACGTGGTCAGGTTGAAGGTATGGAAACAAAAGCGGGTGCCAGGGTAATAAAAGCAAAAGTACCGCTTGCAGAAAAATTCGGATATGTTACTGTATTAAGAACTTTAACTTCCGGAAGGGCAACTTCAAGTATGGAATTTTCTCATTACGAGCAGATTCCTGATAACATAGCAACAGAAATTATTGAAAAAATAAAAGGATCAAAAGCCGCAGTATAATTTATAGTGTACTATAATGAGTCAGAAAATTAGAATAAAACTCAAAAGTTACGATCATAACCTGGTAGACAAGTCGGCCGAGAAGATCGTAAAAACAGTAAAATCTACGGGTGCAGTTGTAAGCGGGCCAATTCCGCTGCCTACGCATAAGCGTGTATTTACAGTTTTGCGTTCACCCTTTGTAAATAAAAAATCAAGAGAACAATTTCAGCTCTCATCATTTAAAAGATTGATGGATATATACAGTTCCACACCAAAAACAATCGACGCGCTCATGAAACTTGAGCTGCCAAGTGGTGTTGAAGTTGAAATTAAAGTTTAATTGCTTAAAAATTAAAGCGATGCCAGGATTAATTGGAAAAAAGGTTGGAATGACTTCCGTATTTGATGAGAACGGAAACAATATACCATGTACTGTACTGGAAGTAGGACCTTGCACTGTGACACAGATCAAAACAGTAGAAACTGATGGTTACAATGCAGTTCAGCTGGCCTTCGATGAAAAATCGGAAAAAAATTCAACCAAGGCTATGATTGGACATTTTAAAAAGGCGAATACAACACCAAAAAGGAAAGTAATTGAGCTTAAAGGTTTTGTTAAACACTGGAAGCCGGGAGATATTATAACAGTTGATTACTTTCACGACGATGTCTGGCTTGATGTTAAAGCAGAAACTAAAGGAAAAGGATTCCAGGGTGTTGTCAAACGCTATGGTTTTAGAGGTGTTAACGATGCAACACACGGGCAGCATAATAGAAACAGAGCACCGGGATCACTGGGAGCTTCTTCTTACCCCTCAAGAGTATTCAAAGGGATGAGGATGGCTGGCCGTACTGGTGGTAAAAATATAAAAACACTTAACCTGAGGGTTGTAAAGATAATCCCGGAACAAAACATATTAATGCTGAAAGGCTCAGTGCCTGGTTCAAAAGGATCGTACGTAATAATTGAGAAATAATGGAGCTAGCTGTATTAAATACTGCCGGAAAAGAAACCGGGAAAAAGGTAATACTGAAAAAAGAGATCTTTGGGATTGAACCAAACGATCATGCGATCTACCTCGATGTTAAACAATTCCTTGCCAATAAACGTCAGGGAACACATAAGGCTAAAGAAAGAGCCGAAATTACTGGTAGTACAAGAAAAATAAAAAGACAAAAAGGTACAGGAACAGCACGTGCAGGTAGTATTAAGTCGCCTATTTTCAGAGGTGGTGGAAGAATATTTGGTCCAAGGCCAAGAAATTATGGCTTTAAACTAAATAAAAAGGTCAAACAGCTTGCACGTAAATCTGCACTCACTTATAAAGCTAAGTCAAAAGCTATTTATGTAGTTGAAGACTTTAGTTTTGAAGCTCCAAAAACGAAAGAATATAAAAGCCTGTTAAACAACCTTAACATTAACAATAAAAAATCACTTGTTGTTATTGCCGAACCCAATAAGAATATATATTTGTCGTCCCGTAATTTACAGGAGTCAAAGGTTTTATCAGTTACAGAGCTAAATACTTACGAAATAATGAATGCTTCAAATGTGGTTTTTGTTGAGAGTTCTCTTAAAAATTTACAGGAACAAGCATAAAAATATACTGATACAATGGATATTTTGTTGAAACCAATAGTAACAGAAAAAATGACTGAGCAGGGTGAAAGACTCGGCAGGTTTGGATTCGTTGTTGATAAAAAAGCAAACAAAATTCAGATCAAGAATGCAGTCGAAGAAATGTATGGTGTAAATGTAGTATCGGTAAATACTATGGTTTACCCAGGTAAAAATAAATCGCGCTATACACGTACCGGAATCATTAAAGGTCGTACAAAAACTATTAAAAAAGCGATAGTAACATTAGCAGAAGGCGATACAATTGATTTTTATAGCAATATCTAATCAAGATGGCAGTTAGAAAACTAAAACCTGTAACACCAGGTCAGAGACATAAGATAACAAATACCTTTGAGGAGATCACAAAATCTACTCCGGAGAAGTCGTTGTTAAGGCCACTTAAAAAATCAGGTGGCAGGAACAATACGGGAAAAATGACCATGCGCTATATTGGTGGCGGACATAAAAGAAGATATCGTGTAATAGACTTCCTTAGAGATAAAGATGGTGTGGGTGCTGCAGTTCAGTCAATCGAATACGATCCGAACCGTACAGCAAGGATTGCTCTTTTAAAGTATGAAGATGGTGAAAAAAGATATATAATTGCACCCAGCGGATTGAAAGTTGGGCAGACCATTCGTTCGGGTCAGGGAATTGCTCCCGAAGTTGGTAATGCACTTACATTGGGTGAAATACCATTAGGTACTCTTATTCATAATATCGAGCTTCGCCCTGGTCAGGGAGGTGTATTGGCACGCAGCGCAGGATCGTACGCTCAGCTCACTTCACGCGATGGGAAATATGCGATCATTAAATTACCATCAGGGGAATCGAGAATGATTCTTACTACTTGCAGAGCTACCGTAGGCACTGTTTCAAACTCCGATCATCAGATTGAAAAATCAGGAAAAGCAGGACGTAACCGCTGGAAAGGACGCAGACCAAGAGTTCGTGGTGTTGCAATGAACCCTGTCGATCATCCGATGGGTGGTGGCGAAGGAAGAGCTTCTGGTGGTCATCCCAGGTCAAGAAATGGGAAACCTGCAAAAGGTTATAAGACACGTTCTAAAAAGAACGTATCTGACAAATATATAATTGAAAGAAGAAAAACTAAAAAATAATTATTGAAATGAGTCGCTCGCTAAAAAAAGGCCCTTTTATTGACTATAAGCTTGAGAAGAGAGTAAATGAAATGAATCAGGGCAAAAAAAAGCAAGTCATTAAAACATGGTCACGCCGCTCAATGATATCACCTGATTTTGTAGGTCATACTATTGCAGTTCATAATGGGAACAAGTTTATTCCTGTTTATATTACAGAAAATATGGTAGGTCATAAACTGGGTGAATTTGCACCAACACGAATCTTTAGAGGGCACGGAGGGAAACAGAAATAATTAATTATAAGCTAAAAGGTTAAAGAATTTTAACATGGGAGCAAGAAAAAGAAATAGAGCCGAACAACTCAAAGAGCAAAAGAAAAATACATATAGTGCAGTGCTGAGGAACTGTCCAACATCGCCTCGTAAAATGCGACTTGTTGCCGATATGATCCGTGGTGTGGAAGTAAACCGTGCACTCGATATGTTAAAATATAATCCGAAAGAAGCATCGCAAAGGTTAGAGAAGCTTGTTCTTTCGGCAATTGCCAACTGGCAGAATAAAAACGAAAGTGTCCGCCTCGAAGACAGTAATCTTATAATTAATGAGATTTATGTGGATCAGTCGAGAACCCTAAAGAGAATACAACCTGCTCCTCAGGGGAGGGCTTACAGAATTCGTAAAAGATCGAATCATGTTACCGTGGTTCTGGCAAATGCAAATGAACAGGTACAGGAAGAGGTTGTAGAAAAAAAAGCAAAAGATACTCAAACAAAATAATTGAATGGGACAAAAAGTAAATCCAATAAGCAACAGGTTAGGAATTATTAAAGGTTGGGATTCTAACTGGTTTGGTGGTAAAAATTATGCAGATAAGATAGTTGAAGATGAAAAAATCCGCAACTATTTGAATGCAAGATTGGCAAAAGCCAGTATTTCAAAAATTATCATCGAACGAACCCTTAAGCTTATAACTGTAACTGTTAATACTGCTCGTCCGGGGATTATTATAGGTAAAGGTGGTCAGGAAGTTGACAAGCTGAAGGAAGAATTGAAGAAAATTACCAGCAAGGAGGTTCAGATTAACATTTTCGAAGTAAAACGTCCTGAACTAGATGCGACTATTGTTGCTAATAATATTGCACGACAAGTCGAGGGAAGAATTTCATACCGCCGTGCGATTAAAATGGCAATTGCTTCTACTCTGCGTATGGGTGCTGAGGGAATAAAGGTGTTAATATCCGGACGTCTGGGAGGTGCCGAAATGGCCCGTTCCGAGATGTATAAAGAAGGAAGAACACCATTACATACATTGCGTGCTGATATAGATTATGCAGTAACTGAAGCACATACAAAGGTCGGTGTAATAGGGATAAAAGTTTGGATTTGCAAAGGTGAGATCTATGGCAAAAGAGATCTTTCTCCAAACATTGGAGCAACAAAGAGTTCAGGAAAACCGAAAGGTAATTTTAAGAAAAGAAGAAAATAAGATGACATTTATTCTACTAAGATAAATTGTAAGAGATGTTACAACCAAAAAAGACAAAATACAGGAGAAGACAAAAGGGTCGCATGAAGGGAAATGCACAGAGAGGCAACCAATTAGCCTTCGGATCATTTGGCATTAAAGCATTACAAAGTGCCTGGATAACAGGCCGCCAGATTGAAGCAGCCAGACAGGCAGTAACCAGGCATATGAAAAGGGAAGGACAAATATGGATAAGGGTTTTCCCTGATAAACCCATTACGAAAAAACCGGCAGAAGTTCGTATGGGTAAGGGTAAAGGGGCACCCGAAGGATTTGTTGTTCCTGTAACCCCAGGCAGAATTATCATTGAAGCTGAAGGTGTACCATTTGAAGTAGCTAAAGAAGCATTAAGGCTTGGTGCACAGAAACTTCCGATAACAACTAAAATGGTTGTACGACGCGATTATGTTCAAAATTAACTAAGAACGAATTAAGATGAAGGCATCAGAAATTAGAGAGCTTACAGTAAAGGAGCTGGAAGAAAGAATAGACACAGAAAAAACGCAATTGGCAAAGCTGAAGCTTAACCACGCAATTTCTCCACTCGACAATCCGCTGAAAATGAAAGCAGCTCGAAGAAATATTGCCAGGTTAATGACCATTTTGCGTCAAAAACAAATGAATGAAACAAGTAATGATTAAGATAACAAATGGAATCCAGGAATCTTAGAAAAGAGCGTACAGGTGTAGTCGTCAGCAACAAAATGGATAAATCCATTGTAATTGCCGTCAAAAGAAAGGTTAAACATCCAATCTATGGTAAGTTTGTCAACAAAACAACCAAGCTGATGGCACAGGACGATAAGAACGAGTGCAATATTGGCGATGTGGTCAAAGTAATGGAAACTCGTCCTCTCAGTAAAAATAAATGTTGGAGATTGGTTGAAATTATTGAAAGAGCTAAATAGTCATGATACAACAAGAAACAAGAATGGCAGTTGCCGATAACAGTGGAGCAAAAGAAGTTCTTTGCATAAAAGTACTCGGTGGTACGCGTAAGAAGTATGCTTCAGTTGGTGATAAAATAGTAGTAACGGTAAAAAGTGCTATTCCTTCAGGAGAAATCAAGAAGGGAACTGTTAGCAAAGCAGTTGTTGTTCGTACTAAAAAGGAAGTACGCCGCAGCGACGGTTCTTACATCCGCTTTGACGATAATGCTGTTGTGCTGCTAAATAATGCCGACGAAATTAGAGGCACTCGAATTTTTGGGCCTGTTGCACGTGAGCTTCGCGACAGATACATGAAAATAGTTTCACTTGCACCTGAAGTTTTATAATATAAAAGTACTGATCTGATGCAAAAGAAAATACATATTAAAAAAGGTGATACGGTTTTTGTAAATGCCGGTGAATATAAAGGACAAAAGGGTAGAGTACTCGAAGTGAATCGTAAATCATACAGAGCTATTGTTGAAGGAATCAATATGATTTCGAAACACACAAAACCCAATGCGCAGAACCCTAACGGAGGCATTATTAAAAAGGAAGCACCGGTGCATATATCTAACCTTATGCTCATTGATCCTTCGTCAGGTAGCGCAACCCGTATCGGACGAAAACTTGGTGATAAAGGGAAATTAGTAAGATATTCAAAAAAATCAGGAGAGGAGATTAAGTAATGGCTTACGAACCGAATCTTAAAAAGAAATATAGGGAGGAAATAATTCCTGCATTAACTAAGGAATATAATTATAAATCTGTAATGCAGGTTCCCCGACTGACCAAAATAATCATTAATCAGGGTGTTGGCCAGGCTGTTGCTGATAAAAAACTTATCGATACGGCACAGGAAGAACTTACACTGATTGCTGGTCAGAAAGCCGTGCAAACTCTTTCGAAGAAAGATGTTTCAAATTTTAAACTGAGAAAGAAAATGCCTATTGGTGTGAAAGTCACTCTCAGACGTGAAAAGATGTACGAATTCCTTGAAAGATTGATTTGTGTTGCATTGCCACGTATCAGAGATTTCAATGGTATCAATTCAAAACTCGATGGAAAAGGTAACTATACACTTGGTATAACAGAACATATCATTTTCCCCGAGATTGACATTGATAAGATCAATAAAATTCTGGGTATGGAAATTACATTTGTTACTACATCTAATACCGACGAAGAATCGTTGGCACTATTAAGAGAATTCGGTTTACCATTTAAAAATATTAAAAAGAGCTGATTGTATGGCAAAGGAATCAATGAAGGCACGAGAAATAAAACGTGCAAGATTAGTTGAAAAATATGCTGAAAAAAGGGCAAAGCTTAAAGCTGAAGGTGATTACCAGGCTTTAAGTCGATTACCAAGGAATTCAAATCCTATCCGTCAGCATAACAGATGCAAATTAACCGGAAGGCCAAAAGGTTATATGAGACAATTTGGTATCAGTAGAATAACTTTCCGCGAAATGGCATCATCAGGGCTAATTCCAGGAGTAAAAAAAGCCAGCTGGTAGAAATAAAGTAGATATCGATAATAAGAATTTAATTATGACTGATCCAATAGCAGATTATTTAACAAGAATACGCAACGCCATTTTAGCTAAACAAAGGGTAGTTGAGATCCCGGCTTCAAATATTAAAAGAGATATTACCCGAATATTATTTGATAAAGGATATATTCTTAATTATAAATTTGAGGATAAAGGTCCGCAGGGTAATATTAAAATTGCTCTGAAGTACCACCCGGAAACCAGGGATCCGGCAATAAGAAAAATTGAAAGAATAAGTAAACCGGGTCTAAGAAAATATACAGGGAAAGATAATTTACCTCGTGTATTAAATGGTCTCGGAATAGCTATATTATCAACATCGCAAGGTGTTATGACCGATAAGGAAGCTCACCAAAAGAATATTGGGGGCGAAGTTTTGTGTTACTTTTACTAAACAGGGAGATAGAAAATGTCACGAATAGGAAAATTACCCATAAAAATAACACAGGGAGTTACGGTAGAGGTCACTCCTGATAACACTGTTACGGTAAAAGGGCCCAAAGGAGAACTCAAACAAAAGGTTGATCCTGACATTAAAATTGAGGTCAGTGAAGGTATTGTTGAAGTAAAAAGACCAACCGAACAGAAAAGACACAAAGCTCTGCACGGGCTATATCGTTCCCTGATAAGTAATATGGTTGAAGGTGTATCAAAAGGATATACCATTGAACAGGAATTCGTCGGAGTAGGTTATAAAGCAGAGGCAAAAGGCCAGATTCTTGAGATGAGTTTAGGATATTCGCATGATATTCATTTTAGACTTCCTAAAGAAATTAAGGTAGAAGCTAAAACTGAAAGAAGAAGTAATCCTATTATTACTTTATCAAGTATTGATAAACAACTGCTTGGTCAGGTTGCGGCAAAAATAAGATCATTACGTCCGCCCGAACCTTACAAAGGAAAAGGTATTAAGTTTGTTGGTGAGCATCTTCGTAAGAAAGCAGGTAAATCTGCAAGTGTTTAATTGAATAACAATTATTGACAATGGCTTTAACTAAACAAGATCGCAGGATCAGAATTAAATATAGAATACGAAAAAGAATAAGTGGTAGTGCTGAAAAGCCACGCTTAACAGTATTCCGCAGCAATAAGCAGATATATGTTCAGCTTGTTGATGATAAAGAAGGAAAAACATTGGTTTCTGTTTCATCGCTTGAAAAGGAAATTGACGCAAAGCCTGGAATTAATAAAACAGAACAGGCCAAACTGGTCGGCAAAATGGCAGCTGAAAAATCAAAAGCAGCAGGTATTGATCAGGTGGTATTCGACAGGAATGGATATTTATATCATGGCAGAATTAAAGCACTTGCTGATGCTGCCAGAGAAGCAGGATTAAAATTCTAAAAGCAATATGGCTACAACTATCAGGAAAGTAAAAACAACAGATCTGGAGTTAAAAGACAGATTAGTAAGTATTCAAAGAGTAACAAAGGTAACTAAAGGAGGTAGAACTTTTAGTTTCTCAGCCATTGTTGTGGTTGGGAACGAAGATGGAATAGTTGGTTATGGACTGGGTAAAGCCAGTGAAGTAACAACGGCCATTGCTAAAGGAGTTGAAGACGCTAAAAAGAACCTTTTAAAAGTACCTGTTTATAAAGGGACAATACCTCACGAACAGATTGCAAAATATGGTGGTGCTACTGTATTCATCAAGCCGGCATCAAGTGGTACAGGTGTAAAAGCAGGAGGTGCAATGCGTGCAGTTCTCGAAAGCGTTGGTGTTACAGATGTACTTGCAAAGTCAAAAGGATCATCAAATCCGCATAACCTGGTAAAAGCAACATTTGAAGCTCTTATCAAACTTCGGGATGCTTATACGGTGGCTCAGCACCGCGGTGTCAGTATTGAAAAGGTATTCAATGGCTAAAAAGTAAAAACTTGAAAAATGGCTAAGATTAAAATAACTCAAACTCGCAGTAGAATTGGAAGTACCAAGCGTCAGAAAGCAACATTGGATGCACTTGGGTTAAAAAAACTTCATAATCCTGTGGAACATGAAGATAGTGCTCAAATAATGGGAATGGTAAATAAAGTTAAGCACTTGGTAAAAGTTGAAGAAGTAAAATAGCATAAACTACACCACAAATGGAATTAAGTAACTTAAAACCTGCTAAAGGTTCTGTAAGAAAAAATAAAAGAGTAGGAAGAGGTCAGGGTTCCGGTAGAGGAGGAACTTCTACAAGAGGACATAAGGGACAAAAATCACGTTCCGGTTACTCAAGAAAGATTGGTTTTGAAGGAGGTCAGATGCCTTTACAGCGCAGAATACCAAAATATGGTTTTAAAAATATTAACCGTATCGAATATAAAGCCATCAATATTTCAACCCTACAGAAACTTGCAGAGAGTAAAAAACTTAAATCTATCGATGTTTCAACATTGATAGAAGCAGGGTTGGTTTCAAAAAATGATAAAATAAAGATTTTGGGCAATGGTGAACTTAAAACCACTTTAACAGTAAAAGCCCATGCTTTTTCAAAATCAGCCGTCGAAGCTATTGAATCTTTGCAGGGAACTGTTGAAAAAATCTAATTGAATGAAGAAGTTTATAGAGACAGTCAAAAATATTTTTAAAATTGAAGATCTTAGAGCTAGAATTCTTTACACTCTTGGAATTCTGCTAATATACCGTTTAGGTTCGAAGGTAGTTTTGCCTGGTGTAAACCCTAATGAACTTGCAGAATTACAAGATAAAGCTTCTCAGGGAGTCCTTGGAATTCTTGACATGTTCTCGGGAGGTGCTTTTTCTTCAGCATCAATTTTTGCTCTGGGGATCATGCCTTATATTTCGGCTTCAATTATCATTCAGTTATTAGGTATAGCCGTGCCATACTTTCAGCGTTTACAGCGTGAAGGAGAAAGTGGCCGTAGAAAAATTAATCAGATTACCAGATATCTGACAGTTATTATACTTATTTTCCAGGCTCCTACATACCTGACTCAAATCCCTGAATCTGCAAGGGTATTACCAGGTATGTTTTTCACTATTTCATCCATTATTATTCTTACAACGGGCACCATGTTCGTGATGTGGCTTGGAGAAAGGATTACCGACAAAGGTATCGGGAATGGAATATCCCTTATAATCATGATCGGGATTATTGCCAGGATGCCGTTTGCATTAAGTGGTGAGTTTTATGCCCGTATGGAAAAATCCGGAGGCGGATTGGTAGCATTCCTTGTTGAAATTGTATTTCTGTTCCTGGTATTTGTAATAAGTATTTTACTTGTTCAGGGAACAAGAAGGATTCCAGTGCAATATGCAAAAAGAATTGTCGGAAACAAGCAGTATGGTGGTGTAAGGCAGTATATTCCTTTAAAAGTTAATTCAGCTGGTGTGATGCCTATCATATTCGCACAGGCAATTATGTTTTTACCTCTGACATTTGCACGATATGGTGGTGAAGGCGGCGGAATGTCGGCATTTGTTGCTGCTTTTGCTAACTTTACAGGCTTTTGGTACAACTTTGTTTTCGGACTTATGATAGTTGCATTTACTTATTTCTATACTGCAATTACTATAAATCCACAACGTATGGCTGAAGATATCAGGAAAAACGGAGGATTTATTCCGGGTGTTAAACCCGGGAAGAAAACGGTAGAATTCCTGGATAATATCTTATCTAGAATAACTTTACCCGGTTCTATTTTTCTTGCTTTTGTAGCAATCATGCCTGCATTTGCAATGTTAGCCGGGGTTACGCAGAGCTTTGCTCAGTTTTATGGTGGAACATCACTCCTTATTTTAGTAGGAGTTGTTCTGGATACACTCCAACAAATAGAAAGTCACCTTCTTATGAGACATTATGACGGATTAATGAAATCGGGAAGAGTGAAAGGAAGAGTTGGCAGCGTTGCTTCAGTATAGGAAGCAATTAAATAATGTTCTTTGATGATTAATATACGAACGGCTGAAGAGATAGAATTATTAAGGAAAAGTAATTTGCTTGTCTCTGAAACGCTCGCAGAAGTTGCAAAACGCATCGCCCCGGGAGTAACAACTGGTGAATTGGATAAGATAGCTGAAGAGTTTATTAACGATAATGATGCAAAACCTGGGTTCCTTGGTTATAATGGATATCCTAAAACATTATGCACATCGGTTAATGAACAGGTAGTTCACGGTATTCCTTCTGGTATTGTTTTAAAAGAAGGCGATATTATTTCAATAGACTGCGGTGTTTTACTGAACGGTTATTATGGCGATACAGCCTATACATTTGCCGTAGGTGAAATAGATGAGAATAAAAAGAGATTACTTAAGATTACCAAAGAATCACTTTTTCTGGGAATTGAAAAAGCGATAGAAGGTAATCGAACGGGTGATATCGGGTATGCCGTTCAAGAATATTGCGAAGTAAATGGCTATTCTGTAGTTCGGGAGCTTGTAGGTCACGGATTGGGTACTAACCTGCACGAGCCGCCGGAAGTCCCAAATTACGGAAGAAGAGGAAGAGGTCCAAAACTAAAGGCGGGAATGGTGATTTGCATAGAACCAATGATCAACATGGGCAGAAAAGAAATCATTCAGGAAGCCGACGGATGGACCATAAGAACTGCCGACAGGAAAGCATCAGCACATTTTGAATTGGCAGTGGCAATACAGAAGGATAAAGCAGACATTTTGTCGACATTTAAATATATTGAAGAATTATTAAATTAATTAATTATATGGCTAAACAAGCTTCTATAGAACAAGATGGTTTAATTAAAGAAGCTTTATCGAATGCAATGTTCAGGGTAGAGCTGGAAAACGGGCATATTATAACAGCCCATATTTCAGGGAAAATGAGAATGCATTATATTAAAATTCTGCCTGGAGACAAAGTAAAAGTAGAAATGTCACCATATGATTTAACAAAAGGAAGAATTACTTACAGGTATAAATAAGATAAAAGATGAAAATCAGAGCTTCATTAAAAAAACGATCGGCAGACGATAAAATCGTAAAAAGAAAAGGACGCTTGTATGTAATCAATAAAAAGAATCCTAAGAACAAACAGCGTCAGGGATAATTGTTAGAAAATTTAAAAAAGAATAAATATGGCTAGAATAGTTGGTGTCGACCTTCCTAAGAATAAAAGAGGTGAAATAGGACTCACCTATATCTTTGGTGTTGGAAGAAGCAGTGCCCAAAAAATTCTTGATGAAGCAGGCATTGACTACGATATCAAGGTACAGGACTGGAGCGACGATCAGATTACAAAAATCCGTCAGATCGTAAATGAAAAATACAAAGTTGAAGGAGAACTTCGTTCCACTGTTCAGCTTAACATTAAGCGATTGATGGACATTGGTTGTTACAGGGGTATTCGACATCGTATCGGTTTACCGGTAAGAGGTCAGAGTACAAAGAATAATGCCCGAACCAGAAAGGGTCGGAAAAAGACAGTTGCGAATAAAAAGAAAGCTACCAAATAATATTTATATAAGATGGCGAAGAAAACAGGTACATCAAGAAGAAAAGTTGTTAAGGTTGATCCGGTTGGTCAAGCACATATTCATGCATCTTTCAATAATATCATCATTTCACTGACCAATGCACAAGGACAGGTTATCTCCTGGTCTTCTGCCGGTAAGATGGGTTTTAAAGGATCAAAAAAGAATACTCCTTATGCTGCACAAATGGCTGCCCAGGATTGTTCGAAAGCTGCATATGATGCCGGATTACGTAAAGTGAAAGTTTTTGTAAAAGGACCTGGTTCAGGAAGAGAATCAGCAATTCGTACCATCCATACAAATGGTATTGAGGTAACCGAGATTGTGGACGTAACTCCAATGCCACATAACGGATGTCGTCCTGCAAAACGCAGAAGAGTATAAAAGCATTGATAAATAAAATAAACATAAAAGAATAAATGGCAAGATATACAGGACCTAGAACCAAGATAGCCAGAAAATTCGGAGATGCTATTTTCGGAGCAGATAAAAGCTTTGAACGAAAGAATTATCCTCCCGGATTTCATGGAGCCAATAAGAAGAGAAGAAAAACTTCAGAATATGGGCTTCAGCTTAAAGAAAAGCAGAAAGCTAAATATACCTACGGGGTCTTAGAAAAGCAGTTTGCTAATATGTTTGATAAAGCTTCCAGAAGCAAAGGTGTAACCGGAGAGGTATTATTACAGCTTTTGGAATCAAGACTGGACAATGTTGTCTACCGCTTAGGAATTGCTCCTAGTCGTGCAGCAGCTCGCCAGTTAGTATCACACAGGCATATTACTGTAAACGGTAATGTCGTGAATGTTCCTTCGTATACATTACGTACCGGAGATTTAGTTGGAGTTCGCGAAAAATCAAAAGCACTTGAAGCTATTACTGAATCGCTTGAATCAAGACATTCATCTTATTCCTGGCTTGAATGGGATGGTTCACAGATGGCGGGGAAATTTATGAATTGTCCTGAAAGGGAAGAAATTCCTGAAAATATTAAAGAACAACTTATTGTTGAGTTGTACTCTAAATAGTCGAAATCATTTAATAATATATATTTTATGGCAATTCTAGCATTCCAGAAACCGGATAAAGTCATTATGATTGAATCGGATGATTACTTTGGAAAATTTGAGTTTCGTCCGCTTGAACCGGGATATGGTATAACTGTGGGTAATGCCCTGAGAAGAATTCTCTTATCATCGCTCGAAGGTTATGCAATTACCACTATCAAAATAGAAGGTGTTGAACATGAATTTTCTTCAATAACAGGTGTTATTGAAGATGTGACCGATATTATTTTAAATATTAAACAGATTCGGTTTAAGAAACTTATCGAGGATGTCGATCACGAAAAGATTGTTGTATCCATTTCAGGTCAGGAAGTCTTTAAAGCCGGAGATCTGAACAGGTATTTAAGTGGCTTTGAAGTATTAAATCCTGAATTGGAAATATGTCACATGGAACCTTCAGTTGAGTTACAGTTGGAGCTCAATATATCCAAAGGTCGTGGATATATACCGGCAGAGGAAAACAAGCCACTCGATGCAGAATTCGGACTTATTCCTGTTGATGCCATTTTCACACCAATCAAGAATGTGAAATATGTTATTGAGAATTATCGTGTTGAACAAAAAACCGATTATGAAAAGTTATTGCTCGATATCCAGACCGATGGTTCTATTCATCCGAAGGAAGCATTAAAGGAAGCAGCGAAAATTCTTATTTATCATTTCATGTTATTCTCTGACGAGAAAATTACACTTGATACTGACAAACAGGCTTCAAATGAAGAATTTGATGAAGAAGTACTTCATATGCGCCAGCTTCTGAAAACAAAACTTGTTGACCTTGATCTTTCAGTGAGAGCTTTGAACTGCCTTAAAGCTGCTGAAGTTGAGACTCTTGGCGACCTGGTAAAATTCAATAAGAATGATCTGTTGAAATTCAGAAATTTTGGTAAAAAGTCGCTTACTGAGCTGGATGAATTGCTTGAAGGAATGAACCTGAATTTTGGTATGGATATTACAAAATATAAACTTGATAAAGACTAAACTATAAGGGGAAATTTTCCCGGAAAAGAGAAATACAGATGCGACACAGAAAGAGTTTTAATCACCTTGGAAGAACAGCCAGTCACAGAAAGGCAATGTTGGCAAATATGGCTTCGTCGCTTATTATTCATAAGCGAATTGAAACCACTACTGCTAAAGCTAAAGCGCTAAGAATGTACGTAGAACCACTAATAACCAAATCGAAAGAAGATTCTACACACTCGCGCAGGGTAGTTTTTAGCTATCTTCAAAATAAAGAGGCTGTAACAGAATTATTCAGAGATGTATCTCCTAAAATTATTGACAGGCAAGGTGGATATACCAGGATATTAAAAACAGGTACCAGACTTGGCGATAATGCCGATATGTGTATAATAGAACTTGTAGATTACAACGAAAACCTGCTGAAAGTAAAAGCAGATTCCCAGGAAAAAGCAGGACGCCGCAGAAGAAGAGGTGGAAAGAAAAAAGCTGAAGGTGTAACTGAACAAGTAATTCCACAGGCAGAAACTGAAGCTGAGACCGGAACTGAAACCACAGAAGAAATACAAACAGAAGAAGCCGTTGCATCTGAAGCAAAGTCTGTTGACACTGAAGAGGTACCACAGGAAGATGTGGAATCAGAAGAAGAACCTGTGAAGGAAGTTACAGAAGAAATTGAAGCCATTGAAGAAGTTCCTGAAGAAAAGGTTGAAATGCCCGAAGTTGAATTGAAAGTACAGGAAGAAGCCAAAACTGAAGAAACAGAAGTTGAAGAAAAGGCAGAAGATAAAGTTGATGAGGTGAAAGCACAAGAGGAAGGGCAGGATAAGGAACAAAAAAGTTCAGAAGATAAAGAATAATAGCAGTTTTGTTAATTAACTTTATGGCATAGAGTAGGGATGGAAGCCTCGCAGGCATCAGTCCCTTTTTTAATGAAATTTATGAATAATAAAATCAAAACTTATAATAATGGGACAAATAGCTAATGTTCATGCTCGCGAAATTCTCGATTCAAGAGGAAATCCGACAATCGAAGTAGAAGTAACACTAGCCAGCGGATTTGTTGGCCGTGCTGCAGTACCCTCAGGTGCATCAACCGGTGAAAACGAAGCGCTTGAGTTACGTGACGGGGATAAAAAACGCTACCTGGGTAAAGGTGTTTTAAAAGCTGTTGATAACGTAAATAATATCATTGCGAAAGAACTTATTGGGATGAGTGCCCTTGATCAGGTAACAATAGATAAAAAAATGCTTGATCTCGACGGAACAAAAACCAAGAGTAAGCTGGGAGCTAATGCTATATTAGGCGTATCTCTGGCTGTGGCCAAGGCAGCTGCCGAATATCACGGTATGCCACTTTACAGGTATATTGGAGGAACAAACACAAAATCATTACCGGTTCCAATGATGAATATTATTAATGGTGGCTCACATTCCGATGCTCCAATCGCATTCCAGGAATTTATGATCAGACCTGTTGGGGCAAACAGTTTCCGTGAAGGTTTAAGAATGGGTGCAGAAGTATTCCACGCTCTGAAGAAGGTATTAAAAAACAGAGGTTTGAGCACTGCTGTTGGTGACGAAGGTGGGTTTGCTCCAACTCTTGAGGGAACTGAAGACGCACTGGATTCAATAATTCAGGCTATTAAAGAAGCCGGTTATAAGCCGGGTCGCAAATCGGAAGGTGGAGATGTTAGTATTGCCCTGGACTGCGCTGCCTCTGAATTTTATGAAAATGGAAAATATAACTACACTAAATTTGAGGGAGAAAAAGGAGCTGTCAAAACATCGACAGAACAGGCAGATTATCTCGCTGAACTGCTTGATAAATATCCAATCGATTCGATTGAGGATGGTATGGATGAGGGCGACTGGGACGGATGGAAAATCCTTACCGATAAAATCGGTGATCGTTGCCAGTTAGTCGGAGATGACATTTTTGTTACCAATATTGAATATTTAAAAAAAGGAATTGAAATGGGATGCGCAAATTCAATTCTTATTAAAGTAAACCAGATAGGTACATTAACAGAAACACTCGATGCTATAGAAATGGCTCACCGTGCAGGATACACAACTGTTACATCGCATCGTTCAGGTGAAACTGAAGATGCAACAATTGCCGATATTGCAGTTGCCACAAATTCAGGCCAGATTAAAACAGGCTCTTTAAGCCGTTCCGACAGGATAGCAAAGTACAATCAGTTACTGAGAATTGAAGAAGAGATTGGAGAAGTCGCAGTATATGGCTTTGAAAAGTAATATTACAGTTCTACTCTAGTATATATAAAACCGATTCCAATCAATGGGATCGGTTTTTTTAGCATTTATTGCTTGTTTATCTGATATTTAATTAAGTTTCATTAAAATCATTATTTTTGAATCGGGTCTGTTAATACATAATTTGTGGAATAGACCCTTACTTTCGGAAAAACAAATCAGGATCAGACTGGCGGGATATTATCGTAAACGCCAGTGGTGTATGTTTTATTAATTAAAGAATACTTAATTACAATTAGAATTATGAAAGGAATTATTACAGGCGTTGCATTGATTTGTATTTCTTTTACGGTATTCCCGCAAACCAAAAGTACCAAGAAAGGTATTGCTTATGGATATCATTATGAAGAAGATTTTGAAGCAATTCAGTCAGGAATTTCATGGTGGTACAACTGGTATGTTACTCCTGATGCCGAAGTAGCTGATGTATTTGAAAGCTATGATATTGATTTTGTACCTATGATTTGGAACGGTTACGCCGATACTGCTGCGCTAAGAGATTTTCTTGAGGTGCACCCAGGTGTTAAGTACATTCTTGGATTTAATGAACCTAATTTTACAGCTCAGGCTAATATGACTCCTGCTCAGGCTGCTGAAAAATGGCCTGTGATTGAAGCTCTGGCCGATGATTTCGATTTGGAAATTGTTGGACCTGCTCTTAATTATTGTGGGGGCTGTGTTGATATTCCCGGTACTGATGAAGACAGTGATCCGATTGTATATCTCGATGCATTCTTTGATGCATGCCCTGATTGCAGGGTTGATCATCTGGCTGTTCACTGGTATGCCTGTGATGCAGGTTCTTTAAGCTGGTTTGTGGGGTTATTTAAAAAGTACAATAAACCTATCTGGGTTACCGAATTTGCATGTTGGGAAAACAATCCAACTCTCGAAGATCAGAAAGGCTATTTATTTGGGGCACTTGATTACCTGGAATCGGACACAAGCGTATTTCGTTACTCATGGTTTACAGGTGACAGAACAGGTGGTCCGCCATATATTGACATTTACGGTCCGGATCCTGGTGAACTTACTGAACTGGGCGAATTATATGTGAATTTCAATCCCGTTCACGATACTAATATTTACACGCCAATACCGGCAAGAATTGAGGCAGAGAATTACTCACTGATGTACGATATTGCACTGGAGGGTACTCAGGATTTCGATGGGTCTGCAAATGTTGGCTGGATCGATGCAGGTGACTGGCTGCAATTTAATATCGATGTACCTGAAGATAATGACTATTATATTTATTTGAGATTAGCAAGTGTTTCATCTACAACAGTTGAAATTCGTGAGGAGGATATGGTTCTGGCAACTTACAATATACCAGGTTCAGGTGGTTATCAAAAATGGGAAACATATGTACAACAGGTTCATCTGACTGCCGGATATCATAAGATTAAAGTCTATGCTGTACAAGCCAATTTTAATATAAACTGGATAACTTTTACTATCGAGGAAGATACAGCTCCTACCGTTTTTGCAGGAGAGGACTTTGAATTAACGTTATCTGAAGAAGATAACCAGTTTATCCTTGTATGCACAAGCAACGACGCAGACGGAGACAGCTTGCGCATTAGATGGTCGAAGGTTGGCGGTCCTGCTGCATATACTTTAGATCAGGCTGATAACGATACGGCTGTTGTTACCATATCTGCCGATGGAGCCTATTTGTTTAAAGCAGAAGTTTCGGATAGTATTTATGTGGCTTCAGATAATGTAAGATTTACAGTTTCGGGTTTTACTTCACTGAATTCATTAAACGTTATTGACATGCATTTGTTCCCAAACCCGGTCAGTGATAATTTATACATTGAAAGCGATAATGTTTTTTTATCTGCCGTTATAACAATATGCGATTTTACAGGAAAAGAATTGATTTCGCAAAATGTACAACCTGGAAAGAAATTGACTGAAATTGATTGCAGCAGGTTAAGCCCGGGTATATATATGGTTAAGATTGTAAATCAAAACAAAAGCAGAATTTACGGCATAGTAAAACAGTGACTGGTCTTATTGCATAAATAATAGCGATTAAATTTAATTATAGGTTAGATTTACTGTAACACAGTTTTAAACTGAAATTTTAAAATCTCCTGCTTTTAAATAAACAACAAAGTTAAAAACGGGTTATATAATTAACATTTACTTATTAATGGGTTATGTCAGGATTAAAAGATAAACTTGCTGAAAAGATTGAATTGTGGAGACCTAGAATAAAAAGTCTTGTTGAGGATTATGGAGATATAGTTATTGATAAGGTAACCGTAAGTCAGGTGATTGGAGGAATGCGTGGAATAAAAAGCCTGATTACCGATATTTCATATCTCGACCCTAAAGAAGGTATTCGTTACAGAGGTTATACTTTACAGGAAGTATTCAGGAAACTTCCTAAACCCGGTGGTGCCGAAATACCTTACGTTGAAGGGTTGGTATATTTGTTACTTACAGGAGATATTCCAAATGATGAGGAAGTCGCGGATGTATTTGACGAGTTTAAAAAAAGAAGAATTCTTCCGCGTTATGTCTGTGAGGTTATTGATGCATTCCCTGCAAAGAGCCATCCGATGGTGATATTCTCAACAGCGATTCTTACAATGGCCAGGGAATCATTCTTTAACAGAAAATATAATGCAGGTATCCCAAAGAATGACTTCTGGGAACCTACATATGAAGATGCTTTGAACCTTTTGGCAAAACTACCCTCAATAGCAGCATATATTTATACCAAACTATACCGGAAAGGACAGAAACCTGTTCCGTCCAGCCCCGATATGGATTTCGGAGGGAACTTCGCTTATATGATGGGTATCGATAAACCCTATGATGATGTTTCAAGGTTACACTTTATTATTCATGCCGACCACGAAAGTGGCAATGTTAGCGCACACACCGGACATTTGGTGGCAAGTTCCCTGTCTGATATTTATCTTTCGATATCTGCAACGATAAATGCACTTGCCGGACCTTTACACGGACTGGCTAATCAGGAAGTACTCAGGTGGCTTCATGAGCTTAGAGAAAAAATGGGAAATGAAATGCCTACCGATGATGAAATGAAACAGTTTGTCTGGGATACGCTGAATTCAGGACAGGTGATTCCGGGATTTGGTCATGCAGTGCTTCGAAAAACCGATCCCAGATATACCGTACAACGGGAATTTAGTCTGAAGCACCTTTCTGAAGATCCGATTTTTAAATATGTCGATAAATTATACAAAATTGTACCCCCGATATTGAAAGAACATGGTAAGGCAAAAAACCCCTGGCCTAATGTCGATGCGCAGTCGGGAGTTATCCAGTGGCATTACGGGGTCAAGGAATATGAATTCTATACAGTATTATTTGGTATTGGCAGATCTATTGGCGTTACAGCTAACATAATCTGGGACAGGGCACTCGGATATCCTTTGGAACGCCCTAAGTCGTTAACAACTTCTATGCTTGAACAGATGGTAAGTACTATTAATAGTCCGGAAAACAAATGATTTAATTCCGGGAAATCATCTTAATCTTCTCACTATCATTGTTTCTTATTTATTAGTTGACTAATTTTAGTAAGCATAGCTCACATAAGTCAGTTTATGATTAGAGTATACTTACTTTTTATTTTACTGTCGGTTCTCCGGATTACTTGGTCGCAGACATATTCCCCGGTTGACAGATTCTCGGTTGAGAGTGGATTGTCACATTCACATATTACATGTCTGTTCATAGATAGCAGGGGGTTTTTATGGATTGGCACACCCGACGGACTTAATCGTTATGATGGTTATTCTTTTATTAAGTATCAGACAAGGATTGGAGATCAGACTTCAATAACCAACGATTATATTCTGGATATTACCGAAGATGCCGATGGTAATTTATGGATTGCTACAGCAACTGGAGTTTCAAAATTTGATATTACGGGTAACAGCTTTCAGTCTTTTACATTGAAAAGAAGTATTGACGAAGATGGTATTCCTGTCGTTATTACAGATATAGAAATAGATACCATTAATAATTCAGTCTATTTACTTGGTAATGGATTAATTGCCCAAATGGATCTGTCAACCTATGCTGTAAAAAGGTTTCCAGTTGAAAGATTCTATAAGCTTTCTCAAAGAAATGAATTCAATGCCGTTAAATATGATAATTATACCAACAGCATTTTATTTATTACAAAAAGACAAATAATTGAGTTTAATATCTCAAATGATTCTGCATCGATAAGATTTGATATTGATAAATTCACCGGGAATAATATGGAACTAGTTAAGGATGTTGCCTGTGGATATAATGGTTCGCTGGGCATATTAACCACTGAATATTTAATCTCTTTAAGCGGTAATGATTCTGGAGAAAATAATCATTTTAAACAAAAACTTGCCACCGATTCAGGAATTAAATTAATATATGATGGATTAACAAAATGCTATCATGTAATTCAGACAAGCAGCATATATGTTTATAATGCTATCAATCTGAAACAGATAAACACTTTTAATTTTACGCTGCCAAAAGAATACCAGCCAAATATTTCCACATATTGCAGAAGCAGATCAGGGGTATTATGGGTCGGAACTTTTCAGGGATTGTATAAGTTTAATTTGCATAAAAACTCATTTAAGACAATTGTGCCGGCCGCATACACTAAAAGTAACAAACCCGTCAGAATAAGTGATGCTATTCTTGACGAAAATAGAATGATTTGGGCAGGAGAACGGACAGGGGAACTTACAATTTTAAAATTTGAAACAGGCTCTTCGATGATGGTTCCTTTTAAGCAGATTAATCTTAATACCAGGATCAACAAAATTAATAAGAGTTTCAGGGGTGACATTTTTATTGCAACGGGTAATGGTGTTATTCTTTATAGTTATAACAGAAATTCATTGAATTATAGCAGTAATACAAAGAAATATCTTACAGGAGAAGAGATATATGCTGTTTATCCTGAAAAGAATGATACGGTTTGGATCGCGGGAGAAAGTGGATTCTATTTGTTTAGACCGGAAGAAAACGAGATCGAATTACTTAAAGGATCGGCAGACATATATTCCGGTAACAGGGTCATTGAAATACAAGGAACCAGCAAGCATATTTTTCTTGTTTACAATAATAGCATCGTTGAAATAGACAGACAAAGTCTTGAAACCAGATTTATTAACGCTCAAAGAGATGGTAAAATCTTAACTTTCATTCATACTGTTTTACCTGTAAACGAAAAGGAACTTTTAGTTGGTACTTCAAACGGAGTGTTTAGTTATCGACCTTTAATTGGGGAGCTTAGTTTACTTGATCTTGGATTAAAAAGGAGTAATTATCATATCCATGCTTTGCATATCGACCCTAAAGGGACGCTTTGGGTATCGACTAATAAGGGACTCCTGTCTGTCGATAAATCAAAATATGGTATAAAGCAGTTTGATAAAAACGATGGATTAGCACTACAGGTATTTGCAGATCGCCTGGTATCAAGCGATAGAAGTGGTAATATACTGTTTGGAGGGATTGACCGGCTTATTGTCTTTAATCCGGATTCTTTAATTAAAAATAACGTGGCACCTAATATTGAGTTTACTCAGGTTGTTCTGAATGGTAAGAACAGAAAATTGACTATTAACTTAGTAGGAGTTGATACACTTGAAATCGAACCGGATATAAAATATTTCAGGATTAATTTTTCTGCATTGGATTTTTGGGCACCGGAAAAGAATAATTACAAATATTCCCTTGTACGATTAAAGCGTGATAGATATTGGAATTCACTCGATAATCAAAACTATATTCTTTTATCAGGTTTAAGAGCGGGTTATTATATCCTTGAAATTAAAGGAGCTAATAACGAAGGGGTTTGGAATCATAATTCACGCAAACTGATTATTCATGTTTATGCTCCATTTTGGCAGTCACATCTGGCATTTGTTATTTATAGTATTTTATTTATCCTTTTGTTTTATCTGTCAGTTTATTTCCGCACAAAACATTTACATAAACAAAACAGGGAATATCGTGAGAGAGAACAAATATCTAAAAAAATAGAACAGCAGAAAGAAGAGTTATCCGTTAAGAATAAAAATATCACCGATAGTATTAACTATGCGAAACGGATTCAAATGGCTCTTATGCCCTCACAAAAACTGTTTAAGAAATTGTTCCCCGACTCGTTTATTTTACATCTTCCTAAAGACATTGTCAGTGGTGATTTCTACTGGGTAAACGAAGTTGACGAAAGGAAATATTTTGCAGCAGTGGATTGCACAGGACATGGTGTACCGGGAGCATTTATGTCAATTATAGGTTTTGAATTGTTCAGAAGAATAACTGAAACAGAAAAGAAAAAGCAACCCGCAGAAATTCTTAACAGCTTAAACCGGGAATTTGAATTAATTTTTCGTGATGTTGAAAATATTACACTGCGTGATGGGATGGATGTTGCATTTTGTGCAATTGATAAAAAGATGAAGGTACTTGAATTTGCCGGTGCATTTAATCCGTTATACCTGGTCAGGGATAATAAAATTACTGAAATTAAAGGTGACAGATTTTCCGTGGGTTTAAATACTGATTCGGAGAATGATCAGGAATTAATGTTTCAGGATCATGTTATTCCACTTGATGATGGAGATATTATATATATTTTCACTGATGGTTTTGCTGATCAGTTTGGAGGCCCGGATGAGAAGAAATATAAATATCGACGTTTCAGGCATTTATTGTTAGCACTTCATGAATTACCAATGGAACGCCAGGTTGAATTTCTCAGAAGGAGTATACTCGATTGGAAAGGAGATATGGATCAGGTTGACGATATACTGGTAATAGGAGTTAGGGTATCTAATGATGATAAAATTAAATAATAAGGATCAGGAAGCATCCTGATTTGCAAGCAGATTTCTCATTTTCTGTAAGAGAATTTCAACCTGGAATGGTTTTGAAATATATTCATTCATTCCGGCGGCGAGGCACGCTTCTTTGTCTCCGGAAAGTGCATTTGCGGTAATAGCAATTATTGGGGTATGTGTATTTGTACTGGCTTCAAGTTCGCGGATTTTTTTTGTTGCAAGTATACCATTCATCACAGGCATCTGAATGTCCATCAGGATCAAATCATACTTGGTAGTGCCAAATTTATCCAATGCTTCTTTTCCATTGCTTGCAACTTCTATGTTCTTCACCTTATTTTTTAAACTGAGTATTACAATTTTCTGGTTAATTGAATTATCCTCAACAAGAAGTACATTAGCATCTTCAAGGCTTATAGCCTGTTCATGTTTTAATATTTCTTTTTTAGTTAATTTTTCCTCTTCTTTAACAATGGTCAGTTTTTTGTCATTCTTCAATATGAGATATAGATGAATTTTTGTTGCTTTGACAATGCTGTTAAGATTGAATTCACCATTATAAAGTTTAACTATTTTTTGTGCTATGCTGAGATCAAGGTAATTTCTTTGTAGTTCTCCTTTTGAAAAAATCGGCTTTGCAGGAGCAACAAAATAATTGTTTCTGTCGTCTTTTTTCACCTCAACATATGGGAATGATATCTCAATATCCAGCTTACTTTTATCATCTTCATTTATTTTCAGAATTTTCGCATTAATATCGATTTTTGTTTTTTTGTCAGAATTGAGTTTAACGATATTCTCAATCAGTGAAAGAAATAACTGTTTAATTCTTACAGGATGCCCCCTGAACTGTATTTTGGAAGAATCTATGTTAAAATTGATCTCAAGCTTTTCTTTATGTTGGTTTTTAAAGAGCTTTAAAGTATTTTCAATAGTAGACTGAATATTAAAGCTTACCTCCGTTTGTTCGCTGTCTTCAATATCAAGCGCAGAAATCTGGACAATATTGTTTACAACATTTACGAGGTTATTGGTTGAAGCAATTATGGTATCGAATAAATCCTGTTGATCATCAGGTAATTTTGATCGGTCTACCAAATTTGAAATAAGTGTGATGTTGTTTAAAGGTGTTCTGATCTGGTGTGACAGCTTTGATAAAAAATCATCCTTTCTTTTACTTTCATCTTTACTTTCTTCTACAGCTTTACTCATTACCTTTTGACTTGATACTTTAAGAAATTCATAGATGTAAATTGTCGTCAGAATAGCAATATATGCACCTATTATCCTTAAGCTGATACTTAAGCTGTAATCTGGTATAAAGCCGACATACAAACTTAAGATACATATTAATGTAATTAATGCTAGAAAAATAATAGATATTCTGAACCCTTCATCAATCCCTTTAAGCGCAATGGCAAGAATCGGAAATGGGAAAAGCCAGAGAAATCCGGTATCGTATGCACCTCCGGTGATCAGACAATAAAGTAGGACAAATGCTGTTGTTATAATTATAATATATGAATATAAACCAATGTTTGTTTTATTACTGAAAATCTGATATACAACATAATTTACGGCAGAACTAATACCAAGAACAAGAGCAAGTATGTAGTCTTCATTTATAATTGCCAGAACTCCGAAAAAAAGATAAAAACTAAGAGTAATAACAGCAGCAAAATTGACAAGGATTACTTTATTGGCTTTTTCAATTTCGAGTTTTTTAGAAGCCCTGTTTGAAAAATAATTTGCTATGTTTTGAAGTAATTCCATTTGTGAGGGTAAGTTTTTTTGCTCTTATATAAATATAAGTAAATTTAGTATAAATCGGAATTTATTGCTGTATTAATGTTACCAACACTTAAGCAATATTCATTATTGAGAAAAACCAGGAATGTTTGTATCTTTTTATATATAAACGATAATTTTGTGTACAACTGTGAATATTATACGATGAGACTATTCTTTGGATTATTACTTATTAGTGTTTTGTGCAGATACAGTTATGCTGATAATGACTCTGCAAACTTTGTTATGTATAATCCCGAATTTGAATTTAAGGAAGGTATTTTTGTAAACTTCAGCCAGGTTCAAAACAACTCGCCACTACCTAAATCACGTATAGTTACCGATATTGATTATGATAATCCGGAGTTTTTCGACTATGTTCTTTCAAAGAGTAAAATATTTTATTACGACAATATTGGTAACAAGAATGAACTGAAGTCAAATAAGGTCTGGGGATATTCCAGAAACGGATTTCTTTATATTAATATCGACGATGGTTTTTTCAGAATTACACTGATTGGTTCGGTATGTCATTTCATTGCAAGTCAGACAACATATAATAGTTACTATAATTCACCATACTACTATAATTCATATTATTATGATCCTTACAGGATGCCATCATCATACCCTTCTACCGAGATGCGTCAGTATCTGCTTGATTTTAAAACAGGGAGGGTATTTGATTACAACGAAGAATCGCTTGAAGTTATACTTATGCAGGATCCGGAACTTCATGATGAATATGCAGCATTGAGTAAGAAAAAGAAACGTCAGCAGAAGTTTATATTTATGCGTAAATACAACGAAAGAAATCCATTATATTTTCCAAAAAATTAATAATTAAAGCTATGAAGAAAAGTTTGATTGTCTTTTTATTAAGTATCTGGTTAATTGATGCTTCAGGGCAAAGTTACGTGCCAAGCCGCGATGATATTAATGCTTTTTTTAATACTAAAACCATGGTGGTTTTATTAGATAATCCATTACTTGAATATAATATCATTATTAAAGAAGTAATGGAGCAGGAATGGGGAATTACAGATTTTGAATACATTACTTTCAAAGAATTTGAAGAACTGAGATTTGATCCTCAGTATTCATTTTTATATATGTCGCAGGTAACTTTTGAAAATGATAAGACTGACGCACGTTATCGGTTTTTACATCTTTCACTGGGAGGTGATTATTTCAGAAAAAATCAAATGCCTGATATTGCTTCTGTTCCCTTGGCTTATTACAGTGTTGATGAAGATAATTACACATATAAGCTCGCAATACTAGTAAGATTCATGCAGAATCATGCACTCTTAATAAAAGATCATCCGGAAATTGTCTCTGCGAATGTACTGCAGCATTATAACGACAACATTAGGGATATTAAAGGTAAAACCCTGTACCTGCTTGAAGAAGAACTTACTGATGAAGTTAATTCAACAGCCAGAATAAAAGAAGTCTATCCTTATAAATTCAGGATAGTTACAAAAGATGTGATTACTGAAGCAATAAAGGAGCGCAATAATAATGTGGTATTTTTACACAAGGTTGGTCCTGAAGGAACTAAAATTAATGCAAGATGTTATAAGATAATAATAGGAGCTGCAGATGCTAATTTTTATTATTTCGATTATCATAAAATATCGAATAAGAAACCAGACGGATTTTTAAGTGACGATTTTAAGAAGCTTGCCAAAAAGTAATATTTTCTGAGGCTGTATAAAAAGTGTTTTCTATGCCACAATTTCGATAATTATCGGAACACCATCCCGAAAGCTTTCGGGACACTAAAATGCACTAAACTGAAATATAATGAAAATCAAATTTTTGTGTCTTTTTGTTTTTTTGTGAATTACTGGCAATAAATTAATTAATAACTTTTGAGATAGCCTATTCATCTTTTATTCATATTGTCTTTAGCTACCTATTTGTTCATATATTCTTACCAGCGAATTTTATTTTATATTATCTTTCACATTAAATGTGATTAAATCATGCATCGCCTATTTTTTCTAATCACCTTGTTTTTCATTCTGGCAAATGTTCAGAGTTTGTTATACTCGCAGTCCGGGGAGTCAGATCCGGGTGTGCAGTTGGTTGATTCATATGTTGCTGCAGGAAATATTACAAAAGCTCTTGTTGAACTTGAAAATATACTGGTAAAAAATCCTGCAAATTTAGAAGCTCAGGAAATGAAAATTAACATCCTTGTTCAGCAGGACAGAGGCAAGGAAGCATTTAAGGATATTGAGGAATATATGGTAATGTATCCAAACAAACCAGAATACTTCTACCTGAGGGCGATATTGAATCTTCAGAAAGAAAAATATTCAAAAGCAATTGACGATTTTGATAAGGCAGTTCAAACTAAAATGCCGGAGAATTCTGTTTATAAAGTATATCTGAACAGGGGGATGGCACATTTTTATTTACAGGATTACGATTTAGCCGAAGCCGACTTTAATGAAGTTATTGACCGTGACTCGAAAAATGCTGCAGCTTACCATGGCAAAGGAATGGTTAAATATGAATTGCGAGAATATGACGAAGCAGTTGTTCAGTTTCAGAAAGCGCTGCATGAAGATGAAGGAAATCCTATAACACATTTCAATATGGGGATGACATATTTCAGACTAGATGAATCAGACAACGCTTGCTATCACTTTAACAGATCTTGCACTCTTGGTCATAGAAATGCTTGTCGTTTATTGATGATGGAATGTACGGAAGAAATTAATATTTCAAAATAATACTTCATCTGTCTGAATGAATTTAATAGAATTAGTATTTTATTACCATTTCTGAACCGATGGACCTTTCGGTAATAATAGTAAATTATAATGTAAGATATTTCCTCGAACAGTGTCTGCATTCTGTTTTAAAAGCTGCTGTGAATATCAGGTGTGAAATTATTGTAGTTGATAACAATTCGGTTGATGGTTCATGCCAGATGGTAACAGCTAAATTTCCTGATGTAAAGCTAATTGCTAATAATGAAAATGTTGGTTTTTCCAGAGCAAATAACCAGGGGATTAAAATATCAGCCGGCGAATTTATTCTTATTTTAAATCCGGATACAATTGTTCAGGAAGATACTTTCGTAAAATGTCTGCAGTTCATGAGAGTAAACCCTGATGCAGGAAGCCTGGGGGTAAAAATGATTGACGGGAAAGGTACTTTTTTACCAGAGTCGAAGCGCTCGCTGCCAACACCAGCTGTGTCGTTTTATAAGATCTTTGGTATATCGTCGCTTTTCCCAAAGTCCAGAATATTCGGCAGATATCATTTGGGATATCTTAATGTGGATGAAACAAATAAAGTTGAGATATTGCCGGGTGCATTTATGTTTATAAGAAAATCCGTATTGAATAAAATAGGGCTGTTAGACGAAACTTTTTTTATGTACGGAGAAGATATTGATCTTTCATATAGAATTATGCAGGCCGGGTATGATAATTATTACTTTCCTGAAACAACAATTATTCATTACAAGGGAGAAAGTACAAAGAAAGGCAGCATTAATTATGTGTTGGTATTCTACAGGGCAATGATCATCTTCGCGCGTAAACACTTTTCAAAGAAAAACGCCAGATTATTTAGTTTTTTAATAAACATGGCTATTTATCTCAGGGCATCTGCATCAATAATAAGACGTTTATTTCTGAACTCTGTTATACCTCTTGCCGATGTTGCCCTTATGTACACGGGGTTTTATATAATCAAACCATTCTGGGAGAAGATAAGATTTGGCAGAGCTGGTTATTATCCTGAAGAATATATGTACTATGTTGTCCCTGCTTATATCCTGATTTGGTTGTTTTCACTTTATATGTCAGGAGCTTATGAAAAGAAAACCCAACCAAAAGATATATTCAGGGGAATACTGCTCGGTACTACCGTTGTATTGATTATTTATGCTCTGTTACCTGAAACTTTGCGATTTTCAAGAGCCCTGTTGTTATTTGGAGCAGTATGGGGTGTGGCATCGTTATTCCTTACGCGTATTACATTAGGAACATTATTTAATAATGTACGACTGATTTTTAAAAAAAAGAAAAAGCGAATTGTAATTGCCGGATCCAATGATGAAAGTAAACGTGTGTTATCATTACTTCAACAAGCTAATATTTCACCAACTTTCGTAGGATTAACAGGTGTCCGGGAAGACCATGTGAAGGGTGAATATTTGGGAAATCTCTCTCAAATAAACGATATAGTAAAAATTAACCGAATTGATGAGATAGTTTTTTGTGCTAAGGACATCCCGTCTCAGATCATTATTGAAACGATGTTAAGCATTAGCGATACATCAGTCGATTTTAAAATAGCTCCTCCGGAAAGCATTTCTGTTATTGGCAGTAGTTCAATTAATACTGCCGGCGAGCTTTATATTGTCAGTCTTAACTCATTAAGTCAAACCATTAGTCGCAGGAAAAAAAGAATTTTCGATGTATTAACATCTATAGTTTTATTGGCACTGTCTCCATTCCTGGTGTTTTATGTAAATAAACCTCTGCATTTATTAAAAAATATCTTATATGTACTTACTGGAGCAAAAACATGGATAGGTTATTATAGGCTTAATGATCTTATTGATGAAAATCTTCCAAAGATTAATCACGGAGTTTTAACTCCTGTACCAGCATCAAAAGAAAGAATTTTGAATAAGCAAACTATTGATCGGCTCAATTTGTTGTATGCAAAGGACTATAAAATGTCTAACGATCTTTCATTCATAATAAGAGATTTAAAATTTTTGGGCAACTGATTGTGATCGTCAGGCCTGCATAATGAAATTCGTGCAATATCTTTATGTGAGAGTTTTATTTGTGAAATATACAGAGAAGAATTATTAAATCGATATTTGCTTAAATTAGGATCCAAATCTTATTTGGCACATTAATATTAAAAGCGGATATTACTTCTAAATATGAGTAAAACTGAAGTTACATTGCCTGCAATGGGCGAAGGAATAATTGAAGCAACAATTACTAGATGGTTTTTTCGGGAAGGAGAATCTGTACTTGAAGATGAACCATTACTTGAAGTAGCAACAGACAAAGTAGATTCTGAGATTCCTTCTCCGGTTTCAGGTATTATTTCCCGAATTTTTTATTCAGAAGGAGAAATTCCCAGGGTTGGAGCTGTTATAGCAATAATTGAAAGTGAATTATCTGCCACATCTGATGATTCAGAAACAGAAGGATCGGATATGAAACTAACTGTTAATAAACCTGAGACAAAAAATAATATTTCTGATGAACCCGAAACTGAACCCGGAAAGAATTTTAAGAAAAGTTCAGACCAACGGGAAGATAACAGGGTTTCCCGGGAACATATGCACTTAACTCCGTTTGTCAAATTTCTGGCAAAAAGCAGGGAAATTTCGTTTGATGAACTTATGCAAATAAAAGGTACTGGTCTTAAGGGGCGAATTACCAAAGCTGATCTGAATGCTTATATTCTGGCAGGACGACCATTTAAGGATCTTTTTAATTCCACACAGGATCATAATTTGGTGGAAGGAGAAATTGCAGGTACTAATGAAAAGAATTTATATAAAGCAGGACCCGGAGAAGAATTAATTGAAATGAACCGCACCCGGAAACTCATTGCAGAACATATGGTTCGCTCCAAGCGCATTTCACCGCATGTTACCTCCATGGTAGAGATTGACGTATCTCACATGGTTCAGTGGAGAAATGAAAATAAAGAAACATTTCAGAAAAAACACGGAATAAAACTGACATATACACCGGTTATTGTATATGCAGCAGTTCAGGCACTGAAGAAATATCCGATGATTAATATTTCGGTTTACGACGAATATATTATTAAAAAGAAGAATATCAATATTGGTGTTGCAACAGCCTTACCTGATGGCAACCTGATTGTTCCGGTTATTAAAGATGCTGATAAAAGGACATTTTGGAATCTTGCCCGGGAACTGTCTGATTTAGCTAAAAGAGCACGCGAAGGAAAATTGGAACCTGCTGAAATTAAAGGCGGCACATTTACAATAACCAATATGGGACAATACGATAATATATCGGGAACTCCAATAATTAATCAACCTGAGGTAGCAATTTTAGCCGTAGGTTCTGTTAAGAAAAAACCCGGAGTTGTCACTATGGGTGAAGAACACACAATTGGTGTGCGGGATATTATGGTGCTCTCATTAACCTATGATCACAGGGTAGTGGACGGTGCACTCGGAGGATCTTTTGTTAAAGAAATAGGAAAAATCCTTGAAGGTCCGATGCCTGAATATTAATAATATTAACTATTAACAGGTTATGTTTTTAAACAAAAAATTCATGTGCTTATAAATAAAGCACTCATGCATAGTAAATTATTTTTAAATTTGTTAAAAACCAACCGTTTCGTTACATGTTAAAATTTTATAATCTTCCTTTGTTAGCTTTCTTTATAATAGCTTTCAATCTGATTGATAATTTACCGGTTTTTTCCCAGGATGAAGTTGATGCGAAACAGATGTTTATTGAAGCAGAATCATATTTTCTGTTTGAAGAATTTAAAGATGCCTTGCCATTATATCAGAAAATTGCCAGACTTGAACCACAAAATTACAATGTTCAATACAAAATAGGTATTTGTTATCTGAACAATCCTTACTTAAAACAGAAAGCCATTAAATATCTTGAACTGGCGGCACAGAATATAAATCTGAAGTATAAAGAAAATAATTATAAAGAAAAACTTGCTCCTCTGGAGTCATATTACTACCTGGGTAAAGCATACCATATCAATAATATGCTGGATAAGGCCATAGATAATTATGCGGGGTTTAAAAAAATGGCAGATCCTGATTTTTACGACTTGACAATAGTAAATGAAGATATTGAAGCATGTAATCGTGCAAGAGTAGCGATGAATGATCCGGTTTATTTGGAAGTAAATAATGCCGGCACGCAAATTAACAGCCAGTTCGAAGATATTAACCCTGTGTTAAGTGGTGATGAAAAAACCCTCATATTTGCCAGGAAACTGCAGTTTTACGATGGAGTATTTATATCATTTAAAAATGAAGATGGCAGTTGGACAGCACCTGTAAATCTTACGCCGGAATTTGGTTTG
This sequence comes from Bacteroidales bacterium, assembly GCA_016929525.1. GTDB lineage: Bacteria > Bacteroidota > Bacteroidia > Bacteroidales > UBA10428 > UBA10428. Next base: position 117,016 of record JAFGIP010000114.1, read on the forward strand.
GACGGTAACTCATATTCAACAGGTATTACTTATTTCGGAGATGAAATATTTGTATATCGTAGTGATGATTACGATGGGAATATTTATTCAAGTAAGCGTGTTGGTGAAAAATGGTCAAAACTTACAAAGCTGAATGATAATATCAATACCAAATTTTGGGAGTCGCATGCATCTCCATCACCTGATGGTCAGTACCTGTTTTTTACTTCAAACAGATCTGGAGGATACGGAGGGCTTGATGTTTATAAATCGAGACGAAGTGCAAACGGCCAGTGGGGAGAAGCAGTAAATATGGGGCCTGTGATTAATTCACCTTCAAATGAAGAGACACCTTTTCTTACCAATGAAGGATATTCCTTGTTTTTTAGTTCACAGGGGCATAAGACAATTGGCGGATACGATATATTTGTTTCCCATCTTCAAAGCAATGGTGCCTGGAGCAAACCTATAAATATGGGTTATCCGCTAAATACTACCGAGGACGATCTTTTCTATAATCCAACAGGAGCCAATACCTATGGTTATTACTCATTTTATAAAGATGGAGCCGGTTTAGGTTTAATGGATATTTATTTAACTGAGGTATATAACAGTGCAATCCCCAGGACTTTTAATATCCGGGGAAGATTAAATCTCGACCAAACAAAAGCTAAAGATTATAAAAAAATTACAGTTAAACTTCTTGATGCAGAAACCGGTGAAATTGTTAACGAATCGAAAGTAAATGCTGATGGGACATATTCTTTATCTGCAAAACAGGGGAGCTATGTATTGCTTATTGAAGGTTCGGGAATAAAGCCTTTCACCCGGTCGGTTAGTCTCAACGTTGTTCAGGCAGAATCTAAGGTAATGTTGGAAACAATAGACCTGAGCCCTGAAGAAGGAGGTGTTGAAATAGCTGCAGTCACACCGGTGATGCCTGCACAAAAAATAGAAGTTAAAAACGATTTCTTTGCAGTAAGCGATTCTTCTGCTGTACCAATCTCACTTACATTACCTGGAGAATCAGACTTGCAAATTGACATTTCAGTTGACGGGGAATTCTATAAAACAGATAGCATTAAAGGTGTTAAAAAGAAGTTTACGTATTTCTATAAGCCAAAACCAGGAGAAAATATTCTGAAATTTACTGCAACCGATGCAGATGGTAATATATCTTCTGCAGAGGTTATTGTAACTTATTATCCGCCTGTAAAAGAAGCTGAAATAACCAAATTGCAGAAACCGGAATTAAAAACTCCCGGCGATAAAATCAGTGGGTTTCAGTTTGTTCAGATTGATGCACTTAAAGAATACCTGGAAGGACTAAACCTGGCTGAATTTAGTAACTATTATGCTCTTTACAGTCATTTAAAAGAGGTATCGAAAGAAGAAGAATTTACTGTAGATGAAATAAAACAATTCTGTGCTGTTTTGTTTACCCAGAAAGATAATAATGTTTTTAAAGATGAGCTGACAAACGTTACCGATACCATAAGCGACAAATGGCTGGAACAGCTCGACAGTTCATCGGTGCCCATCGATTTCCTGCAAAAGTTAAGTTCGAAAGGAGAATATGTAAGCAATGACCTGAACAGGTTATTAATGGAAATATTAATTGCTCAGGAAGGTTCGGGTCAGTCGGTGCTTGAGAATTTATATTCTTTTACAGACAAAGAAGAAATTGGTAAAGAAGGCTTGCAGAGCAATTTATCTAAGGAACAAATCTTACAGTTATATTTTTCAGATAAAGAAATATCTGGTGCACAATATTCTTTGCATTTGGCGGCAACAACAGATGAGCTATTCTACTTTTACCAGAACATAATCATTGCTTCATCAGATAATCTTAGATCTTATCTGACAGGGATGAACTTTGAATCAGAAGGAATACTCAACTCAATATATCTGGTCGAGCATTTGTTTGAAAAAGCTGAAGAAGGGATAATAAGCGAGAAAGATCTTCTGAATGCTCTTGAACTAATTTCATCGAACAAGAATTTTTATCTGAGTGAATTTTCTGCTATCCTCACCGGAAATGCTACAGGATCGCTTAAGTCGCAATTATTGCTAATGAACCTTGAAGAGGAAGAAATTAATACTTACGGGGAACTCCTTGATCATCTGGTTCAAAATTCTCAGTATAAAAACTATACAAAGGAAGAAGTATATAAGTTATTTATTGACTTAACCGGCATTACGGATGTTAAAAAGTTTGCTGAAAAAATCAGATCATATAATTATATAGCAATTAATAAAGCTCTTTCAGATACAACGCTGAAATATTTTTCAAATCCTTTTGAACTAATTCAGTATCTGTTGTCGGTATCGCCCGAATATGACTTTACGGAATCTGACATTAATAACCTGCTGATTCAGATGATTCTTGAAAGAGGATTAGATGACAAAGAACTAAGAGCATATTCTAAGGGCACTGATAAATTCTGGAAAACAAGAAAATTCAGAACTACAATAATTCTCATCAATATTCTTTTAATAATTCTAATAATTCTTTTCTCGCTGAGAAGAAAAAATAAGGATTAAACTCATGAACCCTATTTACAGATATGTCGGTATATTATTTATACAAGTAGCAACATGTGCTCTGTTACAAGGTCAGATATGGCTTTCGAATGAAGATATATATAACGAAGCTGAAGAATATCTTAATGCCGAGGAATATATTGAGGCATTACCATTATATCTTCTGCTGGAACAGAAAGAAATTATTAATGCAAATGTTTCCTATAAAATTGGCGAATGTTATCTGAATATAAGAGGACGTAAACATAAATCAATACCCTATCTGGAATCAGCAGTAGAGAATGTAACATCAGATTATAAGAATGAATTTAAAGAACAAAGAGCTCCACTTAGAGCTCTGTTGCTTCTTGGTGTTGCATATCGCATTAATAATGAACCAGACGTGGCAATAAATACCTTCCGGATACTTGGGGATTCAATTCACGACACTGATCCTGAACTGATGGCTATCGTTGATATGCATATTAAAAGATGTGAAAATGCAAAGCTGTTGGGTGCTTTTCCGGGCGAACCGCGCACATTTAAACTCTCAGAACGGATCAATACAAAATATTCAGATTACAATCCGGTTCTTGTGGGACTTGATAGCATACTCTATTATATGGAAGAATTACCTTTTTATGATGCCTTAATGAGATCCGAAATGCTTGGTGATGACTGGGATGTACCACAGAATATGACTCCTGTTATTGGGAGCGATGGCGATCATATTCTTGTCGGAGCATCTGCCGATGGTAAAACACTTTTGCTTTATCTTTATGAACCACTGAAAGCAGGTGAAATATATGTTATTAATCAAACGGATGACGGATGGCAGGATATTGTCCCGCTTAACGAAAACATTAATACTCAGTATAATGAAACTCACGCCAGCTTATCATATGATGGGAAAACACTGTACTTTACCAGTAATCGCCCGGGGGGATACGGCGGACTTGATATTTATATGTCGAAACTCGATGAAAATAACGACTGGGGTACTGCTGTAAATATCGGACCAACAATTAACACTGCATATAACGAGGAATGCCCGATTATTACCAGCGAGGATGATATTTTATATTTCAGTTCGCAGGGCCATCTGAATATGGGTGGCTATGATGTTTATTACGCACAGAGAAAAGCGGAAAACAAATGGAGGCAACCGATCAATATGGGATCACCGGTATCAACCACCGATGATGACCTTTTTTACTACCCGCTCGAAAGTGAAGTCTCCGGTCTTATGTCGAGACTTGAACAACCATACAATACCGGCTACGATATTTACAGGTATAACAGTATGGTCTTTCCCAACACTCCGAGATACTCAGTAAAAGGAAATGCAAATGATATTGATTCAACAAATACAGAAAAAGAAGTTGTTGTAATCGATGTTGAAACATCGGATACACTTCTGCGAAAAAGCCCGGGGAAAGATGGAAGTTACGAATTCATATTACCGGCAGGTAATTTTACTGTAGCTGTTGTTAATAAATATGGAGAAGCTTACTTTGCAGAGATTGACCTGAATAATGACCCGATTGAATCAATTCTGGTATCAAAGATGACCGGAGAAGCTGGGAAAATTTCTGAAGGCAGTGCGCTAATGACATTAATAGTAAAGGATACAGTGGTAATTAAAAATATTCTTTTTGGATTCGACACCTATTCATTTATTTCATACTATAAACCATACCTTGAATCGGTTTCTCAGATAATGATAGATAATCCCGGATTGAATCTGAAAATCACAGGTTATACCGATGCTATTGGAAGTGAAAGTTATAATCTGATCTTATCTGAGAAAAGGGCGAATGCTGTGTTGAATTACTTCATCAGTAAGAACATCGACAGGTCTCGTTTTAAAGTTTTCGGGAAAGGTGAAGCTGATCCCGTCGCCAAAAACAAAAACGATAATGGTACAGATTGCCCGGAAGGAAGAAAATATAACCGCAGGGTAGAGATATATCCGATTTCGGATAGTGAGGAAGTTGTTATAAAAAATAATGTTAAGATTCCACCTTCTGTCCGGTTTAAATGATAAATAAATAACAGGATTTAACAGTTCAATTGTATTGCATCTTTTTTTTTACTAATTTAATGCTATTAACAAATTTAATTTGTTGATAGTATGATCTGTAGTTTTCAGGTTAATAATTTAATTTTGAATTAAAACAGCCATCCTGATGAAAAAGTCCATTATTTTAGTTCTGGCATTATTCTCAGTTTATTTCAGTGCGCTTAGCCAAAGAAGCGAAAGTGAAATTGCTCTTAAAGAGTATTTCATTGATGCTGAGTTTTTCCTTGCCCAGGAGTTTTATATTGATGCACTTAACGATTATCTGCAGGTGTCAAGAAGAGGTTATGAAGATAACGCAAATATTAATTACCGGATTGGTATTTGTTATTTAAATATTCTAGGGCAGAAAGATAAAGCAATAGAATATTTCGAAAAGGCAAGAGCTTCAGTTTCTTTAAAATATAGAGAGAGCTCATTGGGTGAAAAAAGGGCCCCGATCGACCTTTATTTGTATTTGGGTAATGCATATAGGGTGAATAATAAATTAGATAAGGCAATTGATGCTTATAACACATATAAAAGTCTGTTGCCCGAAGAAGAATCAGAACTCCATAGTTATGCCAGCAAACAGATTGAAGCATGTAATATAGCTTCAGAATTTATGAAAGAACCAGTCGATGTTATCTTCACCAATCTGGGACCAAAAATTAACGACAGCAACGAAAATTACAAAGCAGTGATCTCGGGTGACGGCCAGACCCTGGTATTTATGCGCCGCCTTCCGTTTTACGATGCTGTATATTTTTCTAAAAAAGAAAATGGTGAGTGGACCGAACCATTAAATATAACTCCACAGATCATGTCAGATGGTAATCAGTTTGTTTCGTCACTTTCATATGATGGAAAACTGATGTTTCTTACCATAGAAGATGAGTATAACAGCGATATAATGAAGACCACATATGTTGATAACAGGTGGACAAAATCTGAACGTCTTGGGTCCCACATCAATACAAAATATTGGGAATCACATGCAAGTATATCAAAAGATGGAAGAAAATTATATTTTACCAGTAACAGAAAGGGAGGTATTGGTGGAGTTGATATTTATATCTCAGAATTAGGAGATGATGGGAAATGGGGTGAACCCGGGTTGATGAGTGATCATATAAATAGTGATCTGAATGAAGATACACCATTCATTTGTGAAGATGGAAAAACTCTGTATTATAGCTCTCAGGGTTTTACCAGCATGGGAGGATACGATGTATTTGTAACGCTTTATGAAGGAGAAAGTGGTTGGTCTGTACCTGAGAATCTGGGCTATCCGCTGAATACAACCGACGACGACCTGTTTTATTATCCATGGAGAACCGGGGCGATCGGTTATATGGCACGTTTAGAAGAAGATGGCTTTGGGTCAACTGATATTTATGAAATCAGGTTTCCGAAACAGATTGAAGAGGTACCCATAACTGAAGCGGAGGTTACCCGGGATACAATTATTAAAGCCGAAACTCCTATCGTGGAAGAGCTTATTGAAGCTGTTGTTAAACCTGAAGTTGAAGCAGAACCTGAGACTATTCAGGATACAGCGGTTAAAACCGAAACTCCTGTTGTAGAAGAAATAATTGAGGCTGTAACTATTCCCGAACCTGAATCCCTTATTAAAAAAGTTGAAATAAAACCAGTATTCTTTGCATTTGATAAATCAACCTTATCTGATGAGGGTATTGCTGAGTTGAATAAAATTCTGCAAACAATGAATGAATTTCCGGATATTAAAGTCCAACTGACAGGATACACTGATGCATTGGGACCGGCAGAGTATAATATTCACCTGTCAGAAAGAAGGGCTATGTCGGCTATGAAATACCTGATAACAAAAGGAATAGATGCTACAAGGCTTAGCGCTGTTGGAAAAGGAGAAACTAATTTTATTGCACCAAATACTAAAGAAGATGGATCGGATGACCCTGAAGGAAGAAAATATAACCGCAGGGTAGAGTTTGAAATATCCGGAATTGACAGTAAAACATTGATTATAAAACGACTTAATCCTGTTCCTGAAAAGCAGGCCATAAAATAAGGTTTTTTAAAGCTGCCTCGTTGGCAGCTTTTTTTATCTGCAGTACCTGCCTCTTAATAACTTAACTTAATTTTGATTGCCCTTTTTGTTATATTTGGTCAAGCCAAACTTTCCGATAATGAAAAAGTATCCTTTTATAATATTATTTACATCATTGCTGCTTATTTCATATCGAGCCGGCAACCAGGATGAAGACTCAATGAAAGAACTATTTAACGAAGGTCAGTACTTTTTCAATCGTGGTGATTATCAGGATGCTCTTCATTTTTATCTTCAGCTTCTAAGCAAAGATTCTTTAAATGCTAATTTTAATTTTAAAGCCGGCGAATGCTACCTGAATATTCCAGGTAAGGAAACACAGGCGATACCGCATTTTAAGATAGCAGAGAAAAAAATTGTACCTAAAAAAAGCTATAATAAAAGAGATTTCGGGGAAACAGATGCACCGCTGCATTTGTACTTTTATTTAGGTAATGCATATCGAATTGATAACCAGTTGGACAAGGCGCTGGAATGTTATAAGAAATTTATGGACTCTCCGTTTTTTTGGAATAACTATAATCAGGACCTGGTAGAACGTGAAATCAGATCATGTGAAAGGGCAAAGATAATTCAGGATGCACCTTTGCAATTTGAAAAAATAAAGCTTGATAGTAACTTTAATACAAGATTCTCAGAAGAGTTTCCGGTGATCTCAGGTGACGGGCATACAATGGTGTTTATTCGCCGGCTTCAGTTTTACGATGCGGTTTATTATACAACAATTAAAAACGGAGTATGGGAGAAGGCAGTTAATATTAACCCACAAATTATATCCGACGGTGATTTCTATCCAACAGGTTTGTCGTATGATGGTACAAAACTACTTCTAGTAAAAAGAACACGAGATGAAAGTGATATCTGCATCGCTTATTTAAATGATGGCATATGGAGTAAGGCTGAATATATTTCAGGCAAAATAAACTCAGGTGCCAGGGAAACATATGCCACATTTGCTCCGGATGAAAACTTAATATATTTATCAAGTAATCGCGCGGGAGGTAAAGGTGGATTCGATATTTATGCATCTCATAAGTTATCGGACGGTAGCTGGAGTAAACCTAAAAATATGGGTAAGGTAATTAATACCATCGGAGATGAACAATCACCCTGCTTCTGCTATAGTCAACAAGTTTTATTCTTCAGCTCAAACAATCATTATAATATGGGGGGATATGATATTTTCTACAGCAGAAAGATTGGGAAAAAATGGTTGATACCTGTTAATTTGGGATATCCTTTGAATAATACCGGGGATAATCTTGGTTATTACCCTGCAGCAGGCTGCCGGGAAGGTTATTATACTTTTTCGAAAGAACAGGATTCAGATATTTATTTTATAAAGATAAAGTCGGAAAATGTATTGAATTATAAAGATTTGGACACACAAAATAAATAAAATATCAACTAGTGCTTGTTTCATTAATAAGAAATATTCGGTACTATGGAATTTTTATAGTATTAACCTATTTCCATATTATAGCTTCGGGACAGGCCACCGGTGATCCCCGTGAAGATTTTCTTTTCGGCGAGTTTTATATCGAACAGCAACAGTATACAAAGGCATTACCATTTTATTTATCAGCTTTGGAAGCATATCCGGATAACAGTAATTTCAATTACAGGGTAGGTCAATGTTATTCTACAATGATTGGCCAGCAACATCTTGCTTTACCTTATCTTGAAAAAAGTGTAAAAGATATCAATGAGAATTATGTTCCGGGAAAATTTAAAAATACCGGAGCTCCAATTGAGGCATGGCTTTTTTTAGGCGACGCCTACCATCGTGTAAACGACCTTACAAGTGCATCCTATGCATATAATATATATAAGCAGATGGTTGGAACTTCAGACAAACAACGTTATGAGATGATCATGACAAAAATAGACGCCTTGGGTGTTTCTTTCGAGCAGCAAAGAAGTGAAGAGGATATTCGGATGCTGAATTTGGGTACCATTATTAATACAAGATTCTCAGATTATAATCCTGTTCTTAGCGGTGACCAGAAAATCATGATATATACTCAGTTTCTGGAATCGTTTGACAGGATTGTTATTACAAAAAGAACTCCGGAGGGATGGGCTGAACCCATAGATATCACTGCAGAACTGGGATCACAGGGCGATTGCTATACAACAGCTTTATCGATTGATGGCAAAGAACTGTACGTGGTTAAGCACAGCACTTACGATCATGATATTTATTTTTCAACATTTGTCGATACAGCCTGGACACCGATAAAACCCATCTCCGGAAAGATAAATAGTAAACACAGAGAAACTAGTGCTTCAATTAGCGGTGATGGACAAACCCTTTATTTTGCAAGCGACAGACCAGGTGGGGCAGGAGCCCTTGATTTATATTCTGCTGAAAGAAAAGGGAATGTTTGGGATAATATTCAGAATCTGGGAAATATTATAAATACTGAAAAAGATGAGGATGCACCATTTATTTCGCACGATGAAACAATCTTATACTTCAGTTCCAATGGCCATTTAACTATTGGCAACATGGATTTACTGGTATCAGAGGTAGATGAAACCGGTTTATGGAGTAGTCCGGTTAATATCGGTGCACCAATGAATACAACTGATGATGATATTTTTTATCAATATTTCAACGATACACGCACAGGTTATTTTTCACGCGATATTCCTGAAGGATATGGTAAGAATGATATCTATTTAATTCAAACCGGTAAAGACCCTGAATTTATATTTGATGCAGGAGTTGAAATAAAACATATTAACAAGGATTATGATTTATTGGCTGTTGATTCAGTCGCTGTTTACGCCGATAATGATGTCACAGGGACTGTTGAACAAGAGATGATTGTTACGGAACCTGTTAATTCAGAAGCTGCTGTTGCTTTGGCTGTTAATCCCGATGATATTGTTCCGGAAGCTGTTGAACCAAAGGAAATTGTTTCGGAATCTGTTGATTCAGAAGCTGCTGTAGCAGTAATTGTTAATCCCGATATTATTGTCCCGGAAGCTGTTGAACCAAAGGAAATTGTATCAGAATCTGGTGATTCTGGGGTCGTTAACTCGGAAGAAAGTTATCAGGTGATCGAAAAAAAAAACTATGAGGATTCACTCATATCGATAGCTTTTGATACACTTGGCGGGTTGCTTACTGAAGATATCGATTTTGATACAGAACTCGATAGTCTGCCAACCTACACCATCCAAATTATGGCATTAAAAAATCCTGTTGATAAAGGATATTTTAAAATTCAACCTGTTGTCGTTTCTTCCGGTGATGATGGTCTTTACAGATATACTTACGGTGAATATAAAGGGTGGACAACAGCACTGACAACACTGGAAAACATTCGGAACAATGGTTTTGCAGATGCATTTATTCGCAATATAATATCAGTTCAGAATTATGGCAACATAGAAAGATGATGGAAAAACAAAATCTGAGAATATCGTTGCGAGCCCTTGAACCATCAGATGTTGACATACTTTATGATTGGGAAAATAACTGTGATATCTGGTTTATAAGTAGTACCCTGAGGCCATATTCCAAATACATACTGAAAAAATATGTCGAAAATTCTCACCTTGATATTTATGAAACCAGGCAGCTTCGAATGATGATTGATCTTATTGAAGATAATAAGAAAAGAACAGTTGGATCAGTCGATCTGTTTGATTTTGATCCGTTTCATCTTCGCTCAGGTGTAGGAATCTTAATAGCAGAAACAAAAGACCGTAACAGGGGTATTGCTACTTTAGCTTTAATAGAGATCATTAATTATGCTTTTAACATATTGAAGTTAAACCAACTGTATTGTAACATTGCTGTTAAAAACAAAATTAGTCTGAAACTGTTCAAAAATATGGGGTTTATTGTTACCGGAACAAAAAAGCAGTGGTTAAAAACAAATGAGGGTTATGATGATGAATATTTTCTGCAGCTAATAAATTACTTCAAATAATTTAGTAAAATGCTTTGAATTACTTTTTATTACATAATTTGGGAGATATTTTTTTTCTTCGTAAAGAATTAATTTGTAAATTAAACAAAGGATTGCAATTACATGTCCTTATGTTAAGATTATTAAATAATTGCTGCGAAGTGTAAAAACGGTGTCGTTGAAAAAAAAGAACATTAATAAAAATTTCAGGTTCTGCCTTATCATCATTATGCTGATACTGGCATCATCAAATACATATAATCAAACCATTAGCGATTTATATAATCTTGTAAGTGATAAAAAAGATAAAAAGGCTATAGAAGGTGCTGAGAAAGAAATTGAAGAGGCAGGGAAACTGGTTCAGGAAGCAAATAAATATTACAATGAAGCACTGGAACTGCAAACGAACTACGAATTTGATGAAAAAACTCTTCAAAAGAAACTTGAGAAAGCAGAAAAATCAGCTGTGGATAATCAGCTAAAAGCTGATAAACTGTATGCCAGTGCTTACAAGTCAATATTTGAGGTTTGTCAGAAACAGGTAAGTTCCGCCGGCGAAACTGCCGGAGATAGCTACAGAAGAAGTGCTGAAGACCTGATGGAGAAGGCAAAGATTAAACGCAAAGATGCTGAATATACTAAAAGTGTATACGAAAAAGCTGCACTACTTAACGACGCTGCCGGTCTGGAAAATGCTGCCATTGAAAATATGATTCTTGCTTTGCAGGGAGGCAGCGGTGTTCAACCATCTTATACCGAGGATGTCTCATCCGGTATGATTGAATATCCGGAACCAATTGAAGGTACGTACACCTACCAGGAACCCACAACAACCGGAACTGTTACACAGGTTAGTGAAGATCTTGCACTCGATCAAAATGTGATAAATAAATACGATAGTTATGTTTCCGATCCATCTATTCCCGATCCGGTGATGGTGAATACCTATGGCGTAACAGGTGTTGCAGATGTATCAGTAGATGTTGCACGGGATTATTTATATGAATACCAAACCGGTGATGTTTCCGATTATGCGTACACACAGGAGCAATATGCGATCGAAGATACTATCTCATCAATGGTTGGTACTGAAACAACAGCATACACAGGCACAGAATATTCAGAAATAGCTTATGAGTCAACTATATCTGAATCAGAAGGAACTCAGGTGTCTACTGAGCCAGCTTATAATACTCGTGAGGAAATGGATGTATTTTCTTCAGTACAATCAGAAGGAGTGCGCTTCTCTGTACAAATTGCTGCAAGCCGGGCACCGTTGTCAAGGCCACAGATCGAGGCTATATTTAAAGGGAATGAAACGGTAGAGGTTTTAACGGATGGTAACTGGATAAAATACAGGATAACAGGATTCAGGTTATTCTCTGACGCAAACAGAGTAGCACTTAATTCAGGTGTCAGAGATGCATGGGTAATGGCAATGGATAAAGGGAATACCGTTAATCTTGTGGAAGCAAGAGAAATGACAAGAGTGATGGAAGCTGATGTAAAGAGAAGAGGCAGGCAGTCCATTACAAATGAAACCGACTTTTATGTGCAACTTGCTGCTGCAAGGATGAGATATACTGATCAGAGAATAGAAAGTTTATGTAACACTTACGGAGCATGTAGAGAAATTGTTGAAGAAGGATGGTTTAAGTATCAGATATATGTTGGACCGGATTACAATAAAGCTGTTTTAATAAAGAATAATATCGGCGGGCAATCTTTTGTTGTTGGTTACCAACAGGGTAAAAAAGTGAAATTATACAAAGCAATACATAAAACGAAGTAATTATTAAAACTGTAGATATGAAAAGTAATTACATTCCCCGGCTAAAGTCATGGTTAATATGGGTACTGCCAGTTGCGCTGGTAATGTCTTCCTGTGTTTCTCAGAAAAAAGTGAAACTGATTCAGGAAAAGACTACAAAAGAGATGACTACTACGTTTGAAAATCCAAGGGTTACTACTTACAGAATTCAAACAGGTGATCACTTGTATGTAAGGGTCTATAGTGTCGACCCAAAAACAAGTAAGTTTTTTCAATCTGATTTTCCATACTTAATGAATTCAACGTACCAGTATTTAAATACTTATGTTGTTGACGAGTTTGGTTATATTTCATTTTCATTTATTGAAAAGCTATATGTGAAAGGTCTTACTGTTCAGGAAGTTCAGCAGGCTATCCAAACACAGCTCGATGAGTATTTTAAGGAAGCAACTGCTTATGTCAAGCTGGTTAACTTCCAGGTAGGTGTGCTGGGTGAAGTAAGTGCTCCCGGCAACTTTACAATTGAACAGGACCAGATCAATGTATTTCAGGCTATTGGTCTTGCAGGAGGGATTACCGAGTATGGTAACTATAAGGAAGTTAAGTTGTTGAGGCAAACACAAAATGGTTCGGAGGTTCACCTGTTAGATCTCACAGATAACAGGATACTTGAATCACCATACTATTATCTGATGCCAAATGATGTGATATATATCGAACCCAGAAGTACTAAATCATGGGCATATTCGCAGTTTCCCTATCAAACATTATTCTATTTATTCTCGATAGGTATATTGGGAGCTGCACTGTTCATAGAATAAAGCTAAAATACCAGTTATGCAAGAGGAAAACCCTTTGACAATTGAGGAGCAGGGTATTGATTTAAAGAAATGGGTGACCTTATTTTTAAGAAACTGGTTGTTTTTTCTTGTTTGCATCATTTTGGCACTGGCCGGGGCCATGGCATTTATATCACTATCTACTGTTCAGTACGAGGTAACTTCCAATGTACTGGTAAATAACGATAATAATCCACTGGATAAAGCACAGCTCTTTTCGACAGCTATTTACAACGATCCTTATCAGCTGGAGAATGAAATGGGTGTGCTTCGTGCACGGTCCGTAACACGACGCACCATCCTTCAGCTTGATTTTTTCACGAGCTACTTTGTTGGAGGCCGGTTCAACAAACAGGAACTATACAAAAGTACACCCTTTACGGTTGAAAAAGATACATCTCATGTGCAACCGGTTGGTATATTCTTTAAGCTGGATTTCATCAACGATACTCTAATCGAAATAAGTGCAGACGATGAAGAAGTACAAATTTATGACTACAGTAAAAATCAGGTAATAAAAACAATACCGGAATTTCATTTTATCGATACAGTCGAATTTGGAGAAATTACAGGTAACTCTTACTGCAGGTTCTTGGTTTTGCCTGGATTCCAGTTCGTTGTAAAACCACATATTGAAAATGTTTATTATTTTAAGTTCTATGGTTTGCAGGAACTGGTTAACAACTTTAAAAATTTCAGAATTGACAACGAAAGAGGATCGTCTATACTTACAGTATCAATTCGGTACAGAAACCCTCAGAAGGCCTCGGATTTTATAAATAAGCTTACCGATGAATATCTTATTAAAGGTTTAGAACGCGATAATAAAATTGCTGAAGCAACAATTGATTTTATTGACGCTCAGCTGACAGATTTGGTAGATTCCTTGAAATTATCAGGAGAAAAGCTGCAGGATTTTCAGTCATCAAAAAAAGTTATAGACATTGGATTTCAGGCTGAAAAAGTATATTCAAAACTGGAAAACCTGGAAGCCGAAAAAGCAAAATTGCTGGTTAAGAAGAGATATTTCAATTTTCTGTTGCAAAATCTTGAATCTAAATCGGATGTTAGCGACCTGATAACACCAACCACTCTGGAAATTAACGATCCTGTGCTTAATAGTCTGATAATTGAACTTGCTGAATTATATGGAGAGAGATCCGAAATGTCTTTCAACTCGATTAAAGATAATCCGTATCTAAGCTCCCTTGAACTTAAAATCGATGATACCAGGAGGAAATTAATTGAAGCTTCCAGTTCGATACTTGAAGCTACTGAGATTGCAATCGAGGAAACTGATACGCAGATACTGCAAGCTGAACAAACACTCAACCGTCTGCCTAAAGACAAGCAACAATTATTAAATATTGAAAGGAAATTTAAACTAAACGATGAACTTTATACTTATCTGTTAACAAGAAGATCGGAAATGGAAATTTTCAGGGCATCCAATATTCCTGCCAATGAAGTTCTTGATTACGCTTCAGTAGCTGAAGCCAAAATTGTTTCCCCGAATATTAAGCTGAACATGATTGTCGCAGTGCTTCTTGGATTGTTTTTTCCCGGGGCATTTTTATATTTCAGGGAAAGCATTAACAATAAAATAAAAGAAAGAGACGATATTCAAAGAATAACCGGTTTACCGCTGGTAGGACAGGTTGTTGGCTCCCGGGCAAACACATTTCCTGCTGTACTTGATGAACCAAATTCAGTTCTTACAGAATCTTATCGCACACTTCGTACAAACCTTCAGTTCGTTATCAATGAATCGGAATCAAATATTATTCTTGTTACTTCGGCTGTTCAGGGTGAAGGGAAAAGTTATACCGCACTAAACTTGGCTTCGGTTTATGCATTTTATGGAAAAAGAACTGTACTGGTTGATTTTGACCTGAGGAAATCACGAATAGTTAAAAATCTGGATATTAAAATTGAGAAAGGATTAAGCAATTATTTAAGTAAGAACTCATCTTTTGAAGAGATCATATACAAAGGTGATAAATTGAATTTCGATTTAATAGTTTCAGGCCCTGTTCCCCCAAATCCGTCTGAGCTTGTTTCTTCCGAAACTACAAAAACATTATTTAAAAGGCTGAAATCGAAATATGATATAATTATTGTTGACTCACCACCACTAGGAATAGTATCTGATGCTTTGCTAATTTATCCTTACACCGATATAACGCTTATGGTTGTAAGGTTTAATTTTACTACAGAAGAAGTTCTTCAGAATGTAATGGAAGATATTCGGGTTCGTAAAATAGAAAGGGTCAGTATTGTTTTGAACGATGTTCATCTGCCCCGTTCGAGGTACGGTTATAGTTATGGTTACGCCTATGGCTACGCCGGAAAAGATAATACCAAAAAAGGATTTTTGCGAAAAGGGTAGTAACGTTAGCTACAATGAATCAAATACTGGTATTTCAGATATAAATTCAAATTTTTTTTGCTCTGGGTTGTGGACAACAGCATAATGTTTCAAACCATTGGTGACCATTATATACTTCGCTTTTATCGACAGGTTATATGCTGAAACCTGGTCAAATGTTTCCTGGCCAATTTTTACACCGGGGGCTTTACATTCAATCAGAACTACCGGGTTACCTTTTCTGTTATATACCATTGCATCATAACGACGACAGAGTCTGTTGATTTTAACTCCCGATTCAACCGAAATAAGTGACGGTGGATATTTCTTTTCCTCAATAAGAAATTTTAAAAAATTTTGTCTGACCCATTCTTCCGGAGTGAGAAGAACGTTCTTTTTTCTAAGTATATCAAGAATAACGAGTTTATTATCTGCATTTTTTGTTATTCTAAACGCATAATCCGGTAAATTAAGTTTGGCTATCGTCTGCATCTTTAAAAGAATTCTGGTGTACAATTTAATAATCTTTCCTAACTGATTTATTCATAATTAATAAATATTGAGATATTTATTAATTATTCGGATTATATTTAGCTGCTATTCAAAACCGGCATTAAAAATTAATTATCCTGATATTTAATGACAAATTGAAAGTAGAGAATTAATGGAATTTCAACAGATTATAAGCCGGATAAAACAAAAAAAATATGCTCCGATATATTTCCTGACCGGAGAAGAACCATATTTTATAGATAAAATCAGCAATTATATTACAGCTAATGTTTTAACTGAAAACGAAAAAGCTTTTAACCAGGTTATAGTATACGGGAAAGATGCAGATGCGGCTACCATTATAAACAACGCAAAACAATTCCCGATGATGTCACAGTTCAGGGTGGTTGTTGTACGCGAAGCGCAGTATGTAAACGATATTGACAAACTTGTTTATTATGTTTCAAACCCGTTGAAATCAACAATTCTGGTTTTAAATTATAAATACAAGAAACTTGATAAACGCACTAAGTTATATAAGGAATTTGGAAAGGAATGTATATTCTTTGAATCAAAAAAATTATATGAAAATCAGATATCTGAATGGATTGGTAACTACCTGAAAGAAAAGGGATATGATATACAACCTCCTGCTTCGATGTTGCTAACGGAATTCTTAGGAAACGATCTTTCAAAAATTGAAAAAGAGATTGAGAAACTCCTTGTTTGTCTGGGTGATGGCGAAAAAACCATTAATACACAACATATCGAAGAGAATATTGGTATCAGTAAAGAATATAATACAATTGAACTTCAGAAGGCACTTATAAAGAAGGATGCACTGAAAGCTTTTCGGATTGTAGATTATTTTGGAAGCAATCCAAGAAATAATCCAATTATCCTGACAATTACCTCGCTGTATTTCTTTTTTAATAAAGTGTTCCTGTTTAGTCTGTTAAAAGATAAAACAAAACAGAATATTACAGATATACTTAAAATAAGTACTTACTTTTTACCTGAATACAAACAGGCAGCTGCAGTTTATCCTCCGGCAAAAGTTGTTCAGATTATTGGTTATTTGCGTGAATACGATCTGAAATCAAAAGGTGTTGGCAGTGAATATGCCACTGAGCATGATCTGTTAAGAGAGTTGGTTTATAAGATATTAAGTTAAAAGTAATTTTATTTCAAATGGTTTAAGTTTGCTTTTTTTTAATCTTCCCTGTATGACTTTATTCATTATCATTATTACAGTTATTATTTCGTTTATTGCGTTTAATAACAGGGCGGTTTTTGCACGCTTGCAGTTTAACGCATACCAGATTTATCATCGGAAAGAGTTTCACAGGTTGCTTACACATGGATTTGTTCATGCAAACTGGTGGCACCTGTTAATTAATATGTTTGTTCTCTATTATATTGGAAGTTATGTAGAGAAAATATTTTATCAATTGGCGAATGAGGGTATAATTAATTATCCGGTTTTGGATTATATTATATTATATCTGTTATCGATAATTTTTGCATCGACAATTAGTCTGGTGCGGTTTAAGGATAATTACCTTTACAATTCAGTTGGTGCGTCGGGTGCTGTTTCTGCAATAGTGTTTTTCAGTATTTTCTTTCAACCATGGGAGAAATTATACCTTTACGGAATAATTGGTATACCTGGAATTATACTCGGCATAATATATCTGGTCTACTCACAGTACATGTCACGCAAAGGTGGTGATAATATAAATCATGATGCACACTTCCTGGGTGCTGTTTTCGGATTTGTTTATCCGCTGTTTCTCGATTTGAACCTTATAAACAGATTTTTATCTGAACTGGGTATTCTAAATTAAACATGAAGACGCAAAACAGAATTTAAAATTATCTTTTTAAACCTATGTCTGTTCAGTATATATGTCATAACGGAAAGTTTATTTCAGATTCCGATCTTTCACTATCACACCGAAACAGGGCATTTTGTTATGGCGATGCACTATTTGAAACTATCCACTGTCTTGGAACAACACCACAATTCTTGCAGTTGCATTGGGAACGACTTTCAAATGGAATAACTGCATTAAAAATGAAGCCGGATGATGATTTTAATTCAGGACTTATATCGAATATTATTGAAAAACTGCTCAATAAAAACAGGATATTTAAAGGTGCAAGAATACGATTAACAGTATATCGCAGCCCGGGCGGATTATATTCCCCCGAAAAGAATAACATGGAATGGTTAATGGAATCATCAGCGCTAGAAGAAGAACATTTTGTGCTCAATAAAAAAGGGTTGGTCGCTGATGTATTCGATGAAGTGCATAAACCGGTTAACAAGCTTGCTAATTTGAAAACAAATAACGCATTGATATATGTACTCGCAGGTATTTATCGTAAAGAAAACGGTTTGGACGAATGTTTTATACTCAACCAGTATGGAAGAATTACCGAGACAATTAGTTCAAATGTTTTTTTAGTATTCGATAAACAAATAATAACGCCTCCTTTTACCGAAGGATGTTTAACGGGCACTATGCGTAATACTGTTCTTAATATCGCGGGTGAACAGGAATACGAGGTAACCGAAAGAGGTATTTTAGAAAAAAATCTGCTTGATGCAGATGAGGTTTTTATAACCAATGCCATTCAGGGAATAAAATGGATAGGTGCTTATCGCGAAAAAAGGTATTTCAATTTTGTAGCAAGGAAACTAATTACCAGGTTGAATGAAATTGCATTTGGATTATTATAAAGCAGAAATAACTAATTCATTTCGGGATTCTCAGGAAAATTTGACCACATTTCATACTTTTTACCCATCCTTCGCAGTGTTTTTATCCAGAAATGTTTATTCATCGGAGTCATAATTTCTTCAGGAGTAATATCACTAACTACCCATGCGTTTTCCGAAAGTTCATTTTCAAGCTGGTTTGGTGACCAGCCTGAATATCCCAGGAAAAACCGGATCTGAGCACGGTCAAGATTTCCTGATGATATTAATCTTTCAACAATAGCAAACTCACCTCCCCACCATATATTTTTTAATACAGGAACAGAATTCGGAATTATATCACCCAGTGTATGAATATAATGTAAGGTATTTGTACTAACTGGCCCCCCAAGTGCAACTTCGGCATCTATTTTTGGAAAATCTTCGATGACATCATTGATATTAATATCAACAGGTTTGTTAAGTACAAAACCTATCGTCCCCTCCTCGTTATGTTCTGTTATTAATACAATAGAACGCTTAAAATAATTATCAAGCAAAAAAGGTTCGCTTACCAGTACTTTTCCTTTCTGTGGTTCCTGATGTTCATCAGGTTCGAAAAAATTATAATCGAGCACCATGGATCTTAATTAGATGTACCAAATACTAATATTAAGATACAAAAATAACCTTTTAATAACACCACAAACATATAAGAAAATTAATTTAAGATTAGTTAACTTTTTTACTTATTAATGTTAAAAGTATATATAATCCCGATTTCATAAGACAGTCATAAAAACAAGTTAGGAAATTTGTTTTAAAAGTGCGTTCTTTGGCCAAGACAGCACTTATTCAATGAGTAACTCAAAGAAACCAACTTTAATTATTTCATTTATACCGGTATTTTTTCTGCTGGTATTTCTTACAGCTAATGTGCTTATTTTTGATGATACTCTGGAAGGTTCGAATCAGATTATTTTACTTCTGACAGGTTCTTTGACAGCTCTGCTTGCTTTTCGTTATAAAGTAAAATGGAATTCGGTTAGTGATTCAATTATTAAGAATATTGGTAAGGCTATGCCGGCAATGTTAATATTACTATTAATTGGCTCACTCGCCGGTACATGGCTTTTAAGCGGTGTTGTACCAGCATTGATCTATTACGGGCTGAAAATAAGTAATCCTAAAATATTTTTATTTACAGCTGTAATTGTTAGCGGTGTTGTTTCGCTTGCCACGGGTTCATCATGGTCTACAATTGCTACAATTGGTGTAGCGCTTTTAGGAATAGGTAAAACGCTTGGTATTCATGAAGGTATTGTTGCCGGGGCAATAATTTCGGGATCTTATTTCGGCGATAAAATGTCGCCGTTATCCGATACAACAAATCTGGCACCGGCAGTAGCCGGTACGGATCTGTTTACCCATATACGGTATATGGTAATTACAACCGGACCTTCAATATTAATTGCAACACTGATGTTCTTTGTAGCCGGGTTTATTTACGATTTTGATCAGACGCAAAGCAGTATTGATGATGTTTTATCTGCAATTGAAAATCGATTTTATATCTCACCGGTTTTATTGATTATTCCTGTTATATTAATTATTATCATTATTAAAAAGGTACCACCTTTACCGGCACTTATGTCAGGTACACTTCTTGGTGGATTATTTGCAGTTATTTTTCAACCCGCAGTAGTGCGATCTATATCCGGAATTGACGCCATTTATCTTATACAGGGATATAAAGCATTTATGCATTCAATGTTTGGTACAGTTAATATTGCTTCAGAAAATGAAATAGTGAGTGAGCTTTTTAATACAACAGGGATGGGGGGCATGCTTAATACAGTCTGGCTTATTTTATCGGCAATGGTTTTTGGAGGAACTATGGAAGCAGCGGGTTTTCTGTCTTGTATCACAAGGTCGATAATGAATCGAGTGAAGTCAACGGGATCTTTGATTATGTCTACAATTTTCACATCGATATTTTTTAATGTGACAGCCTCAGATCAGTATATTTCTATTGTGGTTCCCGGACGTATGTATGCCAAAACATACAGGGACAGGGGTCTTAAACCGGAAGTTTTAAGCAGAACACTTGAAGACGGAGGTACAATTACTTCGGTATTGGTTCCATGGAATACATGCGGAGCAACTCAGTCGAAAGTGCTTGGAGTATCAACCTGGACATACCTGCCTTATTGCTTTTTTAACCTGATAAATCCGTTAGTGGCTATCGGAATCGGTTATGCGAACTATAAAATCCGGAGAACAGAGGAGGTTGAGGGTCAGGAGGAGATTCTCTTTGGCGGGAAATCAGCATAGGACGTTTATTATTTAATGTGTAATTTATCAATAGAATTAATGCTATGCAATTATTGAGATTGGCAAGATTTAACGGGTTTAATGGTTTACTATTGCTCTGGCAAGACTGACTTTCATAAATTATTATTTAAGCCATTCAGTGCGGCAAAATGATTGGAAAATAAACATCCTTTATCCATTGCAACAATTAAACAATCCCATTCATATAACATTACATCCATGCACCATCAATCTAAGTGTCTTCAATATTGCATTCAACTTTTCAAAGAATAACCCTATTTTTGCGCCCAAATAAATTATATGTCTGAAATAACAAGAATTACAGTAATAAGACATGGTGAAACCGAATGGAACCAGACAATGCGTTTACAGGGAAAACAGGACAGTCCTCTTACAAAAAAAGGCTGGGAACAGGCGGAAAAGGTGGCAGCTGCAATTAAGGATGAAAAATTTGATTGTTTTATTACCAGTGATCTGGGACGTGCTCTTGATACATCGAAAGTAATAAACCGATATCATAACCTGAAACTAATCAAAAATGAAAATTTAAGAGAGAGAAACTTTGGAGTAATGGAAGGGCTGACCCGTGATGAAATCAAAGATAAGTTTACCGAAGTATACAATGGTTATATGCATAGAAAGGAAAAATATGAGATCCCGGGAGGTGAAAGTCTCGTAACTTTTTATAAAAGAGTTACGGATGAAATGAACGTTATTGTCAGGAAATATAAAGGACAAAACATATTAGTAGTTGCGCATGGAGGGGTGCTGGATTGTATTATGCGTATGATGTTCAACTATCCTCTTTCTGCAAGACGTGGGTTTTCAATATATAATGCTGCCATAAATATGTTTTCATACGAGGATAACAAATGGATGCTTGAACAGTGGGGCAACACAGATCATCTGGATCAAACAGGGAGCCTGGATGAACTTAAAAAACCGATTTGAATTTACTATTATTCTAACTTTTAAAAGTAAAAATTTACAGAAGCTTTAATTTAGTATTATACAGGTTAAGTATTACAATTGTAATGCTTAGCTGAAATTAGTATTCAAAGACATATTTATTATCTTCCTTTAAACCATTTACTGATAAAGACATCAAAGGGGATAAACAGATTTCAGTCAGAAACGCGTAATGGCATTGAAAAAAGGAAAGTATTCCGATTCAGATCTGATAAGACTTTTTCACGATTCAGGGAAAAGGGAGTATGCTTTTAACCTGATTATAAAAAAGTACCAGGACAGATTATATTGGCATATCAGGAAAATGGTGATTGTACATGAGGATACCAACGATATTTTACAGGATACGTTCTTAAAAGCCTGGAATGCGCTCTATAAATTCAGGGAAGATTCATCACTTTTCACGTGGCTATACAGAATTGCCACAAATGAAACCCTTGCTTTTTTGAAAAGAAAGAAACGAAAATACTATTTACCAATAGTTGATATGCAAAAACAACTTGCAGAAACACTGGAAGACGACGTATATTTCAATGGGAACGAAGCACAGATGAAACTGCAAAAGGCAATTCTTGAGCTCCCGGAAAGACAGCGGCTGGTATTTAATCTGAAATATTTTGATGAACTGAAATATGAAGAAATAGCAGAAATACTGAATACATCAGTAGGTTCACTAAAAGCTTCATATCATCATGCAGTAAAAAAAATAGAGTATTATATTAAGTCCGATTAAACCTTTTATATTTTTAGATATCAAAACAACTGCAGAAACAAGCACAATGAGCGATATAAAAAACAGATACGGTACCGATAAGGATAATCCTTTCAGCGTTCCTGACGGATATTTTGAACAATTTCCCGACAAGATGATGTCAAGAATAATGAGGGGAAAAAAGGATTATCAACCAGGGATAATCAGACTTCATACATCGGTATTGAAAGTAGCGGTATCGGCTGCTGCCGTACTAATTATTGGAATTATTTCATTTAAATTATTTGTTAGAAACAATAATGATAACTTAACAAAGGAACAAATTGCTTCTGTACTGGAATTGGAATTTTATGATCTCGACGAGGGGATGAACCTATATACCAGCGATGACCAGGAATATGATTTAATTGGCAGTGAAACGGCAGATGCTGACTATAAAGACGAAATTATTCAGTATCTGGTTGATGAGGATATTGCAATTGAACAGATAATTAAAGAACTTTAAAAATAATAAAATGAAGCACTTAGTCACGATATTGTTATTTACCTTATGGTCGCTAATAGTTGCCGGACAACCTGGCAATGATGCTCACAGAAGGGTGCGTGAAGAAAAGATAGCTTTCTTTAATAAAAAGCTTGAACTGACAAAATCGGAACGTGAAACCTTCTGGCCGGTTTATAACGATTACCAGAACAGGAAGAATAAGATCAATAGTGAAAAAAGGGCTCTTATGCAATATTACCTTCAAAATGCCAATTACATGTCCGATAAGGAAATTTCTGAAACATTAAATAAATACATCGATTTTGAAGTACAGGAGACCGAACTACTTACAGCTTATAATGAAAAATTCAAAGAAATACTCCCCGATTCAAAAGTCGTTAAGATCTATGTGGCAGAAGTACAGTTTAAGGATTACCTGTTAAAGAAGCTAAGAAAACCATAAAAGCTTGTCTCCCTGATAATAATCATAAATTTCGTATTGCGCAAATAGTAATTCCGGCTTAATTTTACAGTGCATCAAGAATCCCGGCGTATACCGATAGCTATCGGGACGGGATACCAACCGAGTAGAACACTACGGTGGTAAAGCGATGTGGGCCTTCTGGTCAAAAATGTTCGAATGCAATATTCACAGAAATCCCAGATCAATTTCTTGATGCAAAAAGTAAACTTTTAACCGGTAAACTTTTTGTATTATGGAAACTTCTAAAAACAATTTATCCTTAAACGGTTTTGTTAAGGCAGAAAAACGAAATGAACTGCAAATAAAGATTGATGACTTATTGAGACAGTCAGGTATTGAAATTAAGGTTGAAAGGATTGAAAGCGATAATGTATTGTTTAAATTAAGAAATACCCTTAATGGTAATGGTGTTCCAAGGCATGCCATACTGGATATTACATATAACTTATTATCTGAGTATGTTGATCCCGGTTACAGAATTTCAATTTCACTTTAATTTTAATTATTAATTAGCAAAGCTTTAATAATCTCTCTTACCATTCTTGGATTTTCCTGTAACCTGCGGGTAGAATAATTAAACCATTTTTCTCCATAAGGTACATATATACGCATTGGACGCCCGGAACCGACCAGCTGGTCTCTCAGTTTATGGGCTACTCCGTATAACATCTGAAATTCGTATGAACCTTTCGGGAAGTTATATTTTTCAAGCAGTCTAATTGCATCAGATACAAGAATTTTATCATGTGTGGCAATTGCTGCGAACAATTTATTTTTTAATATCATTTCCAGAATATTAATAAAGCTGGTATTAATCTCTTTCCTTTTTCGATAAGCTATTCGTGCACTTTCAATATATATCCCTTTACATAACCTGACGTTAACAGGAAAATCCGACTGAGATATTTTTATCAGATTACTCACATCTTCAATCGATCGCTTAAGATAACTTTGGATAACAATACCTACATTTCCGGGGAATTCTTTATAAAGCTTTGTAAAAAGTTCAAGTTCTCGATCAGTGCAACCTGAATCTTCCATATCAATACGTACAAAGAAATTATATTCTGCCGCCTTTTGAATAATACTGTGAATAGTGGAATAGCAAAAATCAAAATCCTGAAGCAGTCCAAACATGGATGGTTTAAGAGAGAAGGTTGTTTGTAACCCTATTTTTGATGATGAAGATATAGCTTCAAAATAAGCCTGTTGATATTCCAGTGCCTGTTCTTTATTGTTCAAGAGTTCACCAAGGATATCTATAGTGGTGTAGATACCTACTTTATTAAATTCTGATGCAATTTTTGCTGCATCGTCAAATGTATTGCCGGCTATATATTTTTTTGAAAAGATCCAGACAAATTGCTCCGGAAGTAAAGGAATGATATTGGCAATCAATCTATTAATCATCTTAATTATTCTGTGATATGACTTTTATCATGTTTAATGACCTGTAAATAAGAAAATTACACAATTTGCTTTGTGTAAAACAGGATAATTATCATGACTGAGATATGGTAATAAAAAACCGGGAATGAAGTCCCGGTTTTTAAAGAATGGATATTTGTGGAATTATTCTATTATTAATTTACCGATGTGTAAAATCTCTTCATTTCTTATCCTGATAAAGTACATACCGGGAGACAGATCACCGATATAAATTTCTTCTCTTAATTCAGTTGTCAGAATTTCTTTTAAAATAAACAAGCTGTTCTGGCTATTGTATATTTCGAGGATATATTCCCCTGGTATATTCATTTCCGCCTCAATATTAACAACTTCATCGGCAGGATTAGGGAATATAATCAGATTCAGATTATCCTCAAAGAAACCCTCAATGGCATTACCTCCGTTTACAATCACTGTTTCAATAGAAGCACAGCCATATTCGCTTGTAACTGTAACACTGTAAGTCCCGGGCTGTGTCACAGTCAATGCAGGTTCTGTCGATTCATCATTCCAGAGATATTCTGCATATCCCGATCCCGGATCGAGTATATAAGGCAGTGTTACTTCCAGATTCGGGCCACCCAGATCAATATCCGGATAAGGTACAACTTCTGTAACCTGACTTAAAGTATCATTCTCCCTCCTAAGATCCTCTGTGTGTGTCACTGCAACGCCTAATTCTGTAGTTATATATTCGTTAAGATCAATACTGTTCTGCACTGAGTAAGTTTTTATTGCACTTGGAGCCCAGGAACCACTATAGTTGAAGCTCTCTGTGAATAAGAATTCCGAATCGGAATAGAAATCCAGTACCAGATCAGCACCACCACGCGGTAGGTTACCATTATTCAGTATGTCAACGGTAATATCATCATATATTCCTACACAGGCATGCGGTTCAATACTGATATCATAAACCAGGTAGTCTAAAATATCCAGATAGACTGATGCTGTATCACCTCCATAACAGCCTGTTATGGTATCTGTTACAAGCACAGCAACAGTTGTGATATTGGTTACGGTATATGTCTGATTCGTTGAACCATCCTGCCACAGATAAGTATAGTGCTCTCCATAACCCGCATCTAATAACAACTCGGTTACCTTATATACCTCTTCTTCATCTACGCCAAGATCAACAACCGGGTTTTCATTGGTGTAGACTATTAAATCTAAAGTATCATTATCAGATCGAAGATCACCGGCTGTAGTAGCTGTTAAGTTGAAATCATATTCACCAAATTCAATAAGGTCAACCACGGGTGTGAATTCATGATCGTATGATTCTCCCGGTAATAACCTTACATTGATGATATCTTCTACCCTGGTATCATCATCCATCTTATAGGATACTGTGATGTTATCAGATACCAAAACTGTATCAGTACCGTAGTTGTTAATCCTTACTGATACCTGGTCTGTACTTTCTCTTTCACAGGCAGAAAGCGGAGTTAGCAACGACTGTGGCCGTACATCTCTTATTTTAAACCAGATATCAATGGAATCGCTTGCCGGACAACCGTTTATATCCAGTATATCAAGCCAGTAATATCCTGATGAATCAATAACACGGTTAACACTTGTATCACCATCCATCCACAGATATATATCAAAAGTCGGATCTACATTAAGCGTGTAGGATAATGCCTGAATTATTGTATCATTACCCAGCTCAAGTGCAGGATATCCAAAAACAGTGATGGTTCTGATTATAGTATCATTTTCAGGGATAGTATCACCTCCAAAATCAACATATGCTTTAATGTCGTAATCACCTATAGATTCCATATCAACGGTATAGTCTTCAAAAGTGAACCATTGGTATGTCCCTGAATAGAATGCTTCATCCAGTTCAATAGAGTCTTTGACAACACCTTCTTCGTTAAAATTATAATATACGAATATTTTATCACCTATGATAAGGCTGTCCGTACCAGTATTACGAATCTGTACCTGGATGTTTTCTGCGCTGCTTAACTCACAGCTGGACTGAGGCCATATGATACTGTCGATTCCAACATCATTGAATAATAGCTCAATAAATATGGAATCATGGGTCTGGCAACCATGTCCTGATTCTGTTACAGTAAGATAATATGTTCCCGGTTCATTAACGTCGTATACCGGGTCTGTTGAGGAATCTCCCCACAAGTAAGAATAAGAAGGATCAAAATAGGGTTCTATTGCAACAGTATCCGGTCTGCGTGATGATATGGTATCCAACATATTGGTGATTGGATTTTGCCAGATCTCGAATGTTTTTGATAGCGTATCGTTACTCACCATTCCGCTATAAAACCAGGGATCGTCCTCAATGAGGGTGTAAGCAGAGATATCATAAAAGCCATAATCATCAACATCCAATGTTTTGGGCAATGCGAACATGATGCTATCGCCAGCTGCCAGATCATTTTCAAGCAGGAATGTATAGAATTCAGGATCTTCTTCTTCAAAATCTACACCTATGATTATGGTATCATTCTCTTTTAAACTATTGTATCCGAAATTTTTAACATAAACTTCAACCGTATCGGGCAGAATAAACTGGCATGTATCCAGTGGTATTGTAATGGCAGAAACGCCTACATCCGGTGGTGCGGGATATATTGTGAAGTTATCAATTGCAAGTCCGCGTGCGTTTACCGATTCATCAGAATCCCAGACTATCCTGAATTTAACTTTTGGTTCGGCTGCAAGTGAAGCCGGCAATAGTTCTTTTGCTGATTGCCATCCGCCCGAGATTCCTGACCATCCAATGTGGCCAAGTGATATAACTTCGCTGTTATACCAGTTCCAGTATGAATTGTAAGAAGTTGAATCGATCAGCTCCCAGGTTTCTCCGTCATTAACACTATACTCCAGTGCAAAACCATCATCATCGGGCTCTGAATCGAGCCAATAGTCCAGTCCAATAATATGACGGTCCTCAAATGTCATATCGTAACAATTACTTGTCAGGTAGTATAAATTGTTATTTGGATATGGTCCGTACGGAGACAGGATCCACGACTTGGTTCCGTCGGGAAGCGGAGGAATACTACCGTCGGGAATCTGATAATCCCATTGTGAACCTGCAGAAGGTATCCATAAATCACCTTTATAATCGAAATCAAGTGTTATCGGAGGAATATATGAATCCTGAATGAATAGAGGTTTATTCAGTTCATCATTTGTGGCATCTTCATCTCCCTCCATATTAACTCCGACAATGAATTCGTCATAATAATCGCCATGCGGGAAGTTTGCCAGTGTTGAGAAAGTAAATGTGATGCTATCATCTTTTGCGATTGATGTATGAATTGTATCGTGTACCAGGATACTATCTGTTCCCCACAGACCAAAATATACCGGTATTGTTGCCGGTGAAGCAGATTCGGCATAGTTACGAATGGTCACTTTGACTGTGTCATTACCTGAACCGATGCAATCATTATAGGGTGAATAAATGGCCGTAATTCCAACATCTGTTTCCAGATGATTTCCCGAAACAGTGAAATTATCGATATTAAAACCTGCCATCGGATCAATAAAAGGAGCATCAGTATCTAATACTGAAAACCTGAAACGCACACTATCGTGACGAGAGATTGTTGTATCGGTTCTGATTGAGAATAATAGTTCCTCCCACTCCGATGATGGTGCCGGATTATCAATATGGCTGTGCCAGATATTTTTCCATGTATTTCCATCGTCTGTTGAAACCGACATTGATGCTCTGTCTGTAGGTTCAAAGTCTATCCATTTTCTCATATAAATTTTAACAGCATCGTAATATGTGAGATCGAACTCGGGAGAGATGGCATGATAAGCAGTACTTTCATTGATGCCATCAATGTACATTCCATCAGTTGTGAGGTCTGTTCCCAGCACGCTGTCACCTGAATATGCGTAGGATGGATCTGCTGATGTGACCGTTTTCAGACCAAGTGGCTCATCTATCTCAAAATCCTCTTCAAGTGTCCAGCCAAGGGTTGAAGAAAAATTGGTATAATATATTCCTTCTTTAATGGTTGTGTTTATTATATTCGGGCTTGCTGTAACAGGCAGCAATGTATCGCTGATCTGAATTGAATTTGCACCTACTCCAAAGGAGAATGCACTATTATGTTCTATTATTTCACTAAAATCAGCTGTTAACCAAATATAATTATCGCCTAACTCAAGTACTTTATTAATGCTGGTAAAAGTTACTTTCCCGTCAGAAATTGAAGCTTCTGAACCAACTTGGGTAGACTGAAAGTTCTTTTCACTTCTAAATACCTGGTTGGTTGTATGAAATAATCTGAATCCGTTACTTTTAAAGTAAGATTCCTCACCTGATCCCAAATTAAATTCCATATTATTCAAGGTCAACTCAGCATTGTTTCCCATTACTTCGATATAAACTCGAATTATTGGAATCTCCTTCATTTTAGATGTTATAATTGAATGGTTTACACTGGTGAAGGCAATGTTTTTAACAAATTTGTCGATTATGGCTGTTTCTTTCAGGACTACACTATCTACACAAACTCCCTGACCGCCATTTGCGTGCCCAAGAAATCCTATCCTAAAATTCTCGGCAAGGTATTTTTCATCAACCTCGTCAACGTTGAAAATCTTAGATGTCCAGTCGTCTATTCTATTTGTATAAGATGCAATTGTATCCCAGTCTGTCGATTCCAGATCGTTACCCAAACCGAACAGGATATATAACTCATCTTGTCCAAAAACACTTGCTGCCTGTGCATGCCAGAAAGTCAACTCAGGTTTTTCTGCTGTTGAAAGGTCTATTGTATTTGATGAAAGCAACCTGTATGGTTTTACGGTTGGAGAATTCCAATAAAAAATGGCATTTTTTGTTCCGCTCTTCGCGGTTAACGGATAATTATTACCACCCTCGCCATAAGTCCATTTTATATTTGGATCCGAAGGATAACTATTCCATTTTGACTGATCTTCAGTAGTCTCAAAGCTGGAATTTATATAATACAAAGTGTCTGTCTGAGCCTTAACTGTAAAACTTATAAGTAAGAATAAAATTACTTGAGAAAGCTTTGTTAACGCATTTGTTTTCATTATGCCTAAATTTTCAGTAATTTTCATTTAATATTATTACGTTACGATTGGTGTAAAAGTTTTCTTTTTTTCTATACTAATTTAAATCGATTTAATTTACATTAGTAATTATATGCACCTGATTTATAAACCTTTTCACAATTTAATTCGTATAAAACAATACAAATACTAACACCAGCTTTCAAGTTATGCAAATTATTATGCGTTATATCAGACTTTTAATCCTGGTTTTATTATTAACCGGGAATGCAATAGCCCAAACTGATAATGTATTTTGGTTTGGAGCTCCCGATGTATCATCTGTTCATGGTGATGCACCTCAGAATGGTACACCAATTAACCTTCACATAACAGCTATCCATGCTACGCATGTTACTGTAAGCCGGCCTGCTGATCCCGGATTTACACCGATTGAGCTCGACTTAACTGAAATGGAACATAGCACATTAAGGCTCGATAACAATCCGATAACAGGTAATTTAAGCATTGCACAGATAGAAACATACCCTAGCAATGATTTGGACAATGGTATGCAGAATAAAGGATTTTTAATTGAGTCGGATCCTGGTGAAATAACTGCCTATTATGAACTCGATAATACATTTAACAGGGACATTTTCCCACTAAAAGGCGGGAATGCTTTAGGTACGAATTTTTATGTATCGACACAAAATCGTTGGCGGAATGGCGATTACAGCGGAACTGCCTGGAGCGGGTTCGTAGTTGTTGCTACTGAAGATAATACTACAGTGACCGTTTACCAGAATGACGGATGGCTTTATTTCCCTGCTTCACCTGCAATCAGAACTGTTGTACTAAACAGGGGTGAAACTTTTGCATTCAGGGCTGCATCGGTTAATGCCAATCGTCATATTAATGGTGTTCGAGTGACTTCAGATAATCCGATTGCCATTACAACTTATGATGACTCGGTATGGAAAGAACCTGACGGATGTAAAGATATTCTTGGAGATCAGATTGTTCCTGTTGACCTGATCGGACAGGAATATATAGTAATGAAAGGATTCCTGAGCAGCGAAGAAAGAGTTTTTATCACAGGAACGGTAAATGGAACTCAGATAAGCATAGATGGCGGTGCTCCGGTAGCGACAATCAATGCAGGGGAAATGTATACCACTACTATAACTAACAGGGCTACACGATTTTATGCATCACAACCGGTGTACTTAATGCATACAACAGGTTTTGGTTGTGAACTGGGCGGAGCTTTGCTACCTACCATCGACGGATGTACAGGTTCTCACGATGTAACATTCACAAGAACTCCAAATACCGGTGATGCATTTTATGTTAACATAATGGTTAGAAATGATACAGCCGCACTCAGCCCGTTTAGAAATCAGAGCATACACAACTTTACATTAAAGGTAAATGGTTCAGTTTATAATATTCCTTCTAATTATTTTGAATTTACAGGTATCGATTCGGCATTTGCTGTATTAAGGGATGATCCTGTTGTTCATGCTTTCTTTACAGGTAATATACCTCCGGGAGAAGAAGCTCAGGTAAGTAATTCAATATCACGTTTTCATCTTGGGGTGATAAACGGAGGAGGTGCTTCTGGATGTAAATACGGATATTTTTCAGACTATGCCGAAAGTGGCGCTTCTGCGGGTATTGGAGGTGCATACCTTATTCAACAGGATGTGTACTGTAATCTTGATCCTATTAAACTGGTAGCAAGCGGAGGAAGAGCTTATTCCTGGGAAATGACTTTCCCTGATATAGACACAATTCCGCTATCAGCAATGATTTCAGATACTGCTGCCGCAGATCCGTATTTTTATCCTCCCGGTCCGGGAGACTATTATTTTAGAGTAACTGTTTATGGTGAATGTTTTACTGAAGAAACTATTGATATTATAACTCTTGTTAGGATTGGGCCAACATCCGATTTTATATTAGGCGGAGTAACTGGTTGTTCACCGTTTTCTACTACAATTGATAATACAACAGTTGGTCATGATTCTATATCAGTTTGGCTGATTGGGAATCCTCCGGTAACTATAAACCAGGATACCATGCCCGATCCGTTCATCTGGGAATTTCCGGAGAATAATACCGATACCATTCAAACACATACAATAAGTTTATATAGTTATGCCGACGAGTTTTACAGCTGTAAAAGTGTCAGAACAAAAACAGTGAAAGTCAAGCCCAGGATTACGGCTGGCTTTGAGGTTGACGATTCTGTCGGCTGCCATCCCTTAACAGTGAATTTTACAAATCTGACTACAGGCAATTACGACAGTACAAGTTATTACTGGGATTTTGACGATAATACGCAATCTTCCGAAAGGGATCCTGTTAATGTTTATGATAATTACAGTCTTATTGATACAGTTTATTATCCGCAATTAATGGTCGAATCGCCTTATGGTTGTCGCGATTCAATTACGGATACGATAGTTGTACATCCCAGGGTAAGGGCCAGAATGACTCTGGATCAGAGTGCCAGTTGCTCTCCGCTTTCCATTGACATGAACCCGGTAAGTTCTGTTGGAGTGGATACATTTTACTGGCATATTGATTATGTGTATGATGATAGCATCTACAGTACTACAACAAAGGATTTAGTACCCTTATATCACCAGGATACAAGTCTCGCAGGTCCTGATACCCTTGCAGTAACTTTATGGGGGATCAACCGCATGAATTGTGTCGATACATTTCAGACGAGGTATATTGTGGTGTATCCCGAAGTTCAGGCAGAATTCGGTGTTAGCGCCGATACGGTATGTGATTCAACACGGATAGATTTCACTAATAATTCATTTGGCTATCAGCTTTATTATGAATGGAATTTCGATGACGGAACGAATTATTCGGATACGACAGGAGATCCTTATTCACATATATTCTTTAACCGATCGGATGTAGATTCAACATATAATGTTACGCTTTCTGCGACTTCAGCCTATTTCTGCGAAAGCAGCTTTGATACAAATATTGTTGTACACCCGTTTGTCAGGGCGAATTTCGGTATTGAATATGAGAATAATTGTTCACCTCTCCTGGCTACAATATCGAACCTTAGCGTACAGGCTGATACCAATAAATGGGATTTTGGCGATGGTACTCCTGTAACATATGAAGATGCGGCATCGTTTATTCATTCTTTCCAAAACCTGAATATAAATACTGACACTACCTATACAGTTAGTTTGGTAACTCTTAATGATTACGGCTGCAGCGATACTTCATCGCGTGAAATAGATATTTTCCCCGAGGTTGTTGCAGATTTTAACATAAGTGATTCAGTCGGATGTTCTCCCCGATCTGTAATGTTCCATAACAGATCAACGGGTGGGCTTCTATCTTTCTTATGGGATTTTGGGAATAGTACTTCCGGTGTGAATCCGGCACCCGATTTCCCAAAGACCTATACGAACTATAGTCAAACAGATACAACATATTATGTTACTTTAACTGTTTCCAATCCATACGGTTGCGATGATGAAGATTACGATTCAGTGACCGTGTTTGCTTCAATAGATGCTGAATTCTCTATGCCTGTAACGGATACATGTTCACCTTTTACAATGCGATTTGAAAATTTATCGTCGGTAGGTGCTCAGGTATATGAATGGGATTTTCTAGGAACCGCAATTCCTACCCAAAATGACTTTGAACCGGTATTACCGCCATTTTCAAATACAAGCCTTACAGAAGATACAATTCTGGTCAGATTGGTTGCATACGGAGTTAACGATGCACCTCACAGGGCATGTGCCGATACACATTCAGTGCAGGTAGTTGTATTTCCGGAACTCGATGTTGATTTTGATCTGAGTAATGTTGCAGACTGTCAACCCCTTATTGCAGAAATTACAAATAACACGAACATCACAAGTGGAACAACATTCAGATGGGTGCTCGATGGTTTATTTTATTCATCGATTCAAAATCCACCTACATTAGTAGTTCCAAATTACGGATCAACAACTCAAATACATAACCTTCAATTATCGGGAGTATCGAATTATGGTTGTCGTGATACAATAGATGAATCTTTTACAGTTTATTCTCTTGTTGATGCCAAATTCACCATTGACAGGGCAGGTATATGTTCCCGTGACACCATCGTAATAGACCGTTCAAACAGCAGGGGTGGAATAACTGAATATGAGTGGGACTTTAACGGAGAAGCAACAGATAATCGCACTGACGAAGTGTTTGAGTATTCATTTGCAAACATAACCGCCAGTCCGCAAACAAATTATATCTCACTTACGGTAACCAACGGAGAGATTGGCAGCAGCGGGGTTTGCGATTCAACATGGATACAAACTATCAATGTCTATCCGGAAGTAACAGCCAGTTTTGAGTTGGATGCAAATGAGTTCTGTTACCCGGATACTACGGTCTTTACCAATCTCACCGACAATGCTGTTAATTACTTTTGGGATTTTGGTGACGGCTCAAATTCAAATCAGACAAATCCTCAACATGTCTTCAATAATTTTGATCAGGTGAACGATGAAACATTCACCGTAAATTTACTGGCTCGTTCAACATATAACTGTTATGATGATACGAGTATAAACATTACTGTCTGGGCAAAACCGGATGCCGATTTTGAATTTGACGAAACAGTTGACTGTCCGCCATTCGAAGCCCAGATGCGAAATTCTTCGACAGGTAACAATCTCGATTATCACTGGGATTTTGGTGGCATAGATGAAAGTTTTGAAGAAGAACCTTCTTATATTTTCGGAAACGAAACATCTGAAATTTTATCTGTGGATATTACCCTTACAGTTACGTCGGAAAGAGGATGTACCGACTTTCTGGTCAGAACACTTAGTGTTTATCCGAATGTGCAGGTTAGTATGGAGATACTGCCCGGCACAGAGGGGTGTAGTCCTTTGTATATCGATTTTATTGGAGATACAATCAATGTAAACAGTATGATCTGGTATATTGATGAACAGGGATTCAGTACTCTTAAAGATCCCAGTTACAGGTTCGTAAATAATTCACCCGGTAATGAGACTTTCGATGTTACTTTCAGGGGATTCTCGGTGTACAATTGTACCGACGATACAACGGTTACAATAACGGTATACCCGACTCCATCCGCAGAATTTATACCTGAAGAGATCATACACGATTATGATACGGAAAATGATGCAACAACTGTAACCTTCCAAAATGAAACCCTGTTCCAGGATAACTGGCGATATAGCTGGGATTTTGGTGATGGAACAGGGGGCGAAGATGATGAACTAATTTTCAATCACGTGTATGGATTCGAATTCTGGGGTGATCCTGACGATAATTTCAGAATTCCAGTGCGAATGATTGCTTATAATCAGGATAATGAAGAATGCTTGGACACAGTTTGGAATGAAATATATATCTATGCACCGGTACCGGAGATAGCACTTGAAGAAGATGTAAGCGGGTGTGAACCACTAACTGTTGATTTTTCTGCCATAACAAACTATGTGTATGAAGACCAGTATGAGTGGGATTTCGGTATTCCCGGTGAGACTTCGACAGAAGAGACACCTTCATTCACTTATACAGAACCCGGTGTATATACCGCAAAACTTATAGTAAGAGGCGATGGTGGTACAAATTGGGATTATCGATTGATCACTGTTTATCCAAAACCAATAGTTGATTTCAGTTTCAATGATTCAGTAGTATTTGTAAGAAGTCAGAACAGACCTGATGAAGTCATTAACTTCTATAATCACACTCAGTTTGGAGAGAATTATGAGTGGTATTTTGAAAATAATCTGGATGGAGGAATCCCGGATTCATACGAACAAAATCCAACATGGTATTACTCTGAAACCGGCACTTACTATGTTGCACTGGTTGCGCAAAGCGACCAGACTTGTCTTGATACCTTAATAAGTCCGATTCCTATAAGAGTTCTTGGAGAAGCATCAGTACAGTTTCCAACAGGTTTCTTTGTTGATCCGGCAGGAGCGCGGGATGGATATGTTTCTGACCCTGAAGATACCGACTTGAGGATTTTCAGGCCTTATGCACAGGGTGTTGAGAAATATAACCTCGAAGTATACAACAGGTGGGGTGTGTTGGTATTTGAATCAAACGATGTGAATTATGGATGGAATGGTTATATCAACGGTGAACCTGCTAAACAGGATGTGTATTTATACAGGGCTAAGGGTAGGTTTACCAATGGTCAGCCTTTCGAAATAAGTGGTGATGTAACATTAATAGTGGCGCCAGTTACAGGTGGAACTCCCTAACAAATTAACTGGTCATATCTGCCTAATCTTCTTAAATGAACTTTTTGTGTTCATAAATAGTGTATTCATGGTAAAACTCGGGTTATTAAAAGAATTATTTTCGTTATTAAAACCAACTCGGGCTTTTACCGTAATATATTGTAAAAACGTGAGAATTTGTGCGTAAGATAATTTTTTACATATTATTAATCAGCACATTAGAGTATGTGTACTGTCAGGATCCGCAGTTCTCACAGTTTTACTCCAATCCTTTATATTTAGCACCATCTTTTGCCGGTGCGGTCGAAGGAAGCAGAATAGCATTGGTTTACAGGAATCAGTGGTGGGAGGCAACGTCACCATTCAGGGTATATAGCGTATCATACGATCATTATTTTTCTACATTTAATAGCGGTGTAGGATTGCTAGCATATAAAGATGTTGCCGGATCGAGTGGCCTGGGTTCATTAAATGTTGGTTTGCAATATTCTTACAACTTTAAAGTTTATAATGTAGTGCATATACGCCCCGGTCTGGCATTTTACTATGTAGAACATGGCCTTAGTAAAGGTTTATTATTTATTGACGATATTATTCATGAAAGTGATGGGTATACCGGGGCTCCGGATCCTTCTTCTCAGAGATCGCGTGATATCGATGTGGGTACATCAGCGCTGGTTTATACAAAAAAGCTGTGGTTTGGAGGAGCGATCGACCACCTTTTAACTCCCAGTATCTCGTTATATGCATCTGAATCAAATATTCCTATTAAGTTCAGCATATTTGGTGGTTATGAGTTTCGAAGGAAAGGGAAACTGCTTAAGCCCAGCGATGAAACAATGACATTTGCTTTTATGTATAAGCAGCAACAAGGAATTATGCAGCTTGACCTGGGCGTATACTGGTATAATTACCCGCTTGTTTTAGGATTATGGTACAGAGGAATTCCGCTGGTAAATTCACAAAGGGGAGATGCCATGGTCTTTCTGGTTGGTATAAAAACGCAACAATTTAATATTGGTTACAGTTACGATTTTACTATTTCAAACCTGTTGTCAAGTGTTCATGGATCTCACGAAGTTGCCATGACTTATAAATTCCTTCTTCCTGAGCGTAAAAAGAAAGGTACAGTACCCTGCCCCGAATTTTAATCTCCCTTATTACTCCTGATAACATTTTTCGGTTTTTTCCCTTGTGGTATTACTAAAATCTTATTTTTGTAACTCGCAAAAATATTTATTAATAATCGAACAATGAAAAATTTATCTACAATAATTAATGCAGTTACACTGGCAGCTGTTTTAGTGCTTTATATTTTATTTTTTAAAGGTTCCGGCAAGGAAACCGAAGTTGGAGATCATACTGTTAAAGATAGTTTGCCGGAAGTAGCTGGAGGAATTGTTTATATTAATATAGATACTGTTCTGAACAGTTATGAAATGTATTTTGATATCCAGGCCGATTTACAAGATAAGCTGAAGACATCGGAAGCACAACTCGCCGGCAAGGAAAAGTCTCTGAGAAAAGAAATGGAAGATTTCCAGTATAAAATCGATCGTCAGCTTGTGACACGGTCGGAAGCAGCAGAAATTCAGCAGCAGCTTATGCAAAAAGAACAGGCACTGTATCAGTTACAAAACAACCTTCAGCTTCAACTTGCAGAAGAGGAACAGGTGGCACAGCGCAAAGTATTGAATTCAATTATGGAATATTTAAAATCGCTTGAAAGTACAGAAAGTTATCAATTTGTTCTGGGAACCACATTTGGTGGCAACATTCTGTATGCACATGAAGATCTTAATATAACTAAGATGGTTATCAACGGGCTGAATGAAAAATATCGCCGAGATAAAGAAAATGAATAAGAACTCATATTTATGAGCTTTGCTGATAAATATCTTCAAAAACATTTGTTTATTGAACAACAGATTCAAGAGCCCCCATCGGGGCTCTTGCGTTTTGTGGTAGTAATTCCGGCCTATTCCGAAGATAAGATTCTTGATACCTTAAATTCAGTTAAAAAGGCACATTTACCACAGGGACATATTGAAGTTATTATTATAGTTAACTATGCAGAAACCGAAGATGAACAAGTGAAGAAAGAGAATGAGGAAATCTTTAAAAGAATATTGAAATGGAGCAAGGTTAACTCGTCACCTCAGTTAAAGTTTTTTGGAATCTTGGCTGCCGATATGCCTGAAAAACATGCAGGAGCAGGACTTGCAAGGAAAATAGGCATGGATGAGTCCGTAAACAGGTTTAACATGCTTAACAGACCGCAAGGGCTTATTCTTTCGCTTGATGCTGATGCTTCTGTTGAAATCAACTACTTTAAAGCGATTGAGGACGTTATGAATAAGAATGATGGACCCGATGGTTGTATATTGAGATTTGAGCACCCCGTTTCCGGGACAGATTATCCACAGGAAGTTTACAATGCAATTATTCAGTATGAGCTTCATTTACGGTATTATAAGCAAATGCTGCATTATATTGGTTTTCCATATGCAAGATATACTATTGGTTCATGTTTTGGTGTAACTGCAGATGCATATATAAAACACGGTGGAATGAACAGGCGTAAAGCCGGCGAAGATTTTTATTTTCTTAATAAGGTATTTCCCAATGCAAAATTTGTTGATATTAACTCAACCTGTGTTCATCCTTCGCCAAGAATTTCAAACAGGGTTCCTTTCGGTAC
The DNA here is from genome assembly GCA_016929525.1 of Bacteroidales bacterium. Lineage (GTDB taxonomy): Bacteria > Bacteroidota > Bacteroidia > Bacteroidales > UBA10428 > UBA10428. Next base: position 156,190 of record JAFGIP010000114.1, read on the forward strand.
CGGGCCGGAAATAGCCAGAATGATCGGAAAACCAGATGGAAAGTATTATACATATTCACCACAGTCATTTGCCGACCTGAAGTTATTTATTGAAAAAACTGAAAAATTCTATCGTTTGAAAGGAGCAGAATTAAAAAATGAAATAACAGGATTCTCAGAGCCTCTTAAAGAGTTTTTAACTGAAAATGAATTCAATAAAAAATTAAATGAGATAAGTTTAAATACAGCCTCATTTGAATCATTTGGAAAAAGATTCTTTAATTGGTTTGATGCTTTTAAGATTGTAAAATATCTTAATTATAGTCACAAATCTCATTATAAGAAAGTAATCGCTGAAGAAGCAGTGAAAGAATATTTCATGCTGAAAGGAATATTATATGACAGGTTTGAACCTTTTGATTTACTTTCTAAAATGAGAGAACTGGAAATGGTGTAATCAAAATGTTATGAAGCCCTTTGAGCTTTCCAATCTGTGAGTTTAATTCATCAAGGGAGTGTTCATTTAAGTGTGTCATCCCTTTAAATTCTATTTTCAAATATAATTGTTAATTGATTTAAAATGGTTGGCCAATC